>JBBQFN010000007.1:0-206322 GCA_038321985.1 Cyanophyceae cyanobacterium | reverse complement strand
ATTTTTGACTTCTATCTCCTACATAAAATCCGACAATTTCTCGGGTTTCTAAATCTAAAGCGAGCCACACCCACTGTTGGTTTTGTTTGTTTTGAACATAAGACCAAAGTTCGTCACATTGAATGATTAGTTTTCCTGGGGGTTTAGCTGATACTTCAAGTTCCCTGGAAACCTTGTCATATTTGGCATTGACGTATTTCTGTAGCCAAGTTTCTGAAACCTCAAAAACTCTACATATGCCAGCCAAAGATATTCTTTCCAGTAAGAGCTTGTCAATCCATTTTTTAATAGATTGGGAAATATATTTTTTACAGTTATTTTCAACAAACTGGCGGCCACAGTCCTTACATTGATGATTTTGCTTACCATTATGAATATGACCATTCTTTCGGATGTTATGAGATCCACATCTAGGACAGACGGGTTGAGAGTCTTCCAAGTCATTAGACTTCTGGATGGGTTGAGAATTCATCGATTTTTTTATGGGTTAATTTCTCTAAAATTTATGGCCCTAATTTAACATTTTCCATTCCAGAGAAATATTTGAAATTCAAATATTTTTTATAAGTCTAGCTTATTGAAGTGCAATAATTTTGGCTTTTATTTTTTATAAACCAAGGAGATTTCTATTAGTAGTCCAGCAGCATCATTACATATTTAGGACTACCCCCTAGATTAACCGCTAATAAACAACCTTGTTCAAAACATTGACTGTGATAAAAAGCCCACAATGCTGCTTCTAAAGATTTGACGACGTAACCCGTGCCTTGAATCGTGGGCGGTTGACGAGTTTTGAAAGAACCGGCAGCAATCTCGGCAATTTCTGGAACTAAGGGATGTTTTTGCCAATAGCCTGAAACTGGGCTGTAGTAGGACGAAAGTAATTCTTCTCGACTGATTCCGTGGATTGCGCCGACAATTAATCCGGCAAAATATCGACAAGCATCAACCGCTGTGGCTGCGGCATGGGTGGTGCGTGAACTGTCTTTTGATTTAGCGATCGCCAGATTAGGATTGTTTGCATAAAATAGCGGAACAGGTGCTAACCGCATTAGAGAACCATTCCCCGCACTATGGGCATCCGGAACACCACAATAAGGGTTTCTTGTCTCCTGAAATCTCCCCAAGGCTTCCTGTACTGTATTTCCAATATCAAAACAGTCCCCGGTACTGCTCAGGTATCCAGTTTCCTTCCATTGTAAATACTTTTCCAACTGATTAACTGCATCAAAACCGTTTTTTTCGATGAGACTTTCTGCTAGACATAAAGCCATTGACGTATCATCAGTCCATTGTCCAGGTTTTAGGTTAAAAATCCCTCCGCCCACCATATCCGTGATAGGGATAAAGGTACCCGGTTGTTTAAATTCTAAGGTAGTTCCCAGTGCATCTCCCACGGCTAAACCGAGAAGACATCCACGATACCGAGCGATTTTTTCCATTTAGATTAATAGGGTTGAGTCGGAAAAACCCCCACTGGGTTAGAGAATGGGGGGATTAGAAAATAAATTGAAACCCGATTTTATTAAAATTACAAAGCAATTAAACCAATCAAGTGAGATTTTATTTTTTAAAGGGATAAATCTCGCAGATAGTAAAAGCGATCGCTATGCCAATCACTTCCTTTAATTCGCCCCAAGTATCCCGTGAGGGGAGAAGCTAGTTCAATTAAAATTTCATGCATTTCTTTTAAGGGGATAAAATGATGGGGGTTATAGCTGACATATAAGGCATGAAGGGCTTCTACCCCCGCCAGTTCTAATCGGGCATTTTCTAGGTGTCGTTTAACTAGCTTAATAATGCGCGATCGCAACTCAATTGATTCTTTGATTTTATCAATATAACTATTAACTTTATCGTCGGCCCATCCATAAGGGTCTTGACGCAAACACTGCTTTAATTTGAGCAAATCCACGGAACCTTTATATTTAGTTTGCAATTGAACTAAACTTTGCAGGGTTTCGGGACGGATGACGCTCATCTGATTTTTAATTTCCACTTTTAGCCCATCCAAAGTTAACTCTCCAGCCGCGACGATCAACTTAATTGCTCGCTCGTATCGTTCTGTTCCGAGATAATTTATAGCCTCTGTTAGCAGTTGAGCGGGATTCTGTACGATCGCGGTTTTGGGGTTTTTTACTTTACACTGTCCTACCATAAGATATGGCGTTTCGCAATAAAAATCGAATCCTCCCCCCGCCACGCTGGAGTCAGGAATGAGTTCGGGACCGCTAAACCCTAATTTCAGCAGCCCTTGCCGTACCAGCTTTTCAAACCCCTGAGCATCTTGAGAATTGCCGACAGTAACGATTGTGGTAATCCAGGATAAATCCGGATCTTCTGGGGTAAAGGAAACAGAATTTCCCAATCCGAGAAATTGCTGCAAATCTTGGTCGAGGTCTTCTGCGGTGGGTTGAGAACGAGCAAGTTGAGCGATCGCCTTTTGCAAGACATCTAATTCAGGATGTAGGGGGACTAGCAGATGTTCAAGTTGAGAACGACGGGATGCAAAGGTGCGATCGCTCAAAACCGGCACGGAATCATTTACCGGAATGGGCATCGGTAAGGCTATTGTGGCTCCCATGCGGTCTGGGTTGGGAAAATGGCACCCTGAGGTGACTGCCCCGGGGAGTCGATACACGCGCAAGTGAGCCAGAAAAATAGCACCCTGGTCCTGGAGAATTTGCCTTAAGTCTTCTAAAGTCCACAGGGTTAATCGAGACAGCAGGGCTAAAGAATCCGGTTCAGTGATGGTTTGGCATCCTTCGCACCGGGCAACGGCGGCGATCAGGACCGTTTCCAAGAGATCCTGGGGTTCACCGGGGGGTTCTCGCCGCAGTCGGGGACCGGAATCACTCAAGGGATAGAGGGCAAATTCGCGACCCGGATCCAGAAAAATTTCCGCCACGGCGGCAATGGTAGCCCCTTGAATGAGCGCCTCAACATCCGGTGTACTTAAGCCTAGAGCGGTTGAAATTAACACGGGTTGGTTCATTATGCCATCGGTGGAGGGACCTAGTAGAACTGGGTTAGATTTTTCTGAAATAGAGCGCTTTTAGGGTGTAAAAATAGTCTAAATCGGTTGGGATCATTCTCCCTGATCATTTTGAAGAAAAGAAGGCGCTTTTTGAGAATTATCTCTCTACAAAGAATTTTAGAACCGCCAGTGCCGTAAAAAAATAATTGCCGACGACCTTGGGCGATCGCCGACAACATTCAGGCTATGAATAAGCCCTTCTAAAATTCCCTTACCTAAAAATCGGGATGACTGGATTCGAACCAGCGGCCCCTTCGTCCCGAACGAAGTGCGCTACCAAGCTGCGCCACATCCCGTAATTTATGACCATTTATTAGTCTATGTCCCTCTAGGCAGATTTGTCAAGCAATTTTTGTCCGACTGTCTAAGAAAAGTTGCCCCGGGCGATCGCCCCGAAGAGCGAGGTGAGCGCTAGGCCAGTATCATAAGGATGATGTCTTTTAAAAAATTTTAGGGCGTAGCGTGAGTGTAAAACCAGATTGGCTGCGGGTTAAAGCCCCGCAATGGGAGCGCGTCGGCAGCGTTAAGGAGATATTGCGGGATTTAGCCCTCAACACCGTCTGTGAAGAGGCATCCTGTCCCAATATCGGAGAGTGCTTCAACAACGGCACCGCCACTTTCCTGATTATGGGGCCAGCTTGTACCCGTGCCTGCCCCTATTGCGATATCGATTTTGAGAAAAAACCCCAAGCCCTAGACCCCACGGAACCCGTCCGGTTAGCAGAAGCGGTCCGGCGGATGCGGCTCAATCATATTGTAATTACTTCAGTAAATCGAGATGACTTGCCTGATGGAGGGGCGGACCAATTCCGGCGCTGTATTGAAGAAGTTCGTGCCGCTTCCCCTGGAACTACCATTGAAGTATTAATCCCCGACTTATGTGGAAATTGGCAAGCCCTGGACGTGATTCTGAAGGCAGAACCGGAAGTGCTTAACCACAATACAGAAACTGTGCCGCGCCTCTATCGCCGAGTGCGTCCCCAAGGCAACTATGAGCGCAGCTTAGAATTATTGCGGCGATCGCGACAACTGGCCCCGGGGTTGTACACCAAATCTGGAATTATGCTCGGACTCGGGGAAACCGATGAGGAAATTAAGCAAGTCCTGCAAGATTTACGCGCGGTAGGATGCGATATTTTAACCCTGGGTCAATATTTACAACCGACCCCGAAACATTTACCCGTTGCCAACTGGGTCACCCCAGAACAATTTACGGCATGGCAGCAACTCGGGGAGTCCTGGGGATTTTTACAAATTGTGGCCTCTCCCTTGACGCGCAGTTCCTATCATGCAGAGCAAGTGCGGGCGTTGATGGAACGGTATCCTCGCGTCTCTAGCCGCAACCGTCAAACTGTCTAGGGGAAAAAGAGAGGAAAACTGATGGATGATAAGGTTGCTTTCCCCGACACTAAACCTAAGACCCTGGGAATTTTGGGGGCTGGAGTTTGGGGGCGGACTTTGGGACATTTAGTGAGGCAAAATGGTCATCCGGTGGCATATTGGTCCCGCCGGGGCAGTCAGCACAGCGATGCCCCGGGCGGCGAGGAGGAACTCGACAATCGCACCTTAGAGGAAATTGTCGCGGGAGCAAATATTCTCCTGTCTGCGATATCCATGCAAGGAGTTGCCTCCGTTGTGTCTCAAGTTACCGCCCTGGGCATTGCCCCAGATACAATTATCGTAACGGCAACGAAAGGATTAGACCCAGAGACGACCTGTACTGCTGCCCAACTGTGGCAAAAGGCATTTAAAGATCGCTCTGTGGTGGTGTTAGCTGGACCCAATCTTTCTAAGGAAATTCAACAAGGATTACCCGCAGCAACAGTGGTTTCCAGTAATGATCAGCGTGCTGCCATCCGAGTGCAGGAGGTGTTTTCCTCTAGCAACTTTCGAGTTTATACCAATCCAGACCCTTTGGGGGTAGAACTGGGAGGAACCCTAAAAAATGTCATGGCGATCGCCTCGGGGGTCTGCGATGGTCTCCAACTCGGCACAAATGCTAAAGCTGCTTTACTCACCCGAGGGCTGACAGAAATCATTCGCATTGGCACCCATTGGGGCGCGCAGCCGGAAACTTTTTATGGATTGTCAGGACTTGGGGATTTACTTGCCACCTGCAACAGCCCCCTAAGCCGCAATTACCAAGTGGGCTATCAACTGGCACAAGGCAAGACCCTAGCCGAAATTTTGCCTAATTTAGAAGGGACTGCGGAAGGGGTTAATACAACCCAGGTGTTAATTCAACGGGCCAAAGCCCTAAAGATTTCCGTCCCCATTTCTTATCAGGTGCATCAGTTACTCGCCGGCCAAATTTCCCCAAAAGATGCGGTTGAAGCCCTGATGCTGCGCGATATCAAGCCCGAGTAAGGTCTTACTTTCCTTACCTTAAATCGGCCCTGACGGGTGAGCCTGTGATCTCAATTCTCACCCCCCGTGATCCGGAACCATTGCGATCGGTGATGAAAATTAATGAAGGGGCTGATAGAAGTCACCCCAACTTAAGGTAATACTTCCTATACTTGCGGGTAAGGTTCGCCAAAAAAAGAAATTTTCCGGTTCTTAACAAAGAACCCTCCTCTTTGAGGTAAAATGTTCCGAATTCTAGAAGGCCGAATAAAGTAATTAGCCGCAGGGTTAATGCAATTAAACCGCCAAATCCCTTATGTGACTCACGTTCTAGCTGATAGTAACGTTATGTAACGGAACGATCCGGGGTGACATGAAGTCTCCAATTGAGGGAATATTGATAACAAGGCACTCAAGAACCGCAAACCACCGATCACCTGGAGACGCTGAGAAGATCACCATGCCAGGAATTTCTTTTTACCCGAATACAGAAGACGACAATCCATTATTGCCCTCGGACTTCGATCTTGATGACCCAGAGGACAATGATTTAGACCTGACTTCCATTCCTCCCTTTGAAGTGGAGTTGGAAATGGAGGAACCGGACACCGTTGAAATCTCTCAAGCCCCCACTCGTCGCACCACGGATCTGGTTCGGTTGTACCTCCAGGAAATTGGGCGCGTGCGTTTACTGGGGCGTGAAGAAGAGGTGGGGGAAGCCCAAAGAGTACAGCGCTATATGCAGATCAAAGAGATGCGTGATGCGGCTGCTACCGAGGAAAATCCCGAACTGCAACGCTATGTTCGGCTAGTGGACACCCGCGATCGCCTTGCCTCCCACTTAGGCCATCGACCCTCCTTAGAACGATGGGCGGCTGAATCCGGAGAGCAAGTCACTGACCTCAAGCCGATTTTGGCCGCTGGGAAACGTCAATGGGCGGCACTCGCATCTTTGACGGTCGAGGAACTGGAACGCACCCAATCGGAAGGAATTAGCGCCAAGGAGCACATGATTGAGGCCAACCTCCGCCTTGTGGTTTCCGTCGCGAAGAAGTATCAAAACCGAGGCTTAGAGCTTTTGGATTTAGTCCAAGAAGGAACTCTAGGGCTAGAACGGGCCGTTGACAAGTTTGATCCGACAAAGGGATACCGGTTTAGTACCTACGCCTACTGGTGGATTCGTCAAGGGATTACCCGGGCGATCGCCACCCAAAGTCGCACGATTCGCTTGCCGGTACATATTACCGAAAAGCTTAATAAAATTAAAAAAGCCCAGCGCAAGCTGTCTCAAGAAAAAGGCCGGACTGCCAGCATCGAAGATGTTGCCAAGGAATTAGAGATGACTCCGGCGCAAGTCCGGGACGTTTTATTGCGAGTCCCTCGGTCTGTTTCTTTGGAAACCAAGGTTGGCAAGGAAAAAGATACGGAATTGGGAGATTTACTCGAAACTGACGATATTTCTCCGGAAGAAAAGTTGATGCAAGAAGCCCTGCATCGTGAACTGCATCACCTCTTGGCGGATTTAACCAGTCGGGAACGAGATGTGATTGGGATGCGGTTTGGGTTGACGGATGGACATCCGTATTCTTTAGCGGAAATTGGTCGGGCTCTGGATTTGTCCCGGGAACGCGTCCGTCAAATTGAATCCAAAGCCCTGCAAAAGTTGCGGCAACCGAAGCGACGCAACCGCGTCCGGGATTATCTGGAATTGTTGAGTTAGAGGGATTGCTCATCGCTTCAGGGGAGTTCCAGGACTCCGGGTTGGCAAGGGTGCGATCGCCTCATGAGTCAGGGTGAGGGGTGGTTGCTCAAATAATTTTATCCCCCCTGCGTGCCATGACAAGGGGGACTATCTACTGCTTAATATGGCGATCGCCTTTCACCAGTCGGGAAGGCGATTTTTGCGATCGCGGGGCCTGAGTATTCCGGGTAGACCTGCGGTAAAGTTCCCTGGACTTAAATTTGTTACAAAACTTAAAGTTATCCGGGTCTATAGTTCGCCGACTGCCCTCAGAGTAGGGATTTGGTAGATCGGGTGATTTGGGTTAAACTCCAAGTTTAAACAAAGTCCCTTATCCTAGGCGATCGCCTTGCCCTCTCCAGAACCCTTACCTGTTCTTGATTTGAGGGCCGGGAAACTAAAAAATTTGGTTGGTGCTAATAATTCTCAATAATTGAGGTTTGTTGCAAATTCTTAATTTATTGTGTATTCTTCTCAATAGAGAGGGTTTCTTGAGAAGAGAAGAAGGTTGCTATGTCTTTCTACACAGCGTCCTCACTTAAGGCAGAATTGAACGAAAGGGGTTGGCGCTTAACCCCTCAAAGAGAAACGATTTTACAGGTCTTTCAAAATCTTCCGAAAGGTGAGCATCTTAGTGCTGAAGACCTCTACGAACTTCTGCAAGAGCAAGGAGAGGGAATCAGCTTATCTACCATCTATCGCACGGTCAAATTGATGGCGAGGATGGGAATTTTACGGGAATTAGAGTTAGCAGAAGGACACAAACATTACGAAATTAATCAACCCCATCCTCACCATCATCACCATCTAATTTGTGTGCGCTGCAACAAAACGATTGAATTTAAAAGTGACTCCATCTTAAAAGTCGGCGTTAAAACCACCACTAAAGAAGGATACCACCTGCTAGATTGTCAGCTCACCATTCATGCAGTTTGTCCAACCTGTCAGCGCACATTGTTGCCGATTTAGGGGCAGAATTTACCCATTCAACCCCTTAGAAAAAAGCCACTCGCGCATCCACTAGCCCCCGCTGTTTCAAAAGTCGCGAGCGGTTTTCCGCCACTTCTCGGCGTAAATAGGACCCCACATGAATATAATTACCTAAGCGGTTCTCGGCCTCGAACGCCTCGGGAAAAATCTCACGCACCGCGTTGAGGGAAAAATTAGTGCGCTTGGGAAGGACTACCACATAAAACTTTCGATCCAAAGATTGGCGAGTGTCAACACTGACAACCCCGCTGGGGACTAACCCATAACTGGATTGAAACAGTTTGAGGGCTTCTTCCGTGCGCGGGCCAAAGGTGCCATCCGCCGTGCCGATGGGATAGCCGGCGGTAATTAAACGTTCCTGAAGAGATTTCACGGCAATTCCGCGATCGCCCAGCTTCAACATCCCGTTTGACGTTGCGGTAGCAATCGGCGTTACAGGTTGCCAGGGCTGAGTCGCTGGAATCCGAGCTAATTGCTGGTCTAAGACCCCGCGAGTGGTTGGTCCGACCTGACCCGTCTGCTGGAGATTAAATGCCTGTTGGAAGCGCAAAACCGCCTGTTGTGTCTCGGAATCAAATTGACCTGTAGCGCCACGATTCAAATATCCCAACTGTTGTAACTGGTCCTGGAGGACACTGACCTGCAAGCCTGAGTCCCCGAAACGGAGCAACCGATTGTCCGTTCCGACCTGAGTAATTTGGCCTAGAGGCGGGGCGGGCCGCAATAATCGCTCGATCGCCGTCAAGGTTCCCGGATCTACTCGCCCGGTAACCAGCAAGCTGTTATCCCGCTGAAAACTGTTTACGGCTTGCTCCGTTACCTCACCATAAAAGCCGGTGGGTTCTGTATTAAAATAGCCTAACTGCTGCAAGCGGACTTGGATCGAGCGAACCGCCTCACTCTGCTCTCCTCGTTGGTAGGCGAGGGTTTGGGTTGCCATGCTCAGTAGTGCTATGTTGATGGCTACGCAGAACAGGCGAATCAAACCAGCGCTAGAAAATTTTTTCCCGTTGAATCCCCCAAAAAATTTTCTGATCCCTGGGACCAGGGGTTCTAAGGGGGCGGAAGGAGTATCATAGACCAGGAATAATTGAAGATAGGCAAAGGTTTCCATAGTCATTTATTTAGGGTGAGTTCAAAAACGTCTGCACCTGTTATAGCAGCTTTCATCTACACAGGTAACTTTCCATACCCCCTCAAAACTGGGTTGAAGGTTGATCAACATCCCCTGGAAGAAATGGATGGCGGAACATTTCCCCCTTGCTGCTGTAGCGCGATCGCAACTGAGCGCCCCTCTCCCCTTCTGTGATTAAGGGATTGCAGATTAGGGCGCTCGACCTCCTTGAATTTGCCCTTAAACTTAATACCCTGAGTTGATGCTTTGGCTATAATAAACCCCGAATTTCTCAACTTTTCCAAGCCGGTAAGCGCACACTAAATACGCTACCTTTGCCTAGAATTGACTCGACATCAATGGTGCCATTATGGGCTTCGGTAATTCGTTTACACAAATGCAGCCCCAAACCGCTGCCTGAGCGCTTATGCTTACCGGGAAGAAATCTTTCAAATAAGAGAGATTGATCCGCCTCGCTAATCCCAGCCCCGTTATCGACTACTGAAATGGCCACACACTTGGGACCTGCTGTGTTTTTAAGGGTTGCATCTTCAGTAACGCGAATCTCGATGCTTCCATTGTCGGTAAACTTGATAGCATTGCCCAGTAAGTTAGTGAGGAGGCGACGCAGTTCTAGGCGATCGCCCCGTACCAACCCCGCAGTTTTACCGGATCCATCCACAGCATTTCCATACTTGATACTGATTTGGGTTTCTTTTTCCTGCGCGATCGGCAAAAGTTCCTCGATAATTTCTTGAATCAATTGCGGCATATCCACCATCGAAAAATTCAGGTTTTTGCGATCGGCTTCGTAGCGATACACTTCCAGTAAAGTATTCACCATCTTCAAAAGATTCTGGTTACTGCGCGCCATCGTGGTGAAGACTTCTTCCATCGGAGGCGTGATCGGTCCGAGGGCCTCTTGTTTGAGTAGGGTCAACATCCGATCCGCAGCCACTAACGGAGTCCGCAAGTCATGGGTGAGCCTAGATACGAAATCCTCTCGCTGACGGGCAATTTCATCTCGCTCGTCTACACTATGCTTAAGGCGCAACAAACTCCGCACTCGGGCTAAGAGTTCATCGAGTTCTACAGGTTTGCGTATAAAATCATCAGCCCCCAGATCTAATCCCTCCACAACACTGGGCTGATCGTGAGCAGTGATTAACAAAATGGGGATAAAGGGTAACGCCTTGTTGCCGCGTATGCGCCGAGTGACTTCATAGCCATCCATTCCCGGCATCATAATATCCAGCAATACCAAATCTGGGGGTAATTCGTCAATTTGGGCTAAAGCGGCATAGCCGCTATCGGCTTGAGTGATGTCATATCCCTCTTCTTCCAGAATGGTTTTGACTAACAAGACATTATCGGGAGAGTCATCCACAACTAGGATGCGGTCTGTTTTCATGTTTTGAGGCAAGGAGGGATCGCTCATTTATCTATAAAAATTGGACTTGGCTCAAAGAGGTAGTTTGGGTGGTAAAGAGATTGTCTCACCCCAACGCTTTTGCTGTTCTCGCTCTTTAGACGGATTTTATCGGATTTTACTCAAGGTATAGCGTTGCGCAAGGGATATTTCTTTGGGGGGCTTGGGATTTTGAGCGTTTTAGGGTGGTCTAATGGTCGCCAAAAGTGTTGCTACTTATAGTTCTACGCCTTCTTAGCTATAGAGCAGTAGCTACAATCCGAGGCCAAATTACCCGGGTACAAGTTCGCCGGCGATCGCATTTAATCCCGGGTTATCCCGAATGGGCTCCCAGAATCGGAACGCTGTTAATTTTCTTTATCCGCAGGAATAATCCTTTGCAGGGGCCAGTTCTGGAGTGGGGAGCCACCGCCTCGGGGGGCTAACCGGGCCTGGAATGAATCGAGGATCAAAGCCACAGCGATCGCTCCGAGTTTTTCTATTCAATGAAATAATTTAAGTAAAGATTATTAAAAAGAGTTCTATCTGAGGATAGATGACTGAATTTTCAAAAGTTAAAATTCAATTTTAAGGGGACAAAACCCCCCGAAAAATCTACCTATAGATATAAATATATTTTATTACCCCACTCAGAGATCATCAACAGAAAGATTGACACTCAAGCTAAAGATTTGTAACAATGAAGTCAAATCAATAGATTCATTCAAAGGAAATATTTGTTTATGACCGCTTCTAATTTGACAGGAAAAAGCCAACTTCGTTCCGAAGGCACTCAAAGCCTGGTTAATGATTTTCAAAACTTGAGTACCGATGACCAATTGGCTCTACTCTATTGGATTTACGAAAAAATGGGAGATTCCGTTACGCCAGCCGCGCCCGGTGCAGCAGAACCGAATATTGCACCCATGCTTATGGACGATTATTACAAGCTCTCCGAAGACGATCAGCTTAATATCATGCGGGATATTGTAGATCGGAAAGATACCGTTTACTCCCGGGCTTATGGAGCTTTATCGGCTAATAATCAATTAGTGGTTTGGTATGCTTGGGCATTAGGGATGGGCGATACCATTGTAGATATGCCTTCAGATTACAAATCTACCCCGGAAACCGATGCCCTTCTTTCTAAGATAGAAAAGGCAGAATTTGAAGAACAAATCTCCATGTTCCGCGAAATTGCTGGAGCAATGGGCTATACAGAAGTTCACGAAGTTGCCAGCCAAGCTGAAACAGGTATAACGCCAAGTTTGTAATCTCAATGCTCGACGATAACAGGATGAACTTTGTAGGGGCGCACTGCGGTGCGTCCTTCTTTTTTATTGTGTTATTTTTTATTTAAAGCAAGTCTAAATCAATGGGATAACTCAGTCTATTGAGAAGCCCGATGCTCCCCTTTTCTTAAAGATTATCTAACTAATTTAGACAAGATAGATATAAAAAATTAATGAATGGGACCCTAATTTTTTGGGGAGGAAGAGGGTCTGAATTTTGGACTCAATGACTCAGACCCATCTATTCATTCCCTTTCAGAAAGAGCCGGGAAAGCGCGAGGGATGTGGATGGAGAAAGTTGAGCCTTCATTGAGCTGACTTTCTACAGAAATCGTCCCTTGCATCAGGCGAACTAAAGAGTTAGAGAGGGCTAAGCCTAAACCTGTACCTGAATATTCACGAGTTGTGGTTTGATCTCCTTGGCGGAAGGCTTCAAAAATATGATTAAGTTGCTCCTGAGGAATGCCAATTCCCGTATCCTTGACTGAGATTTCCACGCAATCGGAGGCGGAACTCAATAGTGTCACCTCCACCCCGCCAGAATTGGTAAATTTAATCGCATTCGAGACCAAATTGGTAACAACCTGCCGCAACCGTAAGCGATCGCCTACAACTAGGGGATTATCCAAGGTGGAACTAAACTGTAAAGTTAAATTCTTTTTCTGGGCAAAAACTCGTAATTCCTCACAAGTTGCACTGACTAGCAAATCTACTTCAAACTCTTCTAATTTAAGTTCAGAATGACCAGCCTCAATTTTGGATAAGTCGAGGATATCATCAATTAAAGCGAGTAACTGTTTGCCATTATTGAGAATTCGTTCCACCATCTGCTTTTGCTGATCTGGCAAGGGGTGGCGGCGTCCGCGCAAAAGGACCTGAGAAAAGCCGAGAATGGAGTTCATGGGAGTCCGCAGTTCGTGGGACATCGTGGCTAAAAACTCAGACTTGAGGCGAGATGCCTCGCGCAGTTGCCAGTTTTGATGTTCGATTTGCTGACGCTTGGCTTCTAGTTCTTGGTTTTGGCAAGCGAGAATATGATTTTGAGCTTGTAACAATTGATCACGCTCCTCTAAAATTTCGATAGAGCGGGCGTTATTGATGGCGATCGCCGCTTGTTCTCCCACCGCTGTGACCATTTGACGGAGATCCTCCACCTCAAAGGCCCCTTGTTCTTCCCAATTGCCCACCGCGAGTACCCCCAAGCGCCCTGCTCGTGCTGACTCAATCGGCACCGCATATACACAAGCGGGTAACTCTCCGGGAAGAGTTTCCCTCTCGGAAGCGGCATTTAGTCCATCCAGAGAATGGCATCGCAAAAGAGGCTGACCCGTAGAAAACACCTGAGACAGCAAAGAATCCTTGGTTTTTAAGGGAATACCGATAGGTAAATTTTGGGTCCCTGTGCCTGCGGTTGCCATTAATTCCAGACGATTCAGTTTGCGATCGTGAAGGACGATCAGGCAAAACTGGGCTTTGGGGATGGCTTCACAGACTGCTTCTACCATCAACTGTAACAACCGGGGTAAGTCCGCAATTCGCTGATTGAGCAAATTTGCCAACTGTTGGAGGGTCCGCAATTGTCGTTGACGTTCGCCGACAATACACACCGTTTGACGGAGGTTTTCTCCTGTCTCGCGAGCTTCCCGGTAGAGGAGAGCCTTTTCCAACGTCATCGCGCCCCGACGAACTAAGTCTTCTATCAGAGATAGATCGCTCTGGCTATAGGTGGCATCCCCTTGTAAACGAAGACGACGAGAGTGCTGGTGATTGCCGCACACTAAGAGAATGGAGCCAAAGGTGCGATCGCCAAAGCGAATGGGCAACCACACATAAGCCTGACAATCGAGCGATCGCAGTAATGCCAGGTGTTCTGGATCCTGAGCAATTGCTATAAGTTCATCGTCAGAAATGCCAAAACAGAAGTCCGCCCCATTCTCCCGTTCTCCCCAGTCCGATCTCGACGGTGAGCGGCGAATTTCCAGCAGTTGCTGGAGGTAGAGGTATTGCCCCCCGCCATCCGCTGGGTAACCCTTTTGCAATGCCCAAACCGCCTCTTTCTGCGCGGGGTCCATACAAGCGACTGCCACACAACGATAATTTTCCTCGGATGACCCCGAGGGGCCGGGTTCACTCTCCCTCACATTGATCGCGCACCAATCGCCAAACCGAGGGACCAGCAGTCCCGCCAAATTCTCTAGGGTAGTTTGGTAATCTAGGGAGGTGGTGAGTAGAGTGGTGGCTTCGGCTAAAAACGAGCGGGATTCCGCAATTCGCTGGCGTTCGGTACTCAGGAGGGTTTTCGCGGCTTCGGCCACTTTTCGGGCTAACTGCTCCCGTAGCAGCAATTCATCTTTGAGTTGCCTTGCCGCTTCAAGTTGTAGACTTTGCTTGCGGACTAGGCAATTTAACTCCTGATTGAGAGCGAAAGTTTTTTCTTCGTTCTCCTTGCGCGGGGTGATATCTCGGGAAACGGCGATCGCTTCAGGTTCCAGCCCTCGCTCAGGGTTAAGGGCAAGTCGAAGGGTGGTTTCCAACCAAACATAAGTTCCATCTTTGCGCCGATGGCGATAGGTTACGCGATCGGGGGCTGATTCCCGGCTTAAGCTATTCAAAATTTGGCTCACCGTAGCCACATCCTCGCGGTGAACAAACCCATAAATACTTTGCCCGATCAGTTCCCCGGGTTCGTATCCCAACAGACAACAACTGGCACTGGAAGCATACAAATAAATTCCCCGGGGACTGTGCCGAGCGATTAAGTCTTTAGATTGTTCGACAATGAACTGATACTGGGGTTGGCCCTGTTCCCTGGAATGTTCACCTTCGGTGGTACTATCCATCTGCCGGAAGCAGGCAATAACAGCACAGGGATGGCGCTCCTCATTATCAAAATCGTTATCAAATAGGAGTTGAACGTCCAGGGAGATCCAGGTGAGGGTTTGATCGGGTTTGTAAATCCCCAAAATGGTATGGGATTGGGGTTGTCCCGTTTGGAAGGTAACCGCGACGGGATGGCGATCGCCTTCCAGGGGTGAACCGTCGCTGAGTACGCTTGAATATCCGGGTTCTTGATAAGATCGTCCGATTAGTTCCCCGGCTTTTAAGCCTAAAATCCTTTCCGCACTGGGATTGCAGGTGGTAAGAATTCCATGTGCATCATAGATGAGAATTCCTTCGTCCCCAGTTGCCTCTCCCGAAGTAGGAGGGTCTGATGGTCCCTCGGTGATGGTGGGTTCGGACATTTTTTCCCGGGCATTCCACCCTTCCATCTCACGGCAATAGTTGACGCTATCGTAAAGGAGATCGCTCTCCCCCGGGGGATAGTTTTTCTGAACCCTAGAACTCTCAACCCCTGGCTTGGGGTTTGGATCCGGGGAGTCTGGGGAACAGGGAAAGGATTCTGAACAGTTGGAAACTGCCTCGCGGGAGTGGTTTATGCTGCGGTTGCTGGGATCGTTCAACGCTAACGGTTCCCCCCCCGCTAGCACAGGAGAGGCTCCAGTCAGGTTTTGGGGGTGGGGGGACCGACTTGGGTTGAAGGCTTGGGATAAGAGGGAAAAAACTTCTACCGGAAGAGCGCCCCGGTTGTCTGGTGAGGGTTGGTTGGAAGCAGAGGCAGCGGAAGCCCGATCGCGATCGCATCGGCTGTGGTTACTCTGCCGTTCGGTTGGAGTGGCTTGACCCCTTTCCTCGGCAGTGGCGGCGAGGTTCTCTGGGGCAATTTCTGCGGATCCTGGGGACTCCAAGAAGCCAACTGTGGGGTTTTCTAGGGAGTTTCCCGGGCGATCGCAGCGGCTATTTCCGGAACCCCCTTCTAGGGATGAAGAAGCCAAGTAGGAGGGGAAAAGCCTTTGTAGGGTTTCTGATACCTGCTGCACTAACCCCTCAAGCAAACCTAGCTGATAGGCGCTCATAGGCGATCGCCCTTCGGCGACTAAAAATAGCAGTCCCACTGGCTGAGGGTTACTTCTGCCCATAATGGGAAACAGAAGCATTGAAGCCAGTTCCGTGATAGGGGTTTCATCGTCCCCCGACCCTTCCGGTAAACTAATCGACCATACCACCGCTTCTGGGTCCAGCGATCGCCGTTTGGCGTCCGGGAATACTCCGAGGAGTAGTTTTTCTAAGCGCTCCCACAGGGAATCAGCCAGCAGCCGATGACAATCCATCACCCCTTGCAATTCCCCCTTCCGGTCCCAAAGAAGACCCGCCATATCATAAGGGCTAATTATATTCAAGGCTTGGAAAAGTTCGGCGAATTCCTGGAATTCCGTCTCATTTTCTGTCTGGGGAAGGGTTTGACCTCCCGACTCCTCTACGGATTCCGGGGCTGTTGCCGGGGGTAGGGGGGGGTGTTGCAGGGGCGATCGGCGATCGCTTTCTAAGAGTTGGGTATGGAGCACCCGAACTTGTTGCTGAGTTTCGGCGTAGAGGGTAAAACAGGCTTGTTCTCGCTGTTTACGTTGGGTAATATCCCGCATGAGAGTCACCGCCCCTAATTTGATACCCCCTGGATTAAAAATTGGGTTACTGTTGCCGAGGATAATCCGGGTTTGTCCTGATTTAGGAACTAAAACTAACTCTTTCTCTGATGGAAATTCGGTCTGTAACGCCTCCTCTAACGGCAATGTTTCTAGGGGGGTTGATGTTTCCTCCACAACTTCTGAGTTTCCCGGAACATTACCCATAGAGTCTTGAGCGGTTGAACGGGATAGGTGGAAACCGGATACTAATTTCTCACCCGTTTGACCGGATTTTAGGGCGATCGCTGAGGATTTTTCCTCGGCTGCACCATATAACTTTTGTGCGGCTTGATTAAAAATTTGGATGGTTCCATTGGCATCCCCAGCGATAATTGCCTCCGAACAGGAGGCAATTACATTTTCTATAAATTCCTGTTTTTCTTGGAGTTGGAGTTGGGTTTGCTTGAGGGAGTCAATATCTGTATAGGTTCCTGCCCATGCCACAACTTCGCCATTTTTACCCCAAGTAGGAACCGCCTGCACCAGCATCCAGCGGTAGATTCCGTCAATTCCTAACAGGCGCAGTTCCATTTCCCAAACCACCACCCCTAAGCGTTTTTGGGGTAAATCTACGGAGGTTTCTTCCCCCGCGAAGGTCCGATGCCAAAGCGGTCTATCCTCGGGGTGTAAGGCTTGTAAAAAGCCCCAAGCCAAGGATGCTTCTAGATCCATTCCCGTATAGGTTTGCCAGGTGGGGTTCAAGTGAGTTATTGCCCCGAGCGCATTGGCTGTCCACAGGATTTGTCCCCCCAGGACCGCTGCTTCCCCAGGGTGTAATGATTGTACTCGCGGTTGCGGCGGTGGGTTGAAAGTGGTTAAATTTTGGCGAGACCTTCGATTCTTAAATCGAGGATTTTTAGGATTATTCATCTGGGTTGATTCCATCCCGATTTTTATAAAAGTTGCACGGTGTGGGTCGATTTGACTAATTTTTGGGTCGGGTTAATCTACTCAGTCTGGGGCTGCTAGTGTGGGTGGGGATTCGGCTAAGGCAGTTTGGCACCTTTCAATCAAAAAAAATTTTTTATACTGACCAATAAGCCTAGACAAAGCTGACCGAAGTATCATTTCAATAGATTGAACTCACCTGCTCCAAAGATTATTAATTCCTTTAGAAAGTGGCCCAATGGGTCAACTTATGTAAAATTTTGTAGAAAATTTATAGCAGGTCTAAATCAGGTAGACAATTTCTGTCGCGGTAACCCCCCTTCGGCCCGCTCGGGGAAAGCCGCCTAGGGAAAAGCCCGAATCATTTAGACTATCTATACAATTTTGAGAGTTACCCCAACGTTACGGCTTAAAGACGAAGAACGGAGCAGAGTTAGGTCGTAGACAGGATGAGGAGGGAGCCGTTTTTCTCCCCTCTATTCCCTAGAGAATAGGGTGGATGAGAAGTCCGCACTCGGTAGAGATTCTATTCCCACCCACACAACTCGCTCCGACAGAACGACCGGATTCCCATCTGAGGCCCGGGATTTGGGGGCGATCGCTGGGGTAAATTCTCCCCCCCACTCTTTGAGGGTGACATCACACTCACCATTCTCCACGGGCTCAAAAATAGCAACCCATCTCCCATTCCCTGTAGTGGTCTGAATTGCCACTCCGGGGATAGGAATTGAGCAGTTTTTAGGGAGACCTGAACCGTCCAATTAGCCAGTGACCTTAACAAAATTGATAAAATAATAAAGTTTAGAGACCTCATTGCTTAAAGTTTTTGAATCCCGGGTTCCTTACTATTTAAATAACTCAAGGGAGATACTTAACATTAAACCGGACTAACTGGTAGATAATATAACTGTATCTGGGTCAGATACTGAGCGCCTCTATCAATAGGTGGAATTCGCTCTAGGAAACGAATTCATCCGGTCGGGATGGAAGAGAGATACCGACTGAACCGCCCGAAGGAACATCAAGGATGATTGCCCCGGCATCACTTTCTCCATTCCCCATAAACTTAGGGAGTATCCTAGAGAGGAGCGGCAACCGCTTCTGAACCCAGTACGGGCCTTTGCGTCGGATTCCCTCGATTCTCCGGGGTGATTGAGAAGCGAATTTCGGCAAGAACTAGGTAGGAAAAAAACTACACCCGAGGGAAATCCCCCCAGAGGGTGAAGCACTTTGATAAACTTGTTTGAGCTACCTCTGTGGTACGGGCATCAGATTCATTTTGGCCGCTCCGGCTCATGGAAAAGGTTGCCCAACATTGTTAAACTTTTGTCTTCCGTTGTGGAAAGTCATATCAAAAATGAGTGAAATTCGCGTTGCTTTAGTTGAAGACCATGATCTGACTCGGATAGGAATCCGGACGGCTTTGCAGCAATCTGATGGAATCGTCGTTGTCGGAGATGCCGCCAATGGGACTTCGGGATTGAAATTACTGATGGATACGAAACCCGATATTGGGATTGTTGATATTGGGTTACCGGATATCGATGGTATTGAAGTGACCCAGCGACTCCAACAAGCCCAAGCCGCCCAAGGACAGGACCCTAAAACCAAAATCTTGATTCTGACCTTTCAAGATAACGAAGATGCGGTCCTGGCTGCTTTTGCTGCCGGTGCGGACTCTTACTGCATGAAGGATATTAGCTTTGAGGAATTGCTGAGAGTGGTTCGCCTCACCTACGAAGGCAACTCCTGGATCGACCCAGCGATCGCCGGAATCGTACTCAAGCAGGCGCGCTCCACGAATACCCAACCTACCCTAGGTAGTCAGAAAAAAGAAACGGTGACGATTAAGGCTCCTGAACCGGAATATAGCCAAATTATCGAAGCTTATCCCCTGACGGAACGGGAACTAGAAGTTCTAGAACTGATCGTCCAAGGATACAACAACGCCGAAATTTCAGAAAAGCTGTACATCACGGTGGGGACGGTGAAAACTCACGTCCGCAATATTTTAAACAAGCTCTGTGCAAATGACCGCACCCAAGCCGCAGTTCTAGCCTTACGCTCTGGATTGGTTGGATAATTTGAGAAAAGTTTCATACGGGAGGCAATAGAGGTACAAGGACCGCTTATTTTTCCGCGATCGCAGGGGTTATTTTAGGGCGGACACTGTCCTAATCGATCTACCTTGGGATAGAGGTATAACTCATCGGGGGTCTTGTAAGCTAAAGATATTCCTTACTCACGAACTTTCCGGTTTTAACCCTAGTCAGATCGCGGTTAAACTGCCTAAAAGTTGGCATGGCGATCGCGAAGGCAGTGAAATTCCGTCGGGAGTGCATTCATCCGGGGTCTTCAATTGTTGCTTGCAATGCTACGGCCAACAGGCAGTTCGGCTTTCATTCACGATTTAGAAGAGTTGACGTTTGTCAACCCCTAAATTCCTGAGTGATTCTCCCTCCCGGAAGAGAGATAGCAGAACACTCACCCAGAAGCTGTGGCCCGGTGTAAGACTACCTAACATCGGTAAAACATCTCGATTGATTAAAAGGGTTTAGTTAGCGATTGAGCTATCTAGACCCTATTTTAATAAGAAAACCAGCCAAAAATCGAGTTCTCTAGCTCCCACTGGGCTGATTCTCTTCTGTGAATGACTGAGAGTTCCTCCCTCATAGATCCAAAATTGATCTAACGGGGGGCTTATCTTAAAACATCAGTTGGGAAATTCTAAAGAGTCCAACTCCAAATAGCCAGCTTAGGGCGAACAATCAAAGAGGCAACTGCCTTTTTTAGGGAGTTCCTTTTTCTAAGATAAACCCCCTCAACCCAAACAACCCATTAAAAGTTTTTAACAAAAAAAGGAGAAAAAATGGTAAAGATTAAACAACTTTTTAGGCTGCTAAAACTAACATTTGCCGAGTGGCAAGCCGATAACGCAGGGCGCTTATCCGCCGCCTTAGCCTATTATGCCGCTTTTTCTTTAGCGCCAATTTTGATTATTGCGATCGCCGTTGCCGGAGTCATCTTTGGTCAAGAAGCCGCCCAAGGTGAAATTGTCCGGCAACTGCAAGGCACCGTCGGCACCGAAGCTGCACAAATCATCGAAACCATGATTGATAATACCCGAGAAAGTGGGTCGGGAATTTGGGCAACCTTAATCAGTGTAGGTTTACTCTTGTTTGGAGCGACAGGTCTGTTTAATCAACTCCAGAGTTCCCTAAATACGATTTGGAACGTCAAGCCCAAACCCGGACGCGGAATAAAAGGGCTAATTGAAGACCGTTTTTTATCCTTTGCAATGATTCTAACCATCGGGTTTTTATTGCTAATTTCCCTGGTACTCAGTGCGGCTTTAGCTGCATTCGGAAACTTTTTTAGCCATCTGCTGCCAGAGAGCTTGGTTGGGATCTGGAAATTACTCGATTTCTTTATCTCATTTGGGGTGATTACTGTCTTGTTTGCCATGATTTATAAAGTCTTACCCGATGTCAAAATTGCCTGGAGTGATGTCTGGCTGGGGGCAGTCGTGACAGCGTTACTCTTTGTCATCGGCAAAACTCTAATTGGGTTGTACCTCGGGAGTAGTTCAATTGGCTCCACCTACGGTGCAGCGGGTTCTTTCGTCATTTTATTGTTGTGGGTTAACTTTTCTGCCCAAATTCTATTTTTTGGGGCAGAGTTTACTCAGGTATATGCCAATCGATATGGATCCCGCATCGTTCCCACAGAAAATGCCATGGCTATTGAGAATGAAGAACCTGTCGATCGCCGTTAAAAAAATTATGATTGGACCCTTGAATAAAATTAATCCCTCCATTCAGCGGTTTCTGAGCTTGCTGTTAGGAACTGAAGGACTCTAAACCTAGACAGGGAGAGGATTTTCTCAATTTCTTGCTCAATGTCTCTATCAATGGGAGTAGTGGCAAACTTACCTCCATAGATAGTTTAATTGGGCGGGGTTCACCGGATAAGCTGTAAAGAGACTAAATGAAGATTGAGGAAATACTCATGGATAACCAAACGATGAATAACAATGAAAATGTTAACAAGAAAAAGTCCACTGAAGTTGTAACAGAGCCGGTTCACTACGATCGCCAAATTATTCCGGCTGAAGTGGCCGCCCGTCAAGAGCGCGAGGGTGACAAGTTCATGAAAGCTCCCTCTAACGCCGATGAACCCCATGAAGATGTAGACCACACCCGCGATGGCTTCACCGTAGACCAAGAAGGTCTAGTCAATAATTATGCGATCGAACCCGAAATGTATGTGAATGAGCCAGGCGACTTGCGCGAAAAAGAAGAAGCCCTTAAAGCAGAACGCACTCGTGAATACAACGAGTCCCATGATAATGACGAGGAAGGAAAGTTGACCATGGAAGGCGATCGCCGTGGAAAAGGTCCAGGTATCATCTAAGTTACTCCCCGTGAATTGAGACTGAGTTTAACGCGCTCTTTATAAACAAAGACTCTTCAGATTTTAGAAACTTAGATGGGGTTTAGGAAAACGAAAGTTAACAAATTCTTTAGTTTTACCTAAATCTAGCTAGGACTTTTCACAACAGAAAGAAACTCACTACAACAATTAGAGGTATCACGAATGACAGCTACTGTGGGAATGTCTGCCCAACGTCAAAATCCTATCAGCGTCAATATCGGAATTGAAGAAGGCACCCGAGAACAGATTGCCCAAGGCTTATCCCGAGTGTTGGCTGATAGCTATACCCTGTACTTGAAAACTCATAATTTTCACTGGAACGTCACGGGGCCCCTATTTAGCACCCTGCATTTGATGTTTGAGGCGCAGTATCAAGAATTGGCCCTAGCCGTGGATGAAATTGCTGAACGAATCCGGGCTTTAGGGTTTCCCGCCCCCGCCACTTATGCCAAGTTTACCAGCTTGACTTCTATTGAAGAAAATGAAGGCATTCCCGAAGCTGAAGACATGATTCGCCTGTTGGTACAAGGACAAGAAACCGTGGTCCGTACCTCCCGAGAAATGTTGGAACTCTTAGAAGAAGCTAACGACCAACCCACCCTAGATTTGCTGACCAAACGGATGCAAATTCACGAGAAAAATGCCTGGATGCTGCGGAGTATGTTAGCCGGCTAGTTCCAACTTTGACCTAAGAGATTGAGTGGGGCGAGTAACACTGTCCCACTCTTGGCACGGAGTGCGATTGCTCTAGGGAAAGTCCAACCCCTCCCGGAAGGTCTACCCTAGGGTAATTTATCGATCTCGAAACGCAATCACTAGGCGATCGCACTCGTTTTTTGAAGCGTTTATTTTTAATTAACCCCTTTTGGAGGCTTTATTATGAAGTTTACTCACTTATTCAAGGGCAAAAATCCTGGATTATTAGGCGCAATTTTTAGTAGCCTTGTCCTAGGAGCAATCGCCTTCCCCATTGCAGGCATTGCTCAGAACACTCCCACGGTAGAGGGAGATGCTAATCCCGCCAACCTGGACGAATTACAGCCGCAACCGATGCCCTTACCCCAGAACGTGCAAATGCCCGTAGCCTACGTTCTGCCCCAAAATGCGCCGGTTGCCGTAGAAATCATCAATCGCATGAATACTTCAATCACCTACGAGGCGATCGGGGAAACTCGCGATCGCACCCTTAGCGGTGGTGATGGAGCAATGCTGATGGATCTGCAAATTCCCTTAACCATAACCTTTGTGCGACCCGATGGAGGACTGATTAAAGCAGAACCTGAAATTATTGCTCCCGGACAAATCCGAATTTATCTGGATGAAACCAATAACTTAGATTCGGACATCACCAACATGAGAATTGATCTCAACGGCAGTATGTATCTGTACTAAACCTCCCCCATCGGCAGGACTTAGTTAGAAGGAAGCAGGAGAAAAAAACAGAGTCTTTTCTCCTGTAGGGTTTCGGCCTTTGCTCCATCGCCCTCACCGAAATTGTCAATGGCCGCAGTCCAGTCCCCCGGGCTAAAACCTACTAATACAGCGAACCCAGATGAATTGGAGAATCCCTAGCTTCAACGTGAAACTCAATTCTGTGGTCCAAATGATGTAGAGGCGCTATACATACCTGATGCGTAAGTCCTGAAGAATAAAGAAAAAAATAAAAAATAAGTGCGATCGCCAGGTCGATCCACAGTGCAAACCACTGGAACCAAGAGGTCACTAACTTTATGTCTACCAACAACTCACAACTTATTCCCCGGGTCGCCATCCTGATTGAAGAGGGAGTTGAAGATTCCGAATTTACAGTTCCTTATACAGCATTGCAACAAGCCGGGGCAAAAGTTTCAGTTCTCGGGTCCCGGATGAAGCAAACCTATCACGGCAAGCAAGGGAAAGTTTCTATCAAACCTGACGGGACCACCACCGAAGCCCGCGCTCAAAACTTCGATGCCGTGATTATTCCCGGGGGTGCCGCACCGGACAAAATGCGAACCAACCCCAACACCATCTCCTTTGTTCGAGAAGCTGCCGCCTTGGATAAATTAATAGCTGCCGTTTGCCACGGACCCCAGGTGTTAATCGAAGCGGACCTATTGCGGGGACGTCGTGCCACCGGATTTACCTCAATCCGCAAGGATATGGAAAATGCCGGAGCTACCTATATCGATGAGTCAGTAACGAGCGATGGTAACCTGATTTGCTCTCGGCAACCGGGGGATTTAGCCATTTTTACCACCGCAATTCTTTCTCGACTGAATTTGAGCATCCCCGACCAATCCCTGCCCGAGCGCAATGATAGCTCAGCAGAATGGTGGCAGCTTGCCGAAGCCTGGGGTGGATCGACCCGTCAGGAAATTATCAACGGCTTGAATCAGGCCATGGCGGGAGAACGCTATACCCAAGAAGCCTTTAAGCATTATGCTGATAAAACAACCGATAGCGCCACTCGATTAGTGCTCTTGGAGATTTGGGAAGAAAAAGCCAGTCATATCGAACTATTGGAAAGCCGACTGCGAACCCTGGGGGAACAACTCTTTTTACCGGCAATGGCAGCGGGTGCTTACGCCAATTTAATAAATGCATTACCCCCAGGTAATGACTTGGAAATTTTACGTCGAGCCTTGGGAGATATTCAGACTGGGGTTGTAGACTGTTTTCAGTTGGAAATCCAGTTTACAGACCCTGTTTCGGCCATGATTTTTAGTAGCATTGAACGGGACTTAGCTAAGGCAGAGCGGCGCTTGGCGCGTCTGTATCAAGAACGGCTAGGGGTGTCAGAACCGCAACCCGCGAAACCGACAACCCCGGTGGGAAGAGCCTAAATTTCCTAAACAGAAACGTGAGTGATCCGGGCGATCGCTCACTTTCTTTTTAGGTACTTCCGGGAAAACAGAGGCCGGATGGGTTTAAAAAAGTTCACGACTTACGCAACCTAACTCAGCAACCGGATTTTTTTGCTTAATTCCTAAAACGTTTTAATCCTACTTTTCCAGAATGAGTAGAAACAGTAAGATTGTAAATTTTTTTCTACATTTTTAGGGTGACTAAGAGGGAAATAGGCTAAGAACACAAAAAACAAAAATATAGCAGGTCTAAATAACTTGGTAAAATCATTTTAGGCCGGCTAATAACCGTAAAAAAAGAGGGAAAATAAAAAATGAAAACACAACAAAGAAATAATCAGCCCGGTTCCAAAACCAAAAATTCAGCTTGCCAACAAGTTGGGGCAACAGTCGGGGATGTACAAGAAAATATCAACAAAGCCGCGTTAGAAGTGAGTAAGGTCGCGGTGGATAAAGTGGCCGAGACTATTGAATTAGTCGGGGCGATCGCAAGGGGAAATACCGGGGCTGTCTCCTTTGATATCGGTTCCCTAACAGGGACAGCCCTAGAAGCTGCCGGACAAGCCACCCATCTCGCATCTGAGGCCGGGAAATCCGTAACCCAAAGCGCCACACAGACCGCAGAAATAGCAGCAAAAGAATCTCTCAAGTTGTTTGATCGCACTGCACTGGAAACGGGAAAAGCGCTCTCCTTTATTGGAGAAAATCCAGTGGTTAAAAAGGTAGCCCAAGTTTTTAAAGCCCAATGGCTACTGAACTTAGTCGGACAAGTGGATATAGAAAAGGCCGAATCCCAGGTTCGCAAGTTGCAGCAAGAGTATCCCCATGAAACTCCGAACGAAATCGCCCATCGGATTATGGTGGAAAAATCGCTTTATGCGGGGGGAATTGGATTTGTCAGTAGTATCGTGCCTGGACTGGCCCTAGCGCTGTTGGGTGTCGATGTGATGGCAACTACAGTATTGCAGGCGGAGATGGTTTATCAGATTGCCGGTGCCTACCAGATGGATTTAACCGACCCGGCGCGACGCGGTGAAGTTTTAGCGATTTTTGGGTTATCCCTAGGAGGGTCTGCTGCACTGAAAGGCGGATTAGGGGTGTTGCGGAACTTGCCTCTGGCAGGGATGGCGATCGGGGCAAGTTCTAATGCGGTGATGTTGTATGGCCTGGGATATGCCGCTTGCCGCTTCTACGAAGCCAAGACAAATCCCCTTACCCAGGAGGCGGCGACGCAAGCCTTAGAAGAAGAGAATCAGGAGTATTTGGAACGCGCGATCGCCCAAAAAGATGTGATGGACCGGATTTTGATTCATCAGATTTTGGCGTCCCGTCCGGATACCTCTTGGGCGGATATTTTACCCAAATTAACGCAATTAAACTTTACTTCCGAGTCCCTGAAGGTGATCGAGACTGAGATTGAGCATCCCGTCCCCTTAGAAGAACTACTGAACCAGCTTGATCCCGATTTTGCCTATCCCCTGTTAGCCCAATGTTGCCGAATTGCTCAAATTGATGGAGTAGTCACGGATCAAGAACGGCAGGTGATGGAGGCGATCGCTAATCGTTTCCAAATTGACCTTCAAGAGGTTCAAGCCATGATCGCCGCACCACCCCAATAAAAAACTTTGCCCAATTGCAAAAAGCCCCCCTTGTTCAGGGGGGGTGCGGGGGATCAGTCCGGAATTTTGCAAGAGGTGTATTAAATCAGCCTCATTATAAAAAACCTATGGACTGGTGCATCAGTTCTCAAACCGATAAAAACCCGAGGCGAGATTACTGGTCCTCGTAGATCACCTGGGGTACACCCATGCTGTAGTTCTGGACGCGGCTGTTGAGGTTATAGGAGAGTTCTCCCCCTTGAAGGAGCGATCGCAAGAAATATTCCAGATCCGAACCGATGCGGCGCAAATTGTACTCGGTTAAATCTTCCCCGCTGTAGGAATCAACCAGTTCGTCAAATTTGCGATAGACCTTTTGCAACGTCGGTTCAGGCCAGTTAAATTCATTGTCCGGATCCACATCCAGGGTTAATAAATCGGGACTGGGGGCAAATTCATTATCTTGCACCTCTGCCGTAAAAATCCGAATGTGACGGGTTGTTGACTTGAGCATCATAGGTATTATGCCAGGGTAGTTAAAATCAATAAATCAATTGTAAAGCTCTGTAAAGCCCCCGTTCAATGCATCCTCAAGTTGTTAGCAAGGTCGAGTGTCCAGGGAGGGGTACGAGAGAACCCCGGCTTTTGGGGTTAACAATCGGTTTCTCTTACAGCCCAAGCCAGTTAGGGAAGACCTCCAGCAACCTGCCCAACCCAAGCCGAGGAAAAACAGCCCTAAACGGTCAGAAAAAAGCTAAAATCGGACATTGACGCTCATCTGTTAAAAACGGGTCTGAAACGCTGTCGTTATAGGGCGATCGGGTGGAGAGTATTTTTTGGGGATATAATCCGATGGAACTCTCACCTCACCCAGATATGCCCTTTCAATCACCGCTACCCAGATGTCCGCCTTCTAGACGAGTCTGACTCCTGCTGAAAAAGCAGATAATTCAAACTAGAGGGCTATTCGGTAGTCTTTACCCGGTAACGGCGTGATGGGCTAGTCAGGGTTTCAGTCCGGAGGGTTGCCCCCCGCCCCTTGCAGTCGGGAGGAGTGCTAACCTTTGGCGCTCTGGCTTGAACTAGGGGTGACCTACTAGGATACAACTATCCTGGATTGAGTAATTAATATATTCCCCAAATGCTGCGCCCATAGTAAGGAGATAATATTGCCGACCTTCGGCTGATCAAAAACAGCTTCCCGGCGCGAGGAATCCCCATGAATAAACCATCGGCCATAATCTACTGTCCCAACTTCACCTGTCAATCTCCCAACCCGGAGACCCAAAAATTTTGTCAAAAATGCGGCACTCCCCTGCCCAAACGCTACTTATGGGCAGTGGGTGGAACGGGTCGGGAAACCTATCAACCGGGGGATACCTTAGCCGATCGCTATCTGGTTAAGGAGGATAAGATTCTGGTCGATACTAAACCAGGGGTCTTGCCGGAGATGCCAGTTGAGGTGCCCTCGGTGATCGTGCCTTATCTCAAACTGTTTCCCCTGCGATTGCACGTTCCCCAGGTTTATGGTCGCTTGCCGTCGAAGGGAAACGACCGGAATCGAGATATTTGGCTGTTAGAGGAATCGGCAATTTACCCAGAAGGAACAGTCCTGTCTGTCCGCAAAGGTCAACCCCCCCAGGCCGTCCCTGCCCAATTGATGCCTCGGCTGACTGACTGCTGGCCCGATGCCTCGCCTATGCGCCAGTTGAATTGGATGTGGCAAATGGCTCAACTGTGGCAACCATTTAAAAAGGAGGGGGTAGCCGGGAGCCTACTCAATCCGGAGTTGTTACGAGTAGAAGGGTCTTGGCTGCGCCTGCTGGAATTGCCCCGGGATGCTAAAACGTCGGAATTGTCGGGATTGGGACAATTCTGGTTGAGTTGGGTCAAAAATGCCCATCCGGCGATCGCCCCCTATCTAGAGCAACTCGGCCAGATGCTAGCGACCCAAGATGTCCAAACAACACCGCAACTGATCGAGCTGTTAGACCGGGGTTTAAGTTTGTGTGGAGGGCTTTACAAGCGCACTTATCACATTGCTACGGGTACCGATCGAGGTCCGACTCGCCGCCGTAATGAAGATGCCTGTTATCCTCCCAGTGGCACGGTCTATGCAACTTCCGACACCAGTGGTTTAGCCATTGTCTGTGATGGCATTGGCGGACATGAGGGGGGTAATGTTGCCTCTAATTTGGCGATCGAAACCTTACAACAACAACTGGAATCTGTCGTTTCAGAGCATACCCAGAGCGAACCCCACATTATCATTGAGCATATTGAACGGGCCGTCGCGATCGCCAACGATCGCATTGCCAGCCGCAATGACGAAGAACAGCGCCAAGCTCGGCAACGGATGGGGACCACTTTGGTGATGGCCCTGACCCATCGCCATGAAATTTATATCAATCACATTGGGGATAGTCGCGCCTATTGGATTACCTTGACGGGTTGCCGACAAGTCACCCTCGATGATGATGTGGCTTCTCGCGAGGTCCGCTTGGGTTACTCCCTCTACCGGGATGCGCTACAACAAGGGGCAGCAGGGTCTTTAATTCAAGCATTAGGGATGAGTGCTTCATCGGTGCTTCATCCCACCGTCCAGCGCTTTATCGTCGATGAGGATAGCGCGTTTCTGTTGTGCTCCGATGGGTTGAGCGACAATGACCGGGTGGAGCAATACTGGGAAACAGAAATCCTCCCGATTTTATCGGGGGAATTTCCCGTGTTGCGATCGGCGACTAAGTTAATCGATATTGGTAATTTCCATAACGGTCACGATAATGTCACTGTGGGGCTGGTTTACTGTAAGGTAGAGCTGATTCGCTCTGGCGGACTTGACCCCAGTCTGTTGGTGGCCCAACTCCAATCGGTCCCCCCCGCAGAACCCCTGGAAGATTCCTATCCAACGGCTTTCCCCACTGAGGATACCCAAAATCTCAAACCGCCGGATGCCCCCACCAAGTTACTTCCCCCTCCTAGGCGATCGCTTTCCATGTTTCCGATGTTACTGGGAATCCTCTTCCTAGTCGCCGTAGGCACAGCCGCAGGGGTACTTCTAACCCTGGAGGGATGGCCCGGTCCTAGAGTGAATTTGCCCTTACCGGGAGAAGAAGACCCCAACCCGACCGATCCCGTGACCAACCCCGCTCCCATCCCGGAGTTAACGGAGCAACCCACGATAGAACCGGGCCAGTACCTACAACTGAGGAGTTCTTTCACCGATAGCACCCCCGAAAATGAGGAACTGGTATTGTTGAGGCAGCAAGGGGAAGCTGAACCTGGAAACCAACTGGGAATTATCCCCGGTGGTAGTGCTTTGTTGGTGATGGGAAAACAACGGGGGGTTAACGATACCGATGCCTGGGTCCAAATCCAAGTTTGCTCGACCCCTAAACCTTTGGAAGCCAAGAGTTCTGTGCCGGCCCCAGTTCCTACCCCTGATGGGGCCTCTCCCGCCTCTAGTCAGGATCCAAAACCAGCAGCGCCCACTCGTTTAGAGGTCAGACCCACCAATCTCGGGTGGATTCCAGAGAAGTTGTTACTCGCCCAGGTCCTGCCCAATGTGGTCCCAACGACTACAGAAGAATGGGGATGTATTGAAGACCCGAACCCTCAGCCCTTTTCAGTGCCGTAACCGGGTTTTTTGGGCTTAACCAAAAAAGAGATGATTCAGTTTCGCGATCGCCACGCACTCTTAATACCAAATCCGGTATTTAAAAGTCGGTTTTCTATTAAGAGAAACCCAGGCACAGTTGTCTCCTATGAGCTGGCAGCCTTTAGGCTGTGGGTTTTTCCCACCTATAGAAATGCCATGGAGTATAACTTCTCATAGCTGATAGCTATCTGTAAGAGAAGAGTCCAAGAAACCCTATAGAGTCGGCCTAAATAAAGGGTCTAAATGATGTAGACTTGCTCTATATAATCCATAAAAGGGCGAGGGACAGGAGAAGATCAACAACCTAACTTTTAAGGACTAGAGGGAAGAAAATCTCATGTTTTAGCAGCGGGTTATTTCTGAACAGGCATCTGGGGTTAAAGCCAGGATTGAAGTTTAAAATCAGGGTTTTTGGGATAAATTTTCGGCCCGGGAGTAAGCTGCTAGTTAACTTTTTTAAAGGATTGAAGAGTCTATCTACGGGATATGCTAGGGTGTAAGCGATTCGCTAGCACGGGTCCTTTTAAATTTATTTGATCAAAGCCAAGAGGCGAGGGCAACCGCTGTGAAATGGCATCCCTCTCCTGGGACTTAAAGAACTGTTTGAATGAGGAAAAAGTCAGGGTAAGCAAGTCAGCAGGGTCTAAAGCCGAGGAACGGGAAAATTAGGGGAAGCATCAACAAAGGAGCCAAACTGAACCGAGGTTTTGGAATTAAGGGAGTTTCATCAGGGCCGATCGCCGGATTCAGGAGATCCGTGAATCCATTGGCCCCCTAGAGCGATCGCTCAGCTGACTAGCCTATCAGGGGATCAGGTCCGCTGCAAAGTACCCCAAGTGGAGAGGGAAAACCCAACCTCTACAAGGTCTGTAAAAAGCAGGAGATTTTAAGTAAGCGGGGGGATGAAAGTTCTCCATTAAAACTCTTAATAAAATCGATACTCTCGCGCTTCGAGATTAGATTAAGTGGACGCCAAACATCAACAAGCAACTATGCCAAACAACCCGAGAATACCGTGGAGTCGCTATCTTCCTGCTGCCATCATCTTTGGGATGGGAGTAGGACTGTCTGTGGTGGGATTCGCCGGAGTATGGGAGTGGGAAAATCGGCGACGGGACTATGAATTAAATCGGGGCATGGATGTTTTAGCGGCTCGATTGCAGCAGCAAATCGACGCCGACTTGGAAATTATTCGCACGATTACGGACTTCTTCAAAGCCTCGAAGGAGGTTGATCGGGCTTCATTTGAGCAGTTTGTGCGCCGTCCCCTGTCGAACCCTTCTACCGTCTCTGTGATTGCCTGGGTGGAGCGGGTTGAGGATAGCGATCGCGAGACTTATGAGGCGCAGATGGCAGGGTCAGGAGAGGGGAACTTTATGATCGCACAATCGATCGCACCGGGTGGGGTAATCCGGCGCGATCGCTTCCCCGAATACTTTCCAATCTCCTATATTGCCCCGCTTCTGGAAAACCCCAATACCTCGGGCTGGGATTTGGCGGCGAATCCGACTTACCAAGCTGCACTGAAACAAGCAGCACAGATGGGGAAAATGCTAATTACCGATCTCCTCGATTGGCAAGTCGTCGGTGCGGGAGCGTCACAGGGATTTTTAGCGGTTCAGCCTATCTATGAAAATACCATCCCAACTGGCTCAATTCTCCCTCCCGACTCCGATATCCGTTCGGATGACGCCCTACCCTTACGCGGATTTGTCGTGGGGTGGGTGGAGGTGGTCAATCTATTTCAACTCGCTGGAGCAAAAGACCGCCAGTTTAATTTGTACCTGTGCGACGAAACCCCAGGAACAGGGATGAGCGGGAATTCGGGTCAACCGTATCCCTTGCTGACTTTATTAGAATCCACCGAACTGATCGCCTCGCTGAGTACCCCCGAACCTTTTGCCGGAGATGTGCCATCGCAATGTCCCTTTAAGGCGATCGCGAATCAACGCACTCGTGCTCATAGCGTGGTTGGAATGGAGAACGAAAGTGCCCTCAGGCGAGAGATTAAGGTAAATGAACGGATTTGGGCGTTCTATATTTGGCCGACGGAGGAATATCAGGCATCTCGAAAACATTGGCGATCTTGGGCAGTGCTGATTATCGGCTTTTTGTGGACGCACATTCCCGTTACTTATCTGCTGACTTCCGTCTCCCGCACAGCGGAAATTGAAGCCCTAGCATTAGCACGTGCGGAACAATCGGAACAGTTGCAACAAGCGTTTAAGCAATTGGAGGTGGAACAGGCGAAGTCTGAGCGTCTGTTGCTAAACGTTTTGCCCAAAGCGATCGCCGAGCGTCTGAAGGAAGATACCCAAACGATTGCTGAGAGTTTTCCAGAAGTGACGGTATTATTTGCCGATATTGTGGGCTTTACTAAGTTAGCCGCACGGATTTCGCCAACGGAATTGGTGCAACTTCTTAATCAAGTGTTTACGATATTTGACCGACTCGCCGAAAAACATGGGTTGGAGAAAATTAAAACCATTGGGGATGCTTATATGGTGGTGGGGGGATTGCCCGTCCATTCTCGCAATCATGCGGAGGCGATGGCAGAAATGGCTCTGGATATGCAATCGGAGATTCTTCATTTTAATCGCAAATGTCAGGAACCTTTTTTAATGCGAATTGGCATTCATACGGGACCCGCGATCGCTGGGGTGATAGGAACTCACAAGTTTATCTATGATCTGTGGGGGGATACGGTAAATATCGCTTCTCGCATGGAATCTCACGGCGTTCCGGGTCGGATTCAGGTCTCTAGTACAACTTACTCTATCCTAGAGTCGGGCTATTGTTTCGAGTGCCGAGGCCCTATCCCCATTAAAGGCAAGGGGGAAATGCTGGTGTATCTACTCGGAGGCAGAAAAAAAGAGGGAATTTGCATCCCAATTGTAGACGACCTGCCTTTAGAGGAAGAAGTGGCAGAAATGGACCTGCTTTAGGCTCTTTACCCGGGGAAAAGGTAGGGAAGACTAGGATGGGATGATTTCAGGAAACAGAGTTCGGTCCTCATCGGGCTGCAAAAACCGATACCCCTCCAGGGTGCGACTACGTGAAAGAAGCCTGCCTACGCTGACGTGGAAAACCAACAGACTTTTGAAAACTAGATTGGGTATAATAAGGAGAAAATTTCCTGTTGAGTACCCCTTTTCGGTTAGTTTTCTGCCCCGAGCTTTTCAAAGTTTTGATGAAATGTATAAATAGTTACGGTTTCCGGTCCCCAAAACCTCAAAACTTGTTAAACATCAGAAAAATTATCGGGATCGAGAAAGGTTTCAAAAAAACGAGACCGGAAGTGGGTGCATCTCCCAAATCTGAATTATAAACCGGGAAGACTCGGTAAAACAAGTAAAGAGGATAAAACTTTTCATTCTGCGGGTCGGTTAGAAGGATGCTTTAGGAATTTCCCTTCTTTATAAGTGACAATTTAGGTTGATTTACAATAACTTAAATTAATTAAATTAGTGCCTACATTTATGATGGCTTAGTAAATATTTTTGAACTAATTTATAAAATTTTAAAAACCAGGGTTTAAAAAATTAAATAGCATTTTTTTCTAAAACTTTGAAGATATTTAATGAAATTAATGAGCAGCTTTTAAGTAAAATTAAAAATTTTTGTTAGTAAACTAAGCTAATTTTTGGGCAAGGGAGCGCCCGAAAAATCAGCCAAAACTGGAAAAATCAGCAGCAGAATCATTCAAAAAATCCAAGTGTTAGAAGAGTCAGCCATGAGTAAAATGAGCAAGACAGGGACCGGATGCGAGGCGAGTGTCAAAGTTGGAATCTTACACTCCCTGAGTGGAACGATGGCAATCGGAGAAGCGTCCCTAAAAGATGCGGAATTGATGGCGATCGCCGAAATTAATGCTGCTGGAGGCGTACTCGGAAAACCCATAGAACCCATTATCGAAGATGGAGCCTCTTTACCCGCACAATTTGCCCGAAAAGCTCGGCAACTCATCGAACAAGACCAAGTAGTGACAATTTTCGGGGGTTGGACTTCTGCCAGTCGGAAAGCAGTTTTGCCAGTTTTAGAGGAGTTGAATGCTCAACTCTGGTATCCCGTGGAATATGAAGGACTTGAATATTCTCCCCACATTTTTTACACGGGTATTTGTCCGAATCAGCAAGTAGAACCGGCCCTGAATTGGGCGATCGCCAATAAAGGTAAGCGTATCTATTTACTAGGCTCTAACTATGTATTCCCTCGGACAATTAATAAAATTATTCGAGCGCATTTGAAACAGCAAGGGGGAGAAGTTGTTGGAGAAGAATACATTCTGCTGGGGGAACAAGACTTTAGGGAGATTATTCCTCGGATTCAAGCGACTCAACCGGATTTAGTCTTTAATACTTTAAATGGAGATAGCAATATCGCCTTTTATCATCAATATCGGGAGTTAGGAGGGACGGCAGCCGAGCTTCCCATTCTCGCTGTTAGTGTGGCGGAAGATGAAGTGCGGCGGATTGGGGAAGCGGCTAACGGACACTATGCAACCTGGAGTTATTTTCAAAGCATTGATACTCCCCAAAATCAGGAATTTGTGCGAAATTTTCAAGCTCGGTATGGAAAAGATCGGGTGACCAGTGACCCTATTGAAGCGGCTTATACACAAGTTTATCTGTGGAAACAATCGGTAGAAAAAGCAGGAACGTTTGAGGTGGAACGGGTGCGAGAAGCGGCGTACAATCAAACCTTTACCTCCCCAGGAGGTTTAGTGCGGATTGAGGCGAACAATCATATTTGTAAAACCTGTCGAATCGGAGAAGTTTTACCGAATGGACAGTTTAAAATTGTTTGGGAAACGCCTGATGCGATCGCTCCTCTGCCGTGGTTGGGGATAGAAACGGTGAGTGGAAGTGTCTCTGCTGTGGCGATCGAAATGCTTGCGGAGGTCTCTCAATCGATAGAATATAGTTGCCAAATGGAGGAAAAATCCCGTCAGTTGGAGATGGCAATGGCGGAGGTAAAGGCGACCAACGAACGACTAGAACGAACCCAGCAAGAACTGGTGGCATCAGAAACACGTTTTCGAGAACTGCGATCGCGGGTGGAACTCCTCAAGCGTCGCCTCTCTAGTCAAATTCATAATTCGTTAAATATTGATACCATTCTAAAAACCGCAGTCACTGAAATTCGCACGCTCTTAGCTATTGATCTCTGTCAGTTTTTGTGGTACAATGATAACTCAAATCAGGGCGATTACGAACTGAGCCAAGAATCACGAGACCCGGAACAGTCGCTCGATTGTATAGACAATCCTCTGGCAGAAATCCCCTTTCTAGGGATGGCCCTCCAACGGCTTAATTCCCTGCAACTCGATGATGCTCTGGCTGACAAGAAACTCGACCCCGCCAGTCGCGAACTATTACAAGCCAGATCAATCCACTCTTTGCTAGCCGTGGCGGTGCAAACTCATTCTGGACAAAAAGGTGCCTTGGCCTGTATACATGGGAGTTCCAGTCATCCCTGGAGCGAAAGTGAGGTAGAGTTGCTACAAGATGTTGCTATGCAGATTGCGATCGCGATCGACCAGGCGAAACTCTACGACCAAAGTTGTATTACAGCCACCGCCGCTAACGCCCAAGCGGAAAAGCTGAAAGTCGCTCTCCACGAGTTAAAACAGACCCAGGCTAAACTGATTCAAACGGAAAAAATATCGAGTTTGGGGTCTTTAGTTGCCGGGGTTGCTCATGAAATTAATAATCCGGTTAATTTTATCTATGGGAATCTCTCTTATGCGACTAAGTATCTGCAAGAGTTGATGCAACTGTTGGACTTGTATGAAAAATATTATAGTGAACCAGCGGATGAGATTCTTGCCTACCGGGAGGAAATCGAACTCGACTACCTGCTGGAAGATTTGCCTCAAATGATTTCTTCGATGCAAGTGGGCGCAGAACGGATTGGGGAACTAGCAAGATCGCTGCGAAACTTCTCCCGTGCGGATACAGGTGAGATGAAAGTAACAGACATTCATGAAGGGTTGAAAAGTACCCTGTTAATTTTACATCACCGCCTTAAAGCAAACCCCTATTGCGGGGCGATCGCCACGATTGAACAGTTTGGGGATCTTCCCCCGGTTGAATGTTACCCCAGTCAACTTAATCAAGTATTTATGAATGCGATGGGAAATGCGATCGATGCCTTAGAAGAGATGACGGGGAATTGGAAAACTAGCACTTGTGCCGATGGGAGTGGAAATTACCCCTTCAAAGGCGATCGCACGGGGAAGAGAACCGGGAGTGGAACCGGACAGATGTCCTTAGCGGACCTGGATTTTTCTCAATCTCCTCTCCCGGTGTATCAATTGCCGTTGCCGACGATTTGGATTCGCACTGAAGTGCTGCGGGACGAGGCGATCGCCATCCGAATTGCTGATAATGGACCCGGTATGACACCTGAGGTAAAACAGCAGCTATTTGAAGCCTTTTTTACGACTAAACCTGAAGGCAAAGGAACAGGTTTGGGATTGTCTATCAGTTATCAAATTGTGGTTGAACGTCATGGCGGGTCGATCTCTTGTATATCAGAACTGGGTCAGGGGACGGAGTTTCAGATTGTAATCCCCATCCGCCAAGGGGCTAAAGTGCGCCCAGGGGATCCGGCGATCGATGCCATACCCTCTGTGACCCGGGGAGCCAGTTAAGCCTCCTTCCTCCTGTTGAAGATTCCCGAGAATCTTTTTTATTTGTTTAAAAAATTTAAAATAATTTATGTAAAGATTACATAGACTGGCAGGGCCAAATGCATCCCCTAAAAAAGTCGGTAGCTTCAACTACAAACTCATTCCTCAAATCAGTCTACAAAAAGATCCAACGGAAGAAAGCTATAATTATTAAATTTGGAGCTAAAAGCCGTGTTCGGTTCGACCAATTGTTTTCAAATGGCTGAGATCCAAACTATGCGAGAAATTAATGCGGCAGTAGTCAATATCAGCGGTCGCCAACGGATGCTGTCTCAACGAACTGCACTCTTTGCCTTGCAACTACAGAGGTCTCAGACATCAGAAGATAGAAGAAAATGGCGCTCAGCATTGTTGGAAACCATCACAGTAATGGAAAAATCCCATAATGGCCTGCTATACGGGGATGCAGCCTTGCAGTTACCCGGGCATCCATCCCCAGCCATTAAATCGATGTATTTTGAACCCCCTATCGATTTAGACCGCAAAATTAAAGCCTATATTGCCGCAGTCAACCAGGCGATCGCTGCTGAAGACTGGGAATTGACCCCGGGAAATCCGCACCTGCTTTACATCCTGGATGCAGCTAGTGGACCCTTACTTGATGATTTGGATGCCATCGTCAGTCAATATCAACAGGAAAGTAACGCGCAACAAGAGGCGATCGCCCGTCAGCAAGCGGAACTGTATCGTCAAAGCGAGAGGGCTGCGGTTATTGCCCGTTCCCAAGCTGCGGAATTAGAACAAGCCCTAGAGGAGGTAAAAACCGCCCACGATCGCCTGATTCAGAGCGAAAAAATGTCTAGTCTGGGCCAACTGCTTGCCAGTGTTGCCCACGAACTGAACAATCCGGTGAGTTTTATTTACGGCAATGTCAATCATGCGATCGCTTATGTTGAAGAGTTGCTCGAAATTATCGAGATTTATCAACAAGAATATCCCCACCCCAATTTTTCTCTAATCGACCATCTCGAACAAGTGGATTTCAATTTTATTCGAGAAGATTTACCCAAGACATTATCTTCGATTAAAATGGGGTCGGATTCAATGCACCAGTTGGTTCTTTCTCTGCGAAATTTTTCACGAAAAGATGAAGCTGTGATGAATCAATTAGATATTCATGAAGGCATTGATAGCACCCTCTTGATTTTGCAAAATCGCTTCAAAGCCAATGGTAAAACCCAGGCCATTAAAATTATTAAAGATTATGGCGATATTCCTCCGATTGAAGGATTTTCCTGCCAGCTCAATCAAGTTTTTATGAATTTAATTGGAAATGCGATTGATGCCTTAGAAATGAAACGAGGAGATTGGAGTGAAGGTAACGCCGAGTGGAAGTCGCAGGAACAACAGTTGCGATCGCCGCTTACGAGTTCTGATCCGTTCAATCCCACCATTCATATTCGCACCTACCTTTTACAGAATGAACGGGTGGTAGTTGAGATATCAGATAATGGCGGGGGTATGACTTCCGAGGTACAGGCGTCTCTGTTTAACCCCTTTTTTACCACGAAACCCCTAGGAAAAGGAACAGGTTTGGGATTGTCCATTAGCCATCAAATTATTGTAGAAAAGCATAGGGGTCAGATTCAGTGCATCTCCACAACGGGTCAGGGGACGGAGTTTAGAATTGAACTGCCAGTGACTCAGTCTGGCCCTGCAAAGGGGGTGCAAACTTCCTCTAACGACCTATCTTCAGAAAGAGTTATGGGTCATTCTTTAACCTTAGAGGTGGGGTTCTAGGGGCGATCGCAACCCCTAGATTATATAAGATTTAGGCTTTTTACTTGAGGCAATCCCATCGGGTGTTGGCGGGGATAAATTCATGCTGCTTTACTGGAGTTGATTTGATTCAGGGCTGACCTTGGCCTCCTGTTATCCTTTAGGAAAGCATAAAAAAAATATAAGAACTGCAAAATAGAATACAGAACTCATTCTACCTATAACCGCTAGAGTCTAAAGGAGGAGATGAGTAACCTCAGCTTCCTAAATGTGAGAAGATTTAGTTTAAAAAATAAGGATAATTAGAGAATGCTGACTCAATCTAGAGGGGCACAACTAGAAATGTTACCTGGATATTCCAACCCCCCTATAACCTCAAGTACGATCGCATCCTTGAAAGCAGTTTCTCAAGGGACGAGCATTATAGTAATGCTAACGGGTTTGATAGTTTTGCTGGGCTGGATATTCGATATTCCTACCCTCAAAAGTGTTTGGCCGGGGCTAGTAACGATGAAAGCAAATACCGCCATTAGTTTTATCTTTTCTGGTCTTTCTTTATGGCAATTGGGGCGCAAAAATTCCCGAAAGAGGCGTAAATTACCCAAATTGAATTTAGGACAAAACTGCTTTAAAAAATGTAAAAATATTTCTGAAAAGGCGGTTGATCTAATTGACATTCTCCTTGATATTTCATCTTATTTAGTAATTTTTATAGGACTGTTGACTTTACTTCAATATACCCTAAATATCAATTTGGGGATTGACCAATTGCTTTTTCAAGAAGAAGCAAATGCCGCTGGTACTTCTGTACCGGGGCGGATGGCTCCTAATACGGCTTTTAATTTTGGATTACTCGGTTTTGCGCTGATTTTCTCTCAACAAAAACGCTATTGGATTGCCCAGTATTTGAGTGTAATTGCCTGGGCCATTGGATTTTTAGGATTGTTAGGATATTTGTATGGAATTTCGGCCTTTTATGGCCTCGGCCGTAATACTGAAATGGCCTTGCATACTAGCGTATCCTTTATAGTGCTTTCCGTGGGGATTTTATTGTTGAATCCCGATCGCGGATTCGTCGCCTTATTAACAAGCGATCGCGCCCTACGTTTACTCCTGCAACCTCTATCAATTGCCGCCTTACTTCTTCCTCCTCTAGTCGGGGGATTAATTTTACATGGCACTCGATTAAATCTCTACGATCGCGGGGTAGGGATTGCTTTATTAAGCGTATTTAATACCATCTTGTTAGGGACTGCTATCAGTTGGAATGCTCATACTCTTAGTATTATGGATGCGCGACGGGAACAAGCAGAACGAGAACGCTACCTGAGTGCGATCGCTGTCGCACGTACCGAAGAACTCCAGAAAACCCTAGTTGAATTGCAACAGGCGCAAACCGACCAAAAGCACGCCGAAAAAAAATATCGTAGCATCTTTGAAAATGCTGTAGAAGGAATTTTTCAAAGTACCTTAAACGGACGTTATATCACCGTCAATCCCATGTTAGCCCAAATTTATGGCTATGACGGGCCCGAAGAACTGATGACGGCTATTAATAATATCGAATCCCAGATTTATGTAGATAAAAACCGCCGCGTGCAGTTTGTCCGGTTGCTTCAAGAAAGTAATGCCTTTTGGAACTTTGAATCTCAAGTTTATCAAAAAAATGGCACTATTATCTGGATTTCCGAAAATGCGCGGGTCATTCGCAACAATCGCGGTAAAATCATTGGTTATGAAGGTATGGTAGAGGACATTACTCAACGTAAGCAAGCTGAAGAAAGTCTGGAAAAATCCCTCTCTCTTTTGCGGGCTACCCTAGAATCTACTGCGGATGGAATTCTAGCAATTGACCTAGATGGTCAAATCACTAGCTATAACCAAAACCTGATTAAATTGTTACAAATTCCCCAGTTATTGCTGAAAAAGGGTACATTTAAGCAGGGTCTAAAACTTTTACTGCCTCAGTTAAAAAATCCTGGATACTGCCTCATAAAAATTAGAAAAGGACTCGATAGTCCCAATATGGAATTTGGCGATATTCTTGAGTTTAGATCAGGCAAAATCTTAGAGTGTTATTCTCGCCCTCAGCTAGTCGGAGATTGTAGAGTTGGCCGAGTATTTAGCTTTCGAGATATCACCGATGCAGCTCGTGCCGAACAGCGCATTCGCTATCAAGCCTTTCACGACTCACTAACGGGATTACCCAACCGTAATTTATTAAATGAATGCTTATCAGAGGCATTAGACCGAGGGCAAGATAACACCAGAAAACTGGCAGTAATGTTCTTAGATTTGGATCGGTTTAAAACCATTAATGATACCCTGGGTCATGCGATTGGTGACCAGCTATTACAAGGGGTTGCCACGAGACTAAAAGCCAGCTTAAGCGAAAAAGATATCATCGCCCGATGGGGGGGAGATGAATTTACCATCATCCTTCCTGAAGTCTCTTCCGTAGTCGCCGCCTCGAAGATTGCGGAAGAAATTATCCAAACGTTAAAGCCTGTTTTTTCCATCGAAAATCATCACCTTCATATCAGTACCAGTATTGGTATTGCCCTTTCTCCCCAAGACGGAGACGATGGAGAGACGCTCATCAAACACGCCGACTCTGCCTTATATCGAGCCAAAGAAAAAGGCCGGAATACTTATGAAGTTTATACGCCCGCTTTTGACATTCTCGCCAGTGAATTGCTGGATTTAGAAAATAGACTGCACCGGGCGTTAGAGCGCGACGAATTTATGATAAACTACCAACCCAAGGTGAATATCAAGACGGGAGAAATTAAAGGGATGGAGGCGTTAGTGCGCTGGAATCATCCTGAATTGGGCTTAGTTTCTCCCTCAAAATTTATTCCTATTGCAGAAGATACCGGCTTGATTATGCCCATTGGAGAATGGGTATTAAAGACAGCTTGCGCTCAAAATCAAGCATGGATTGCCTCGGGTTTATCGGCGATACCCGTAGCCGTGAATCTCTCACTTCGACAGTTTCAGCAACCCGATTTAGTGGAAAAAATTGCAGAAGTTCTCTTTCAAACTGGTCTAGAGGCTCAGTATTTGACCCTAGAAATTACTGAAACTGTGGCTATGCTTGATGTGGATTTTACCCGCCAGTTGTTAAGAGATTTGAAAAATATGGGGGTAAATATTGCCTTAGATGATTTTGGCACCGGATATTCTTCCTTAAGTTATCTGAAACAGTTTCCCCTTCATACCTTAAAAATAGACCGGTCTTTTGTCAAAGACTTAGCGCTAGAACCAGCGGATATTGCGATCGCCCGTGCCGTCATTGCCTTGGGACATGGATTACATTTAAACGTAGTGGCAGAAGGGGTGGAAACTCAAGAACAATTAGATTGTCTGCGAATGCTAGACTGTGAAGAAATACAGGGCTATTTGTTTAGTCGTCCTTTATCCCCCGAAGATGCCACCCAACTGTTACAGCGCATGGGTTTGGAGTAAGAGGTCCCCATTTAATCGGCTTGCTTCGGGTCAAAGGTAATGATTGGGACTTCCTCGAATACAAAAGAGGACCCAAAATTGAGGAAATTGTAAAGATTTAATGAGGTTTAAACGTAAAAGCAAATACCACAGTAAAATCGACAAAGAACCTATTATCACCAACCGTAATGCCACAGCACCTCCCTGGGGTGATCAACTGCAACCCATACCGAATTTGTGTAGTGTTCAGCCTAACCTTAGCTGTGTCATTACTCGGTTCAGGTTGTACCGAAACGCCTGAACGTTCTACAGTGAGTGATCCCAGTGCGATCGCCCAACAAAATATTAAACCGAACCCCACAGATGAAAGCGCCGGTTTTACCATTGCCGTGATCCCCTGGCAAGTGACTGAGGCACAAGAAGAGAAGCTCCAGCCTTTAGCTGACTATTTAACCCAAGTCCTTCAAAAACCCGTCCATTTCGAGATTGTCGAAAATTACGAAACCTCCGTTAATTTATTAATCGAAAAAAAAGTAGCCCTCGCTTTCCTGGGTCCAGTAACTTATCTGCAAGCCAAAGAACGGGACCCTGGAGTGGAACCCCTGGTATCTCCGATTGATCGCACTACAGGACGACCTTGGTACACTAGCATTATTGTTGCCAATCGCGAGCGCGGAATTGAAAAATTAGAGGATTTAAAAGGCAAACGCTTCGCCTTTGTTAGTCCTTCCTCAACCTCGGGATATTTAGTCCCGATGTTAGCGTTTAAAAATAAACAAATTAATCCCAATATCGATTTTGCCACCGTTGAATATGGGGGGAGTCATACTGAAGTTAAAGAATTACTGCTATCTGGCGCAGTGGATGCGATCGCGGATGATAAGCGATCGTATCGGACCCTGGAACAAGATAAAACAAAAGACTTGTCAAGCTATCATATTATCTGGGAATCTGAACCCATCCCTAATATCCCCCTGGTGGCCTCTTCCGAACTCTCTGTCGAATTAAAAAATCAGCTTAAATTAGCCTTTATTAAAGCTCCTTCTGGACTTTTAGACCCCACCGGAACAGAATCGGGCGGATACACGTTAACCAATGACGAAGACTATAACACAATTCGAGAAATTCAAAATATTTTAGAAGAAAAACAACCCTAGCTTATGAAGATTATCAGTAAATTTATTGGATCTTCTCTCCTTTTAGTCGGGTTAATTATAGCCCTGACTTTCATTAGTGAATTTTTAATCTTTAGCATTCAAAAAAAGAAGCAAGAAAAGTTAGAAAGAACGGATCACGCCACCCATCTTGTGCTTGAACTAAAGATTTTATTAAGAGGGCATATTGCAGCTTTAAAAAATTATACAATTCTGGATCGAGCGCCTAGGGATCTCGTGACCTATTATCAAATTGGGTCCGAGTTTTTGCTGACTCTAGAACAACTAGAACAACTCATGCCAGAAAGTATTGAATTAGCGGAACTGGTTAGAGAGCGTCACCAGTTTTTGTCACGTTTAGCCAATGAACTCCACGAGACCCCGATTAGCATTGAACTAAGCCGACAGGATTTTAGAGTCATCAATTCTTTCCGAAACGATATTGAATTTTATTTGAATGAACTGGTGAAGGATGTGGAAGAGCAGTCGGCTATTACCCATCAAAAACAAAAAGAATTTGCTGCCGTGACCCACTGGATTAGATATATCACAACAGGGGTTATTTTACTCGGTTTTGCGGGTCAATTGGTCCTGATTGTCTTACCCGTTATTCGTTCTATTGAAAAACTAGAACTGGGCACTGAAAAAATTAGAGCGGGAAATTTAGACTACCGGCTTGATATTCAAAGCAAAGATGAGATAGAAAAATTAGCCTTTGAATTTAATAAAATGGCCCAAAATTTAGCAGAACTTTATCAATCCCTAGAACAAAAAGTTACAGATCGCACCACCCAACTCACCAGCGCTAATCAAAACCTAGAAATTGAAATTGCTGAACGAAAACAAGCTGAGAATGAACTTCAACAAGCGCTAAAAAATTTACAAACAACCCAAACTCAACTGATTCAAACCGAAAAAATGTCGAGTTTAGGTCAAATGGTCGCTGGAATTGCCCATGAAATCAACAATCCAGTTAATTTTATTTATGGTAACCTCACCTATCTAAGTGAGTACAGCCAAGATTTACTAACCCTGATTGATACTTATGCAGATTACTATTCCGAAACCCCCGCTGAAATTCAAGAGGTGATTGCCGACATTGAACTAGAGTATGTACGCGAAGATTTACCCAACCTGATCTCTTCGGTGAAAGTCGGTGCCGATCGCATCCGAGAAATTGTCTTATCCCTGCGAAATTTTTCACGGTTGGATGAATCAGACATGAAAGAAGTAGATTTACATCAGGGATTAGATAGTACCTTATTAATCTTGCAAAACCGCTTAAAATCCAAGGGCGATCGCCCTAGTATTGAAGTGATTAAAGACTATGGAAATTTACCCTTAATTGAGTGCTATGCCGGACAACTCAATCAAGTCTTTATGAACATTTTAAGTAATGCTATTGATGCTTTAGAAACGAGCCGAAAAGATGACTTAACCCTCCTCACTATTCACATTCAAACTAAACAGGCTGATTCCAATGCCATTATCCGGATTGTCGATAATGGTTCCGGCATGACTAAAGCGGTGCAAACCAGATTATTCGATCCATTTTTTACAACCAAACCAATTGGGAAAGGAACCGGTTTAGGATTATCCATTAGTTATACGATCATTGAAAAACATCGGGGAACCTTGAACTGTCATTCCGAACTGGGTCAAGGCACAGAATTTATCATTGAAATTCCAATTCGGCAAAGTTTTACCCTCACCCCTGACTCCAGCGATCGCGCTCTTCAATCTAATTCATCCTTAAGTGCTTGTGGATAAATTAGTGTATTTCGGATTAGGAACCGACTGCCGATTCGATCGCCCCTTCTGCATCATGAACGATCGCCCTTAATTCCTCCAACATCGGCTGATCTACCCCTTCCCACAAACCCCGCTGATTCGCCTCTAACAACCGTTCCGCCATATCCCGCAACGCCCAAGGATTCTTGTGGTGGATAAACTCTCGCACTTTGTCATCTAACAAATATGCCTTTGCCACGCCCTCATACATAAAATCTTGGACACAATGTGCAGTGGCATCGTAGGCAAACAAATAATCCAAAGTAGCGGCCATTTCAAACGCACCTTTATACCCGTGGCGCATCACTCCCTCAATCCATTTCGGATTCACCACTCGCGATCGGTACACCCGGTCGATTTCCTCTTCTAACCGGCGAATTTTGGGCTTTTCAGGTAGAGAATGGTCGCCGAAATATGCAACTGCATCCGTGCCTCTCACTGCCCTCACAGCTGCTAATAACCCGCCTTGGAACTGATAGTAATCATCCGAATCGAGGAGATCATGTTCCCGATTATCTTGGTTGTGTAAGACAATCTGCATCTGCCCTAACCGTTGTTCAAACGCTTCTGGGGCAGAATGTCCATTGCCCATGCCTGTATAAGCGTAACTACTCCAGTTGATATACGCCCGGGCCAAATCCGCGTCATCGGTCCAATTTTGCCCTTCGATTAATCCTTGTAATCCCGCCCCATAAGCACCTGGTTTTGACCCGAATACCCGATAGCGCGATCGCCGGTTTGCCTGTTCCGGAGTCAACCCTAACCCTTGCCATGTCTGGGTTTCTATCTGCACTTGCGCCGCTAAGGGATTATCCGTTGCCGGTTCCTCCAAGCTGGCAACTGCTTGCACTGCGCGATCGAATAAATCGATCAGGTTGGGAAAAGCATCTCGGAAAAATCCTGATACTCTCAATGTGACATCGACGCGGGGACGTCCCAAAACGCGCACCGGCAGAATTTCAAAATCTACGACACGCCGGGAGGGTCCATCCCAGACTGGGCGCACTCCCAGCAAGGCGAGGGCCTCGGCAATATCATCGCCGCCCGTTCGCATGGTAGAGGTCCCCCACACCGATAATCCCAGGGTTTGCGGATATTCCCCATTGTCCTGGGTGTAGCGCTCGATCGCCTCTTCTGCGGCCCTGCGTCCAATATCCCAAGCGGTTTCTGTGGGAATTGCCCGGATATCTACGGAGTAAAAATTGCGTCCGGTTGGCAAAACTTCGGGACGTCCTCGCGTGGGTGCACCGGATGCCCCACTCTTGATATATCGTCCCTCTAATCCGCGCAACAATTGAGTGATTTCTTGGGAAGTTTGTTGCAATGCCGGAAGTAAACAGTAGCGAATCCAATCTAATTCTTTTCCCGTAGCGGTGTCGGTTTTTGGAAGAATTGTTTCTCCCGTCGGGTCGATAATTTGGGTGACGAATGTTGCTGCTTCTGCTTCTAATTGAGCGATCGCATCTCCAATGGTACGCAGAGAGGAATTACCGGTAAATTCCGACAAAAATTCCGCCGGGTTGCTGGTGAGAGGGTCAAAGGAAAGTCCTTGATCTGCGGCTAAAGCACGAGTCAGTCCCAGGCGACTGCCCCCCGGATGTCTGGAGATCGCCACAATTAAATCCACCAGTTGCCGCCCTTGGGGACATTTCCCAAAAATATGCAGCCCGTCTCTAATTTGGGCTTCTTTTAATTCACATAAATATCCATCTAAATTAGCGATTAACGCTGTAAATTCTAGGTCCGAATTGGCAGAATTTGATGGATTAGTCCATACCAGATTTTGGTTTAAATGTTGGTCTTTTACCAGTTGAACTAAGCGATTACGAATCGGTTTTAAACGAACTGGATCTAAACTTTGGGCTTCATAATATTCATCAATTAATCCTTCCAGTTTATGTAGGGGACCGTATAACTCGGCCCGTGTCATCGGCGGGGTTAAATGGTCGATAATAACCGCTTGCGATCGCCGTTTTGCCTGAGACCCTTCTCCGGGGTCATTGACGATAAACGGATAAAAATGCGGCATCGGTCCCAGGGCAACTTCGGGATAACAATTTTCCGATAGGGCGATACTTTTTCCCGGTAACCATTCTAAATTGCCATGTTTACCCACATGAATAATCGCCTGTGCGCCAAAGCCTTCTCGAATCCAATAATAATAGGCCAAATACTCATGAGTCGGTTCTAGATCTGGGGCATGATAGTTCAAACTAGGGTCTTGATCATAGCCCCGCGCCGGTTGAATTCCTATAAAAATATGGCCCAATTGAATTCCGGGAATAGGAAAAGTTTTAGTCTCAACAGAATAGCGATTCTCTGGGTTTTGTCCCCAGCGATTTTCGATTCCTTGGCGGACAGGTTCAGGCAGGGTTTCAAAATATTCTTGATAGTCTTTACCCGGTAACTCTTGGTAAATTTTGCGCCACCCTTCCCCTTCCGGGTCATTGGTTATTCCGGCAGTAAGTCGGCGAATCAATTCGTCCCCAGTTGCTGGAATATCCTCTACGCAATACCCAGCATTTTGGAGGGCATTAAGGATTTCAATACAACTTTCTGGGGTATCGAGACCCACCCCATTAGCGAGACGTCCATCTCGGGTGGGATAATTAGCAAGAATTAAGGCAATTTTGCGCTGATTCGGGGGAGTTTGACGAAGTTTTATCCAGTTGGCAGCGAGATCCGTAACGAAATTAATGCGATCGCCCACAGGTTCGTAAACCACGATAGGAGTTTCCAGTTTCACATTATTTTCTTGTACCGCTTTAAATGACACTACCCGAGTAATAATGCGTCCATCAACTTCCGGAAGCGCAACATTCATCGCCATATCTCGGGGGGAGAGTCCCTGAAATCCCCCTTCCCACTGTTGCTGAGTGCCGCCACTGAAAATCACCTGCAAGACTGGCACATCCAGGGTTTCCCAGAATTCTAAATCCGAGGTAGGAGGATGCTGAGTTGAGGGTAAAGTCTGCACCCCTTGACCGATCGCAAAGCCTGTGGTATTTAATATTATCTGCACGGTTTCAGTCGTAGGGGGTTGCAGATAAGCCAAGAGTTCTGCTTGGACATCTTTATCGCGTAAAGAAGAGACAAATAGCGGCACCGGGTCTAAGTGGCGATCGCTCAACTCTTGACAAAGTGCATCAATCGGGGCAGTATTTGCAGCCAGGTAATGAGCGCGATAAAAGAGAATTCCAACTTTGGGAAATGGGCTTAAAAATTGAGAAGAATTCAGGGAAGATTTAGGATTAGCCGATAGAGTGGGATTGAGCCTTGATTCTTCTGAGTTTAACGTTTCATTTGGAAGTCCAACCCGGGCCGATTTCCAAGGATAAAGTCCAACCCGAGGAATTCGTATGGGTGGACCCGGATTGTACTCCCTTTTTAAGCAAACCTGGGCCACAAATTGGAGGGCGTTAACTAGATTATCGACACCGCCCTCGGTAAAATATTGCCAGACTTGGTTAACTACGGAGAGTGGCACCGAAGAATGACCCATTAAATCAGGGTCACCCGCCTCATCTCCGGGAATCACAATCAGGTGAGCACCTGTATTTTGCACCGTTTCTCGAACGACTTCCAACCCATAGGACCAATAAGCACGCCCTCCCAGCAATCTCAATACAATCACCTGCGCCTCAAAGAGGACCTCTAGTGCATAAGTATCGATACTGACTTGCTGTTGCAGTTGCAGCAGATTAATCACCCGCAAGTCTGGAAAGTCTGGAGGGAGTTGGGCGATTGCCGTTGCGATCGCTTGAATATCCGTATCCGCTGCCGTCACAATCGCGACGGGTGCCGGAGTCTGGGAGACTAAAATCACCCCCTCCTCCTGCGGATTCCAACCCCCCGGTGTAGCAGCTAGACGATGCATGAGAGTCTCCTGAAGCGATCCAAGTACAATGGCACAGTCCATCGTACCAAACCCCCGTGCAGACCCAACCACCGAACCCCGAAATGGATTCATCAATAGAACCCAGATAAATCTATAATCTATCCACTGCAAATCTTTCTACGATAGAGATGACTCTAGGTTAATGAGTCCGAAAAAATCCCCAGAGGTATGAGGAGTCGAAGAGTCCCCTTTGGGAGGATTATCCTATAAAAAAAAATAAAAACTACCACAGTGACTGAATTTTCGACCAAAACTTTTAAAATCATCTTACCATAGCTAATAAGCCCTTAACGAGAGTTGATTTAATTTTTCCTAAAAATCTCAGGTGTAGCAGCTTTAAGGCAAGCTCCACCGAGGGATTACAAAACACTAGAAACCCGGGATTTTTTGAGGGTAGGGTTGCGGACGAGCATTCCCCCTGAAAATTCATCCATCGCATTTAGCTTTTGCCAATAGGTGCTTAAAATATGCCGATTTTTGAAGTCTCCCAAAGAACTTTATCCCATCACATCTTTGAGCAGTTGCGCGAGTTTTTACAGCAACAGGGGAAACGCCAAGGGTCTGTGGTACTGACCGAATTGATACTCGGTCCGGAAGAAATTCCGTCGGGTGACCCTTGGCAATGGTTTACCCTGGTCCTGTCTGAGGAGTTTAAGGTGCTGCTGTTGGGCGCGCCTGCTCAGGGGACGAATCCGGATTCGGAAGATTTCATCCGGAGCTTAGGAGGAGAAACCGCCGAGCGATCGCCAAAGGTTGAAGTAGGTTTAACCTTTGAACCCACAGAGATTGCCAAATTTTTAGCGACCTTGAGGCAATTGCCTTTCCTCACTATTGAACGCCACGAACTCGAACCGACTTATAATATTTTACAACCGAATAATCCTGTAATTCAGAGCGAATTTACCCTATCGGCGATCGCTTTGCTAACCTCGGATAATTTCCCCCAGAATGCTAGTTATGCCTCCGATAACAGGGTCTCGATCTGTCAACCTGTAGAAAATGCTCTGCACCACCAAATCGAACAAGAGCAGCTCTTAAATCAAGTCACAACACAGATTCGCCAGAGTCTAGAATTGCCTACCATCTTGTCTACTGCCGTTGAACAGGTGCGCCGTTTCCTCCTCGTAGATCGATTGGTCATTTTTCAATCTACCCTTCAAAACCCCTCCATAAAAGTCAACTCAGACAAGGGGAAATCGTCCCTTGATACCCCTGTTGAACTGCGCCACCTTGGGGACAAATTAGAGTTGGATAGTTTTGACTCTTGCCCCAAACCATCCGCGTCAAATTCCCAACCCACTGGGGGATATGTGACTTATGAATCTAGAGCTTTTGACCACATCCCATCCCTCCTGCAACTTCCCGAAGAAAAGGGGTTTTTTCTGAGCGGAGCTGAATCTTGGGCCAACTATTATAAAGGCTTTATTCAAGCGATCGAAGATGTCACTACGGCATATAGTTTATCTCCCAGCTATTTACAAACCTTGCAGGATTATCAAATTAAAGCTCAATTAATTGTTCCGATTATCGTTCAAGATAAACTTTGGGGATTATTAATAGCTCATCAATGTTTTGAAACCCGTTTTTGGCTTGAAAGTGAACAAAACTTCCTCAAACATATCGCCGAACATTTAGCTTTAGCCATTCATCAAGCTGAACTGTACGCCCAAGTCAGTCAGCAAAAAAAAACATTAGAAGAACGAGTAATCGAACGAACTCATGACCTCCACGATGCCCTAGTTGCCGCCGAATCTGCCAATCGCGCCAAAAGTGAATTTTTGGCAACCATGAGTCACGAATTACGAACGCCCTTAACCTGCGTGATTGGGATGTCTTCTACCCTGTTGCGCTGGTCCTTGGGACAAATGAGTGCCAAACAACAGGAATATTTAAAAACCATTCATGACAGTGGCGAACACCTCCTTACACTCATTAATGACATTTTGGATTTGTCTCAGTTAGAAGCAGGCAAAACCATTTTAAAAATTACGGAATTTTCCTTGACTAAACTGGCCCATCAGTGTGTGCAGAACGTCGCCCAAAAAGCCAGGGAGGCCGAGTTACAACTGGAAATAACTCTCGCCTTAGATAGTGAAAAACCCGACCTTTGGACCGCTGATCGACGGCGCGTGCAGCAAATTATCTTAAATCTATTGAACAATGCTATTAAATTTACCCCGGCTGGAGGCATTGTCACCCTGCGGGTTTGGAGTGAGGGCAAAAATGCAGTATTTCAAGTAGAAGATACCGGCGTAGGGATTCCCGAAGACCAACAATCGCTCCTATTCAACAACTTTCAACAATTAGATACCTCCTACCGTCGTCAATACGGCGGCGCGGGACTCGGATTAGCTTTAACGAAACAACTGGTAGAACTCCACGGAGGCTGGATTGAAGTGCAATCTAGGGTGGACGTAGGCTCTATTTTTACCGTACATCTGCCTGCGGTTCGTTTATTATCCGCCCCGAATTCCCCAAACAGAGTAAGTGCCTCCTTCAGTTCTGAACCTTTCCAAGGCAGAATCATTTTGATTGAGGATTGTGAAGAGAGTGCAACCTTAATTTGTGATATTTTAACCACCGCTGGTTATAAGGTGGTGTGGATGATTGATGGGGCGACAGCACTGGAAAAATTTGAGCTACTACAACCGACTACGGTAATTGTAAGTTATCGCTTATTGGGGATGGACGGCTCGGAAATGATCCAGTTTTTACGACAATCCCCGATTCAGGCCCCCCTGAAGATTTTAGCTTTAATTACCCTAGGAATTGGGGAAGATAAAGACCGGGCTTTTGAAGCTGGTGCTGATGATTGTTTATCTAAACCCATTGATCCCGAACGGCTGATTAATCAAGTTAATGCCTTATTTCATGCCTGCTCTTCTGTGAATCAACCGGAAAGAGGGGAAATTAATGCCGGTAAATAAGACCGATAATCCCTGCCAAATATTAATAGAACTCCGGCCAGTTTTATGCCCAAATATACTGTAAAATTATAACAGCTTTTTCCCCCTTGACTAAGGGTTAAGTTTACCCTAGAAAAGTACCTATAAACTAATTAAATTAACGGTTTAATGAGCGAACCCATGTCCCAAAATTTGATGAATTTGACGGCCCCGACTGCCCCCCTTGATGGCGGGTTAATTGTCTCCTGTCAAGCCCCTCCAGATTCTCCATTGTACGAACCCCAGATGATTGCTGCGATCGCCCTGGCATCGGTTCGTTCTGGTGCCGTAGGGGTGCGTATTGATACCCCCGCTCACATCAAAGCAGTGCGCGATCGCCTGGGTGCATCCCTCCCGATTATCGGCTTATGGAAACAATCCGTCCCCGGGTCCGAAGTGTACATTACCCCTCAATTTCATCATGCCGAGGCGATCGCCTCCAGTGGTGCCGATATCATCGCCATCGATGCCACGGATAGAAACCGTCCCCATGACGAAACTCTCTCTAATCTGATTGCCGCCATTCACACCCAACTGGGAAAACCTGTAATGGCTGATATCGATACCCTCGAAGCGGCGATCGCCGCTGCCAATTTTGGGGCCGATATCATTGGCACCACCCTCTATGGATACACCCACGCCACCCAAAACTCCACGCCTCCTGGCTTCGATCTCCTCGCCGAAATTCGCCAACAAATTGATTGTTTCCTGATTTGTGAAGGCGGGATCAGTTCCCCAGAAATGGCAAAACGCGCCCTTAATTTGGGCGCGAATGCCGTTGTTGTCGGTACAGACATTACAGGAATTGATCTCAAGGTCAAAGCCTACCATCAACACTTGAATTTAAGGGATTAAAATGTTTAAAATAGTCTCCCACTCAAGGATGGGGCTATCTAAAAACCCGAAAAAAGCTGATTTGAATAATAGGAAATATCCTTAATCTCCTAGGAAACTCTAACTTCTAAATCCCTCCTTCTTGTTGTCGTTTGACAATAATCATTCGCGACCCCACCACCGGACTACGAGCCAATAAATTGCCTTGGGAATCAGCAATTTCTATCGTTCTAAAATCCAATTCTTTCCCCCGCTCAAAAATTTGTGCGGCTAACTTATCTTGGCGAGAAGCGGTGATATTGTACCACTCATCGCTAATTCGCACCCGCAACTCAGACGCCCCAAAATTGGCTTGAATCGAGGCGATCGGAATATCTGCATCCCGGGTGACTTGTGCCACCTGGTTCTGAATAGATGCAATTAAAGTTTGTTCGGGGGTTAACGGCGTGGCAGGAGTTTCGACGACTGGGGGCGCTTTTTTCGGCTGGGGGGCCTCTTTCGGAGGGAGACTTAAAGGCGGCTCTTTTTTGAGTGGGGGGAGTTCCGGTGCCGTTGGGGGCGCTTCGGAAACCGGCGGGAAGTAGGCAGGCGGTATTTCCGACACTTCCGATGAAGTAGGGGGCTGAAGTTGCGCCATTTGTGCCGGTTTGGGAAAGAGGACACTGGTTGTCGTCCAAGTAATCAGCAGGACAATCAGGGCGATCGCCCCGCTTAATCCCCAATCTGACAAAGTTTGATTGAGGGCACTCGGCAACAGCGCGCGAATAGGCGCTAGAATCTGGGATAAAATAGTCGGCTGCCGTTCTACCCCAAGACCCTTTATCCTAACCGTCGAGGGCGTCGGGGATGACAGGGGTGGTTCCGATTCCAGGGTCTCGACTACCCCTTCTAAAAGCTGAATTGTAGAGCGCAAAGTGGCGATCGCCACGGCTTTTAATCCAGAGGGCGGACGTTTCACAGGAAGCGGCAGGGGTTGAGAAGAGTCTCCTGGTTTCGGTGTTTGGGGATTTGACTCAGGTGGAATGGGAGGATCTTGTGACATCTTTTTATAGGCGATCGACTAGGACAACAGGGGAATACTTTAAAGAGGTGGCTATCTTTGGATTAATCTATCATTTTGTTTGAAATGTCCCCTAGTTCTTGCCAATTCACCCACCCATGAACTTGAAACGCCGAGAATTTTTACTGGCTGGACTCAGTACCCTAACCTTTGCTATCCTAGGCAAATCTCTCAGGGGGCTAACACAAGAGAGGTCAGAGACTGAGTTGGATTTCATACCGCCATCCCCAGATACTTTGCTGCTGCGTTTTGTCGCCGTGGCGGATACGGGTGCGGGTAATGAGGGCCAATATGCCGTCGGACGGGCGATCGCCCGCTACCACCAGGAAAATCCTTTCGATTTAATCATGCTCGCCGGAGATAATATCTACAATCATGGCGAAATTGAAAAAATAGAGCGCGTCTTTGAGCAACCTTACCGATCGCTCTTGGATGCCCAGGTTAAATTTTATGCTTGTTTGGGTAATCACGATATTAAAACGAATAACGGCCAGGATCAAGTCCAGTATCCTGGCTTTAATATGCAAGGGCGCTACTACAGTTTACGCCGCGATACCGTCCAATTTTTTGTTCTCGATACCAATAAAAATGCGAATTGGCCGAATCAGTTACCGTGGTTAGAAACGCAACTCCAGGAGAGTGATGCTCCTTGGAAAATCGTCATGGGACATCATCCCCTCTATACTTCCGGGTTACATTTGGGAAGTCGTTTCCTCCGTCGGAAATTGATGCCATTATTCCTAAAGCATGGCGTTTCACTTTATATTAATGGACATAATCATAACTACGAACGAACCCAGGCGATCGGGAATACAACCTACTTAACTTGTGGTGCCGGTGCAAAAACCCGACGGGTAGGGCGCTCAACTTGGACCGCGCGATCGGCAAGTCAACTGAGTTTTGCCTCCATTGAAGTTTACCGCGATCGCCTTATTATCAACGGCATCGACCAAAATAATAGAACTTTCGACCAAGGATCTATCTCCTTATAAAATAAGGTTAGCATCTTCTTGTTAGTAGTAACGACTTTAGTCGTTCTCTTAAGTTAGTAGTAACGACTTTAATCGCCCCTCTAAATCATCGTGCCTCCAAAATTAAGCCGTGCGAACTTCTAACTGGTTACTATAGCAAGCTAGAAGCTCGCACTCCCCCCAAAACTAGATAATTTATAAACTTCCGAAACACCAGACTTTAAAAATTACATTAATTGCTTTTAAAAAACGAAGTAAAACCGCTATTTATTAAAAATTTCTTTTTTATAAAACTAATATGAAGTTACAACAACCTCCGAAATTTTACCTCGATGGGTTCCTTTAGAATTAATCGATCGCGTGGCTAAAACTTGATGAATTTGAAAGGGTTGATAAAGGTCCCTTATAAACTGACAATCGGAATTAGATAACATCACTTTCACTCCTCGATTCGCGAGTTCTACAAAGATATCTCTTAACCGGATTTGGTCCTCTTCATTAAAATTGTGGCGACTGTAAGCTGTAAATTGGCTAGTATTGCTCAACGGATAATAGGGCGGGTCAAAATAAACAAAATCTTGGTTACTTTTCGCCTCATCCAGAATTTTTTCAAAATCCCGAACTTCTAACTTAACTGATTGCAAAGCCCGAGAATCTATTCGCAATAAATCCGAATTGCAAATATTAGGATTTTTATATCGGCCAATGGGTACGTTAAATTCTCCTTTGGAATTTTCTCGGTATAACCCATTAAAACAAGTTTTGTTTAAATAAATAATTCGAGCCGCTTTTTTTAAGGGCTTTGTGTTTTTCTGCGCTCTTATTTTATAATAATACTCGGAATCATGTTGAGTCTGATGATTTTCTAGTTCTTTAATTAAATTTTCTACGTCATCGCGAACGCAGCGATACATATTAATAAGTTCTTCATTGACATCGGATAGAACAGCCTGAAGGGGTGATCTAGGTTGATCAAATAAATAAAAAAAGACCGCACCTCCTCCTAAAAATGGCTCGTAATAATTCTCAAAATCCGTAGGAAATAGGGGTCGATACTGTTGAATGAGTTGGGTTTTGCCCCCCGCCCATTTCAGAAAGGGACGGGGTGAAACGGTTAATGCTGTGCGATCGCTCATCTATCCTAAAAATTTATCATAATTTTGTAGCAACGGTATCCCTTTTCGGTAAACCGAATTCAATTAGGGAACTTAAGGGTTTTCAGGGATATTGTTTGATTGAAATAGGGATAAGGGAAATGGAGTTGATCTCATTTCGGCGATCGCACCGGAGAAAACACTCGCCCTTGACTGCGCCTCTCGCCCTTTCCAACACGACCCCAACCCCTTTTACAAGTGGGCAATTTGGTGCCAACTCGGGGCTATTTTTAAACTCAACCCGAATCCTATCGTTCATGAATCCCTAACATACCACGACAGCGAGCTAAATTCTGCCGGCGATCGCCTCCCAGACAGCAGGGAGTAATGATTGATACGGCGCTTTTAAACCGATTTTGGCATAATGGAGGGGCGTCCCCATTCCTTCCCCCGCAATGACCCTCTCAAGGTAAGACTTCTCCTTCCCATTGGCTCAATTTGCATCAAAACCCTGAGTCCTTTAGGTCTAAAATAGATCCGTTTACTGCAATTATATGGCAGTGCCCCGGGTTGAATGAGTCAGATAGATCCATCCTTTCTCGGGAGAGTGCGATCGCTGCTTCAACTGAGTCCTTGATTACGGTAATGTATTTTCCAGGAGGTTGCCCAGATGGATTCTCAGGATGTTATCCAAGCTATTGATCGCATTTTACCCGACTCCCAAATCTTTGAAGATGTCAATCATATGTTACAAAAATACCGGGCGTCGGGCCAGAAAAAAGTTCAACTAGAAGATGAAGATATAAGTATTGATATCCCTCAAGGGGTTCAAATTGATATTGTCACGAAAGCCTTTTTTAATGAATATTTTGATATTAATTTTGGAACAGGTTATCGGGTACAAGTGGCAATGGGCGGTATTCAAAAACAAAAGCGCGGAAGAATTTATCCCGAATTATGTTTTGCTACCTTATTTTATGATGCCACCGGAAAAATGTTAATGATTGATTTCCACCAAAATATGATATAGTTTTCGGCATTCTACAGCAGAATTTCATCTAAGAGAACTTCACCTCAAAAAATCAAGGCTCAATCGAGGGAATGACATCGCTGTGCCCTATCCCCGGGAGTCACAATAGCACCCATTATTTTTAGGCAAACCCCTACCTTAAATCACCCTATGCCCAAGCTGTCCCGTTTGTTGGGGTCAGGGGCCGGGTCCGGTGGAGCCTGTATTCTTTCCCTTAAGACACCCGCGATTATCGTGGGGGTGAGCTCAATACCAGCCCAGCGATCGCCGGTGTAATGTCGGGTGCCTATCGGGGACTCGCCAAGATTTCAACCGAACTCCCTGAAGTTTGCCCTACTCGTGCAACTCGTAGAACAATGCTACGGGGTACAATGCAAACAGACTTAGCCGCTCCTGTCAGAATCTGAATCGTTATGTTTGATGATTTTTGGAATAATATCCTTCGCTACCCGCGCTACTTTGTCACGATCATTCTAGGCATCTTCTTTGCCCTCTTCGGTGGGCTTAAGCCGCTGTTGCAAAAACCCGTCACGGCGATCGCCTTAGTGAGCTTGCTTGTTACTGCCCTAATTTTTGTCGGTTTAACCTTGCGAGGGATGTTGGGATTGGCGGTTACCTAGGTCACCCACGCGATCGCCTCGGACAAGGGAATAACCCAGCCAGTGTAAATCCTAGACCCTTTCGGACCGGGCATCATTCCGGCCCGGTACTTAGACATTCTTACAAGAAAGAGCGTCCTGATAAAAATGCCAAATCACCCTCCCTAGAAAGAAATCCTCCTAGAGGAGTGGTTTTCTGACGTAGCGGTAGCACGGATTGAAACTCTACACTTACAGATAGGTGGTTGTATCCGAGCACCACCCAAATTTCATGACCATGCAAACAAGGGAATCAATATTATGGCTACAGATCGTCGAGTAGAGCGCGTCGCATCCTTGATTAAACGCGAAGTCAGTTTGATGTTAATCGGCGACATTAAGGATGACCGAGTGGGCGCGGGAATGGTCAGCGTTACCGATGTCAATGTCTCCGGGGACCTCCAACACGCCAAGATTTTTGTCAGTATCTATGGCAGTGATGAAGCACGGGCGGAAACAATGGAAGGGTTACAAGCCGCTACTGGATACATCCGCAGGGAACTCGGCCACCGGGTTCGATTGCGTCGGACCCCGGAAGTGATATTTTTAGAAGACCGATCCATCGAACGAGGGACGCGAATCCTGACACTGCTCAATCAAATCAGTGAAGAACGCAAGGACCATCATCCTGACGAGGATCAGGAAGAAGTGGATCTAAACGAGAGCGAAATTTCAGAAACTGGGGCTTAATCTGTGGATATGTCGGAGCAGATCCCGGCACTGCCGGATCTTGAAACTTTATCTTTAGAAGAACAGGTGGCTCAGTTGTTCGTCGTGCGAGCGTCTGGACACCTGTTTGACCACCAAATCGAATATCCTGATTGGGAACCCCCAGCGGCCCAGTTACAGCAGCTAGTGCAAGGAAAGGGCGTCGGGGGTGTGATTTTGGTGGGAGGCAGTGCAGGAGATTTGATACTGCGATCGCACCAATTGCAATCCTGGGCTAAATATCCATTGCTGATCGCTGCCGATATCGAAGAAGGTGTCGGACAGCGGTTTGCCGGGGCCACTTGGTTTCCCCCGCCAATGGCGATCGCCCGGATTGCGGTAGAAAACCCGTCGAAAGCTGAGGGTTATGCCGCAGCAATGGGAGCTTATACCGCCCAGGAAGCCCTCGCCGTCGGGATTAATTGGGTCCTCGCCCCAGTGGTGGATGTCAATAATAATCCCGCTAACCCTGTTATTAATGTCCGTTCGTTTGGGGAAAATCCCGAAACCGCCAGTGAGTTAGCCCTAGCCTTTATGCGGGGCGCTCAAAAGTATCCTGTACTCACCTGTGCTAAGCATTTTCCCGGACATGGGGATACCAGCGTAGATTCTCATATCGAGCTGCCGGTGTTGCGACATTCTCAGGAACGACTAGAGGCCGTCGAACTTCCGCCGTTTCAACGGACGATCTCTGCTGGGGTGGATGCAGTGATGAGCGCTCACCTGTGCATTGAAGCCTGGGATTCCGACCATCCTGCCACCCTTTCTCCCCAGATTTTAACGGGACAGTTACGGCAAAGGTTTGGCTTTGATGGCTTAATTGTCACCGATGCTTTGGTCATGGGGGCGATCGCCAACCGTTATGGTGCTAATGAAGCCCCGATTTTAGCGTTAGAAGCCGGGGCCGATATTTTATTAATGCCGCTGGATCCAGCCCAAGCGATTACTGCTATTTGCGATGCGGTTAAATCTGGTCGCATCTCCCCCGATCGCATTCGTGAATCCGTCACTCGCATTTGGAAGGCTAAACGAAAACTTTTTTCCCCTTCCGTAGTTGTCAATCCCCCGACTTCCCCAACAGCCCAGCTGATTAACCTTTCCACTCCCGGTGCGATCGCTTCTGTAGACAGTATCTTACGAGAGTCTCAGCAAATTGGGGGGTCTTTGCCTTTATCCCTGCCTCAACCGGAATCCGGGGAGTATTTAAATAATTTATTGATAACGGACTCCCTGATTAATAGTGCGTTTCTGAATAAACAAGCACCGGCGATCGTGATTCCCAAGTCTAAAGGCTATCAATTTCATGGGGTTGATTGCTCTAGCCCCTGTCGAGGACAAGACTTCCAGGCAATGGGAACAGGTAAAACCTTACTTCAAATCTTTATCCGGGGTAATCCCTTTGGTGGACCCGCCCAAGTGACCCGCCTCGCGAGAGAATGGCTCAAGCAATTATTAGAAACGGGACAACTACAGGCAATTGCCATTTATGGTAGCCCCTACGTTTTAGATGAATTTAAGGCCCTGTTGCCTCCGTCCATTCCCTTTGTCTTTTCTTACGGTCAAATGGGTGCCGCTCAAGCGATCGCCCTCGAAACATTATTTGGACTAACCCTGACCCCAACCCCAGCGAACCCTTTCTACTAAAGTTAACGATGTAAAATAAGCCATTTCTAACCCGGTTTAATCCCTGAAAGCAGCGATCCCTCTCCCATTAGGCCCTTCCAAATCCCTCTTTCCCTGCTCCTAAAATTCCCAGAATAGGGTTCCCTCACGTCAAGAAACGATGACAAAACTGAACACTTTGAGTAATCTTTCCCCGGGAACAAAACAGTTTTCCTTTGATTCAGACCGGGGGCGTGGGGGCTATCTCCGGGAGGTTCGGAAGGGAGATCCAAACCCACTAGGGGAAAAACAAATACCCAGACAGGAAGCGGGGAATGGGATTGACCATTGAAAGCAATATTTATATAAAATTGCCCGGAAGACTATGGCTACAACCCTCCCCCTGTATAACATTGTTTCTAAATCTTTCTAGTTGAAACTAGAAATAATGCAATCATTAGAATTCTGTCCAAAAGCTCCCAAGCCTTTCTTACTCAGGGGTTGGGCGGTATTAATCAGGAATTTTGGAAGAGGTCTATTAACGATCTCCTAAGCCTAGAGGTAGAGGCATCACCAGAAATTATCTATCTGGGGGTGCATAATTCTTTATCTTTTATTAAGATGAATAGGAGACAATTAGCGCGAGAATAAAAATGCTGCTGTATAGAATGTAACAATTACCACAAGAGGCCGCCCAGTCGTCTCCCTTCTTTAATGAGAATGAGATTTTATGAAGTCTTCACTTAACTGGGGGGGGTGGTCACAGATATAACGTTGATTAAAAAATCTATCTAGCGAGGTTTTAAAGATGGCTCCATCTACATCTACCATTCAATATTCAATCGACTTCATCAAAGAAGAAGCCCGTACCTTAGTCAAAAATGGCTTTGTGGGACGGCAACAACCTATCTATACCCTCTGCCAGTACATCCCTGCACGGGAATGGGCAGTGGTTGAGTCTGAACTAGAAAAACATGATTTTCTGCTGCGCGATCGCATTGTGGACCTGATGGGTCGCGAAGACTGGGGCAACGATTAAAAAATTTAGTGCTATATATCAAATAAGTGTTGTCCTGTCAAGAAAAAGTAAATTTTATTTTGCTTTTTCTGGACAGGGCAGATCCTGACGCTTCTAAGTAGATCTCAAAAAGTAGTAGGCGGTTGCTTCTACGGTAGGGCAGTCACTACGGTAGAAGCAACCGCAAAAAAAATAGGGCAACAGTCTACCCTTCTGGTAATGCTTCATTCAGCCGCCTTTGTCCCACTCTGAAAAGTTGGACTAGAAATTAGAGGACCAATTTCTCATTCTCCTGTCTCACCATTAAGAGCTAAATCGGTGTTTAGAGGAGAAATATCCTCACAAATTGTATTTTAATTGTGCTAATCTTTGATACCCCAGCAACCCCTGCTTAGAGTTCGGGGTCTTTTCGCTGTAAATTTTCTAACTCAGACCGCAACGCTGCAATTTGGGCGGTCAAGTCTTGTAAATCCTGATAAACTTGCGGATTGGTCGCCGAAGTTGGAGGGGAGGACTCAGGCGCAGAACCAGGGGGTTGGGGAGTTGCCGAGGAAGGGGTTTCCCCGGGCGATCGCTGGTGATCGATGAGAGTATCGACAAAATTTCGGGCTTCCCGTTCAGTCATTTCTCCTTTTTCTGCCCACTTCCGGGTTAAATCCCTGGCCTCTAGTTTCAAGTCTGCCAGATTTTCTTCTCGTTTTTGGGGGTCTTGAATACTTTCGAGTAGGGAAGCCGTCGCGCCTACCCCAACTCGAAATCCGGTTTGTAAAAATTCCATGACGTTATCGGGGTTCATCGTCTATTTTTTTCCGTGCTGTAGAAGTATTTTTAGTGCGGGGATGGATGAAAAAAATCCCTGAATTTGGGCAGGTGAGCCGAGGTTATTATCACTTCATTGAGAATCGAATCGGCATGAGCATAGCCTCATTCAATGAATGGGGTAATTTTAACCTAAAATTTCTGCCCCTGTCAAATCAAAGCAGATTGCTGAAAGAAACACCAAACCGGCTTTTAGTAGAGCATATCGGTTTTGTTCAAATCGGCTGCATCGCTAGTGGAACGGTTTAAAACTAAATTATCCCGGTGGATTACAGTATCGGCGACAACATAACCCAAAATTGTTAAAATTTCATCAGATTTTCGTCCGCGAATCCGCTCAAGTTCGGTACTGCTATAGTTGACCAGTCCGCGAGCAATTTCTCGACCTGTGCGATCGCACAGTTGCACCGCATCCGATGCCTCAAATTCTCCCAACACCTCGACGATTCCGGCAGGCAGTAGAGACTTTCCCCCTTGACAGATTGCGGCGATCGCCCCGGCATCTAAATAAAGTTGGCCCGAAGGGATGACCGCATTCGCGATCCAGCGTTTGCGAGCATTACTGGTGCGCGGTTGGGGTGCAAAGTGAGTTCCGATCGCCTCTCCTTGCAAAATTTTCTCCAGGTTCCGTGGGGATTGAGACGAGGTAATCACCGTGCGGACCCCGGAACCCGTGGCAATTCTAGCTGCCTCAATTTTAGTCGTCATGCCCCCGGTCCCCCAATTGGTCCCACTGCCTCCGGTTTGGACTTGTAGCTGAGTAAGCTCATCCAGGTGTTGAACCAGGGTAATGGGTTGCGCGTCCGGATTGCTGCGGGGGTCTGCCGAGTAGAGGCGATCCACATCGGTCATCAGAAACAACCAGTCAGCTTCGACTAAACTGGCGACCATTGCGGAGAGGGTGTCATTGTCGCCGAACTTGAGTTCTTCGACCGCAACCGTATCATTTTCATTGACAATCGGGATTACTCCGAGGCGTAGTAATTCTTGGAAGGTGTTGTAAGCGTTGACGTAGCGACTGCGTTGGACTAAATCGCTGCGAGTTAGGAGAACTTGGGCGATCGGCTGTTGCAAGGTGGTAAAGAGGTCATCATAAACCCGCATTAAACGGCCCTGACCCACAGCCGCTACCGCCTGTTTAAGGGCGATCGTGCGGGGACGTTCTTTTAATCCCAGGCGAGCACAACCAACTCCCACCGCACCGGAGGAAACTAGGATAACGCGATGTCCTTGCTGGCGGAGTGCGCTGAGGGTTTCAACGAGGGCCGCAATGGTGGCGATCGCCAGGTTGCCGGTACTATCCTGGGTGAGACTAGAAGTGCCAATTTTGACGACTAAGGTTTGCAAATTCATATATTCCGGGTCGCGGGATCCAGGGCGTTGAGTTAACCGGAGGGACGTTTGATTACTTCTTGGCGAGGGAAGCGCCGAGGATTTGAGATAGCCAGACTTCCAGCGAGCGCACCGGATGAGTAGTTCGCATCATCGCCCCCGGATCCACCATCGGGTCTACCAGAATGGTAAACATTCCTAAGCGGTTGCCGGCGAGGACATCAGTAAACAGGCGATCGCCCACCATTGCCACCTTTTCCACCGGCAGGTTCATCCCGGTAACCGCCTGTCGTAACTTCCGGCGAGAGGGTTTCGCCGCACCCGTAATGTAGGGCAAATTTAAAGAGCGCGCGATCCCACCGATCCGAACTTCGCTGATGTTATTGCTAACTAACCATAAGGTAGCAACCGGGCGAATTTGCTCCACCCACTGTCGCAAATACTCAGAAACCTGGATTTCTCGGATGGGGACGAGAGTATCATCCACATCCAAAACCAGACCCTTGAGGTCGTACTCTTTCACGATCTCGGGTGTCAGGCTTAAAATTGAGTCCCCTAAAAATAAATCGGGTTCTAAGAGTTTTCCCCAAGACATAGCAATTGACCCTCACTGACTAACACTAACGACCGTCCTCCGGAATGCCGGAAACCACAGTTTAACAGCATCTTGAGATAGACCACCTAGAACGTGCCGTCACCCGATTATCTGATATTACAGCGCGATCCCCGCTACTGCTGGGATGCTCTGGCTCAAACCACATTTCCCTCATGATGATTTTGACATCCTCCCCTTATTAATCCGGCGGCGGTAAGCGCAGCTATGCCGGAGGCAATCGCATCACCGTCCTAAAAATTCCCCAAGCAGGGATTGATATCTGCTACTTGGGGAAAGTTTTAACGTAAACTTGGGTCGCGTTCGTCCCAAATTGCATTTTGAGCCGCTTCATGTTCCGCTAGAGTGCGACTAAAAATATGAGTGCCATCATAAAGAGCCACGAAATAGAGATACTCCGTCTCTTCGGGGGCTAAAGTGGCTTCTAAACTGGCAACTCCCGGTGCAGAGATCGGGGTAGGAGGTAAACCTGGATTGAGATAAGTATTGTAAGGGGAAGGTGTATTCACCTGTGCCAAAGTTAAAGGCTGATCTTCCGTTTGTCTAATGTTCAATCCGTATTCCACCGTCGGATCTGCACCGAGAGAGATCCCCTGTTTGAGACGATTGGTAAATACACCGGCAATCCGATTACGTTCCGATGCCACGACGGACTCTTTTTCAACAATACTAGCCAGAGTAACCCACTCTTTGAGACTTAGATTCGTTTGATTTTGGGGTTGTTGATAAACGGGGAGAGCTACCTGTTCAAACCGATCAAGCATCGGTTGAATAATAGCTTGAGGGGTTAGATCATCGGCTCGGAGTTTGTAAGTATCCGGGTATAAAAAGCCTTCTAAATGAGGCAAATCTTTAGGGAGCCAGGGGTATTCAGCCCAGGGAATTTCTTGGGTAGCGGCGAGAAATTCTTCAGCCGGAAAAAACCCTTTAGACTCGAAATATTCAGCCATTTGTCTGATATTCCAGCCTTCGGGAATGGTGAAATCGAGCTGCATGACCTCGCCGTTCCAGATTTTTTGGGCGATCGCCTGCATCGGTTCAGTCGGGGAGACTTGGTAGGTTCCGGCTTTGTAACCCCCTTCTGGGTTTTGACGAATTAACCATCGAGTCCACATATTCCAGGCGTTTGCCGAACGAATTAGCCCCTGTTCTTCTAGCTTAACTCCAATGAGTTGTCCTGGCTCCCCAGGCTCGATTTGTACGACTTGAAGCTGAGGAGCTTCCACAACCGCATCCCTCGATAAGGATTGAGAAGCTGGTGCACTAGATGAGATCCACCACCTCCAACCTTGCCATGCACTGATTCCGATCGCAGCGCAGAGGATAAGCGCCACATATAACAACCAATTTGTTTTTCGTTGACTCGCTGCTTTCATCTTCTGTTGATCTGTAACAACCATGAGGGGATGCCGTGAGGATCTCAGGGGATATTGTCCGGATGGAGAAGCGATCGCCCGCCATCACCCCTCGGGGATCTTTACCAGCGGCATTCCTGTATTCCAGGGTAGTCTTTAATCGGTGAATTGATAGACTCAACATCAGACGGCGATCCCAATCTTATGTTCAGGTAGCCCTTAGATAACTTATGCACCGAGACGGGGATATTCGGGCCGGGGATCTTCTACGTTGTGCATCTTAGAGCCTGATTCTTTCCAAGTTGGAGTCGCTTTTGTCTAGTCCGGCAAGGGTCCGGCTGGCGACGAACACCATCGTCTGTACAACCCTGATGGGAAGCGCTCCAACGCGATCGCCTTTTATTCTGATTTTAGGACAGTTTTGGGTGCTGATCCCGCTAAAAATTTTATTGAAATGGGACTGATCGGGCTTCAACATTGATTCTAGTCCCACCTCCAATCTATTACCGACCTCACCCCGGGGGGATACAGTTCCCTGTCGTTATTCGAGTTCCTCGAACAATCGTTCTTCTATCATGCCTTCTAAAGTAGACATCATAGGTTCAAGTTCTTGTAACTCCTCATCAGAAAGTAACTCGGGGTTTCCTTCTTCATTGAGGCGAGCCAAAATGAAGACGGGATCTAAAGGAGAGTAGATGGCATACTCAGCTTCTTCGTGATAGAAGCTAGCTAACCACTGAAGTTCCTCATATTCTGCCGCTTCCGCAGAATCTTCTTCATTGATTTCTTCTTCCGTAAATTCTGGAAGATCACCGCTAACCGTTAGGGTAATTGCAGTGCGTTTTAGGGTGAGGTTTTGTTCTTCGAGGACCGCTTTAGCCGTATCAAAAATGAGGTCAACTTCGTCTTCACTAATGGGGATAGGTTCATCATCTTCATCCTCGGCTTGCCATGCGAAAATTTCCACCGGCGTATCAATGGGAGTGAGTAAAACGTAAGTATTACCGTTTACTTCTACGGAGTGTTCAATGTAGCAAGATAGCGATCGCCCGGACTCATCCGTCAAAATTGTGGATGGAGTGTGGGATTGCCCATTCTCTTTTGGTGATTCCGATCGGGACATGACAGATAATAGGAAGATAAAGATCAGTAGCGAGGAGCAAAACGGAATTATAAAACCGGAAAACGCCCTTACCACATTGGGGTCAAGGCGTACAGGTTTTTTGATTGCCCTGAACCCAGCAAGAGCAAATCCTAGGGCAAAACAAGAATATCACGGGAGCGAACCGATCCGATTTCTATTTTTTTCAGTGGGATTAAGGCGATCTCTACCTTAGGGTTGAGCCGATATCTACTCCGTAATCGAGCTAGGAGGGAGCCGAAACTCGCAATGGGTAAGGCAGCGAACTCGTTCCGGAGGGCCGCACAGGTTTCGGATCCATTGAGGCATTCCCCTACCTCCGAGGTGCCAATTGTCACCCAGGGAGCCATTCTTCCATCCTGAAGGGGGACAAATCACCCGAATGAAGATACTCAGACACAGATTCTCCCCGATTACCTGCCGAGCCAGACCTGAGTCTAACTTCGGGCTAAACTCAAGATTTTGGGCAAAGACAGGATTGACGGTTAGCTGTTGTTCATTCAGTTGCTACTGACTGAAGTCCCCCTGATTTAATGAGTATCATGGCACTTGAATCCATCTCCCAGGCCACGCTTCCTCAAGAAGAACTGACTGCTATCCTTAGTCAAATTGAGTCTGAACTGTATAGTACAAAAGTTTACCGGACCGCGTTAGGGATCCTGAAGCAGAAACTCGGTGAGTCGGCTGACGGTTCCTCTATGCTGCTTCAAGCTGTCGCCAAAAAAGCAATCTGGCTAACGATCAAGCAATGGATATCCCCGGGCCAGGAGCCTTTAGAACCCCTGAATGAGGGGGGTCTAGTCCCTGAGTCCCTAGAGTTATTTCCCCAGTCCGCCGATCGCCACGAGTCTCATGCCCTAGAGGACATCCGAACACCGGAAAGCCATTCTCAATCCCTGACTACTGCCGATAGAGGAGCGATCGCAGGCAAGAGTGCTACCCTCAGACAGCAAAAGCCAGTAATCAACCCCTTTCAACGGGCCAACAAACCACTTCAAGCTGAACGAGAAGCCCAAATCATCGCTCAGCAGCAACAACAATGGACCGATCGCCTCACTCAAATCGGGCAGCAACTCCAAGCCGCACGCTGCGATCGCGGTTTATCGATTCTGGAGTTGTACCAACAGACCCTCGTTCCTTGCCGTCATATTGAAGCGATCGAAAACGGCATTTTGGAACAGTTGCCCGAAGATGTTTACGTGCGGAGCTTTATTTATAAAATTGGGAATTTTTTAGGCTTAGAGGGCAGGAGAATAGCGGATTCCTTACCCATCCCGCAAAAGAAGAATATTTCTCCTGCCTCCGGGCATTTCCAGCCATTTAATCTCGACTTTTCCGTCAGTCCTGTGCATTTGTATCTAGGCTATACGGCGCTCATGGCCGGGGCAATTGGGGGGCTGGGGTGGATGACGGACCAATCATCCCCGAGAACCCTGCCGGAACCAGACTCCGCTTTAACCTCCCCCGCCCTGAATTCTACCCAAAGTGCGCTCCCGATTCAAACCCCCGGTGTAATCTCCTCTGGGGCGATCACTTGTGCCTTGTCAGAGATAGCCCCACCTGAAGCATTAGAGTGGTAACCCTAGGGGATAAAACCTCAACCCCACCTGGCCCTGGGGACGATGGTTTCCGGGTTACACTTGACCCTGGCTCTCGATCCAGTTGAGCAACCACAGTCCCGTGATAATCCCAATAAAGTGGGCCACAATCGTATGTGTATTTGCCAACACCACAAAAATATCCAACGCTTGAATGAAATCTTGTGGGCGCAGGGCGGTGACTAGGGAACCACCCCCTTGATACTTGAGTGCCTTTGCCAGGAGGATTCCGCCAATGGCTTCTGCCGCCAGCAGGGTAAAGGTCATCCCGGCCAAATTCACCATCAGGCCCTGACGTACCATTTTCAGCGTATCCGCTCTGCGGGGGCGTAGTTTGGAATTGACTGAACCTAGCTGTTGAGATAAGCGAGTATAGCGAAAAGCCCAATAAATACTTAATCCTAGGGAAACCAGTCCGAGAATTGCAAAGAAAATCCCCGGGCCAATTCCCACATTACTCGTTCTGACGGCTTCACGAGGTGCAGGACTTTCAATCAAAATTGCAAATAAGAAAATTAGTCCCGCAACAACAGCTAGAACTAACTGTATCCAAAAACTGATCCAGCCGACTCTGCGTAACGCAGGGATGACGCGCTGGACGGGGGGTGGAAGTGCTTTAAAGTCTGTATTATTTGACATACGGAGAACGCAGTTACCGTTTTGGAGCGTTGAGATTGATCGGCTCTTGCTCAATCATAGACCAATGCACTGCCTGATTACCGTTGCCCCATGATATCGGGGTGCAATTGCGGATTAGCCCTGTTTATTTTAAATTAACTTGTAAAGAAAAATAGAGAACAAAAAAGCATAAAAACACGTCAGCCCATTGAGAATGCCACCTTATAGGCAGGCGATCGCCCCATTCCTGATGGGGAAAATTTCTAGCAGTGGGGGTTTTTTAAACGCTTTGTGTAAGCACCATCTTATTGGAAGTGTTTTAAATTGCGGTGCAACAAAGGCAAATTTTCTGTCGAACTTGACTTTGACCCTAGAAGAGGATGGCGATCGCCCGTAACCACCTTAACCCCATCCCCCCTAACTGCCAAGATTTTCCTAGAAATCGGGGTACAATGCCCCAATAGGTTAAAGCAACAGACTTTCGGGGTGATGGGTTAACACCGACTCGACAACATTGAAAATCTAGAGATTAAACCGGGAATTGATTGTTCAAGTTGGCCGAATGAAGAGAAAGGGTGCGCTCAGGTTAGAGAGAATAAACCAGTCTTTCCCCTGAGTCAATTCAGCCGACTGAACGAGAGACAAACCCAAACAGTCTCAGGTGTTGGTTATGCATTCCTCAGTCAGATTGCGTATCAAAACGGGTGCACATTACTACTAACAAATCAGGGCGGGCTTGCCATCGGAGATGATTTTTCATCATTTTCGTTCCGGCGTTCAAGTTGGCAAAAGTTGTATTTATTTTATTTGGGTGCTGACTTTCGCTGATTTCATCAGAATGAGTCTGTATAAAAAAATTTGAGAGAGGGTGTTTTACCAGTCAGCCGGTAAATTTTTACGGGGCGACTCTAAATGAAATTCGCCTGAACCGGAGTCCGGTAATCAGACAGGGTTTCATGATCCTTTTGTGCTGTTGTTGTGGGGAGTTATTTGTAACTTGCTGCAACAGAGATTGCCTGACAATAGTCTGGATCTACTTCTTGCAGGTACTCCTATTGTATTTCAGGCTAGGGATGCAGCCTAATTGTTATTCAGGCTTTGCCGCTCAACTGTATTCTTTTGCAGTTTCATCAAGCAATGCATCTAGACCAAAGGAACTGAATCAAAAATCTTCCCGACGCTCGGGACGGTATCCGGGTTAACTTTGAGTTGACTTTGAACTGTAGATTTTTAACCCCTCAACCGAGGGAGAAATAGATTGAAACGTCAAATTTTCAGGGCGTCAATTCCTGTATCAATTGGTATTTTAACGGGCATTCAGCGGGTAACTCAAATGAATTTTGAAGAGATCTATGACTTTTTTCAAAACCCTCCGCCCATTTATCTGAATAAAGAACTGACGGTGTGTTATGTTCTGTCAGTTTTATTGGCGGGTGACTCCTATGGCACGGAACTAATTCAGCAATTAGAGCGGGAATATCCGGCCTATCGACTTTCGGACACGGTACTCTACAGCGCTCTGAAATTTTTAGAAAATGAAAGAGTCATTAAGGGTTATTGGAAAAAGGTTGAAGGCCGGGGACGACCGAGACGAATGTATCAGGTTCATCCGGAGTTCCAGGGACAAGCTCAAGATTTAGCTCAACTCTGGCAACGGTACGCCCAAGAAGGACACGGGATACCGAGTTCCCCCCTAGGTCGGGTCCACTCCCATGAAAACACGAACCAGGGTACGGGTTAACCGGGGATCGCCGGTGATGCGTCTGGTGAGGGTTGAGGTCTTTGCAGCCTCGTGAACCGTGATGTCCGGTTAAATAATACGTCCTGGTCCCTCCGGGGAAAAGCTAGGTTAGGCCAATCGCCTTCCTAGCTTTTTTTAGTGAGGGTGAGTGCCGCGTTGCGGTATCTCCAGGCTATGGGGTCATCGGGTCGAAGTTGCAAGGCACGTTCATAAGCCGCGATCGCCTCCTGAATCCGATTTAACCGTTCCAGGGTTTGACCTAGGCACAACCAGCCATGATAATCATGGGACTGGATTTCTAAGAGTTTCTCGAAAGCGGCGATCGCCTCAGCATAACGGTGCAGGTTCCCCAAGGCGGCCCCACGATTAAACCAAGCCGCTGCATAGTGCGGTTGTAGTTCCAAGGCTTTGTCATAAGCCGCGATCGCCTCAGAGTAACGCTGCAAGTCATAAAGGACATTTCCCCAGTCATACCAGCCGTGATGAGACTCTGGATTGTTTTCTAGTGCTTGTTCATAAGCGGCGATCGCCTCGGACTGTTGCTCTAACTGCATCAGGGCTTTGCCTCTAGCACAGCACTCCTGGGGCGATCGCGGTTTAATGGCTACAGCGCCCTCAAAATCCGCCTTGGCTGGGTCTAAATCATCTACGGCCTTATATGCCAACCCCCGTTGAGTCAGGGCCGCTACAAACTCAGGATTCTGTTCCAATGCCTCTGTTAAATGGGCGATCGCTTCTTCATAGAGTCCCATTCGGTGACAGACTAACCCTAAACCATATAAGACTTCTGGGTGCTTCGGACACTGCTTTGCAGCTTGCTCAAAGGTGGTTAAAGCTGAAGGATATTGACGGCGATCGAGGTGGGTATGTCCAAGTTGCAAATACTGTTTTAGGCTGAATTCTGAGGGAAATTCCGGCTTAGGGGGGAGTGCTTCAGGTTGAGATTGCGCTGGAGTGTTGCGATCGAGCAAATTTTGACCAATTTCTCCAGCCACGGCTGAGAGTTTGCCACAATTTAGCTCTCCCAACCCCACCATGCGCCTTGCCAATTCCTGATTCGGCACTGGGGAATTAAGGAGGCGAGTGCCAAACTCCTGCAACCAGAGCACATACGCCTGATTTTCCGACCCCTCAACCCCCCAACCCTTGACAAAACCCTCCCCGTTAACCGAAGACTCTGGCCCGATTTCTTTCAGAAATTGGGTAACCTGGGCCTGACTCCACCCTCGATGTACCCCATCGAGTAATTCAGAAAACAGAAATTCGTACTCTGCCGCCGATAGAGGTTTGGTCGTTTGCTGAACTCGACTTTTCGGATTTTTGGGGAACGACTGAGGCCACAGTCTGTAAAGCCATTGTTGCCACAACTGGATGAGCTGCTGACGGATTCGGCCTAAAGTTTTTACAACCCTTTGCATGAACTGCATCATCTAAACCCCATCCCTGTGTCCCTGCGGATCCCTTGCACGTTGCCCTGTCCGAAGAATTACTGCATTTTTCCGCTGCTGACTTGCGTAGCTCTTGCAATCTTATCAACATCCTCCCTCCCGAGTCTGGGCTAGCCCTGGTGCATCTGGAGGGTTTCCTGCCCAATCCTAATATGTGTTCTGTATCGCGCATATCTATCGAAATGGGTAAGAAGCCAATAGGCCAGTGCTATTCTATTTTAGAGTGGGGATTAGTGCTTTTCCCTTTAAAATCGCAGATTGGGAGCCTTTTTCCCTCGGTAAAAAAAATGCAAATTTTTCACAGATCAACTCTAGTCGAAATTGAGAACTGGACTAGACCCTTTACCTCGAACCCCCTCCCCTAAAACCGCAGAGGGGAGCCGGATTTAGGGTTAAAAACGACAGGTTGCAACCGGGAGTGGGTTTAGAGGGGAATGAGTAGAAACTGGGGAATACTGGAGGGGCGATCGCGCCTTCTGTGGATATTTACGGCCTCTCCCTAACCCCAGAGGTCTCTCTAGCTGCGGTTATTCCTGGCTTTGGGGTTAAAACGGCCATTGCCTCTATGATTCAACATTAATTGTCTATTGTCTGCTGATATTTTTCCTCATCCATGCCATACGAACCGCTACACCACAAATATCGCCCCCAAACCTTTGCTGATTTGGTGGGACAAGAGGCGATCGCCACCACCCTGACGAACGCGATTCGCCAAAATAGAATCGCACCCGCCTATCTGTTTACCGGACCCAGAGGCACCGGCAAGACTTCTAGCGCCCGTATTCTCGCCAAATCCCTCAACTGCCTCAACACCAACGGGCCCACCGAGACCCCCTGCGGTCAATGTGAAGTTTGCCGCACCATTGCTAGAGGCAGCTCATTAGACACTATTGAGATTGACGCTGCCAGTAATACGGGGGTGGATAACATTCGTGAACTCATCGAACGAGTCCAATTTTCCCCGGTACAAAGTCGCTATAAAGTTTACATTATAGATGAAGTTCATATGCTCAGTACAGCAGCTTTCAATGCGCTGCTCAAGACCTTAGAAGAACCGCCGGATCGGGTAGTATTTGTATTAGCAACCACTGACCCCCAACGAGTTTTACCCACGATTATTTCTCGTTGTCAGCGATTTGATTTTCGACGCATTCCGGTTACAGCAATGGTGGATCATCTTAAGCATATTGCTGGCAAGGAAACGATTAATATCAGTGATGAGGCGGTACTGACGGTCGCTCAAATTGCTCAGGGGGGACTCCGGGATGCAGAAAGCCTACTGGACCAGCTTTCCTTGCTGGAAGAACAGGTTACGGTAGAACGGGTTTGGGATTTGGTGGGTTCGGTCCCGGAGCGAGATTTGATTCAGTTGTTGGAGGCGATCGCCGCTGATAATGCTGAACAAGTTCTTGATAAAGTCCGAGAATTGATGAATCGGGGTCGAGAACCTCTGATTGTTTTACAAAATTTGGCCGGGTTTTATCGAGATTTATTAATTGCTCACACCGCCCCCCATCGTCAAGATTTGGTCGCCGTTACGCCTCCGACTTGGGAACAGTTGTGTGCAGTGGCGCAGCAATGGGAAATGCCAGCCATTTTAGCGGGTCAAGAACATTTACGCAGCAGCGAAGCCCAAATTAAAAATACCACTCAGCCTCGCTTGTGGTTAGAGGTGACCCTGTTGGGATTATTACCCTCTGCTTTAATTACGCCAAGTCAGGGCAGGCAGGAAGCATCGGGTTCAGCCCCCAGTCGAGGGGGTGGAAATTTGGCATCACCCGGGCAATCTCCTTCCGTCACTCCGACTTCACCACCGCCACGCACTCCGTCAACGGAGACAGCAACCCAGTCTGCAACTACACAGGGACCAGAATCCCAGAGAATCGACCGGAGAAACCCCCCAGGGATGGACTCCGGGAATTCGGGGTCACCATCCGGAGGCGTTGGCGAAGCATCTCCCCAGGAGAATCGCCCTAGCTCTCCCCCGGCATCGGCACCGATTCAGGGGTCTGGGAACCCGGAACCGGCGGCTGTAGAACCAAGTGGTAACCTCGAACAAACCTGGCAAACCTTGCTGCAATACCTTTCTCTAGGCAGTAAAGCCCTGTTGAATCAACATGGACGGCTGATTGAGTTCAGTAACCATCAGGCTCATATTGCCATTCGTTCACCGAACCTTTTTAAGATGGCTCAGAGTAAGGTATCTGAAATGGAAGCAGCCTTTTTTAAGGCGTTTAATCTCCGAGTCAAAGTGATGATTCAGGTGTCTGGGGAGGCACCTCCTCCGGCTTCTGGAGCGATCGCCCCTAGCCATTCAGAACCCCCAGCAGCAAGGGTGGAGCCACCGGCTGCTCCAATTGGCAATGGACAGGCAAACTTCGCCCCGCAAGGTCCACCCAGTGCCGGGAATTCACCCAGTCAACCCCCCACTCCTGACTCCCGAATTGAGACGGGTAGAGGGCAAGAAAACCGCCCTCCAGTGTCCGTTGGCGCGTCCGGAAAACGGGATATTCCACGGAATGAGCAGACCGATGAAGATGAGGTAATGCTCGCTGCTCAACGATTTAGCAATCATTTTAATGGAAAATTAATTCCCCTCCCGGATGACCCGCAGGCAAAGGCAAGGGATAGGACAACAGAGACAGAATCGAGTCATACCTGGGATGTTCAGACTCCCATATCCCTGGAGGGGGAAGTCGATAAGTTTACAGATAGCCCCAGTCAGCCTGAATTAGACGATGATCCTTTCGGGGGATTGGATTTTTGAGGGGAATTTTTAGGACAACTGACGCAAAGAAACCGGGTTTCTAAGAAAATGGGTCAGGTTATGACTCAAATATCTATTCAGAAACCCGGTTTCTAGGTTACGGGGTCTATTGGATTTTGGATAAACAATCTCTCACGGGGAAACCCGACCCCGAGTCAGGAGGAGGGATACGCGCCTCGGGAGGGAAATTACGCGGGTATTTCTCCAGTGCCTTGATGAACGGTTTTGACCCATTTAAGCCGTTTAGGACGGACAGAAATCCGCAAGGTGATACTGGAAATCACCACCAGCCAGTGCAGCATATAAAGAATACCGCGCAGGGTTTGGATTAAGGTCCCGATCGCCGGAGTCCGGCGAGATTTGATAGTTGCATGGGTTTCCCGTTCGATGCGCCTTAGACCAATAAACATTCCCACGAGGGAAAGACTCATGGCAAGGGTGGTCAAGGGGCTGTAAATGGGGAGACGTTTGAGGGCGATCGCCAGGATCAAATCGGGAATTGCCGCTGCTGGGAGGAAATATTGGATAATCCAAAAGGCGAACATATCCCCGGATTTGTTTAGGGGCAGGCGATCGCTGAAAATCAGCCGCCAATAGTCTAAATAGCGCTGATACCCCCCTTCTCCCCAGCGATTGCGTTGATGCCACAGTGCCTGAGCACGGGTGACTCCCTCCTCTTTGACTGGGACGGTGATAAATTGGACATCCCAACGGTCCAAATGTAGACGCATGGTCAAATCCAGGTCATCGGTGATGGTTTCTTCATTGAAACCTCCACAGCGATCGAGGGCTTGACGACGGATAAATTGGCCGTTACCGCGCAGTTCACCAATGCCACCGAGGGCGATACGCTGCTGCTGGAAATAGCTATCCAGAGCCATTTCTGCCACTTGCCCGCGCGTCCAGAAATTGACCGAGGGATTGGCGATCGCCTTTCGCATCTGCACGGCCCCCACTTGGGGCGGATGGAACGTCGGCAGGACCCTTTGCAGAAAATCCGGGGAGACTTGAGCATCGGCATCAAATACCCCTAGAAATTCCCCGTGGGTCAGAGGGATGACTTGATTGAGCGCCCCAGATTTTCCCCCAGTCGCGTCCCCAGAACGCCGAAACACATTGAGGTTGTCATATTTTTGGGCCAGTTGCTTTAACACTTCTGGGGTGCGATCGCTACTGTTATCGTCGATCGCCCAAACTTCATAGCGATCGCGCGGGTAATCCAGATTGCACAGGACATCAATCAGCTTACTAATTACGGCTTCTTCGTTTTTAGCCGCCACTAGCAAGGAAACTTGCGGCCAGTGTTCCCGGTTTTCCGGGTCTAGGGGTTGTGGGGTAGGGAATACTCTGGCCCGGGCAATCCGAATCCCATGGAGTCCTAAGAGTCCGGTAAAGCCCAACACCAGCCAATATCCCCAGGAAAAAAGATGCAGTGCCAGGGTGAGAATGCAAATCCCCAACAGCAAGAACGCCGCTTTACGTCGGCGACCTAGATACCCCCGATAGGAAAAGTCTTCTACCTCATCAGAGTTTTCAAAGGCAGACAAAATCGAATGAAGAGGCTCGAATTCCTCAAAGGAATTGTTTTCGGGCCAGGAATTCGCCGGCATAGTTTACTTAGTTAAAAAAGCAATACAGGTTCAGTGGTTTCTAAGCAGCCAGACCCCAGACCGTGGCAGTGATTGCAGTCGTTAGTCCTGCGCCAAGTTATCCCCTAGGGGATTGGAAATGCTAATCGGGTCCTGGCGATCGCGGACAGACTGCTGCTCACGATTGGGAATTTTAGGGATCCGGTCTCTACCGCTTAAAAGCAAGACAAAACTGGATTGCTGGGAGCTTAGAGAAACCTTAATGTTGTTTTATTGTATCCCTGATTGTTATTTTTCTAACTCGTTGCTGCAATTGGGCAAGATTCCGTCTTCTAAGTCAGAGAAACGCCGACACCCTCATCTGGTCCCCTCCTCTGGGTCTTGATTTTGTTCGCAAATCACAACAAGAGACCTCTCCCCAACTCCCTTGCCAAGAGAGTCTGTGTCTGGACAAGGGCGATCGGAGTTCAACAATCGCTAGAGTTGAGGATGAAATTACAGGAATCATGACCTGAAGAATTCAATTTCCCTCACCCCTTCTCCACTACACTTTTTATTGATACTGGACTAGAAGGAGCAGCGAGCATGGGTAATAACCTCGATCAACTTCAGCCTGCTGACAATCGGGAAATAGGGGTATATGTGCCTTACTACCAAGGCAATAAGCGAGCGGTGTTACCGAGAGCGATTAGCCTCTATCGCCAAGGCAATTTGGAGGGGGAGCGCAAAATAGAAGGCGGTGAAAATATTCCATTTGTGGCAAGCTGGCACGTTTCCTCTCTCCCTGCGGATCTCACCCGTTGCCGCATCCAGTTTGATGGGAATGCCGACCTCAGTTATGAAGTGACAATGGCAAATTTTGAGTTTATTGACCACTTAATCGATGTGATTATCAGTCATAAGCGGCATCACTTGGTGGATTTTTCTAAAGGCTTCTATCGGAAACTGCTGCTACTAGATGATTAGAATAAAGACTAACTACTAGCATGAGGGGGCAGTCGCCACTGCGACAGCTTAGGAGCGGATGAGGGATGAGCGCCTCTAATTCCGTAGCAACCCCTGGGGTAATCCTGCTGCTGTAATGCCGACGCCTACCTTATTGCCGCCAAAATCCAACCTGACTATCCACACACGAGAATAGGGAGTGAGCGCGTGCCACCATCTGCCAAACCAACATCTAAATATCTTGCGATCGGATCAACTCGGCCTTATAGCGGGAAATCATCGATTATCCTAGGCATGGCGCAGCAATTCCAAGCCAAAGGTCTCGATATTGCGTATTCTAAACCCCTGGGAACCTGTTTCAGCGAATCAGCAAATGACGGGATTGATGAGGACCATCGATTTTTAGCCAAAACCTTGAATCTACCAAATAACCGTCTGGGTGAGACCCTGCTATTTTTGGATGCGGACACCGTGGAAAACCGCTTGCAAGGAATCGGTCAAATTGACTACTCCGAGACTCTGGTGAACTCGTTGCAACAAATCGGGGGAGACTTGACGATTTTGGAGGGGGCTGGGACCTTAGATCAAGGCCGGTTATTTAATCTTTCTGTGCCTAAAGTCGCCACCTTGATAGAGGCTTCGGTTTTGTTGGTAGCTCGATTCCACTCGATGCTAGATGTAGGGGAACTGCTATCGGTACAGGACCGCTTAGGCGATCGCCTCCTCGGGGTCGTCCTCACGGATATTCCCGAAGAAGTCCTCCCTAGTGCCTCGACGATTCTGCGTCCGTTTCTGGAAGAAGAAGGAATTCGCGTTTTTGGTTTGCTGCCGAGAAGCAATCTGCTTCGCAGTGTCAGCGTTCGAGAGTTGGTGCAACGGCTGAATGCAGAAGTGCTCTGCCGTCCCGATCGCCTAGATTTGATGGTAGAAACCCTGAAAATTGGGGCGATGAATGTCAACTCAGCTTTAAAGTATTTCTCCCAAGCTCAAAACATGGCGGTGATTACCGGAGGCGATCGCTCAGAACTACAACTTGCCGCCCTCGAAACTTCCACCCAATGTTTAATTCTCACCGGACATATGCCTCCAACCCCGATGATTCTAAGTCGGGCTGAAGAGGTCGAGGTTCCAGTTTTATCCGTTGACCTAGACACTCTGAAAACGGTAGAAATTATCGAAGAGACTTTCGGTAAAGTCCGCCTACATGAACCAATTAAAGTGGAATTTATGCGAAAACTCATGTCAGAGCATTTTGACGTAGACCGTCTGCTGTCTATTTTAGGGTTAGAGCCGGCCCTTTCCGGGCGGTAAAATTCTAGAGGAAAGATCCGCGCTCAAAACTTGTAGGGTTTTACTTTAGAAAAAGATTCAGTAATAACCGTTAACTGAACCCCTAATAAATTCTCCTTTTGAAGCCCTAGGGTACATATTTTTGCACCTTACACTGTTAGCAAAGGGAGAATTTCTTTTGTCAGATTGTCCCCCAAAAGGAAAGTAATCTCATGCGTCACACGATTTTTTCAGGAATTGCACTGGCTCTAAATATTGTGTTTTTGCCCTTCACGGGAGTCACCCAAGAAGTTCCTAGTAATTTGCATCAGTCTATGCCTTACAGCGAAGCTAGAGAATTTATTTTAGACGAAGGATGGCAGATTAATTACCAAAATCCCAACTCAAACGATTTATTATCGGGGTCGTTAGAGCGAATGATTAATGAGTTAGACTATCCTGAATTTGAGGACTGTTCGGGAACTGGAATGGGGTTTTGTCGGGCTTCATTTGTTAATGCTTATGGTGAAAGTTTAATCCTGGTCACGATTAACAATGAGGAAGAACCTACATTATTTCGATGGTGGATAGAAGAAGAACCAGAAGAGGAATAAATTAGGCTCTAGCAGTTTCTACAGTTATAAAGTAGATTTTGGGGAGTGCCGGACAGGGTTCACGCAGGGTGCCGTAGGTATACTTAAAGTTTACAGCACGCTGTGCAAACGCACCCCAAAAGCTCGCTTTCTTTATAACCACCAGATTTATAAGTGGACCAATTCAATTTCCAGGATTCCAGGTTCCATGAAAGCTAAACGGAATTACCCCCGGTAACGCTAACCGACATTCCGGTTCCTGATCTAACCGATCGCCATCAAAAATCCATACCTGACTCTGATGCTGGTTGGCATCATAAACCACGCTTAAAACCCAGCCTTGTTCAGGTCGATCGCCATCTGGTGCGTAAATCGGTTCACTCGGATAACAGTTGTCGGGAATAGGGGCCTCAGTCAGTTGGCCGGTTTGATAGTCGAAGCGCCCGATCGCCCCTAATGGTTCCTGCCCTAACTCTACCCCCTCTCGATGCAAGGATAAATAGGTATAGCGCCATTCCTGTCCCACTTCTCGGAAATCTACCGTGGGAAATTCACAGTGGCGATCGACGATCGTCTCTGTGGTAATCACTTTTCCGGTAGTGGGATTCAGTCGGACTCGGCAAAGGGTCCCTTTCGCTGCCGTCTCCGTCTCCAAGGTGGCAAATTCTTTGAGATATTGATTGGTTTGAAAATCCTCATAACGCACCAAATCTAATCCAATCTCTCCATCCCGATTCACCGAACCATTGCCGAAATGCCACTGATACCAGGGTTCCGCTTCCCCCCGACTCACCAGTTCTAAGCTGGAACGGTCAATCACCAATATCTGAGTCCCTAACTCGGGATGCCAGGTTAAGCAGTCGCTAAAACTTTTTAGGTGCAACAAGGCGGGTAACAGACTCATCCGTAGGGGGGAAATAAAAAAGATTAAATAGGGTCCGGCCATGACAAAATCATGGATTAGCGGCATTCCATCCAAGTCAAATGCGGCCTGTTGTTGGATTGAACCCCGGTTGTTGCTGCGGTAAACGTGCAGTTGGGTGTTTTTTCCCGGGGTGACGCCAAAATTATAGATTTCCCCGGTTTGGGGGTCGCGTTTGGGGTGGGCGGAATAGGGCCAGTCGGGTTCCAAACCCTTTAAGTTGTCCAGTCCGAAGGTTTCTAGGGTTTCTAAATCTAATCCGTGGGGATGTCCCCCTTCCCAGAGGGCTAAAAGTTTGTCCGGGAGGGCAATTACTGAGGTATTCGCAGCATTTTTGACCCCCTTGCCAAATCGTTTCCAGATGGGTCCCGGGGGAAGGGTGCCATATCCGCCAAATTGTAGGCGGCCCTCGGCTGCTTCGGCTTGATATCCGGCTGTTTGGACGTAGCGGTAGAGGGCGCGGGTTTCGCTGCCGGTAAAATGAACGCCTAAAACTGCCCCATCTCCATCAAACCAATGTCCGACTCGGGTTTCCCCTCGGGTGAGACGCCCTGGACCATTGCGGTAGAGGGTTCCGCGCAATCCTGAGGGGATGGTTCCGGTGATGGTTTTGAGGGGAGTGAGGGGAAATTCCTGGGCGGGGGAGGCGATCGCCATCCCCCAGTTTTTCTCTATTTTTTCGGGTTTGCTAATACTTTTCATGGCTATTCTCAATCTATTTATCGTAGATGGTCTTATGTTTGCTAAAATAACTCCGTTGTTCTAGTTATTTCAATACCGTCTTTGAGTCAATCAATAGACACATCACCCGGGATCGACACTCTGGCGCAAGAACTGGCCTCGATCCAGCAAACGGGTTCTAAGCGGATTTCCCTCTTGGGTTCCCGTCATGTTCCGATTACCCATCAGGCTCTAATTGAGCGGATGACCTATGCCTTGGTATTAGAAGGGAATCGGATTCTGACATCCGGTGCCACCGGCACTAATTCTGCTGCTATTAAAGGAGCGATGAAGGCCGATCCAAATATGCTGACGGTGATCTTGCCCCAAAGCCTGGATCGTCAACCCCCGGAGTCGCGTAAGCAACTCGAAAAGGTGGTCCACTTGGTGGAAAATCCCGCTAATGACCATCTGTCTTTAGGGGAAGCTAGCGCTTTGTGCAATTTGGAAATTGTGTCTCGCTGTCAGCAGTTGATCTGCTTTGCGTTCCATGATAGCCATACTTTGCTGCAAACTTGCCAGGATGCGGAAGAACAACGCCGACTTGTGACGTTGTTTTATTTTGATTAAGGGCATCCTCTTTCAGTTAGGCTTGACCCTCTATCCAATTTCCACTCTATTTGCGTTTGGATACGCCTGTGTCTGCTCACTCTTTCCTCTAAAATTATCCATCGAAGAAGAGATGAAACTGCCGTTGCCTCTGTCAGTTATTGTTTAAAAACTCCCAGGCAATGGCCTCCAGGCTCATCGGTTCGTCATAGTTCTTTAACGAAGTTACTATACGAACTTAGGGATGCGATCGCTGATGTTTGGCACTGGCAGTTTGTCCCCCTCTTCGAGTGGTTTTATGTTCTAGTAATTTCTAGTTGTACAGATAATTAATCACGTCTTATTCATGGCTTCAACGTATTCTTTTGATATTGTCAGCGATTTTGACCGCCAGGAACTCGTTAATACAATAGACCAAACCAATCGCGAAATTACCAGTCGTTACGACTTGAAAGATACCAATACCACCGTTGAACTTGGGGATGATGAAATTGTCATCAATACTAATAGTAATATGACGTTAGAGGCGGTTCAATCGGTTCTGCAGCAGAAAGCGGTTAAGCGGAATTTATCGTTGAAAATTTTTGAGTATGGCAAGGAGGAATCCGCCAGCGGTAACCGAATCCGTCAGGTAATTAAGCTCAAAAAAGGCATCGCCCAAGAAGTGGGAAAACAAATTACTAAGTTACTCCGGGATGAATTAAAAAAGGTCCAAGGCTCGATTCAAGGCGATACAGTTCGGGTTTCGAGTAAGTCGAAAGATGACCTACAAGAGGCTATGCAAGTGATTAAGCAAGAAGATTGGCCGGTGGCTTTGCAATTTACCAACTATCGGTAAAAAGGCTGGGTGGGAAGTTCCCAAGAAGCAATAGAAATGGTGCGATCGCTTCTTCGATTTGGAGGCGATCGCACTGTTTAAGGGAGTGCTATATCGGCAAGTTTCAAGCGAGTTAAAAAGAAACGCAATGACTCCGGAAAAAATAGACCGCCAGCGAGAACATCAAGCTAACGAACGAACGTTTTTGGCTTGGTTACGAACATCCATTGGCATGATTGGTTTTGGATTTGCGATCGCTCGCTTTGGTTTATTTTTGCGGGAGTTACAAGCCAGTGTCACGGGCGAACCAGACTCCGTAAGGGCGATCGAGATTAATTCCCAAACCCTAGGCGTAGCATTGGTAATTATGGGAATTATTTTTATTCCCTTATCTGTCTGGCGCTACAATCGGGTTTTTCAACAAATCGAATTCAGTGCCTATCGTGCGAGTCGCTGGATGGTATGGTTAACCGCCGCAACGGTGATGATTGTCGGGATTCTGACCATTCCCTTTGTTTTGTTGCGGCATTCTGGGAGGGAACCGATATCCCCGTTTCAGCCCCAAAGCCGAGAGAATATCATGGGCGATCGCGATCGGTGGTAGGTTGTTACCACCTAGCTGACCCCTTCAGGGGTTATCCCCCAGGAACGGCTTTATTTTGAGTAATAATCTCCCCTTTGCGGTCAAATAAAATCGTGCCAATTTCTAAAGAAGTATCGGCATATTTTTTAACATAATTCTTCGCATTGTGACTAATTTTTTCGGCTAAGTTATTAAAGACTAACTCAGCTAGTCCTCGTTCTTTAATTTCAAAATAGGCGGCATCGGCAGTTTTAGCATTTAATACCGCTTCTAGGGTCGCCCTATCTCCCCCCGCCCGAACCACTGCCGCACTGAGAATTTCTAGTTTGGCATCAGCAATGTGACTGGAGGTATTAAAAATTCCCCCCGCTAGCTTAATCAGTTTCCCGTGATATCCAATTAATAGGACCGATTGAGCCCCACGCAATCCAGCTTCTACTAACAGCGCACCGATCCAGTTTCCAGCTTGGACTATGGCTGATTCTGGAATTCCTAACCCCTGGGCGACGGTACGTCCGTTACTGCCGATGCACAAGGTTAAATGAGGGGAATTTTTAACCTTTGCCTGTAAATCTTGGCGAAATTCGTCAAGATGATCCGCAGACGAGAGGGGTTGAGAAATTCCACTGGTCCCTAATAAGGCTAATCCTTCTAAAATGCCAAAGGCAGCGTTAGAAGTTCGGTTAGCAAGCTGTCGTCCTTCCGGTAAAATTACGGAGACAATGACGGTTTTATCCTCAGGAATTAAGGGTAATAAATTTCGCTCAAACAGTTGCCGCGCATAGTGATAAATGGCGGGTTCCCCGTTTTTGGTTTTGCCCAATCCTTCCCCGGCTTCTAGGATTAAAGATTGGGTTTGGCGGGGGGTGCATTTGACCCAAGCCCAAATGGGCGTATTTCGGGTCAAGTCGAGATTCTCCCCGGGATCACTCAGGGTGATGGCAAGGGCAGAGTTGGCATCGAGTTGGGCGATTTGGGCGATGGGAATCTCGACGGTTTCTGGAATTAGGTCGAGGGTTACAGTTTTTGGGGCCTCTGCACCGGGAGATAGCAGCATCAGGGCCGCTTTCGCCGCAGCAACGGCGAAAACGGGTAGGGTGTAGCCGGTTTTTGCCATGTTAGGGGTTCAGGTAGCCACTGATTATGCAGATTTCTCAGATTTTCTAGGAACCGAGAGAATTAATTTTTGGGGTATTTTTTAGGATTAGGGGGCCATTAAGGGGCGATTTAGCTTTGTCGGCTGAGTCGTTTGGAATCTAGGAGATATTTTCGCTGGTAGAGGTTTGGATATTCAAGTTGGGTTTGAGTTCGTAGGCTTTGTCATAACTGGCAGCAGCACTACGGGTACAGTCTAAGGCATCCAGGGCCAAGGCCCGATAATACCAGGCTTCGGCATTTTTGGGATTGATTTCTACGGCTTTGTCCAGACTAATAATTGCTTCTTCGTTGCGATTGAGTTCTTGGAGAACAACGCCCCGATTGTACCAAGCCCAATGATATTTGGGGAATGCTTGTACTGCTTTATCGTAGCTAGAAATCGCTTCTAAATATCGCTTCAACAAGTATAAAGTGTTCCCACGATTGTTCCACACTTCGTAGAAATCCGGTTGTGAGGCGAGGGCTTTGTCGTAACAAGCCAGGGTTTTTTCGGTCAGTCCCATGGTTTTGAGGGCCAGTCCTCGATGATACCAGGCTCTGGAATAGTCAGGTTTGAATTCGATCGCCCGATCATAGCTGGCGATCGCTTCCTCATATTTGCCTAAGTTCCCTAGTGCTATGCCGCGATTGTTCCACGTGCGGTGATGGTCTGGTTTAAGGCGTAAGACGCGATCGTAGCTCTCCACGGCTTCTTGGTGACGCCCACTATCATCGAGGGCATTGCCACGATTGATCAGGGCTTGGTAACAGCCCGGATTTAGCTCTAGCGCCATGTCGTAGCTATAGATGGCTGGCTTGGTCCGCCCCAAGTTGTAGAGGGCGTTGCCTCTACAGTACCAGATTTCATCGGCATCGGCTTCTAGTTCTAAGGCTTTGTCGTAACTGGCGATCGCTCCTGTATAGTTTCCCTCTTCACTCAGGCTCAATCCTTTACGAAAGAAAAACTCAACCTCTAGGCCCTTAGCACAAGTTATGAACTTTGACATCTTTCTTTTGGGAGACGTTTGTAAGATGATGTTAGCCAGAATACCATATTTTTATGGGGTTGGTAAAATTTTAATTGGAAAATTTTTTGGAGGACTCCAGGGGTCACGAAATCTGAAGTCCTGCTCAGCCCCATTGATTTTTCCTGATTATATGGGTGTTCTGACCCGTCTTTTGCAGAAAAGTTGCACTCCCCCTGTCCGGCAAATGAAAAGTTAAATCGGACAGGTCCTGGTTAGGGAGTCAAAATAAATCATAAAAAATGTAAAATGTCAAGAGTTTTAGGCAGAAATTTGATTGCCGTAAAAAAAAGAAGCACCGCGGTGCTTCTTTAGTAGGAGCCTCTGCTCCATCGGTGTCAATCTTTAAATGTAATGCGCTGCTGAGTTTCTGAGCCGGAGTCTTTCTATACTTTCCGTGGCGCTCCCTGACAAGACGGGGGGAGTTAAAGGAATTAAGGTTTTGTGCCATGGAAAGCCGGATCTTCAAAGTCCCCCTTTTTAAAGGGGATTTAGGGAGATCTAGACTTAGGCTACAAGCTATAGTAATCAAGTGTGATCACCCTTGATACCAGTGTCTGTGATCTCCCTACCGATAGACTATATAGAACACCCGAAAGAGGGGGATTGCTTAGGACAGCCAACCCCATTGACTGCCCTGGGAATGGAGTAGATTTAGGGACGAAGCGGTTTTTTGAGGAAATAGAAGGGAAGACAGATCCCCGGAGAGTTTTTCGTACTCTGCCTCCCGTAAGTCCATGAGAATTGCCCGGATTTGTCCGACATTGGGATTATCAATAAAGCGATCGCGAACTGCTTCCACGGCGCGATCAAGGGCGAGATCGGCTTCAGCATCATCCTGAGCTAATGCTAACTCGGAGTAGAGGCTGTTGAGTTCAGCCCGTAAGGGTTCTAACTCCGGTGAGTCGGGAAGTTTGTTGAGTAACGTGGCGATCGCCGCTTGATTTTCTTGAGCGACTACAGAGGATGATTCCTGATTGTAAGTAGGGATGGAGATACTATCTGGGTTTTGGTCAACTGCTTGTGCTGGTGTAAAGATCATCAGAGTGGAGAGCAACAGACAGGATACACACATTTTTTTTCCTCCATATACAGAAGTATTTCTAGGTCATGGTCAGTCTTTCGCCTCAGCAATTATCCTAACCGGACTTTGACACAGAGTTTACCAGAAATGCTAAAAGATTGGAGACGAAGGTGAGTTGAGAGTTCACAGGACAGGAGATATATAGAGGTGTCTAGGTGCTATCTCCCTATCTTTTCCAGCGTCAGCTACTCAGGGTTCAGGGGGAAGCGGTTCCCAAAATGACCTCGCAACCGTTGCGGGATTTTTACGGTTCAGGAGTTGATGGGGCGAAATTTGCAACCGATTTAGAGGCGATCGCCTCTAAATTGAAGTTGCTCAAATCCTTGCTGGTAAAAGGCTTCAGGGAGTTTCACGAAAAATTATCAATGGCTTTCCCCAAACTGAAAAAACTGTGCTATTCTTATGGATGAGATTGAAATTCGGTTGCAGTGTTTGTTTCGAGTATTGATAGGTATTTCTCCCTTTCGTCTGGACAGGCTTCTCTCCGAAAACTTGACCTCTACATCCGTTGAATTTTGGAGATCGTCCATAAATGTCTATTTACGTTGGTAATCTTTCTTACGAAGTAACCCAAGAAGATCTGAGCGCCGTATTCGCAGAATACGGCTCTGTTAAGCGCGTGAATTTGCCAACCGACCGGGAAACCGGACGCGTGCGCGGATTTGCGTTTGTGGAAATGTCCACAGAAACTGAAGAAACCGCAGCCATTGAAGCCCTGGATGGTGCGGAATGGATGGGTCGCGATATGAAAGTTAACAAGGCTAAACCCCGTGAAGACCGAGGCTCCTTTGGGGGCGGCGGTGGCGGCGGCGGTGGTCGTCGTAACAACTTTTCTCGTCGCTTCTAAACTAATCTAAGGCGTATCATCCTCGCCTGAATAGTGAATAAGAAAAAGCTCAGATACTAAGTATCTGAGCTTTTTTTTATAAAACTGACACCCCTGCATAGTGCCGATATAAGGGCAGAAGCTCCTCCACCACAGCATCAAGAGAAAACCGCCTTTGAAATCATGTTTGGGATAAGGGCGAATTTAAAGGGGTCTTTTACCCACGGGGTCCGGGATTACTGCTGATTAAACGTAAACCGACCATTGACTTTTTCCCCCTGAATATCCGTGAGAATTGCAACCTTATACTCACCGGAGACTTCTACAGGTAGAAAAGCCGCGTAGTGTTCCCCCGCTGCATCATACGGAAGTTCTACGGTTTTTTGTTCCCCTGTCGGCGTTTCCACTTGCGCGGTAACATTAGCACCGGAAATCGCTTCGTGAGTATCCCCACTTTGCAGATAAAAATCCAGGTGTACACCTCCGGGCTCGGGTAATGCCAGCAATTCTAAATGATACGGACCCACTTCAATCACCTGTCCCCCTTGGGTAGGTTTTCCTGCTGGGGGGGTTGCAGTGGGCGCTACTGCCGTTTCCGTGGGGGTTTCCATCGTATTTTCTAGCACATTCCGGTTGGCTTCCCCTGTGCCACAGGCGGTTAACCCGATTAATCCGAGATTACACAAAGCAATAGAGCCTAATTTGAGCGATCGCCACATTTTGGTTTCTCCTTTTAGATTATATTCAGTGATTGACTACATCCCGATTTAAATCTCACGTTTTAAGAACCCGCGAGGGGTTTAGTTACCTCATCAAACATTTCCTCCCTGGTTTTAGAAACTTGTTGAGGTTTTAATCCCCGGCCAAATAGGGAATAAAGCGAGGGAATCACCAGCAAAGTTAAAGCCGTAGAACTAAATAATCCACCCAATACAACCACGGCTAAGGGTTGTAAAATCTCCTTTCCTGCCCCCGTTCCGATCGCCAGGGGCAACATCCCCAATGCTGAAGTTAAAGCGGTCATTAAAATAGCCGTCAATCGTTCCATTGAACCCTGAAAAATTACAGATTTTAGAGGCATTCCCTCAGCCAGTTTAGAATTATAATTATCCACCAATAACAGCCCGTTGCGGGTCGCCACCCCGAATAAAGTAATAAATCCCACCATTGAGGCCACCGAAAGTACGCCCCCGCCCAATGCCACCGAAAAAATTCCTCCCGTAATTGCTAAGGGGAGATTGAGCATAATCATCACGGTACTTGCTACCGATTTAACGGCAAAATACATTAAAACTGCAATCACAACTAGGGCTAATGAGCCAAAAATTAGTAAATTTTGAGTGGCTCGCTGTTCCGATTCAAATTGGCCGCCATATTGAATAAAGTATCCCGCTGGAAGTTGCATGGATTGGCGAACATTTTCTCGAATTTCCTCTACGATACTGCCTAAATCTCTCCCCGAAACATTAGCGGAAATGACAATTAATCGAGAAACATTTTCTCGGTTAATTGTATTGGGACCCGTGCCATAATCAATCCGGGCAACTTGGGCGAGGGGAATTTTAGTACCGGAGGGGGTATCTATGAGCAAATTACGAATTGTTTCTAGGTTGTTGCGGAAGTCTTCTTTTAACCAAACTACGAGATCAAACAATTGTTGTTGTTCTAGCACTTGGGACACTACCCGTCCATTAAGTGCGGTTTCCAGGGTGTCTGACAAGTGACCGACGGTTAATCCATATCGGGCAGCAGCAGGGCGATCAAAGTGAATTTGAACCTGGCGGATGGGGACTTGGGGTTCGAGTTGCAAGTCTACCACCCCCGGAATATCCCTCATTACATCGCGAACTTGTGCCCCAAGAATGCGGAGTTCCGGGAGTTCGGGACCAAATACTTTGACAGCGATCGCACTTCTGACCCCGGAGAGGACTTCATCCATCCGGTGAGAGATAAATCCGCCAATGCTGGGGGCAACCCCGGGTAGTTTCTCAAATTCTTCCCGTAACTTGGCGATCGCCCCCTCCCGATCTTTAATTCCTTCATCACTCAACTCCACATCCAAATGTCCCAACGTCACACCCCCGGCATCGGCATCTCCCGGTGCTCGTCCCGATCGCAACTGTATCCAACTAAAGCGCGGGTCATCTTTTAGAGCATTTTGCATCGCCAACCCTGCCCGATTTGTCATTTCTAAAGATACCCCCGGATAGAGTACCATTGCATTCACTAAAGACCGTTCCTGAAACTCGGGTAAAAACACCCGTCCCAAGGAGGGCAAAATAATCAAAGAAGCAATAAATGCCGCCGTAGCTATCCCTAAAATCAGATTCGGCCATTGAATCGAAATCCGCAATAAAGGCCGATAAAGTTGTTCTGCCACCCGTGAAATCCAGGTTTCCTCTTCGGGTAACGGTTGAGACGCTAGTAAAAAGGCACATAACGCCGGAGATAAAGTTAATGCCACAAAAGTAGAGGCAAAAATTGAAACAAGATAGGCCACTCCCATGGGGGCAAAAATTCGCCCTTCTACTCCGGTTAAGGTAAAAATTGGGGCAAACACTACCGCAATAATTACTGTCGAAAATATGACGCTGACTCGAACTTCTACTGAAGTATCATACACCACTTGCAGCGGGGGAATGGGATTGCCTGCGGCTTGATTTTTTCGTAACCCTCGGTAGCAGTTTTCCATATCTACAATTGAATCATCCACGACCGATCCAATTGCCACAGCTAATCCCCCTAAAGTCATCGTGTTAATGGCTTGACCAAAGAGATTCATAACCATTAATCCAATAATTAAGGATAAGGGAATGGCGCTTAGGGTAATCACCGCCGTGCGCCAATTCATTAAAAATAGAAATAGAATAATCGAAACAATGATAATTCCATCCCGCAGAGAATCCCTAACATTTTCAATAGAAGCATCAATAAAATCTGATTGACGAAAGGTCACCATCACGTTAACATCGGCGGGTAAACTCGGCCTTATTTCTGCGATCGCCGCTTCTACTGCTTTAGTCACCGTGGGGGTATCTGCAAGGGGCTGTTTATTAACCATCACTACCACGGCAGATTGTCCATTCACGCTTCCATCTCCGCGCTTTAAGGCAGCCCCAATTTTTACCTCTGCTACATCTTCTAACAGAATTGGCGCACCATTGCGAGAGGTTACTACGGATTTTTGTAAATCTTCTAGGGATTCTATTCGACCAATTCCTCGGATGATTAATTCTCGGTCTGAACTTTGTAAAAAACCCCCAGCAGCATTCGTATTCGCGGCTTGGGCTGCCTCTCTAACTTCAGCTAAAGAGACATTATAAGCCTGTAATTGAACCGGGTCCGCTAAAACTTGATATTGCCGAACATCGCCGCCATAGGCGATCGCTTGGGTGACTCCTCGGACTGCCAGTAATCGATTAGTAATATCCCGATCGACCCATTCTCTTAACTCCATTAAAGTGGTCTCTCCCTCTCCCGTCACCGTAAAGGCATATTGAATAATGGTTCCAATTGGAGAAGACATAGGAGAAATTTGTGGCGTTTCCACCCCTTGGGGTAATTTGCTGGCTGCTTGTTGCAATCGTTCGGTGACTAATTGCCGCGCTTGATACTCATCAGTTCCCCATTTAAAAATAACTTTAACCACCGAAAGTCCGACTCCAGAAGACGATCGCACGGTTTCTAATCCGGGAGTTCCATTAATGGCACTTTCAATAGGAAATGTCACCAAAGATTCCACCTCTTCTGGAGCAAGTCCCGGGGCTTCGGTTTGAATTTCCACTTGGGGAGGGGCAAAATTAGGAAACACATCTAAGGGCATTTGGGAAATCGTATGAATGCCTAAAATTGTAACAATTATCGCACCAATCACAACTAACCACCGCTGGGCGATCGACCATTTTAAAATAGTATTCAGCATTGATTATTAGGGGGTAGTTTTATATTTTTTGACGACGTAAAATTGTATCAAAAGCAGGAAACTAAAAACAATGATTCTATATTAGTAAATTTTTTAAATAGAAATCATATTTGTTGTCAATTATATTCCGGTTAATGGAATCAATATTTTAGGTTTAAAATTAATTCTATCTTTTTTACTTTATTTTAATGTACTATTATTTCGGCTAAATATGACGATTATTTTTGAGTAGAACCGGCAGTTCGCAAGCGTCACCGATCGCAGACTCGGGGAACTCCGACCCTTCTGGGGTAAAAGTTGGATCCGGTACAGTTGGGTTTTTCACCGCTTTAGTTCGCCGTCCCAACCAAAATGCACCGGCTGCGATCGCCCCTGCAAGAGGTAGCCATCCCCACTCCATTAACCCTGCGGCATTCCTCTGATTTGTCTGTGTTTCTGCTGGGTGATCAGGGCTGCTATGACTGCCACCTCGGAGGGATTGGGCGTAAAGTTGCATCGCCCCTTGGGTGACAACGCGATCGCCTGCAAATAATCCCCCTTTTACCTCAATTCGCTCTCGAAATTGCTGTCCCAGTTTCACCTCAACCGGCTGGAACTGTTGCCCATTTTGAACATAAACTACCGGCAAGTTATTAACCTCTACAAGCGCACTTTCTGGAATAGTAGTCACCATTTCACTGGTTTTCTCTGTAGCAATTTCTAACTCGGCAAACATTCCGGGCTTTAATTCACCCCCTGTATTATCCACCGCTGCTCTCACGGGAATCACACGCGTTTCGCCTTGAACATCCGAGGCAATATAATCAATTCTCCCTGTAAAAATGCGATTTGGGAAACTAGCCACTTTGACATTGACGGGTTGGCCGATTTTTACTTTTTGTAAGTCTTTTTCATAAAGGTTCGCAGTTGCCCCCACCCGCGACTGATTTTGAATTTTCATTAAAGAAATTCCCGCTGCCTCTACCGATTGACCCGGGGTAATTTCTCGATGAGACACTACTCCAGCAATCGGAGAAGTTACCGTAACCGTTCCCTTTTCATCAGGAACAATATCTAACTGATTGAGGCGAATTTGATAAGTGCGATCGCTCAGATTGAGTTGAGATTTTGCCTCTTGTAGTTCAGCATCAGCTCGTTTGAGTTCGGCTTCGGCGGCAATTATCCCTTGGCGACTTTTCGCCCGAATTAGTTGCCCTTGAGCTTGGGCTAATAAATCTTCGGATTCGCGCAAGTCTCGTAAAGGTAAATCAGCTTCGGCTTGTTTAACTTGAGCTTGAGCTTCGAGTTGCCCTAAGCGGCTTTGAGCGCGCGCTAATTCTGTTTGCGATCGCCCTAATAATTCTTCCGATTCCCGCAAGTCTCGTAAGGGTAAATCCACTTCAGCCCGTTTGACTTCGGATTCGGCTTGTAGCTGCCCAAAACGACTTTGGGTGCGTTTGAGTTCCGATTTTGCGGCGGCAAACTGTCCCTCGGAATCAAGCATCTGACGACGCGGAATTGCGCCTTCTGCGACTAATTGTTGATCCCGTTCAAACCGTTCCTGGGCAATGGCTAATTCGGTTTCAGCTTGGGCAATTTCTGCTTCCGCAAGTTCTATTTGGCGCTGATAGTTTTCGCGGGCAACTGAAAGCACCCCTCCCTCATCTACTAGCTTCCGATCTCTTTCATAGCGAGATTGGGCGATCGCCACTTGTTGTTGTGCTGCTCCAATTTCTGATTCCGCTAATTCCACCTGACGGCGATACCCTTCTTCTGCTGCCGTTAATACCCCTCTTTCATTGACCAAATTGCGATCGCGTTCATACCGAGATTGAGCAGTCACCAGTTGCTGTTGGGCTTGGGCAATTTCGGCGTCGGCAATCGCCACTTGACGTTGATAATTTTGTTGTGCCAATTGCCAATTTGCCTCAGCTTGCTTAACCTTAGATTCTGCTTCCGCTTGTTTTTGCAGCGCATCTACCCGCAAGGCTGCTAATTCGGGACTCGATAAAATTGCCACTGCATCCCCGGCTTGAACTGTATCCCCCGGTTGTACTAATAATTGAATCACTTTCCCGGCGATCGGTGCCGTTACTTCTACAGTTTCATTGGGTAAGGTTTCAATTTGTCCGGTAGCTTTAATTCCCACTTCCAGCACTTCTTCTTGCACAGGTTCGATTAAAATTCCCATCCGTTCAAGAGTTTGAGCATCCACTTCAATTCCCCCAGGTGCGTGACTGGCATTTGCTCCTCCTTCAAACTCATTTCCATGTCCAGGATGAGCTAATACTACCGCCGGGGTGGTAACCAGTAGGATAGCGGCAAAAGAGGTAGAGATTAGGTTAGAGTAATTGGGCGATCGCATGATTAATTGGGATCTCGTAAGGGTGAATCAAACCTCACCCTCTAGTTTGACCGAAGAAAATGAAATAAGGATGAAATTCAAGTTTCCTCTGTAAACTGTTTGCTAATTAATCTAATTGGCTCCTATCCTGGTTCTAATATAGGTAGTCGGATAGTAAACAAACTCCCCTGACCCCATTCGCTTTGAACCTGGATACTGCCTTGATGGGCTTTCGCGATCGCTCTCGCAATAGCTAACCCCAAACCCGAACCCCCGGTGTGACGAGAACGATCGGTATTTATCCGATAAAATCGGTCAAAAATTTGGTTTAAATCGTGAGAACGAATCCCAATTCCTGTGTCATTCACTTGAATGATGGCATGGCGATCGCTCACGTCTAAAATCAAAGTAACTTTACCTCCCACTGGAGTATATTGAATCCCGTTACTGACTAAATTAAACATCATTCGATAGAGTTGTTCTTCATTTCCTTTCACCCACAAGGCTTGCTTGACTCGAATCTCACTCGTGAGAGTGACAGCGGCGGCGACTGCTAGGGCAGCGATTTCTTCTTCAACATCGCTAATTACATCGTTGAGGCAGCAAGGTAAATGTTTTAAGGGTAGTGCCTGTCGGTCCATTCGTGATAATAACAATAGATCATCCACGAGTTGAGAAAGCCGTAAATTTTGACGATCAACGGTTTTTAACGTTTCAAGCACGTCCTCGTGGATAGGGGGGTAAATTCTTAAAGTTGATTCTACTGTAGCTCGAATTGCTGCTAACGGAGTTCGCAATTCATGGGCGGCATCGGCGGTAAATTGTTGAATTTGTCGATAGGACTGATAAATTGGCTGCATAGCAACTCCAGCCAATCCCCAACTGGCAGTACCCACCCCCAACAATGCGACGGGCAATCCCATCAAAATAACCACTTTAACAGCCCCTAAATAATCATCGAATTCCTTAAGACTTCTACCCACTTGTAACTGGCCCCAATTTCGGCCATCTTCAGTATGTAAAATCACCGAGATCTGATAAAATCGAGTTCCTTGACTATCGGTGAAAGTTTCCCACCTTTCCGGACCCTTTGTTGTGGGTAATTTATCCGGAATTACTCCAGCGAGGGCGATAAAATTTCCTACAAAATCTAGCAATTGGACGTAATAATTCCCTTGACGAAGTGCGCCGATCGCGTGTCGTTCTGGATTGAATCCTTTCTTCCAACAGCGATCACTTTCAGTACATAAATCCGGCAATAATCTAGCAACTTCCGGTTCTAACTCCCCGGGTTCTTGAAGTACGGGTTCTAGACTATCGTGCAGGGTTCCAGCAACCGATTGTAATTCGCGATCGAGGGTCATCCAGTGAGCATGGGCGATCGCCTCATACATTCCCCACCCACACAACCCCAGAATCACCCCCATCACCCCAGCATACCAACAAGCCAGATGGAACTGAGTTTGTCGAAAGAGTTGATTTTGATTCACTGTATTTTTTACTCCCCACGCGGTTTATCCTTCTGCTTTAAAGCGATATCCCAATCCGTAGACGGTTTCTATTAGACGATCACAGCCATTTTCTGCGAGTTTGCGGCGCAGCAACCGCATCTGTGCTGCTACCACATTGCTACCCGGTTCTGAACCCAATTCCCAGAGCCGATCCAGAATGCGATCGCGGGTAATAATTTGTTGGGGATGACGCATTAAATATTCTAACAATTGAAACTCTTTATTGGTCATAGAAATAGCCACCAGTTCCCCCATTTTATGATGACAATACAGGGTGCGAGTGCCGTAATCTAGAGTAAGATTTCCTACCTGAATCTGTTGAGGTTGCAATTGAGGCGAGCGCCGTTGTAATGCGCGCAACCGTGCCAATAGTTCAGCCATCCCAAATGGTTTTACTAAATAATCATCAGCCCCAGCATCTAACCCCATCACTTTATCTTCTATACTATCTTTTGCCGTAAGCATCAGCACAGGTAAAGCACTGCCGCGATCGCGCAAGCGTTTACATAATTCTATTCCTGATAATATCGGTAACAACCAATCGAATATCGCCAGGGTATAGGGCGTTTCTACCGGCTTAAAGCTATAACTTTCAAGATACTCATACGCCTCCCTTCCATCCTTTGCCCAGTCTACCACGTAGGCTTCCCGCTCTAGGGTTCGTTTAATCGCCGCCCCTAAATCTGGCTCATCTTCCACTAACAGTACCTTCATATTTGCCAACCGTTATCTAGGCTTAATCTATGATAATAAAAAGCATTGACTTACAAGGATATCCTTATTTTACTTCGTTTTCCCTCATTACAATAATAAATAGGTCGCTCTTACCTCTCCTAAAACTTAACTTTAATCAAACAAAGTATCCTTTAATACCTAATTTATTAACTTCGACTTCTGCTCGAAATCCCCTCCTTGTTTAAGATTAGGTTATTTTAAAAAGATCCTTTTCAATCATCTCACCCAAAAATGAAATGCAAATGAAATGTGCCTATACCTTACGAAACACTGTGTTATTCGTACTGTAGACAGAGGATTTTTCAACTCGGCCCCGATAAGCTGACTCTTAGAAACTTAAGAGAAAGAAAGGAGGAAAATTTTTATGCCTCATCAAATTAATCAAGCCGGCGTAGACGCGATCCTCAATTGTGCTAGAGAGTGCGAACATTGTGCCGATGAATGTATTGGCAGTATGCCCGACTGTGTTCGCCTGTGCCGAGATTGCTCTCAAATATGCTGGACGATCGCAAGTTTTATGAGCCGAGGTTCTCGCTTTACTGCCCAAGTCTCCAGCGCCTGCATCGATATCTGCGCAGCTTGTGCTACAGAATGTGAAAAGCATAATAACGAACACTGCCAAAAATGTGCAGAAGCCTGTCGCCGTTCTCTTGAAATATTGAACAAAGTTTCAGCCGTTGCAGCAGGACGTTAATCACCCTGTATCTATAATAGTAAGAATTAAGCGAGGCAGCCTCTAGGCTGCTTCGCCATGCAATCCTTCAGGGAAACCTAATTTTTGATTAATTTTTAATATTTTTAGCCCCGATAAAACCAGGGAAGAGGCGAGAAACTCTATTTGGGTTTATACTTAATTTTAGAGACTTGTCCAAAAATTAGACAGACTATCCTTTTCCACCTATACTCTCCTTCAAATTTTTCCAAATAAGGCACGGAAGTTCCAATTTAGATTATAACTCAAGACCGCAAAAAAAGAGCAAAAACCCTGAAATGCTTGCTCTGTATAGAAAATTAATTATCCGTAAGGCCCTGCTTGTAATCAATCTTATCTTGAGAATAGTTTATAGCAAGTAGAAGGAATTTAAATTATTAAAAGTGCGAAAATTTGCTCCGGTTACCCGATCCTTGGCCTATAATTAAATCCACTATTTAATCAGGCTGAACAAGGAGAACTTATGGTGCTATCAAACGGGTTTGAATTCCTCCTATTGACTCTATTTAATGCCACAATTTGTGTATTATTACCTAGGCTGTTGACTTTAAATTGGTCCCAGATTTTTAGTCAACTCACAGGTCAAAGTAAGCGCCTGCCGAAAATCGCACAGGGCAACGTTTCTAAGCCGGGATTAGTCTCGCCCTTAAAAACGCCATCCCTACACAACCAGGCACAGTGACGGTCCTGTGATGAAGGCTTGTCAACGGGGAATGTTTCAGGTTATTTTATACCCTGTTCTTCCTAATCAAATTCATTTGTTTTTAGGCCCCTCCCTTGTACACTTAACCCCCAAGATTTATAGGATCTGAACCCTGAAGCCACCCCGTAGATACTGGCGTATTTAACCAGAAAAAAGTTTTTGGACTTTACTTTGTCAACGTGACAATTTTGGCATCCCAAACTTGAAAAATTAGAATAAAATATTGAAGCAGAGGGAATTTTTTTAAATAAAGTGTTTGATTCCCTTGCTTTGAGCCCAACTTATGCACGGCGATCGCCGATGACGGGAAGTCGAAAGTATTATGAACGAAAAAAAGCCACCATCAGAACCCCTGCGACGATTTATCACCCCTGAGCAGTTGGGTTTGGTGGCATTTTTCATTTTATTTTGGGTGATTGCGATTCATTACGCGATTGATCGGTTTTGGCAGGCTAAAGAGGATTGTCCGGTCATTGTCCAAGAGTCTAGTGCATCGGTGCGTAATCTTAAAGGCTGTGTTAAGGAGCAATAGTGCGATCGCCTTCTCTTCAATCCAGCAGTTCGGCAAATGCCGGACCAAATTGTAAACTGTCTACAAAGACGGGGCCTAAACCCCCAGTGATCGCTCTAAAAATACCCTGATCAGGCTTATTAAGTAACCAGATCAAAGAGTGACACCTGAGCATCCCCTTGAAACGAGTAGGCATTTTAGGGTGGGATTGTAGCGTTCACCTGAGATGCCATGTTTCGTTTCTTAGACAGCCTATTTGCTCCCCATCCATCCAGACTCAAAGAATATCAAGACCCCAATCTAAAATATACCCTCGGCAAACCCGGAGAAATCGGCATCGTCGATGAGATGATTCGAGGGCCCTATATAGCCGGGAGAGTTCATTTTAGAGGTAGTTATTGGCCTGCCAGTTGCGATCGCGAAATCGTCATCGGACCCGGTGAACCCGTTCGGATTGTCGGCATTCACTGTATTACTTTATTAGTCCAACCCGTTGGAGCCTTTGAAGAACCTTGTTAATCAACCCATGAACCAGCGATCGCTATCCCTTGTATCCATTCAACCGCTGACCATCCAAATGCGATCGCTCACTAAGCGATCGTGAATCGAGCTTTTGGGTAAGATTCTATCTGGTAATTTAGATTAAATTTCCTCCTCTTCATCTGGGTTGAAACCCATTGCCCGTAAGCGTTTTGCTAACCGGGCCGCTTTGCGTTCTGCCGCATCAGCTCGCTGCTTTTCCTGTTCAGCACGTTCCGAACCAATCAATAACAAATTTCCTTGCAAATCCCACCATCGAATCCACAATTGTTCTTGATTTTGATATGTCCCCTGCCATAATCCCAACTCCACTCCCATCGGCACAATCGAATAATGACCTCGTTCATTCGGTTCTATCCGTTGATAAGAAAAATCCATCAAATGATAAACCTCTAACTGACCCGACTTTATTTCATAAATCCCATAGTAAGGAATGCGAATAATCTGTTCATATACCCAAAACTTACCCGGTTTAACCGTTCCTCCTTGAGCAGAAACTCCTAAAGGCGTTCTATCCCGTTCTTCCTCCCCATTCCCACTGGCAAACTCTAAGGCAATCAAGGGGGCCATCAATTCTCGCCACAGCACATAAGAACGACGTACCCCTCCCTCCAGGCTTGGGGGGACATTTGGCACATAAAACCAATCCGGGGCCTCGGCTCCTTTTTCCGGGGGGTCCGTTTCTCTCCAGTAAATCCCGCTATCTTGTCCAATACAATACTGTCCGTCGGGATGCCTCGCCGCTAAAACTGGCCCCAGAGAATCAGTCAATAAAATACTCTGGGGATGCTCCTGAAAATTTTTCACAAACGTGCCGTCTTCTTCTGGTAGTTGCGTATGGTCAGGGAATGGCGCTGGCCGGTTGATGTCGGTTACTGTTTCGCTCATAAAAAAATTTTCCCTTAGCTTTGATCCATTATCCCAAATTTTGGGGACTGGCGGTTCCCTCGCCAAGCCAACCTATACATAGGGAAGGTACAACCTCATGACGGTCTCTACTCTCCTCTTGATAAGCCCCGCTTATTTCTCTCATCAGAACTGCTGTAGGTGAAAACCCTTTACAAACCGTTACAAAAGCATTAATCTAAAAACATCATAACTACCTCGACAACCAAATAGCAATCATAAAACTATGACCACCACTTTACAGCAGCGCGAAAGCGCCAATCTGTGGGACCGCTTCTGCGAGTGGGTCGCCTCCACCGAAAACCGCCTTTATATCGGCTGGTTCGGCGTGTTGATGATTCCGACTCTCTTAAGCGCTACCGTTTGCTACATCATCGCCTTCATCGCGGCACCTCCCGTTGATATCGATGGGATCCGCGAACCTGTTGCCGGTTCTTTGCTTTACGGAAACAACATCATCTCTGGTGCGGTTGTTCCTTCCTCTAACGCAATTGGCTTGCACTTCTACCCTATCTGGGAAGCAGCTAGCTTGGATGAGTGGCTCTACAATGGTGGCCCTTACCAGCTCGTGATTTTCCACTTCCTCATCGGCATCTTCTGCTACATGGGTCGTGAGTGGGAACTCTCCTACCGCTTAGGGATGCGTCCTTGGATCTGCGTTGCTTACTCTGCACCTGTTGCAGCCGCTTCCGCAGTCTTCTTGATCTACCCGATCGGCCAAGGCTCTTTCTCTGATGGTATGCCTTTGGGTATCTCTGGAACCTTTAACTTCATGTTAGTGTTCCAAGCTGAGCACAACATCCTGATGCATCCCTTCCATATGTTGGGTGTGGCCGGTGTGTTCGGTGGTTCCTTGTTCAGTGCCATGCACGGAAGTTTGGTGACCTCCAGCTTAGTTCGTGAAACCAGCGAAACCGAATCTCAGAACTACGGTTATAAGTTCGGTCAAGAAGAAGAAACCTACAACATTGTTGCCGCTCACGGTTACTTCGGTCGCTTGATTTTCCAATATGCTTCTTTTAACAACAGCCGCTCTTTGCACTTCTTCTTAGCTGCTTGGCCGGTTGTGGGTATCTGGTTCACCGCTTTGGGTGTTTCCACGATGGCCTTTAACTTGAACGGTTTTAACTTCAACCAGTCCATCATTGACTCCACGGGTCGTGTTGTCAATACCTGGGCTGATGTGATCAACCGCGCTAACTTGGGTATGGAAGTCATGCACGAGCGCAATGCTCACAACTTCCCCCTCGACTTGGCTGCTGGCGAAGCTACTCCCGTTGCTTTGACTGCTCCTTCTATCAACGGTTAATTTGATTGATTGTTGAATAAAAAAAGCGCTCCCAATTGGGGGCGCTTTTTTTGTTGGCTTTTTTTCAGTTATTATATAAAACTAATTCCGGCTTTAAATGATAAAAAAACAAAGAACCACCCCTAAATCAGGCTTTTAAAACAGGGGTTTGGTACAAGATGGCGGTAGTGCCTATATCTTTAAGAAGAAGGCACACTGAGTGCGCCCTCGAATAGCATTATGGGGAAAGACCTTACCCAAAACAGCAGGACTTGATTTGAATTCGCCTCGCACTCCGTTAGATTAAGGCGAAAATACTGCTGTTTTGGGCGATCGCTGGTGGTGTTAAGTTATAGTTTCCGCAAACAGGGTAAGCGGCGACGACGGCGATCGGGCCGAAATTCTAAACCGAAGGTTTGATAATCCGATGCACTTAGCACTCGGAAGCGGTTTAATTTTACAGATCGCGAGTCATCATTGCTGGAAATAGTCGATTCTGGGTCATTTGCATCGCCGCCAAGTTGCTCAAATGCCTCTTTGACGGTGAGCCATTCTATCGTCCCCCGCTTGTTCTTTGGGGCAGCGGAAGCAACCTCGGGGGTTGATTTAGCACGAGTTCTGCGTTGTTTGGTTGGGGTTGGTTCCTCTGCCGGGGGAGAAGCAATTGTTTTTGATTTAGGAGCTTCTTTTGCGGCTGGGAGCTTTTTTTCGGCTTTAGCCTGACGTCGCCGTCCATTTGGGGCTCGGGTTGCCGTTTTAGTTTTAGACTCCTTAGATGCTTTGGGTTCATCCGGTTCTTTGGATGCCTTGGGTTCATCGGCTGCTTTAGATGCATTGGGCTCATCAGCTACTTTGGATACCCGGGTTGTCTTGGGTTCCTTCACCGTAGTCGCTCTTTTTTGGCGTTGGGTCCCGGTTTTGGGGGCGGAAGGAGCTTCGTCAGCAGTAGCAGGTTCGGAGGAACTTAACCCTTCTTCTAAGACGCTGACTCGTTTGGTTAGGCGGGATAGAACATCGGAATCTAAGCGATCCATGACACTAGAGATTTTCACCTCTAAGTCTTCGAGTCTGTTTAGGAGGGCAGTATCGGGAGTGGTTGCAGGACTTGCAGGACTTGCAGGACTTGCAGGACTTGCAGGAGTTGTCGTAGGGGTGGGTTGAGTTGCCTCTCCGAAAAAGACTTGTTGGAGAGCTTTAACTACGACCTCGGTTCGGTTGGTATTTTCGGTTGGGTTGGTACTGGCGGAAGCAACAATCTCATCGATCGCCGCTAAGAGTTCTTCAGGTAGTCTTAAGGTAACGGGTTTTGTTGGCATTTTCTATAACGTCATACAGGGTTATCCCATCCTATAGCGTCTTGGGGACGTCATACAGGGTTGATCTGGGATTTATAGATCGAAAATACATCGAAGCGCATCTACCTTTAGCAATGAATATTACTAGAGGAGTCAGATCGCGTTTACGAGTTTGATCAAAGGTGGCAAAGAGGTTGCAGCAGATCGCCGGTTTAGAAGGCCGATCGCGCTCAAGAGCGATCGCCATTCTTTTAACCTTTATAACACGACATAACCCGACTAGAAAGCAGTTTCCTACTTACCCGTTCAATTCTATGAATTGCATCATCGCCCTAGCGTTGGAGACGTTTGGGCGAAAAATCGGATTACAAAGCGTCTTTGAACCCTGCTTCAAACTTGTCCTTTGCAAGACCGTCTACCTGCGCTACTCTCTTGAGAGGTTCGCGTTTAAGCCGGTTGTCACTACAGTAGCATTGAGACCGCTCTACAGTAGCAATCTTGTTTGTTATTGTAAAGGGAATCTGTTGATTTCGTCAAAAACTTTTGTTTTTTTGATAGGTCGATCGCACTCGTGAGGCGATCACCGGGTTGATCCGTTAAGTTTACTTCTACGAGTTAACTGGAACGATGGGGACTTTTGTTAAAATCAATCCCCTGTAGGAGTGGGAGGTAAAAGGGAAAGAATCAAAGGGTTCTTTATTCTCTAGAGTCGCTCCATCCTCCACCGATTCCCTGACCTGATCGCCCGAGGAACTAGGGCTGTACCTCTTGCCAAAAACTTTAAGTTCTGTTCAATAAACTGACGTGAAATCCCCCGGTGCAGGCCGTCCTTGACCCTGATTTATACCAATTTGGGTTTAAATGGAGTCCATTTACTCCGTAAAACTTTGGGGCGATCGCCCGCCTAAAACGTTTCCCCTTCTCCCCAAAATCCGAGGTAGATTGTCTCGATTATTGATTCGGGGTTAAAGCGATCGAATAGCCGTTGAACCCGCCTGAGAGTAACCCCACTTCCGGAGTTTTTTGGTACGATCACACCACAATAGCCCCGGCCTTCAATCTACCACGGGACAAGGATAAGACGGCGATCAATACCCCGAACTTTCTCCGTTCAAATCCGTTCAAACCTTTCTAGTATTTGTACTGTAGGTCCCCCCAAATTTTCTGGAACGGAGGCGACTCCCCTAGGAATATCTACCCTTTACGTCCTAGAAAAAGCTGGACAACATCGGGGTACAATTCCCGAGGATTTGATGTCACGAATTGTCCGATGAATCAATCGGTACCCCGAACACGGAGGGAACTGGGTAAACGAAGCAGGAAGGGCGTGCGATTTCATCCCCTAGTCGGTTCTTAATACTTTGGCAACCCCTGCCGAGACTTTAAAAACAATCGGGGTGGGATAAGGACTGATTCCTGTAATATTTCGCAATATTTATGATAGTTGAGCCGCCTAAAAACGGGGTTTGAGATCGGAACCTAGGCGGGGGTGAAGCAGCGATCGCAGACGATCACAAAGACTCGTCTTAGCTGTACACTCTACTGTTTCAGAAGTGGAAAGGGCAGGGGCATCTCACACCCAGGGGACGGGCGCAACCTGTAAAAGCGACAGAAATCGCCACGGCTGATCCGGGCTGCTCTTTATACAGGATGGCGATCGGGCAGCCGGAGAATATAGGGAAAACCCTCAATGACCCGTCGGATGGGGGTAATAAATACATCGTTCCCACTTCCCGGCGAACCTATTGCCAAATATATAGCCTGTCTAAATCCAATCGAGCATTAGAATAGACTGCGATTTTATAAGAGCAACCCTTTGAATAGCTGAGCACCACCCTTGAGAAAAGCCCCTACCCTAACCCGATTGATAGGAAGAACGCTCACGCGATCGCTCCTAACTGCCTTCGCTGTGCTGGGTCTCGAATTAAACTAGAGCAAGAGTGACATTGAGACTAGGATGGCGTCAGATGACTGAAGAAGCAGCCAGCATTCGCCCAGACCCCAGCGGGGAAAAGCCTCAACATTTTTCTCAGACAAAAAATAAAAAACCGATTAAAATCGCCAAGAGAATAGTAATTTCTATCTCAAACGGTTGAATCCTATAATTATCGACCCCCAAATTTAAAGTCGAATTTTAAAAAAGGTAAATTGAATGGTCATTCCCGTAGAACCGAATCCCCCTTCATCCTCACGATCTGACAAATTGACTCCGCCGGAATCCATAGGGTCTGGTCAAGTTAGGGCAGATCAGAGTAGCAATCAAGCGATTGTGCTGGAAGTGCTTGATCTGGCTTGGAGTCAAGACGATCTCAGCAGTCATCCGAGGGTAGAGGGTGGAGATTGGGGTATCCCTGGCACAACTCTGGGAAATTTTGATCCCGGAAGCTCTAAATCTGTTAGGGTGCAAGTGAATGCTCGCGTGCATTCCCGGGACTGGAAGCGATTAATGCAATCGATCAAGGTCGCCGTTGAGAGGCAGCAATCGTGGCAGTGGGAAGGCCGTTTGATTGGTCCGAGTCGCCCCAAGACTCACAGCAAATCGGTGTCCACAGACCAAACTTCCCCTCGAATTACTGGGGAAATGGCCTCTGTCAGTTCTGTTTGTCAGGGATGTAATCATCGGGACCCGCAGTTTGAAACTGATGATGCGGGCTGCTTTCATAACTACTTAACGGCGGTGGTTGAAATCCAGTATTTGTTACTCCGGGCATTAACTCCAGATGCTGAGGCTGAAACTCAACTCTATGGAGAAATTCTACAACGACTGGCTCAGGTATCGGGTGCGATCGGTGGCTATTTCTGGGAAACTGAACCCGCAGAGTCTGGGGGAAAAAGTCGGTTACGATCGCAGTGGTATGGCGAGGAGTTCCCCCTTGAAAGTACGGTACCGACGCTACCGGACTTAGGGGCGATCGCCTCTAGATCCCCAGGAGAACCCATTTCTATTTCTGTGAAAGAACTGCTGAAATCAGAGGGAGATTTTTTCGTCAATCGCGGGATTGCCTCGATTCTACTCATCCCGGCGATCGCCGATGAGTGCTGTTTGGGATGGCTCGGGTTTGAGTACCACTCGGAAAATAGCTTAAGTCTGGGGGAAATCGCTCCTTTGGAAATCGCAGGACGGGCGATCGCAGCTTATCAAAGGCAATCTCAGGCTAACCGCCTCTATCCTAGTGCCTTATCCCTACTCCCGGAAACTTGGGAAGCGACTGCGGTGCTAGCACCGGAGGGAACCCTTTTGGAGATTCATACTCAACAGCAGAGGCTTAGTTCTCCTTCTGAGACGGAAGAGGAAGTGGGTTTGCCCTTTTGGAATACTCGCTGGTGGACTACGAATGAATCCAACCCAACTCCCTGTGAGCATACAGGCGGGAGCAACGCGGGTTCTGTGTTCAGTGCTACACAGGAGCAATTAAAGGAGGCGATCGCCAAAGCTGCTGGAGGAGAATTGGTCCGCAGTCGCTTGCGTCTCGAAGGGTGCACCGGCGGTTGCAAGTTTGTTAATTTTTCTATCAAACCCGTCTTTGATCGCCATCATCAAGTCGTGATGTTAATCTGGAAAGGACAAAGCGCGATCGCACCGGATCAGGTTGAGGTCACGGCACCGCCGAGTCTGATTTCCCCGGCCAACTCGCCGGATTCCTCCGGGAGTGAACCGACGGAATTACAGCCTTCGATTGTATTAACCCTCGAACTCAGGCAAGGGCAGTCAAACATCCGCAAACAACCTCTCAAATCCCCCTACCGTCAAGCCTTAACCCAATTATTTCTTAAGCATCTTAAATATTCAAAGCAGTTGCGCTACAGTCTGGCGACGCAACCCAGGATACCTTCGCTACCCTCGCTAAACTTTCATCCGTGGCCGAGGGCATCTGTATCCCTCCTAGAACGGGGTATAAATGCCTCCCCGGATGCCATTGTGATCACGGATCTCAATGGAATTCTCACCTATCAAAATAACGCCTTTCAAGAACACTTTGGATATAGCCCGGATGAAATCAATGGGGTAGGGGGGATTTGTCAACTGTATGGTACTCCCGAACTGGATCGGGAATTTTTTCGCCGCCTCCGGCAAGGGTATAGTTGGCGGGGGGAAGTTTGGTTACAAAAAAAAGACCAAACGGACACGACAGCATTTTTGCAGGCTCATGCCATTACCGATGAAACTGGAGCGGTCGTCGGGGTTTTTAGTATCTATAGCAACATTGTAGATATAAACGTCGCTGATGGTGACGGACAAATCCAGTGGCAATGCGATCGTGAAAACCGCAAGTGTCTGCGCCTTCAGGAAAGTCACCGACGATTGCAATTAGCCCTCGAAGGCAGCAATCTGGACTTATGGGACTGGAATCTGGAGACGGGGGACTTGGTAATCGGGAAAAAATGGATAGCAATCGCCGACTGGATGCCCGATGAACCCCTACATTCGGTGCAATCCTGGCGTAAGTTAATTCATCCAGAGGATTTACCCGGTGCGATCGCCGCCTGGAACGTGCATCTCAACGGAAAGACTCCGAATTTTAAAATTGAATACCGGATTCGCCTGAAAACCGGCGAATGGCTGTGGATTCAGGACCGGGGAAAGGTGATAGAGCGCGATCGCCAAGGAAAAATTCGGCGAGTATTAGGCACTCACAAAGATATCACTCACTGCAAACGCTACCAAGAAGGTCTAGAAAATGAACGCCTCCAACTGCGAGAAATCATCAATCGAGCACCCGTTGAGATGGCAATGCTTGATCGCAATTTGCGGTATATTGCCCATTCTCAGAAGTGGTTGGGCGATTACGACGGCGCTCGTTCTAGCAAGAATCCTTCTTGGATCGGATGTCACTTTTTTGAAGTAATGCCGGATCTGTTCAAACTCTGGGGCCAACCGTTTGCCCGGGTTCTTGCAGGAGAAGCAATCTCCTCTAGCGAAGATTGCTGGGAATGCGCCGATGGGTCTAAACTGTATCAGCGCTGGGCAATGCAGCCCTGGTACAGTCCCACTGGGGAAGTTGGAGGAATTGCCATTGTCACCGATAATATTAATGAACTGGTGGAAGCTCGCGAAGCTGCCCTAGAAGCAGCCCGAATCAAATCCCAATTTCTCGCCAACATGAGCCATGAAATTCGTACTCCTATGAATGGGGTGCTAGGAATGACAGGGTTATTGTTACAAACCCAGCTTTCTTCTCAGCAAAGGGATTGCGCTGAAACCATCCGGATCAGTGGAGAACATTTATTGCGGGTGATTAATGATATTTTGGATTTTTCTAAGCTGGAAGCCGGTGAAATGAATCTCGAATCTTTAGATTTTCAACTGTCAAGCTGTATTGAAGAAGTGATGGATTTGTTGGCGACTCCAGCTCATGCCAAAGGTTTAGAATTAGCAGCTTGGATTGACCCCAATGTGCCGCAACACTTGGTGGGAGATTCAGCCCGTTTGCGTCAGATTTTGTTAAATTTGGTCAATAATGGGATTAAATTTACCCAAAATGGGGAAGTAGTGGTTCAGGTGAATCAGTCGGTCAAACCCTTGTCCCCAAAGGAGATGGGGAAAGAGGTTTGGCTGCGATTTACGGTCAAAGATACGGGGGTCGGAATTGCGCGCGATCGCCAGGATAAACTCTTTCAATCCTTTTCTCAAGTCGATACTTCGACCACGCGAGAATATGGGGGGACTGGTTTAGGACTGGCAATTTGCAAACAGTTGGTAGACTTGATGGGGGGAGAAATCGGGGTGAAAAGTAACCCCGTTAGCGGCTCAACTTTTTGGTTTGAACTCAAGTTTCTCAAACAGGGGACGCGGGTATCGGGTTCCATTCCTCGTTGTGCAAGGCCCCAGGCATTAACAAAAATTAAAGTATTAGTTGCGGAGGGGAGTGCTACAACTCGTCAATCGTTACGATTTATGGCGGCTGATTGGGGAGTGGACATTGATGATGTGGAAAACTCTAGCAGTTTTTGGGAGAGCCTACAAGTTTCGACAGCCGCCGGAAAACCCTATCAGGTGGCGATCGTTGACCTACTTTTGCTCCTAGGCATTGAGGGGGATACCTGGGAGGATGATCAAGATTATCAAGAGTCGGAAGCGGCGATCCTAGAGGAATTGATTAAAAAGCTATCCACTGTATCCGCACAAACCCAGTTGTTTTTGATGACGAAACTCCAATATCGCGATCGCGCCGAACAACTGGTGCAATCTGCACAACAGCGGGGTTTGAGTTGTGTCCAAGAATATTTCGTCAAACCCGTGCGATCATCCCGGCTGTTTCATTCCCTGATGTCTGTGATGAGCGAGCAAGCCGTTGGTAAACAGAGGACTGGAGGCGATCGCTTTGTCTCTCAACAGACCATTACCCCTGTTCAACCGGAGGTTCGTTCTCGGCTAAATATTTTAGTGGCAGAAGACCACCCCATCAATCAACAGGTCATCGTACAACAATTAGAGACATTAGGCTATCAATGCGAATGTGTTAGCAATGGACTCGAAGCGATCGCCCGCTTAGATCAAAAGCAGTACGATTTGGTGTTGATGGACTGTCAGATGCCCGGATTAGATGGGTATGAAACTACCCAAGAAATCCGTAAACGGGAAGCCGCTGGGTCCCTTGGTCCGTCTCCTAGTCGCGATTATCCCCCCCAAGACGACTCCACACCTCACAAAACCATTGTCATTGCTCTCACCGCTCATGCTATGCCTGCGGAACGGGAGAAGTGTCTAGCAGCAGGTATGGATGACTACATCAGCAAACCCGTTGATTTACACCATTTGAGTCGGCTTTTAGAACAGTGGATTGCCTTCTCTAATCCTTCAAGCTCGTTGAGCAAACACCGACAACCGGAGTTTCCGACTCCCGAGAACCCTCCCAGTCCGACCCCGGCGATCGCACCCGACTCCGCAGAACCCATCAACCTAGACCGTTTGGCGCAAATCTCGCGCGGTAAATCCGCACTCCAGCGCCGACTGTTAGAAGCGTTTGCCAAAACTGCGACTATCGATACGGAGGCGATCGCCTCCGCCATTCAAGCTAATGATTGTGTTAAGGTTGACCGGGTATCCCATCGCCTGAAAGGAGCGAGTGCTAATGTGGGAGCGCAAGCAATGTCAGCCCAAGCTGAACACTTAGGCACTTTGGCTCGGGAAAATCGCTTATCCGAAGCCGACGCAGCTTTATCGTGCTTACAAGCGCAATTACAGAGCGTTTGTGACTTTATCGACACTCATTTACCCGAGTTATCTTGAATCATCTGAATCAGCCCCCCGGGTCTGCTTCAGGGGGGTTTGCCGCCATTTGTCACATCTCCAGGATTTGACTCAGGCGGTAAGGTACGGATTAAATAAAGGGGACAAAAAATCGGGTTTTTGGTATTCCCCGGGGTGCTGATTGTAGATATTTTGGAACCTAACTCGGATTTCCAAAGCCGTACCTACCGAAGCCCTAGGGATTGCCCGTTTAAATTAGAATAAAAATCAGGCTCTACTATTTTTACATTTCCTGGGTGAAGGGAAAAAATTAGGCGCAAAAAATATTAATAATAATCAAATTATGGGTAAAATTTTAGCCATTGATGATGATATTACCGTTCAGATCGTGCTCCAAGACTTGCTTGAAAGTGAAGGTCACGATGTGGCGATCGCTTCCGATGGTGAAGAGGGTATCGAGCAGGCCGAAAGACTCCGCCCGGATTTAATTATTTGTGATTGGATGATGCCTCAAGTTGATGGATTAGCCGTTTGCAAATATGTCAAAGCTAACCCCTCTTTATCCAGTACCTTTTTTATTCTCTTAACTGCCCGAGAACTGGTAACTGATCGCGTAATAGGCTTGGACTCGGGGGCTGATGATTTTGTTTCTAAACCCATCGATACCGATGAACTGATGGCGCGGGTTCGTGCCGGTTTACGCCTGAGTACAACCCTGAGAGATCTACAACGTGCACAGTCCCAATTAATCCAAAGTGAAAAAATGTCAAGCATCGGCCAGCTTGTCGCTGGAGTTGCTCATGAAATCAACAATCCTGTCACTTTTATTTATAGCAATCTCAGCCATTTACAAACCTATACCCAAGACTTGATCGACCTAGTTCATTTGTATCAACGAGAATTGAAGCAACCTAGCAATGTCATTCAAACTAAACTTGAAATTATTGATTTGAATTTCCTGCTTCAAGATTTACCGAAAGTCATTGGTTCGATGCAGCATGGGAGCGATCGCATCCGTAAAATTGTCTTATCTCTCCAAGAATTTACTCATTTTGAACGCTCCGGATTGCAGTGTATTCAGGTTAATGAAGCCCTGGACAGTACGTTATTAATCTTAGGTCATCGCTTACAATCTAATGAAACTCATCAAACGATTCAGGTGATTAAAAAATATGGAAAATTACCCTCAATTGAGTCTTACGCGGCTCAACTCAATCAGGCATTTTTACAAATCCTCAATAATGCGATCGATGCCCTAGAAAGCTCCATTTTCCACTCCGCCTCTACTCCAGGTTGTTTAACCATTCAAACTGAAAGTTTAAGCGAAAACTCAGTTTCTATCAGAATTGCCGATAATGGCCCTGGAATTCCTGAAGCGGTCAAATCGCAAATTTTTGACCCATTTTTTACCACAAAAGCCGTAGGTTCGGGAACCGGCTTGGGATTATCCATCGCCTATCAAATTATTGTACAGCAACATCAAGGGACAATTGAATGTATTTCTAATCCGGGAAAAGGAACCGAATTTAAGATTGAATTACCCACGGGTATCCAATCTTCAGTAAATGATGATCAGCCTCTTACCCAAACTGAAAACTTTGCATTTCAGCAACCGGATTAAAATAAATTTTATCTCATTTATAGGAATAGATGGCGTATAAATTAATTTTAAAATGGGATTAAGGCGGGGTACGATCTGGCTTCTTTACTTTTTTAAGTTAAGCTAAAACAATAGCCTACCCCCAAGATTGCTTATGTCCGATCGCCCGATTTATCTTGACTGTCATGCCACTACCCCGGTAGATCAACGGGTAATCCAGGCGATGTTGCCTTACTTTACCGAATATTTCGGCAATCCTGCTAGTATCAATCATCAATATGGATGGGAAGCCGAAGCCGCGATTCAACAAGCACGAGAGACCCTTGCTAATGCTATTCATAGCACCCCGGAAGAATTGATTTTTACCAGTGGTGCAACCGAAGCCAATAATTTAGCCATTAAAGGAGTTGCTGAGAGTTATTTTCAGAAAGGACGGCATATCATTACGGTTCAAACGGAACACAATGCCGTTCTAGACCCCTGTGCCTATTTAGAAACTTTGGGATTTGAAATAACCTATCTTCCGGTTAATTCTGAGGGATTGTTAGATTTAACGGACTTAGAAAGTGCCTTACGTCCCGATACGGTGTTACTGTCGGTAATGGCAGCTAATAATGAAATAGGCGTTTTACAACCCTTACAGGAAATTGGATCTTGGTGTAAAGAACACGGGATTTTGTTTCATACGGATGCAGCACAAGCAATTGGCAAAATCCCCCTAAATGTACAGGAAATGAATGTGGATTTAATGTCATTAACTGCTCATAAAATTTATGGACCTAAAGGCATTGGTGCTCTCTACATTCGTCGTCGCAATCCCCGAGTTAAAGTTGCACCCCAGCTTCATGGAGGAGGACATGAAAGAGGATTGCGATCGGGGACGCTTTATGTCCCTCAGATTGTGGGATTTGCCAAAGCGGTAGAGTTGGGATTGGCAGAAATGGACTCAGAAGGCGATCGCCTGACCAGATTACGACAGCGGTTATGGGAGAAGTTACAATCCTTGGAATCGGTATTTCTCAATGGTCATCCCACCCAACGATTGCCCGGTAATCTAAATATAAGTGTAGGGGGAGTCGATGGTCAAGCATTACTATTGGGATTGCAATCAGTAATGGCGGTATCTTCAGGTTCTGCTTGTACTGCGGCTAAAATTGCTCCTTCTCATGTGTTGGAGGCGATCGGGCGATCGCCGGAGTTGGCATTTGCTTCCGTGCGATTTGGTATCGGGCGATTTAATACGATTGAGGAGATTGATAGAGTGGCACAACAGGCGATCGTCACGATTGAATCGTTACGGAAAGTTCGGGGAGGATTGTTGAGGTAAGAGGGATGAACCACTGATTTCACTGATTTTCACTGAGGGATTTGGGGATTTGATGGATTAGCCAGTAGGTGATCATTGGACCTTTTCCTTTGATGGTAATGGGTCCTCGTTTTTGGAAGTTAAATTTGTGGCTGAGGCGATGGTAGGTTTCGGTGGTGACTTGAATTTTGCCGGGGAGGCCGGAGGATTCCATGCGGGATGCTACGTTTACGGTGTCTCCCCAAAGGTCGTAGATGAATTTTTTGAGGCCAATGACTCCGGCGACTACGGGTCCGATATTGATGCCGATTCTGATTTGAAATTCTTGGCCGGTGATGATGCAGAATTCTTGGACGGCTTGCTGCATTTCTAGGGCCATTTCTGCGATCGCCTCGGCGGAGTCAGGACGTTGTTCTGGGAGTCCCCCGACTACCATGTAAGCATCGCCGATGGTTTTGATTTTTTCTAATCCATGTTTTTCGGCAAGGCGATCGAAGGTGGAAAAAATATGATTCAGCCATGAGACTAGCTGAATGGGAGAGACGCGACTGGAGAGGGTGGTAAATCCTACAATGTCGGCAAATAGAATGGTGACTTCGGGGAAATAGTCGGCGATCGCGGTTTGATTGTTTTTTAAGCGTTTAGCAATTGCTGCGGGGAAAATATTGAGTAATAACTGTTCCGATTTTTCTTGTTCGGCTTGGAGTTCTTGGGTGCGATCGCTGACTTTTTTTTCCAGCGATCGTGAATATTCTGCCAGTTGTTCGTGAGAGGATTTGAGTTGAGCACTCATCTGATTGAACGCTTTGGCTAAGGTCCCCAACTCATCGGACCGATCGACCCAGACGCGGCGTTCAAAATCTCCATTGGCGATCGCCATACTTGCTTGACTCAGTTGCCACAAGGGATGGGTAATCCATCGCGCTGTGATTAATCCCACTCCAATCGCTAAAATTAATGCCACTAAAGATAACTGAATCGTGGTGCGTGTATTCCCCTGAATCCGTTCCATAAAATCTGATTCGGGTACGACCACTACAATCAACCAATCCAAATTTTCCCCTTCCGAAAATGGCACAACTTGCACAAATTGGAGCTTGCCTTTAATCTTAAATGCCAGTTGCTTTGGACCTTTAATCTGACCCAAATCTTTAAAATAAGTTTTTAGATATTTCGCACTTTCCCGAATTAAAAAATCATCTACATCCACCGCTGCAATCCGATTCACCTGATCGCCTTCAATCTGATAGGGAAGTTGTGGGACTGAAGTTGCCACCAATAATCCCGACCTTTCCATAATAAAGGTCTGTCCAGATTTGCCAATTTTAATACTTTCTAAAAATTCTCGAATATGGGATAAAACAAAATCTACTCCTAAAACCCCACGCAAATTTCCCCCTTTGTCATACAAGGGTTGTGCTAGGGTAATTTTTAGTCTGGGGTCTTTGAAATCTACATAAATATCGCTCCAAATAGGTTGATTAGCCTGCACCGCTTTTTCATACCAAGGCCGAATTCGCGGGTTATAAGGATTACCAGACTCTAATAATTCCCCCGGATTTCCAAAATTATCAACAGCGTAACTGTGAAAATTTCCCCCGGTAGAACGACCCGCACGACCAATTTCCCAGCGGTTATTATTTTGAAAGCCTAATCCGATAAATTCCCCATCGGCACCTCCTAAATAAATTGCCGAAACCTTAATGCGATCGACTAAATTTCGTTGCCGCCAAAATTGCCGAGTTAGACTGCCAGTATCTTGAGAATCCAGGTGACCTAACTCGATCGCATTAGCATTAATTTGATTAATCACCCGAGGCGCTTGTAAATAATCCCGCAACTGGGTTTCAATTCGAGCTACAATTTCAGCACGTAACTGAGCCGCCAAATCATTAACTGCTTGTTGTCCATTTTCCAAGGATAACCAACCCGTCAATCCCACCGTCACGGAAATTTGGAGGACAAATGGCACAACCAGCACCAGACGAATGGGAAACTTCCAGGACTGAAACAAACGTTTGGGATTCAAGATGAAATTGCGTGTCACGCTCATAGTTGACCCCTTAGCGGCAAGAATTGGGGACTCGTCTTTGACCCTCGGGTTGGTCTCGAAATAGTCTAGTATGGATTCTCTCAAGTTGTATTTATTTCCCGAACCCGAGTGAGTGGGTTATTCAGTCCCCTCTTAAAACAGATAGAATCAATCTGTCTATTTTAAGCCCTTAACATAACAGCTTAATTCTCTGCTTTACCCTAGCCTGTCAACCGGGATAATTCCCACTAGCATTACCAAACAATTTGCTCTCTTTCCTTCACGACTTGCTTGTAAACTGCTTCGGTTTGTTGAGCCAATTTCGGCCAGCTAAATCGCCGTTTTAAATCAGAATAGGCATTATCAATTAACCACTGAACATAGGCGGGATTTTTCAACACATCCAGTATTCCCCAAGCGAGGGAATCTGGATCATTAGTGCGCGTGACTACGCCGGTTTTCGTATCTTGGACCACCTCGGGCAATCCTCCCGTATCAGACACCACCACTGGCACCCTTGCCGCAAAACTTTCCAAGGCAACAATCCCAAAGGGTTCGTACAAACTTGGGAAAACAGCACAATCAGCGACGGTTTGGAATTGGTGCAGGTCATCCTCAAACATAAAGCCGGTAAAATAGCACTTATCCCAGATATTCAAGGCAGAAGCTAATTGCTTGAGAAGGTCCGTATTGCCACCACCCACAATGGCAAATTTCACTAATCCTCCCATTTCCCGCAGGATTTTTGGGGCGGCTTTTAATAGCACTTCAACGCCTTTTTCATAAGTCATTCGACCGACATAATACACGATTTTCTCGTTATCTTCGGCAAATTGACGGCGGAAGGTCCAGGCATCAAAATCGTGCCAGCGGGGTTTCTTTTCGGCCCGGATGCCATTAAAAATTACATCTATTTTATCCCAGGGACAGCCTAATGCCCGTTCGACTTCTCGACGCATATAGTCACTACAAACAATCGTGCGCCAGGAGTTGTACACCAAGTCTCCCTCTTTCTGCGCAATGTAATGCTGTACCTCGTTCCGAAGTCCGTTGTTACGGCCATGTTCGGTGGCGTGGATGGTGGCAATCAGGGGAATTTTAAAATGGTGTTTGAGGGCGATCGCCGCATCACCGACTAACCAATCATGGGCATGAATCAAGTCGAAGGGTCCTTCTTCTAAAATTAATTTACCCCCATGACGTCCCATACTCTCGTTCATGTTGGTAACCCAGTGGAAAAAGTCGTTTCCCGCTTCGACGGGGACCCGATGTACTTCAATCCCTTCTAATTGTTCATACATCGGTGCATTGCCAAATTCCACGGTCACTAGATGGACCGAATGGCCCAACTTTACTAACTCCGGATATAACTCCGCAACGTGCCGTGCAATACCCCCAACAATCCGGGGGGGAAACTCCCAAGTTAGTACCAGAATTTTCATCGGTGCAGATTTAGACAAATTTAAGGTTGAATAGAAGTAACATTTTTCCCCGGTTACAACAACCAGCGGAGTTTAAAAACCCGCCGGTTGTTGTTTACGGATTGGGTTGCAATAAGGGTTCAATTTCTTGACGATACCCTTGCCAAGCCGCTAAGGCTGCGGGATCCGAGGGAGTTTGTCGGCGCATCAAAATCACCCCCTGTTCAAATCCAATGATGCCATATTGGTTGGTCCCATAGAGTTGTTCGATAAACGGGACTAAATCCCGAAATAAGGCGCGGTCATGTTTGAAGGCTGGGAGATATTGCTGGAGTTGCCACAAGTCAGCGATCGCATACTCTACGTTGACCTCTTCGGAGGCATCATTCCGCAACCGCAAAAACGGAAAGCGCAGAATTTCCCGTCGTCCAGATAAGGACGGTACTAAATAAGTGGTCGCGGAAACGCTGGCATCGGGGGGAATCTGTTTCATTAATGCCCGGATGTGACTACTATGTTGCCACTGCTGCGGCAGGGACACATAAACCCAGGGGTTAATTGAGTCGGGAATTAGAAAATAAAAGGTCCGATTTGGGTTGGAAGTAAAAGTAAACAACAGGGACAATCCAATACAAATCGCCCAAAAGCGCTGCATGGAAATGGTGAACAGTTTCGGATGTTTTTCCCACCATCGGTCCGCTTTTTTTCCCAGGGTTTCGCGAACGGCAGCAAGGCGATCGCCCCACTGAGATATCTGTTTCTTTAATCCTGTCACCTCGTGGACGTTGTTTGCTGCGATGTTGGGTTTAGTCCACAATCCCTGGCGAATTACGTCCCGAACTGGGGCTTCCAGCAAGGTTTGACGGTGGGACCACCAGAGAACTGCCCCATAACAGAGCCCCGGGACGACTGTCATGGCATAGCGAATGTTAATCGATAAGGCGGTTTGACCTTGCTGCAAGAAAATAGCTAACAGGGGAAATCCGGCGATCGACCAAGCGGCAGGGGAAAAGGCTGGAATAAAGGCCAAGGGCAGCCACTGTCCGAGGAGATATTTTAGTTTTCCACCAATGGGGGTAATAATCTCCCAAATTACCAATCCCGGTTGGCTGATAAATGCCCAGAGAATATCTAAGGTGGTTGCTTCTTCTTTATCTACATACTGCCCGAAACGTTCAATGGTAAACCGGCGAGAAATATCGTCAGAAAACAGGGGCATGACCAGGTTGGTCAAGAGGGCGATATAGGTAAAGCTGAGGGTACAAATGGCTAATCCTTGTTTCGGATAGCGTTTGCTGAGAATCATGTAAATGCCGACGCCAAAAAGAGAAATGCCCCCATCGGCCCGGACGGCGAGGATACAGAGGGCTAGAGGCCAAAATAACCACCACCAGCGTTTTTCCATTGCCAACAACAGACTGAAGACAAATAAGGGCATCTGGAAGTTGTCATGGAAATTAGAGAGGGTGGGACCGGCGATCGCATTGGCAGCATAATAGCTGACGGCGATCAAACTGGCAGTCGCTGGTTGCAGATATACCCGGGCGAGGAGGTAGAGCACCCCTCCGGCAGCGGTGACGAGGGTGACATGGAGGACGCTTAAGGTCACTGGAGACGGAAACAGGCTGTAAATGGGCAGCCACAGCAATAAGGCGGGGGTAAAATGTTGTCCCAGGCGGTGATAGGACACATCCGGGACTTCCCCGCTGTGAACCACATTCGTCGAAAGGCCCGATGAGAGGGAACTTTGAAACAAGCGCCCCTGGCTGCTATTCCAAAAGACCTGGTTAAAAATTCCCTGGTCAAAAGAGGCGTAAAAGGTGTAGTAACGGTGTAGGGTGAACACCATTGTGATGACAAAGAAGGCGATCGCCACACTGATCACCAACCGTAACCCTGTATTTTTCTGCAAGTTTGCCAACATTCCTCGCTTAAGTCTTAAGAAAATGTTAAGGTTTGACAACTAAGGTTCCGATGCCTCAACCGGGAGAAAGTTGAGGTTCCCTGGGGTTCCGACCCCTCCAAAGGCCCTGACTCTTGACTCGGCAATAAGTCCGAGTCGTGACGAGATCCCAATCATCAAGGCCTCTTTCAAGAATCGACCATAAACAGGATAATTTATAAATATAAAGAAAAACAAAAGGACCATCAGGGCGATCGAGTCACGTCTGTTCAAACTCAGAATGAGTGTTACTTTTTTAGCCGCATTGCCGTAAGGGGATTGCATGAGGGCAGTTCCGTAAAAAACCATGCATCATAACGACGAAGCGCCTTTACAGCTTGTCCTATTTGTCGATAGGCGTCCGAAATCCAGTGAACAAATCCGCCAAATCCGCAGTTACTTTCAACAACGGCGGAGTGATATCCCCTTTGATTTACAGATCATTGATGTCAGTGAACAGCCTTATTTGGCTGAACAGTTTAAACTCGTAGCGACTCCGGCCTTGATTAAACTCCATCCGGGACCCCAACAAGTTCTAGCAGGCAGCAATTTAGTAGCTGAACTCGATAAGTGGTGGGATCGGTGGCAAAAGTCTCTTGAAGATTATCTCACCAACCAGGCGTCAGAACAAAGCAACGGACATTACCTTAGAAAAAACCCCTCTTCTTTAGCTCATTCCGCTGAATTGATGGAACTTTCCGATGAAATTTTTCGCCTGAAGCAAGAAAAAGAAGAACTGGTGGACCAACTTCATTTTAAAGACCGTCTGATTGCAATGTTAGCCCATGAATTACGAAATCCTCTCACTGCGACTTGCTTAGCCTTGGAAACCCTCGAAATCACCTATAAACGAGAAAAAACCCTTAATGAAGAGGCTGCATCGGCTCTTAAGGCCCGTTTAATTCATCATGCTCGCACTCAAACCCGCCTCATCGATCGCATGATATCAGATATGTTGGTTGCCGCTCACAGCAGTAGCGGTAGAGAGTTTCAAATTTGTCCTCATAAGTTAGACCTTAAAACCCTCACTTTCAACATTATAGAAAATTTTAAGGACCGATTATCGGCGAAGTCCCATCACCTAAAAAGCGATATTCCCAATGATTTACCCCCTGTTTATGCTGATGGAGAACGGGTGCGGCAGGTGATTGTTAATCTTTTAGATAATGCGATTAAGTACACCCCCCAAGCGGGAAAAATTGAAGTTTGCATCTTGCACCGCACGACGCAAAAGGTTCAAGTTAGCATCATTGATAATGGCCCTGGTATCCCCTCAGAAAATCAAAACCATATTTTTGAGGACCGCTTCCGTCTAAAACGAGATGAAACAAAAGATGGATATGGAATAGGCTTAGGCTTATGTAAGCGGTTTATCCGGGCCAATGGCGGGGAAATTTGGGTTGATTCTTTTTACAATAAAGGTAGTTCGTTTCATTTTACTTTGCCGGTGTATCGCTAGTAAAATATGGCGGTTTTTATTCACGAAAACCACACCTAGTCTGGTGCGGACACATCAACAAATTCCTCAATCCTGGCTACTTTTAAACTCATATTTTTTGAACCCGGATTGGGTGTAAATCAATTACACCCTAAAATTGAGGAGAGGGAGTGTCTTACTCCCTACTTTAACAGTGAGCAAGACGCTCCCTATTCTAACATTGAACGAGACTATGATAGAGAGCGAAACGCTCCCACTCCTTTGAGGATGAGTTTCCTAATTCATTTAGACGCGCATCGCCAGTAAACCAGCCTGGACGTGGTGCTAATGCACTCCTCCATCCGGGTCTCATGATTGCGATTTAACCGGATACGAAAGGCGTTATCAATCCCCTCCTTGAAGCACATCTTGTAGGAAGGGAGCTAAATCTCGATTTAAGCGGCCCGATCGCACGAATTCAGCGTAAGTATCAGCTTCGATCGCCAGGAGTTCTTCTTTGAATTGTTCTCGGGCAAAATCCTGGATATCCGGCTCTTTAATTCGCAATTGGTTGATGGTATTTTGAATTTTATTGACTTCTCCTTCTACCAGAGCAGTTTGATAGCGATAAAACTCCCAATCAATATCAGGTCCATCTTGTCCCTGTTTCAAGTGGTCCAGGACTCGCTGGAGTGCCGCACGACGCGCGATCGCCTCTAAATAGTTCTGCCGTACCGTTTGATCTCCCAACAGATTCAGGACTTTAAGCAGAGGTTTGGTGGTTAAACCCTGAACCAATAAGGTAAATAAAACCACCCCAAATACCGTGGCAATAATTTCTTCCCGTGCTTCTAAAATTATCGGGACAGAAAGGGCTAATGCAATGGATACCGAACCCCGCAATCCCCCCCACCATAAGACGGTTTGCTCTTGCAGACTGATGTCCGATTTTACCAGTACATTGCTCAATGCACCGAGGGCATAAATGGCGATCGCCCGAGTCACTAACATCGCACCTAAAGTAATGGCGATCGTGTCCAAATTATCGGCAAGGGAAGCAAAATGGATTTGGTCGCCAATCAGCAAAAAAACGATAGAATTCACAAAAAAGGCTAAAAACTCCCAAAACTCAGTCACAATCAGTCTGGTGCGTGGATTCATGCCAATTCGGGAGCCAAAGTTACCCAAGATTACCCCGACGGTAACCACGCCAATTACACCCGATCCGCCGAGTTCTTCGACGATGAGATAAGTCCCGTAGGCAGAGACTAGGGTTAAAGATTGTTCGACGAGGGGTAAATCAAAGCGTTGGGTGAGGTAGGAAATCCCAAATCCAATTAGGCTACCGATGCCGATGCCAATCCCGGCAAATGTAAAAAATTGGGCGATCGTGCTGCGGACTTCAAATTGCTCGGTCCCTAATGCCAGTCCCACCAGCAAACTAAAGGCAACGACCGCTACTCCGTCATTAAATAAACTTTCCCCTTCCATCAGGGTAGAGAGGCGTTTGTCTACGCCGAGCTCTCTAAATAGGGCAATTACGGAAATCGGATCCGTGGCCGAGAGACTCGCGCCGATTAACAAGGCGGTGGCGAAGGGGATTGCGGCGAACTCCTTTAAGGCGATCGCAATCCCGATTACAGAAATTAGTACCCCGAGGATGGCATACAAACTCACCGGGACTAAATCTCGCTTTAAGTCTTTCCACCGCAGATTCCAGCCGGCTTCAAATAACAACGGGGGCAAAAATATCGACAGGATGAGTGCAGGGGACAGGTTGACGAGGCGCACATCTACGAAGGCTAAACCCAATCCGACGATCACTAACAACAGGGTGTAGGGAATTTGTCGCACCCAGCTAAAAATTTGCGGGAGTGTCGCGACACTCAGGGAAACGGTTAGGACAAGGAGAAAGCGCTCTAAACTTTGTTGGATTAGCGTTTCACTTGCTACGGGTTCTATTGACATGACGACACGATAAATGAACTTCTCTCTAATGACGGGTTATTCTTTCGATTTCGTTTTAGCATACCGTTTCACCTGTGATCGGTTGTAGATAGTTTGACCGCAAAAACTAAATCTGAAATTGCAGATTACAAATATTTTATTTTCAAGGGCAAGAACACCCAACCTTGAATTGGGGAGATGAGTCGCAGTTTGGAGGAAATAGCTAAGGGGGGATTTTGTTGGAATAACAAGGGAGTGCGATCGCTTCTAAACCCCAGCTTTAGCCCTGTGTGCGTAACACGAACCGACACAATCATGATAGAATAAGCAAATTGACCACAGCCGGGATAGTAGAGAGTTAGTGCCGCACTTGCCAACCCTCCCCCGCTGCCATTTTTGAATACTGAATCTATCAAAAATCCACCGGCGACTGGAGGATGGGCTGTCTTCAAAGCTAACAATCCAACTGTCTCGGCGACTTGCTTGCTGTTGAATCCTTTAAATCAATGAAAAGAAAAGAAATTACTCCATCTGATGCCTACGCCCTCCTAGAAAATTCTATTTTCTGTTATCAGGGGAAACCCGTTGGCACTGTAGCAGCCCATGATCCCGCGTTAGATGCACTTAATTATGATCAGTGCTTTATTCGAGACTTTGTTTCCGGGGCTTTGATATTTTTAATTGAAGGAAAAACCGACATTGTTCGCCATTTTATGATTCAGACTTTAGCGTTGCAGAAACATGATAAGCGGGTGGACTGCTTTGAACCCGGCCCGGGTTTGATGCCGGCCAGTTTTAAAGTTGTACATGAAGACGGAGAAGAACGATTATTGGGGGACTTTGGCAACCATGCGATCGGCAGAGTCCCCCCGGTGGACTCGGGCTTTTGGTGGTTGTTTTTATTACGGGCTTATGTTAAGAAAACCGGTGATATTTCTTTTGCTCATCAAGCTGATTTCCAACAAGGTATCAAACTGATTTTGGAACTCTGTTTACGCTCTCGGTTTGAAATGTTTCCAACCCTGTTAGTTCCCGATGGTTCCTTTATGATTGACCGCAGGATGGGGGTTTATGGTCATCCTTTGGAAATTCAATCTCTATTTTATATTGCTTTGCGATCCGCCCGAGAGTTGCTGTTGCCCAATCAGGACGATGATTCCTACCTGAAAGCGATTAATAGCCGATTGGGTTCTTTAAGATACCATATTCGAGAATATTATTGGCTGGATTTCAAGAAATTAAACCAAATTCATCGGTTTAAAAGTGAACAATTTGGAAAAGATGCTGTAAATAAGTTTAATATTTATCCCGGGTCTATTCCCCATTGGGTCACTTTATGGATACCGGACCGAGGCGGATATTTAGCGGGAAATTTGGGGCCGGGTCGGATAGATTTTCGATTTTTCAGTTTTGGAAATTTACTGGCAATTCTGGGGTCTTTATCATCGGCAGAAGAATCTCAGGAGATTATTAATTTGATTGAAGAACGATGGTCCGATTTGGTGGGACGAATGCCGCTGAAAATTTGTTTTCCGCCGGTGGAAAATTTGGAATGGGAAATTGTTACGGGGTCAGACCCGAAAAATCCCCCGTGGTCCTATCATAATGGCGGAAATTGGCCGGTTTTAATTTGGCCTTTGGTGGCGGCTTTTCATAAGATGGGACGGCCCGAATTAGGGGAAAAAGTATTAGAAGTGGCAGGCGATCGCCTGATTGAAGATGAATGGCCGGAATATTATGATGGCAAAAACGGTCGCTTAATTGGCAAAGAATCAAGGCGGTATCAAACTTGGACGATTTCGGGGTATTTACTCGGAAAAATGCTTCAGGAAAATCCGGAGTCTTTATCTCTAATCAGTTTTGAGGAAGACCCGGACATGGAAGGCTGTCCGGTTTAATTATACTTTAGGTAAAACTCGTTTCTGACCTAATCCCCCCACCCCCCCCTTTAATAATGCCAACCGGCTTTTTAATCTCTTGCAAGCGGTCTGTAATTGGGGGGATATACTCTAGGAAGGGGTTGAGCTCTGGCGGCGTTTGCGTAACGACCCTGCGCCAACTAAACCGAATGTTAAGAGGCCCAATACAGAAGTGGGTTCGGGAATAGAAACTGAGGGGTCTTCTCCGGGAGTTTCCGGAGTAGGATTACTGGAATTCGCGGCGGTGACAATCCCATCAAACCAGGCGTTTGCTAAGGTTGTGTAACCCTTAGGTGTAAAGTGAATGCCATCATAGAGATCGCCTAGGGTAAATAAATTCCGGTTATCGACAAAAGAGAGCTTATTCTGTTGATAGCGATCGCCTCCTAACAGACCGGGAATTAGATCATTGTATAAGGCCGCTTCCTGGGATAATCCTTGATTCGGCGCTAAGGGGGCGATCGAGCTAATCAATACATAAACATCAGAAGACCAGGCAAATATTTTATCAATTAATGTACCCAGTTCATTAACTGTTTCCTGGGCGGTGGTATTTTGAAAGATAAAGTCGTTGGTTCCAGCCATTAACAAGATGACATCGGGAGTGGCCGCATTTAGCCAGTTATCAATATTGGACATCAAATCACCGCCACCGGCGTAGGTGTTCCCACTAATAGCATACCCCCCATGACCTTCATGATTGCGATCGAAGGCATAGGGTTGATCCCAAGTTGTGGGGGAATTAGTAGTAGCACTACCGACAAAATCAACATTGAATCCGTTATCATTCAGCAGCATCCAGAGGTCGTCTCGATAGCCAGCAACGTCAGAACCTTTACCGCGGGTATTAGAATCCCCTAATGGCATAATTTTAAGGGGATTCGATTGGGTTAAAGAAAAAGCTCGGACAGGGGAGGGTGTTGTACCCAAAATGCCGAGGGTAGCGAAAGCAGTAGATGCCAGGGTTAGACTCAAACGTTTCATGGGGTAATACCTCGGAAAAATAAGTGAAAATAAGTTAATTGAATGGATGATTCCTGCCAAAAATTATCAAAGATAACTTTGCAATCTAGAGATTTTAGGGTCCAATTGAGCCCGTAGAACTGAGGGTCATTGTTGACCCCAAGAGACACTTTTTTTGAAATGGGGCTGGGCAACCCATATTTCAGTTAAAACTCACAATTCAAGTCCGACACCCGGTTTTTGGGTTCAGATTTTAGGGGGGGGGGAAATTCCCTAGAGCTTCATTGAACCCACTTGGACATCCCTCACTTATTAGTTTGATATATGCTTTACCCTCAGTCACTCTATCTTTGTGCTGAATTGTTTCCGGAGTGATCCCGACCCACCCAAACTGGGGTTTAAAGACCTGGATTTTCCGAATTATTATCTAGGTTTGATCGGTAGAAACCCGCTTTTAAGCGTCAGTCCACGCTTTGTTAGGAGGATTAACAACGTAGGCACAAGACCGAGTTTATCCTAGATTCAAGGGTAAATCCTGCACAAAATTTGATCCCTGTCAATCTGTAAAGAGGGTAAAAATTTAGGGAATTTTGAGGAGGTAGAGAGTCCCCTAAACCTTGTGGAAAATTCGGTTTAGGGATTCATTGAGTCCCGCTTAAAATGGGGTTCCCTGATTCACTTAAAGTTATTATAAAGTTTTTTTAAAAAATTAGGGGAGATTTACCAAAATTTTATAGACTGGGTTTTCCAGGGGGGCGATCGCCACCAAGAGATTGCCACAGAGGAAACGGGATTTCCCTGAGCCCCTACCGCCCCTGGAGGCGGGGGCTACATAGATAAAGCAGTGCTTTGACTGCGCAAGGTGGCTCAGCTTCGACTCAGCTGAGCCACCTTACGGGCGCTTGGATGTAGAGAAAGATGCACCCCATCCTCCGGTTTATAAAGGTAAACTTTTTACTCCAAAAATCTGACTAGGTTGGCGATCACCTACTCGTTCCAAATAATGCCCAATATTGCGGGCAATTTCCAATCCTCTGCTAGATTTTTGGGTCATTTCATCATCAATTGAGTAAATATCAATCGATTCCGATTTCCCTTTCAGTTCCGTATCAGAAAGCCAGATAAAATTCCAGGATTTCGTCGCGCTATTTTTGACATCGCCGGAAAAAACTAAGGCTTGGGATAGCTGACGAGTTAACGCCTCCAAACGAGCGGCTATATTCACCGCGTCCCCTAATATGGTATAATCTTTTTTCAATTCAGATCCAATATTTCCCTCAATCACTCTCCCTTTTGCCAGCCCAATGCCACTATAGAGAACCCGCGACGGACTGCCTTCTAAGGAAGAATTGCGGAAAATTTCCAGTTCTGCCAAAATATCTAAACTGGCCTGGATTGCTTCATCAGCGCGATCGCCATCAAAATAGGCCATTACGCAATCTCCGATAAATTTAGTCACCTCTCCCCCATGCTGGGTAATAATGGCTGTACAAATAGAAAAATAACTATTAACTAAAGAAACTACTTCTTCTACCGGCAGTTTCTCCGCAAAGGTAGAAAAAGAAACAATATCGCTAAAGAACACAATTTTTTCTACAGCTTTAGGCCGAATCGTCAAAGGATTAATCCCTTGATTAATAATTCTAAAAATACTAGGTTGCGTGTATTTTTCTAAAATTCGATGCGATTCCGTTAGGGTCTGCAATAAAGCCTTAATAGGCCGAATTAAAATATCGGTATTTTCATCGAGGTTAATTGTTTGCATGGACCAATCCGGAAACATCCGGTCCTCTACGTCAACCTCCGACTTTAAACAGAGAATGTCCGTATGGCGATCATCGGTGAGAATTCGTTCATAAATTCTGTCAATTCTCTCTCTTTCACCTTCTAGAATTTGAAAAAATATTCCTCCCAAACAGAGCAAAACACCCGTAACATTTTCTCGATGATTGTTCTGGCTAGATACCCGACCGATCTCTTGGATTTCTTCACGAGAGAGCGGACGGGAAAATTTACTAATATAGGTGAGTCTTTTCATGATAAAGTTTTAGTCCAAGAGAGCATCATAGGGAATGTACCCCAAACCATCGGTGCAAACAGATGGGAGCAGGTATCACAGGAGAGAGTTGTCAATGTACAAGTCAATGCTTGAGATAATAAACACCCCTAATATTTCAGTAGAATTCCCTGATGTTTAGTGTTTTGCTTTCTAACCTGCCCTTCACAACCCTGACCCAAATGTGCAGATTTGGGTTTCTTATTCAAAATTGTGACATAGAATCTAGGGGCGAGACAGTGGTTAGAACCCTACTCTAACCGTATTCTATAAAAGGTATGAGCAATCCGCTTTTTTAGGCCATGCAAACAATTACAGGAACCACTCAATTACTGGGTGTCATCGGTTACCCGGTGAAGCATTCTCTTTCCCCAGTCATGCACAATGCGGCGATCGCCCAAATGGGGGAGGATTTTGTCTATTTGCCTTGCCCGATCGCACCGAAGGATTTACCCACGGCGATCGCGGGATTAGCCGCCATAGGAATGGGTGGATTTAGCATTACCATCCCTCACAAACAGGCCATTATTCCCCTGCTGTCGGAAATTTCCCCGGTTGCTGAGGCAGTGGGGGCGGTGAATACGGTATGGCGCACTCCGACGGGTTGGGCAGGCACCAATACGGATGTAGAGGGATTTCTCGCCCCCCTCCAGGTTTCTGATCGCCTCTGGAATCAAACCAGCGCCGTGATTTTAGGGGCTGGGGGTGCGGCAAGGGCCGTGGTGGCAGGTTGTGCTCAGTTAGGCTGTGCCAAAATCTCTGTAGTAGGGCGCAATTGGGAGAAATTACAGGCATTTAAAGCCAGTTGGCAGCATTCTCCGTTGCCCGTGAATCTCTCGGTACATGAATGGCAGGAATTGCCGCAATTAATACCCCAGGCGGGATTGCTGGTAAATTCAACCCCGGTGGGAATGTCTCCTGATGTAAATCGATCGCCGGTTACAGGAGATATTCTCGCCACCCTGCCCAAGGGGGCAATTGCTTATGATTTGATTTACACCCCCAATCCGACGGAATTTTTGCGCCAGGCGCAGGAAGTGGGCGCAGAGGCGATCGATGGATTAGAAATGTTAGTCCAACAGGGGGCTGCCGCCCTAAAAATTTGGGTCGATCGCCCGGTCCCCGTTGATGTCATGCGTCAAGCCTTGCATCAGTATTTGGGGGTCTAACAAATCCGAATTAACCCCCAAATACTAGGGTTCTGGCAGTCAGCCTCGGGCTTTTCCCCTCGACCCGAATTCGCGGTAAGCTGTTTTTTAGCAATAGTTTTGCGTATCCCGCCGCTGTTTTTTTATCTGATTCCCACCGTCCCCTATCCCGAGGTATTCTGATCATGAAAGGGTTCCCAACCTCCCGCAGCCTAATTATGGGATTATCCCGATGGACGAGGATAATCCTTCTGTTGGCGATCGCGATCGCCTCTGTGTGGTTTAGTCCTCCGGCTTTAGCCCTAACCGATATCCAAGTTGCCAATATCGCCTACAAAGACTGTGGAGAAGAACTCTCAGAGGGCATCGTAGCCAGTGGCGATATGAGTGCAGCCAACTGCTTTATCATTAGCGGAACCGCTAAAAATCCCTCTGGTAAACCCGTTTACGATGCCGATGTATTTGGGGTGATTTATGATGCTAATGGCAACAATATCATGCCGAATCGTACCCGTCTGGGCAATATTCAGTCCGTACCCCCAGGAAATAGCGATTTTGAGTTCAGAATCTCTGTTCCAGCGAATCTCCCCACGCCGCTAACATTAGAAAAATTCAAGGCGCGGGGATTTAGCGGGCGTGTCAAACCGTTACTCTATGACAACAGTCTGGATTAAGCCTACTCTCTTCCTACTCCGCCCTCTGCCTCAACAAAAAGCGGCGAGTTTGATCTCGCCGCTTTTATGATCCGGAGTAACCCGGGAATGGGATTCTCACTAGAAAGGGTGGGAAGCCGGGGGCTAAAACCCAACTGCTGAACTCGGGATGCTGCTGAAGAACCCGGAGATAAATTGCAACAGCAAAATTGCCAAAATTGGAGAAAAATCGATCCCCCCCAAGGGCGGAATAAAAGACCGGAAAATATTTAGGTAAGGGTCCGTAAGCTGACTGACAATGGAAAACGGCGGATCATACCAATTGACATTGGGAAACCAACTTAAGAGAATCCGAATGATCAACAGGACGAAATAAATTTGAAAAAATGCAGCTAGGGTGCTGAAAATTAAGTCTATTGCGGGATTCATAATGGGTTTATTCGCTGGGACTATTTCGCTTCAAGGTCTATAGAGCCTTGTTTTTAGTGTAGTCGATCGCCGCTGTTTATGCAGTCGGATTCCCGAATTTCAAACGAACAGGGCGATCGCCTAGTCGTGGCAACGTTTAGATCCCCTTAGGATTCTTCCATCAGGGGTGAAAGGCTCTCGCTTTCATCAACGGCAGCACCGTTTACATGATTCAGTTGTTGCCGCACATCATCAATGGTTTCATTGAGTTGAGCGATTTTGTTTTCCAAAGAACGGCGTGCTGTTTCCATTCCAGCTTGTTCGGCAAACTGCCGTTTTTTCAATTTGCGGGGTCTAGCTTCTGGGCGGTTACCGTTTTCGAGTGGAGTGTTGTCTTCTGCTAGTTTCGCACCGACGATCGCCCCGATCGCCCCACCCACAATGCCGCCTAAAATTGTTCCCAGTAAAAATCCGCCTGCAAAATTATCTCGATTACTCATTGCTTTACCCTGTCTTGAGTTGCTGCTTCTTTTACTTGTGGCTTATTGCAATTTCTACCCTGGGAATCCATGCTCTTAGGAACCCCTCTTAATGCTTGAGATCATAACATATTGGGGCGGGTAATTTCCGCTTCTTTATCCGGTCTAAACCCCGGGCAGGACTACGTTTTTTTAATCCTGATGCTGCCTATCGGGTTGAAGACAAACAGCGGGGGTTCAAGCCCTCCTAAATAATAGCTGAAGTCAGATAAATCCGACTGAATACCTTACGGGATAAGGACTAAGAGCGGGTTTTTAAGTGGCAAACGCGCGATCGCCGGCATCTCCCAATCCAGGCACAATATAGCCGTTTTCATTCAGATTTTCATCAATGCAAGCGGTGTAAATATTCAAGTTTGGATAGGCTTGACTCAATTTCTGGAGTGCTGGGGATGCCACCACCACGGACAGGATTCTAATCATCCCCGGATCCACACCGCGCTCAGTTAGGAGAGCCATTGTTGCCATAATCGTTCCCCCCGTTGCTAACATCGGTTCGCAGATGAGAACCCGGGTTTGGGGGTCCATTTTATCCGGGAGTTTGTTTAAATAACATCGCGCTTCCAGGGTTTCTTCGTCCCGGACCATACCCAAATGATACACCGCCGCTAAGGGTAGCACCGGCTGTACCCCTTCCATGAGGGCTAAACCCGCACGCAGGATCGGCACCACCACCACCGGCACTTCTGGATTGACAAAGGTGGCGGCACAAGGGGCTAGGGGGGTTTCGATGGTGGTTTCTATAACAGGCAACCACTCGCGACAGGCTTCGTAAGTCAGCCAACGTCCTAACTCGATGATGGCACTACGAAACAGGGGAGATGGGGTTCCCGCATCCCGAGCAACCCCAAGCCAGTGCTTGATCAACGGATGCGGCGGCACATAAACTCGCATTTGTATGGTCATGGGCTTTCACAGGCGATCGCTTGTCTTGTTCTAGGTTGGAGACCTGACCGATTGTACTGCCTTCTGCGTCTGCTTTGTTAATCCTTGGGCGATCGTTATTTTCCCCGGATTTAGTTACCTGTTGTTAATTCGTAAATTAAATTAAATTTCTTTTGAAAAAATTTCTCAATAAGTATTGACAAACTTTTTCAATAACTTTATAGTGGAGTTACTAAAGTGTTCTCCTCTTAAAAAGGATCGGCAGGCGGGATTAGTCAGCACAAGCGGCTAGTCCCGTATTTTTTTTGGGGAAAAAAGCCTGGGGCCTCTGTGGGCTAATGACCCGGAGGCAACAATAACCAGGCAACTGCGCCCCTGGTCTAGAAATTCCCCTACAATAAATAAGCCCATAGCTTGCGGCATTGTCTGTGAAACCCACATCCGGCTGTCCCTTAAACCTGACTGGGAGCAGTGATGTGGGTGCGGTGCTATGTTGGAAGATATCTGATTTATAACCCTTTAGGCGATCGCACGATACAACTCATGGCAGTTGCTTCCCCCCCTACCGCACCCCAAACTGAGAATTTTGATGTTATCGTTATCGGTTCCGGCATTGGCGGACTCGTTACCGCAACCCAACTCGCTGCCAAAGGAGCCAAGGTCCTCGTCCTCGAAAGCTACACCATTCCCGGAGGCAGTTCCGGGTCCTTTGAGCGCAACGGCTATTGCTTCGATCAAGGGGCCTCGATGATCTTTGGATTTGGTGAAAAAGGCACCACCAATCTGCTCACCCGTGCCTTGGATGCGGTAAAGATGAACCTCGAAACGATTCCAGATCCAGTGCAGATCCACTATCATCTTCCCGAGGGACTGGATCTAGAAGTTCACCGGGATTATGACAAATTTTTGCAAGAACTAGGCAATCGCTTTCCGAATGAACAGGAGGGCATCCGCAAATTTTATGATGAATGCTGGAAAGTATTCAACTGCCTTAACGCAATGCCGTTACTTTCCCTGGAAGAACCCCGCTATCTGATGGAGGTATTTTTCCAGCATCCCCTCGCCTGTTTGGGGTTAGTCAAATATCTTCCCCTCAATGCTGGAGATATTGCCCGCAAGTATATTAAAGATCCGGACTTGCTGAAATTTATTGATATCGAATGCTATTGTTGGTCCGTAGTTCCGGCAGAAATGACCCCGATGATTAATGCTGGAATGGTGTTTTCCGATCGCCATTATGGGGGAATTAACTATCCCAAAGGCGGCGTCGGACAAATTGCTAAAAAGTTAGCCGAGGGATTAGTCAAAGCAGGGAGTACCATTCGGTATCAATCCCGGGTGGAGCAAATTGTCACTAAAAAGGGACGCGCTGTCGGAGTGCGATTGACAACCGGAGAAGAATATCAAGCACCGCGCATCGTTTCTAATGCGACGCGTTGGGATACCTTTGACAAATTATTAGGCGATCGCCAACTGCCTCAGAAAGAGCAAACCTGGCGGAGTCGCTATCGCCAATCGCCAAGTTTTATTAGCTTGCATTTGGGAGTAGAAGCTGGGGTGTTGCCTGCGGATACTGCTTGTCACCATATCCTATTAGAGAGTTGGGACAAGATGGAAGAACCAGAGGGGACTGTTTTTGTGTCCATTCCAACCCTGTTGGATCCGAGTTTAGCCCCGGAAGGCTATCATATCATTCATACGTTTACTCCCAGTTGGATTAAGGATTGGCAGGGAATGTCATCCGATAAGTATGAAGAGAAGAAAGAAGCAGCAGCGGGACGAATCATTGAGCGTTTAGAAGAGATTTTTCCCGGTTTAGATGCCGGATTGGATTATATGGAAGTCGGAACCCCGCGATCGCACCGCCGCTTTTTAAATCGCGTCGATGGCACTTACGGACCGATTCCTCGGCGTAAGTTGTTAGGGTTATTGGGAATGCCGTTTAACCGGACTTCGATTCCGGGATTATACTGTGTTGGAGATAGTACATTTCCGGGACAAGGGTTAAATGCCGTCGCTTTTTCCGGGTTTGCCTGTGCTCATAGAATTGGAGCAGATTTAGGCTTGTAGCACAGAAAAGTACCCGAGACGATTAGGCTTTTGGGGAGAACAAAGTAATGGCGACGGCCATTACTTTGTGCCATCAATAAATTATCAGAAGCACTTGATTAGTATGGGAATTTATGGCTAAATTTAAGTATTCTTTTGTAAATATCTCTCGATTTTATCCCCCTTTAATAGCGAATTTTATTAATTATTCGTTTAAGAGTTTTAGCAGATTAATAGTAGCTTTAAGACCTAAAAAAACATGGATAAATTCATAATTACCGGAATGACTCTTGCTATTCCTGGGATATTTCTTTTTCTCAGTATTCAAGCTACGGGAAAAACGGGAAATTCAGCAATTTGGTCGGGATTAGAGAACTTAGGCGGGCCGTTTCAATTATTGGGAGGTCTGGGTTTTTTAGTGGGGGTGGGTTTAGTCGTAAATGTGTTAATTAATCGCTGCATTGATACACTCTTGATAAAAATTTACCAAAAACGTAGGCAATTAGAACCGGCGGATACACTCTTAGCAGAGATTGAAAAATTACCCCTTTCCTACCCTTTGAAAATCCAACTGAAATGGGTAGTTTTACACAATGAAACTCAAAGGTTTACGGTAGTTCAATTTTTATTGAAGTATGGTTTTAAAGTAGGGGTTTTAGGGATAATTTTGCTCTCTATCCTGGGATATTTTGGGGAGTTTTCCTATCTCCTAGATTTGACTTCTCATTTTAAGCTGCAATATTTGATAGGGGGAATAATTGGGCTATTTTATTTTACTTTTAAACGGCGTAAGCCTTGGGTTATTGTTAGTTTAATTTGTATTCTGATAAATTTGGCAGAAATTGCGCCTTGGTACTGGCCCAATCGAGCGATCGCTACCCCGGTTGAATCTTCAATTCCGCTTAAAGTCTTGCAGTCCAACCTTTTATTCCAAAATCAACATTACGAAAAACTGCTGACTTTTGTCCGATCAGAAACTCCGGACATTGCTGCATTTATGGAAGTTAAGGGAAAATGGAAGGAACAGTTAGAAACCTTACGGGATATTCTGCCATACGCGGTATTAAAAGGAGATATAGCTTTGTATAGTTCCCTACCATTAGAACGGTTTTATGAGGGGAGTTTAGACTCCAGAAAACGAGGAGTTATCGCCCAAATATCTTTGCCGGGAAAAATCTTGTCTATTATGGTAGCTCATACTAATATTCCCCTCTCAAAAAACCTATTTAAAAGTCGAAATCAGCAGTTAAAAGCACTCTCCGACTATGTAGCCCCTTTAGATACCCCGGCCATAGTTCTAGGAGATTTTAATATCAGCCTATGGTCTCCTATTTATAAGAAGTTTGTCAAAAATGCCCAGCTTCAAAATGCACGTTCAGGGTTTGGAATCATGCCCACTTGGCCTAGTCCTAACCCCCTGTTTTCCATCCCCATCGATCATTGTTTTGTAAATCAAAAAATTCAAGTTTTAAAAACTCGAAAAGGACCTAATATTGGCTCAGATCATCTACCACTGGTGACAGATTTAGGGATTTTAAAGGAGTAAGGGTAGAGAGGACCTACCCTACCCCTTTAAAAATAATACTTGCCAAACCAGAGGAGAGGGGGGTAAATTAGCCAGAAGACCTGGCGTCACGCACCGCCGCTAAGAAGAATAAAACCACGCTAGGAACGCTAAGCGCCAAAATGATAGTAGTGGCGACTGCACCGAGTTCGGGTTGTCCGGAAGAGAGTTCAAAAATCGAACCCACCGAGGCGATCGCCGCTACACAGGAAGCACCCAAAAAGAGGGAAGTTTTAGGAGACATGAACATAAGAAACGCTTACCAATAAACTATGACTACGTTCTTTAATTTTCACCGAGTTTTAATGAAGAACTCTTACCCGGTTAAAGTTGAAGCCTGAAAAAACGGTTAACCGCTAACAGTTAACCGTTGACCCTTCCCTACAGCATGGATTTAACGTCTTTAGTCGAAAAACCTTGTTTGCCAAGTTCCTCAATCAGCGCCAACTGGTTTTCCACGCGATCGACAAATAGTACGCCATTGAGGTGATCCATCTCATGCTGAATGCAGCGAGAAACAATCCCCTCCGCCGTCATTTTTTGAGGACGTCCCCGCTCATCTTTATACGCCACTTCGATAATTTCGGGGCGTTTGACATCCAAATAAACCCCAGGAATGCTTAGACATCCCTCTTGATAGACACAGGCATCGCCGCTGTATTTTTTAATGACGGGATTGATCAAGACAAGGGGAGGAGTCGCCGGATTTTCTAAATCACAATCTACGACAATCACCTGTTTTTGGACCCCGACTTGGGGTGCGGCCAATCCAATGCCATCAGCAGTGTACATACTTTGGAGCATTTCCCGCACCAGTTGGCGGATCTCAGCATCCACTTGAGCAACACGCTTGGCAGACTGACGCAGATCGCGATCGCCCAGATAGCGAATATCCCGAGGTGGATGGTCTAACTTTTTCTTTTCGACAACAACTTGAGAACTCATGAAATTAGGGGGTGCGGTTTCCGGCTAGGTTTGAATCTACGCTTGTTGTTTCGATCTTAACCGATTGATACAAAAGCCGCAGAGTCTCCCCTTCTCAAAGTAGAGGAGACTTGGGCTAAATGGGTCAGGGTTAACGGGCGTTAACCCCAATAGACGCTCTTCTTAGTTTAAGAACAGCAAATTGCCCGTAGGAGCAAACCCTAGATCGTAAACCGTTCCATCTACTATCTCAATCTCGACAACCTTGGCATTGGCATCATTCGGGTTGTCAATAGGAGTTAACGGAAGCGATACCGAACTTTGTCCCGCAGTAAAGTTAATTGTGCCGGGTAATGCCTGGTAGTCCGTCCCAGGTTGAGCCGTCCCGGCGACGTTATAATTGACCGTCAAGGGGATGGCTTTATCGCCAAATCGGATAAATTGGAACTGGTTACCCGTAGGAGGGTCCGCCAAGACATCGGCAGCCCGTCCCACTATACTGATTTGGGGAGTTTCATTATCTTCAATGGTCACAACACTTTGGCCTTGTCCCTCTTTCACTTCATAAACCTGGGTAGCATCCGTTGACCCTTGCAGGGTTACGCGGACTGTCTCATCGGGTTCCGTAGTATCATCATCCAAAGCCCGAACCGTAACCGTAACTGAGGATTGACCATCTGGAATCACGGCTTGCCCAGTCAACTGGTCATAATCTACAGCATTGGTCGCAGTTCCGCCCCGCCCATAATTGACAGTCAAAGCTCCCGAGGTGATCGGATTACCCGCACTATCTTCACGAAAGATGGTCAAGACAGTCTGAGGGGTTTCTCCTTCTTTAATCCGTTCCGTAGCTGGACTGATACGGACAATGGGTGAGTCATTATCAATCAGGAGAACTTCCCCTTCTTGCTTATCGCTGGCGATGTTGTAATCAGCCGTTTCATTCAGGATGACCTTAACGAATTCATTCCCTTCGGGCAAAGTGTCGTCAGTCGGATTGATGGTAATGGTAGCAGTGGACGAGCCTTCGGGAATGAAGACAGTATTGCTCCCCAAGGTGAAAGCTGCACCATTTAAGGAGGCACTGTAGTCTTGACCCTCCGCTGCTGCTTCGGGATCGGTGGCTTCTGTGGGTGCTGTGGTATCCACCCGATAGGAAACCGTTACACCCCCGGCAGGAGCAAAGACTTCAGCACCATTGGCATCCCGCAGGGCGATCGTAAACGCCCCTTCTCGGGTGGCCGGGGCTTGTAGGTCCCCCTGCGCTGCTTCAAACGCCTGATCTGCCGGGGGAGTTACTTCAATACTGACAATCAGTTGATCAATATCTTCAATTTGCAGGGGTGCCGGAGTGGTACTGAGTTCTACCTCCCCGGTGGGATTTGTCAAGGATAAGTTGACGATTTTGAGCCCATCCACTTGACCCACGGCCCCGCGTAAAATTGCCGTAGCTGGGAGTGTAATGGTTTTAGTTGCCGTTTCCCCATCCGCAAAGGAGACAGGAACCGTAACTGCGGCAAAATCCTCTCCGACACTCCCCGGTTGCGCCGGTGGATTTGTACTGGCTGAGCCCGGAGCCAAAGTGACATCAGCGCTTACCACGCCGCTGCTGCCATTGACTCGACGGACCTGGATTTCTCGGACCAGGGTTCCATCTTCCTTAACTCGGAAACTCCCTTCCACTGGAAGAACAAACTCTAATTCTCCGGGGTTATCATTGTCGATAATTTCCACCGTCGCGGTAGATTGGCTGCCTAAAACCGCAGTACCTGTGAGATTAGCCAGTTGTAAGCTAATCGTTTCCGTATCCTCGGCGAGGGTATCGTTAACGATGGGAATAGTAACCTGTTTTGCGGTGCTATCTCCCTCTGCAAACTGGATAGGAAACGGGAAAATATTCTCATAATCGGCTACTACTGTTGCAGTTCCTGGATTGCTTTGAAGAACCACATTGGCAGTAACCACCCCTTCGCTACTATTGCCGCGAGTCACCGTGACTAGCATCGCTTCGGGAGTGCCATCTTCATTAATTCGGTAGGTGGCATTGCTAAATTGAATGACACTCTCCTCGGGTTCGGGTTCGGGTTCAGGTTCGGGTTCGGGGATTACTGGAATATCGACAATTGGAGGGGTGGGAATGTCTGGAAGTGGCACTGCCTCCGGCGGTGGCGGTGGCGGTGGCGGTGCGAGTGGGGGTAGGAAATCATCCCGGGTAATCGCGCTGGCACTGACATTTTGCAAAATGGTAACAGTGCCCGTAAGCCGATCCAAAATGATGGTATTAACTGTCCCGTTGCCATCGATCTCTTCGCGGAGGTCGAGATCCTCAAAGGTGATACCATCGGCTAAGAGTAGGAAATCTTGCCCATCGATAAAGTCGGTAACTAAGTTTCGCGTCTGTTGCAGAAACCCTAATCCCGGGGAAATCACAAATTGGTCCGACCCTTGGCCGCCGGTTAGGGTATTGCTGCCTACGCCGCCAAAAATTACGTCATTGCCTTTATCCCCAAACAGCAGGTCATCTCCATCCTCGCCTCGAATGGTGTCGTTATCTTGACCGCCGTAAATGATGTCGTCTCCGGAACTGCCGTCGAGGAGATCGTTCCCTTCGTTGCCGAAGAGTAGGTCATTGCCTCCACCACCATTTACAAAATCATCGCCGAGATTGCCAAAGAGGACATCATTCCCTTTGTCGCCAAATACTTGATCATTATCTTGTCCAGCGTAGGCTGTATCGTCTCCTTGACCCCCATAGAGGACATCATTTCCTCGGTTGCCAAAGAGGATATCATTCCCTTCGTTGCCAAATAGAACATCGTTGCCGGAGCCACCGTAGGCGATATCATTGCCTTCGTTTCCGTAGAGGATGTCGTTTCCTGCGCCAACGGATTCTGCGGTGAGGTCGTCGCCGTAGAGGATGTCGTCACCGGCACCGCCAACTACAAGGTCGTTGCCTGAGCTGCCATTAAGGATGTCAGCGCCATCTTCCCCGTAGAGGGTATCGTTGTCGAGGCCACCGGCGAGAATATCATTGTCCAGGCCACCATAGAGCTGGTCATTGCCATCGTCGCCGGAGAGGAAGTCTTCTCCGGCGTCACCAATGATGAAGTCGTTGTCTTTGCCACCATAGATGGAGTCGTCCCCGGTTTCCCCGTCGAGGGTATCGTCACCCTGGTTACCGAAAACTAGGTCATTGCCGATGCCACCGAGGATGATGTCGTTACCAAATCCTTCGAGGAGAGGGAGTCCTTCGCGAGTTAAGTCTCCGAAGAGGAAGTCGTCCCCTTTATTGCCTTGAATGAAGTCGTTCCCGGGACCGCCTGCGATCGTGTCGTCGCCTAGGTTCCCTTGGATGCTATCATTCCCTGCATTTCCATAAAGAGAATCATCCCCTGGATTCCCGTAGATGGTATCGTCGTTCTGGGAGCCAATGATGGTATCATTACCCGCTTGGCCTTGAATAATTTCTTGCAGGGATAAGTCTAAAAAGATTCCTTCTTCCTCTAAAGTTCGAGAGGATTCTAGGGGATCGCTTTCCTCTAAACCGGGAAGATTGGTTGCCACTGGATTGTTCGGTTCGCTAGTTTCTGCCATTTTGGGAATCCTATCTACAGAATTGTTGGGTTTAATAGTGATCAATTGGAGGTTTTATGCCGAGGGTTGGGCTTAATCTTCAATAAGTGAGGGATTGTCAGGGATTAAAGACAGGCGCGATCGCTCACTAACGCTCCCATGTACTCAAGATCTATTCAATAAAACTTGCACCCTCCTCTTCCTATTTGTGTGATAATTTTGTTTTTACAATGCACGCATTCTGTCTAATGTGGACAATGGCAGTGCCTTATGGAACCTAAGATAAGGGGTTCGATAATCGTCGGCAGTTCCAATGGTGATTGGAGCTACACTTTAAGCACCATAGAACAATATTTACACGATGTAAATGCTAGTTCTACATTAGTTTTTTGGGGCTGATTCGGTAGTCCTGGGTTAGTCTGTGTTATTTTGAATCAGTCCAACCCAAAAGACTCCACTCCCGAATGTTTCTAAATCCTCAGTCATCAGAAGGAAGGAGTGCTTTTGCTGGATCCTCCGAGTCAATTCTGAGCGGAGTCAGTTGCTTTGGATTATACCCGCATTTTCCCAAATAGCTATCACTGACTACTCAAGTCATGGTGACTAGGCTCGATTTTTTGGCCGCCACGCTTTTTTATTATGGGAATTTCTAAAGGCTTTGGGAGGGTGCAACTCTCTCATCCCGGAGGCGAAGGCGGAACTACGATGGGGGTGCGCCTGATCAGTGGGCGAATATTAACCTGTAGGGGGGATCAGGGGAGAGCGGGTAAGAAAGTAGGGCTGTGGGGCAGAGCTACAAATGCAGGGCCATGAAGAAAGGGGGTGAGAATTGAGAATTAAGAATTAATCTAATCAAAATTATTAGATTTTAATTCTTAATTCTCACTGTTTATGGGGTAGTTAATGCGATCGCTTGAATCGCTATTTTAGGGGACGTTCCCGGGGCGATCGCTTACCGCTCCTTGTGCTGCGCCAATAACGCCTGAGCACGGGGCTTGTAAATCAGATAGAATAAGGCTTCTAAGTAGCGCAACATATCCTCACGGTTTTCTTTTGAAGTATAATTCCAGAACCCGTAAATTTTAGCCAGGGACAATAGACGGGTGGTATGAATCTTCCAAGTATAAGTCGTATAAACCCGTGTGATCGCCCGTTTAGAAATTTCGTCCCAATAATGGGGATTTTGCTCGTTTTTCAAGACGAAATCCAGCAGTTTTTCTGCGGTTTCTTCTAAATTTGTGGGGTTGATATAAAATCCATTCACCTTGTCCTGAATAATTTCTAACGGCCCCCCAAACTGGGTTGCAAAGGTAGGCAAACCAGAAACCATTGCTTCTAAAATGGTTAAACCAAAGGCTTCAAATAAAGCCGGTTGCACAAAAATTCCCTTGTGGTCCCCAATCACCCGATAGAGTTCGCCGGAATCGGCCTTAGACAGCCGAACTCCCAGCCAGCGAATTTTATTATACAAATTGTATTCCTCAATGATGCCATACAATTTTTGCATTTCGCTGATTTCTTCGGTGTCTGTCGAGTCCGCTGTCCGTAATTTCCCAGCCACTAGAATCAAATTACAGCGCTCTTGCAATTCAGGACTCCGGCCAAAACATTCGGCCAGACCCGTTAGATTCTTAATCCGGTCGAGACGTGCTACCGAGAACAGGATTTGCTTGTTCGGGTCTTCCAACTTCCCAAAAACCTGTTCCGGGTCATCTAGAGTCAAGAGCAATTCTTCCAGTCGTTCCCGGTTGGATTGGATACGGTCTTCAGTGCGAGTGTAGGGAAAATAGACCGCTTCATTCACCCCGGGGGGGACGACGTTAAATTTAGGAGAAAATAGCTCAATGCCGTTGACCACATGATATAGATCCGGCATGGTAAAACAGGCGTACGATTCATACTGCCCCACACTATCGGCAGTTCCAACAATCTCCTGATAGGTACTGCTGACAATGAAGTTGGCTGCGTTCATCGCGATCAAATCGGCGGTAAACTGGAGAGAAAAGTGATATTGAGAGTCGAGGTCTTGCCAGTACAGGTTACTGAAAAGATACTTAGATTTTTCTAAGGCATGAGCGACGTTACACTGGGTAACTTTCAGGCGACGTGCTAACAGGAATGCCACTAAGTTTCCGTCAGAATAGTTACCGACGATTAGATCGGGTTTGCCTTGAAATTCTGCCAGCAGTTCTTTTTCAGCATCAATGGCGTAGGCTTCTAAATACGGCCAGATTTCAAATCGAGAAATCCAGTTTTGGGTGAGGTTGGGATTCTGTTCGCGGAAGGGAACTCGCAGAATCCAGCCATTATCGGTGCTGTGAATTTTTTCGAGGCGTTCGTTACAGCGAGTGCCATCGGCATTGGGTATTAAACGGGAGAGGATGATGAGTTTCGGATGAACTCCGAATATATCCAAACCGGCAAGTTTAAATTCTTCTTGAAGTTGCTTTTCTAAACTGCGGGCTTGATCAAGGACATAGACGACTTGGCCGCCGGTGTCGGGTCGTCCGAGCACTCCTTCTTGACCAAACCAGCCGTGAACGGAAACGAGTACGATCCGAAAGATCATGGGAATCCGGGAGATGAAGGATTCCAGACCCCTTTCGTTGGGGGAGTCGATCAGTTCATCCAGAATTTCTAGGGTTTCGCCAACACGACTGGCTGTATTCCCCCAACCCGGTTCAAATCCCAAACCTTGCAGATCGAAGCGGAAGTTTTCGTAAGGTTCATCTGAGGGGAGATCGTTGACGTAGGAAATGGCTTGTTTTACTTTTTGAGATAATTCCCGCCGGTTTTTAATCCGTTGGTTAATCAGTAATTGCAGTCCATTATATTGATGCAGGTTCAAAAATTCATACAGCAGTTCTAAGGTCTGCTGCGAATCTTGGAATAATTTACTCGACAGGTAGCGATTAAGGAACTCGACTCCTTTACCGATGTTTTTGGGGTCCCGAATGGTGGGGGAGTAGTCGTAAAAGGGGGCAAAATCCAGTTCGAGGACATCTCCCTCATTGGGGTGGTGATGATTGACGAGGCGATCGCGTAGGTCTAGCAATTCTTGCACCGTCATTGGCTCTACGGTCAGGTCCTGTAAGATGCGAAAGATTTCCTGAGAGGCAATCTTGGGACGCACAATCATGCAGAAGCTTTCGTCTTCCAGAATGATTTCTTGGGTATATAAAACCAGTTTTCCGAGATAGGATGATTGATGAAAAGAAGAGGGCTTTTCATGATTAGTGCAGTAATTTGAAAAAGCTCGGACGATATCATTTCTGAGAAAATACTGTTGCCCTGTGGTGCGTAACTCGCTGGCAAACTGACGCAGATCGATTTTTTCCTCGCATTTAAGGACAGATTGTATCAAGTCTGACATCCAATACTCCTTATTAAGTTCGACAAGTCAATGTGCTTTCACCCAAATTAAAGTACACAACCGGGTCAATCTCCTCTGCCTCTAGAGGAAGATATCTCCCGAGCGACACCCGGGGTGTTGATGAAGCACGATCACTATGATCTATTATTATACCGGGTCCGTGACAAGGGGACCCGGTTGACGGGGCTATCCGGGCCTATGTTCGTCGGTGAGCGATCGCCCAGATCAGGGTGCTACGGTGGCTTAACTCTACTAAATTCGGTTTTTAACTCGCCTGTATTTGCCGAGGGACGCAGATTTCCAGTTGCTCTGACCCGTCGTCTATGATTCCGAAACTGAGGGCTGATATTTTTCCAAGTTGCCTTGAAAGATTTGTTGAATTTATATCAATGTTGCCCTAACTACATTAACCAGCAACTCTGGATAAAAATTTGGATTTTTCTTACCCCGCATACTTTATGGCCCAGTGATCTTTTCTTTTATCTATATTTGAGGACTGGGAAATTCCCTAAGTTGTCTCCGGAGGCAACCCCTATTAGGAGGAAATCTTAACTTAAAGAGGCTAATTGTTATTAGCTTTACCTTTTTTCCAATTTAGACCCGGGAGAGGTCTAAATTTTGGCTCACATGGGAGTTGAACCCCAAGACTTCGCCTCGGGGTTGCAATCCTCAAGGGGCTTTTATAAAAAGGGGAGGTCTTGGGGGTGGCGATCGCCGGGGTTTTTGCCTTCTAATGCCAGTGATCTAGGAACAGTGGAGGGATAGGATGGTTTAAACCAACCGGGGAATCAGGATTTTAAGGTAAAATCTCAGGACCTCCAGAGCGATCGCGCTTTTTTCTTCCCCTTTAAGTTTGAGTGCTTTTTCTAGTCTCTATACTGCTTTTTCCGCTCTGTCTATTTCTTCAGGAATAATTGGGGTCTAACTGAGTTTACATCTAAAGATTGATGCAGCTTCTTTGGATTGTAGATAGATTGGTTACAAGCAAGCAAGCAATGTTTAAGGAGACTCAATTTTATGAAGAGTTCTAAATTGTCCACAATTTTAAGCGCTACCGCCCTGAGTGCAAGTTTAGCCCTAGCGCCTTCGATTTTACCCGCCTCAGCTCAAACGACTCCGGTAAGTCCGGAAAATCGGGGAACTGACACCCAAGAGGTTTATGAGACCAGAGAAGGGACTCAGGCCGTTGAAGAGGATAATGAGTGGGGTGATTGGGGCCTACTCGGCTTGTTAGGTTTACTGGGTCTGGCTGGCTTAGCCGGTCGCAATCGGAATGAATCACCTACTTATTATGCAGATCCCGCTCGCGATCGCGAAGAGGTAGCCGGTCGTTCCAGTACGACTTATCGCTAGACTTAGAAAAACCGGGGGATTGTGCCTAAGTTTTAATTAATTTTTAAATGCGGTAGTCTCTTGTTTGATGCTGCCGCATTTGTTTGCTCAAGCCGACGGGTCCATGGCGAGCAATCTGCACCTTTTGTGATCGCAACTGACCGGATTGTTAGAAAAGCCTGTTTCTAAAATTCAGGTTTGAAAGACCTAATAAAAAGGCTCTCTACAATTAGAGAGCCTTTTTATTTTTGGTTAGGGTGTCGTTCGAGGTAACGACACTCTACCTCAGCTTATGGTATATATACTATACTTAAAGCGCGGATGCTTTGGCAGCAATATTATCTGCTGTATATCCAAAGCGTTCCAAAGCGACCTCACCGGGAGAGGAAGCACCGAAGCGATCGACACTGATCGAGGAACCTTGATCGCCGAAGTAACGATGCCAGCCATAGCTAGAACCAGCTTCTACTACCAGGCGTTTCTTGACTGCTTTGGGTAGTACGGATTCGCGATAGGCTTCGTCTTGTTCGTCGAATAGTTCGCAGCTAGGCATGGAGACAACCCGGACTTTCTTCCCTTGTCCACGGAGCTTTTCAGCCGCTTCCGCGCAGAGGTAGAGTTCGCCGCCGGTGCCGATCAAGATGATGTCGGGAGTGCCTTCGCTATCGGAAAGAATGTAACCGCCTTTAGCAACACCTTCAACGGAGCTTCCTTCCAGGTTGGGCAGGTTTTGGCGAGACAGGGCCAACAGGGAGGGATAGGGATGATCCGCACCAATGCCTTTGGCTTTCTCGATGGCGACTTTGTAGGCACCGGAGGTTTCGTTCCCATCGGCTGGACGCAGCACGATCAGGTCGGGAATTGCGCGCAGAGAGGGGATATGCTCGATGGGTTGGTGAGTCGGGCCGTCTTCACCCAAGGCGATAGAGTCGTGGGTCATGACCCAGATTACCCCAGCTTGAGAGAGGGCGGACAGACGGATAGCACCGCGCATATAGTCGGTGAACACCAGGAAGGTGGCACCGTAGGAGATTAAGCCGGAACCGTGGAGGGCAATACCGTTACAGATTGCACCCATGCCATGTTCCCGAACGCCGAAACGGACGTTACGGTTTTCGTAGGCACCTTTTTGGAAATCTTTAGACGATTTCAATAAGGTTTTGTTGGAGGGGGCTAAGTCAGCGGAACCACCGATCAGGTCGGGGAGGACTCCGGCGATCGCATTCAAGCAGGCACCGGATTGGTTCCGGGTGGCATCAGCTTTCTCACCGGGTTTGAAGGTGGGGAGGGATTTATCCCAGCCGTCGGGGAGTTTGCCACTCATCATCCGTTCTAATACGGCGGCTTCTTCGGAATACTCGGCTTTGTAGCGAGTCCACAGGCTATTCCACTCTTCCTCGTATTTGGCACCGCGATCGACAGCCTTGCGGAAGTGGCTGAGGGCATCTTCTGGTACTTCAAACGGGCCATAGTTCCAGCCGAGGTGGTCGCGGGTGGCTTGCACTTCCGAAGCACCGAGGGCCGCACCGTGGACATCATGGCTGTTGGCTTTGTTGGGAGAACCGAAGCCGATGGTGGTGGTGACTTTGATTAAGGTTGGCTTATCGGTGACTTTTTTGGCTTCTTCGATCGCCTTGGCAATGGCATCGAGGTCCGTGTTACCGTTTTCGACGTGGAGGACGTGCCAATTGTAGGATTCAAAACGCTTGCTGACATCTTCGGTAAAGGAGATAGCGGTGGAACCGTCGATGGAAATGTGGTTATCGTCGTAGAAGGCGATCAGTTTACCCAGTCCCCAGTGACCGGCCAAAGAGCAAGCTTCACCGGAAATACCTTCCATGTTGCACCCATCGCCCAGGATGACGTAGGTGTAGTGGTCAACGATCTGGAGGTCGGGTTGGTTAAATTTGGCGGCGAGGTGGGCTTCAGCTACAGCCAAACCGACGGCATTGGCAATTCCTTGTCCTAAAGGTCCGGTGGTGACTTCGACTCCTTCGGTTTGGAAGTTTTCGGGGTGACCCGGGGTTTTGGATTCCCACTGACGGAATTGCTTGAGGTCTTCTAATTCTAAGCCTCTGTAGCCCGTGAGATAAAGTAGGGCGTACTGGAGCATACAGCCATGTCCGGCGGAGAGGACAAAGCGATCGCGGTTAAACCACTTGGGATTTTTGGGGTTGAACCGCATGAATTTATCCCAAAGGACGAACGCCATTGGCGCTGCACCCATGGGTAAACCGGGGTGACCGGAGTTAGCTTTTTCTACCGCATCGATCGCCAGGAAGCGGATGCTGTTAATGCAAAGTTCTTCGATGGATTGTTTGGTTGGAGCAGTTACGGCCATAGTTTCTTTTGTCTAAATAATGAGGGTCTTTAGTCTAAGGGGGAGTCTGGTAATACAGGGGTTTTGAGCGAAAGTAAACGACTTGCGATCGCCTCAAACGGCTAATTCCATGATTCCATCACCCGGATCGATGGGCAAGGGTAAAGTGACAAGGAGCGAGTATCGAGAATGAAACCCGTGATCTGTTGGCTTAACCGTTCCGGTGAAACATGAAAACAAACTTCATCCGGCAACCTTGTCACCTTACCCTTTATTGGTACTTTTTAAAGGCTAGGGTGACGTTATGTCCACCAAACCCGAAGGAATTGGACAGTGCTACATTGACCGGGCATTCCCGGCTATGATGAGGCACATAATCGAGATCGCAGTCCGGATCTGGATTTTCCAGATTAATCGTCGGCGGTACTTTGTCATTGGCGACTGCCATTACTGTTGCCACGGCTTCTATACCGCCCGAACCCCCTAACAAATGCCCGGTCATTGACTTTGTAGAGCTGACTGCCACCTTGTAAGCATGGTCTCCCAAAGCGTTTTTAATCGCGTTGGTTTCCGTCTTATCGTTGGCGGCGGTACTGGTGCCGTGAGCATTGATGTAGCTCACCTGTTCCGGTGAGATTCCGGCATCTTTCAGGGCGAGTAACATCGCTCGCGTGGCCCCTTCACCACCGGGGACGGGGGAGGTCATATGATAGGCATCACAGGTCATGGCATAGCCTACCATTTCGGCATAGATTTTTGCCCCTCGTGCCAGAGCGTGTTCTAGTTCTTCGAGGAGTAAAATGCCGGCTCCTTCGCCCATCACAAATCCATCGCGATCGCGATCAAAAGGACGGCAAGCATGAAGCGGATCATCATTCCGGGTGGAAACTGCCCGCGCCGCTGCAAACCCGGCAACGGATAACGGTGTCACTGCCGCTTCTGTTCCCCCACAAATCATGGCTTGAGCGTATCCGCCTTGGATGAGGCGAAAGGCATCTCCCACGGCATTGGAACCCGCTGCACAAGCCGTCACTACACAAGAATTGGGTCCCTTGGCTCCCGTATGAATGGCCGTCAGCCCTGCTGCCATGTTCGCGATCATCATCGGAACCATGAATGGACTGCATCGGTCCGGTCCGCGATCGAGGTAGATCGTTTGCTGATCTTCCATTACCTTCATGCCACCGATGCCATTCCCGATGACGATGCCCACCTGCTCTGCGTTCAAGTCATTAATCTCAAAACTCGCATCGGCGATCGCTTGCTTACTCGCGGCGATCGCAAACTGAGCAAATCGATCCATGCGCTTGGCTTCTTTGCGTTCCAAGTATTCATGGGGGTCAAATCCCTTCACCTCACCGGCAATCCGGCAGGAATGATTCGACGGATCGAACAGGGTAATGGGACCAATGCCATTGCGCCCGCTCGATAACCCTTCCCAATACTCCTGTAAGGTATTGCCGATTGGCGTAATCGCACCGAGACCCGTAACAACAACTCGTTTTCGTTCTATGCTGGTCATGATTGCTGTATCTCTTTCTGCCACACCAAACACGCACAATCCAGGTGAAAGCAGTAAACTTTATGCTTTTGCTGCAACTTGGCTGCTAATGTATTTCACGGCATCTTGAACCGTGGTGATTTTTTCGGCCTCTTCGTCGGGAATTTCAATATCAAACTCTTCTTCTAAGGCCATTACCAATTCCACTGTATCCAGGGAATCAGCTCCGAGATCTTCGGCAAAGCTGGCTTCGGCTTTGACTTGATCACCTTCGACTTCCAGTTGCTCCGTGACGATTTTCTTGACTTTGGAAAAAATGTCTTCTTGACTCATGGGGATGTCCTCTTTAGAATGCAGCAAATCATAACAAATTGGGGCTTGGGTGGGGCCGTTCTAACCTGCGATTGTCCCTTCCCTATTTTCTCGCTCTGGCCCTTAGTCGTTTCTAAAACTCCTATGCCCGATGAGTGGGACAAAGCCATTTTCTCATCTTATCTGAAAAGATGCATCACCCACACGCGATTTCCTATCCTTTTGTTTCCTGAGTAGAATGCCTATTTTTCTCTCTTCCCTCAAGTGCCAATTCTCAAAGTTTCATCTGTCCTCTAAACCCCCGGATCTCTTCCTGACAATTGGAGGTTTTTTGAGGCTTACCTAACTCCATTCAGTCTAGAGCCACCTCTATTCCTCTCCCCTAGAGGCAAGGCTGGGTTAAGGTGGGGTCTCTTTTTCTACACGGAGAGCCCACTCAACTGTCCCCAACGCACAGGGGAGGCGATCAAACAAAAACAAGATGCAGTGCTTCGCCCCAAGGGGACATCATAATAATAGAAGAAGCGATCAGGATACCTACCCTGGCGATCGCCCTTTCCGTCCTCTCTACTCGGCCACTGCCATGCCATCAGTTCCCCTCAAATATGCTTACTTTCCCGGCTGTGTCGCTCAAGGAGCCTGCGGCGAACTTTATCAATCCACTGCCGCTCTAACCAAAGCCCTAGGCATCGAACTGCTCGAACTCAAAAAGGCCTCCTGCTGCGGTTCCGGCACTTTTAAAGAAGATTCCCGCCTCCTAGAAGATACAGTCAACGCCCGCAATATTGCCCTGGCTGAACAACTTAACCTCCCCCTCCTCACCCATTGCAGCACTTGTCAAGGGGTAATCGGTCATGTAAACGAACGTCTCAAAGATTTCCAAACCTCAGACCCCGCTTACCTTAACCAGATTAACGGCTTGCTGCAAAAACAAAATTGTGCTCCCTATCAAGGCAGTACCGAAGTCAAACATCTATTATGGGCATTAGTCACGGATTATGGACTGGACGAACTCCAAAAACGAGTGACCCGCAAGCTGAGTGGGCTTAAATGTGCGGCATTCTATGGCTGCTATCTGCTCCGTGCTCAAAAAAGTATCCCCTATGACGACCCCTATCAACCGGAATCCATGGAAAATGTATTTCGGACCGTAGGAGCCACTCCAGTTTATTACCCAGGACGAACCCAATGCTGTGGCTGGCCCCTATCCAGTTATGCCACAGACCAAGCCTTTCAAATGGCCGGGACCCATCTTGACGAGGCGATCGCAGCCGGTGCGGATTGTTTAGTCACCCCTTGTCCCTTGTGTCACCTCAACCTAGACTCTCGGCAACCGGAAGTGGCTAAATTCATGGGTCATAAGTTAGATCTGCCGGTCCTCCATCTGCCGCAATTAGTCGCCTTAGCGTTAGGCATCCCCCCCAAAGAACTTGGGTTAGATCGCCATGTAGTATCCACCCGAAGCGTTTTAGACAAGTTGGGCCTCTAAAACTTATCCGATTTTCAACGTCACGACTTGCTGTGGTTCTCTTAAGTGGAACGGGGAACTTGATTGAGTGCCATTGAAGATAGGTCCCGGGGAAGGGGTAAAGATTTGTTACAAAAGGATGGAGATAGGCAGTCTGCAAAAGATTTAAACCCGATCGCATCCTGACCCCTCTAGTAAAAGGAGCGGGCAATATATTACGATCTTTTAAGTTCTCGCTCCTTTTATGAGAGGAGTAGGTAGGACTACGATAAACTAAGCCAAGATTTCGACAGCTTTAACAGTGACTCTAGCTGTTAAAGCCGCTATTACCAGATCCAAAAATTTGTTGAGAACACGTTGGGAGTTTATAATCCATGTCTCATGCTGTAAAAATCTATGACACCTGCATTGGTTGTACACAATGCGTTCGTGCTTGTCCCTTAGACGTTCTGGAGATGGTGCCCTGGGATGGCTGTAAAGCAGCCCAGATTGCCTCCTCTCCCCGGACTGAAGACTGTGTGGGTTGCAAGCGTTGCGAAACTGCCTGTCCTACCGACTTTTTGAGCATCCGAGTCTATCTCGGTGCTGAAACGACTCGCAGTATGGGTCTGGCTTACTAGAGACGGGATGATTGAAAAGCATTCCTTTTTCAGGAGTGTTTTTTAATCGTTAAAGGGTTTGAATAGAAAGAGGGAGCCTTGGGCCCCTCTTTTTTTCGCGTCGGGGTGGAGATACCGGGGAAAGCCATTTCCGGAATCAGAGACTAGGCAGGGGAAGAGACTATCAACTTGCTGTAGGGGTTATTTGCATCCGCGATCGCGCTGTCGATTTTTGCTCATACCAGGCGATCGCCATTTGGGGAAGTTAGGGAAGGATAATGGGATGTAGTTATAGCAGAAACAGTACAGAAAAACTAAAATTCTATCCATTGCACCGTATCGAGAGGAGTTAACGGATAAATGTGCGGAATTGTTGGCTATATTGGCACTCAAGCGGCGAAAGATGTTTTACTCGCTGGATTAGAAAAACTAGAATATCGCGGTTACGATTCAGCGGGTGTAGCAACGATTGTAGAGGGAAAACTGAATTGTGTGCGGGCGAAAGGCAAGCTGCACAACTTGCGAGAAAAAATACAAGGGATAGACAATCCCTCCCAAATCGGCATTGGACATACCCGCTGGGCAACTCACGGTAAACCGGAGGAATACAACGCCCATCCCCACATGGACACCCATGAAAAAGTCGCGGTGGTTCAAAATGGGATTATTGAAAATTATCGGGAGTTACGGGAGGAACTCAAAGGTAGGGGGCACGAGTTTCGGTCCGATACGGATACGGAAGTTATCCCGCATTTAATCGCGGAGTTTATGACGGAACCTCTGGTGGATGCACCGGGGTTTATGCCGTTAATCTCGCAGTTTTTCGAGGCGGTGCGAAAGGCGGTGAATAAATTAGAAGGGGCATTTGCGATCGCTGTGATTTCCAGTGACTACCCGGATGAACTAATCGTCGCCCGACAACAGGCCCCTTTAGTCGTGGGATTTGGACAAGGGGAATTTTTCTGTGCCTCTGACACTCCAGCGATCCTACCCTATACCTGCGCTGTCTTGTCTTTGGAAAATGGGGAAATGGCACGGTTGACGCCATTGGGGGTAGAGGTTTACAACTTTGGAGGCGATCGCCTCAAAAAAACCCCCCGACTCCTTAAACTCAATCCGGTACTGGTGGAAAAACAAGGATTCCGCCACTTCATGCATAAGGAGATTTACGAACAACCGGCAGTTGTGCGCACTTGTTTGGAAGCCTATTTTAACCGGGAGTGGCAACCGGGAGATAACGAAGTACCCCCGATCAATTTGGGAATCAATCCCGAACTGTACAAGGATTTGCAACAGATCGAAATCATCGCCTGTGGCACCAGTTGGCACGCCGGTTTAGTCGGGAAATACCTGTTAGAACAACTGGCAGGAATTCCAACTTCGGTAAACTATGCCTCCGAATATCGGTATGCACCGGCACCCTTACGACCCTACACCCTGGCAGTCGGCATCAGTCAATCTGGAGAAACCGCAGATACTCTGGCGGCACTCTCTATGGAACATCAGCGCCGAATTGGACTTTCCAGTGCGTATCAATCCCGACTGTTGGGAATTACCAATCGTCCCGAGTCATCCCTGGGAAACTTAGTCGCGGACATTATTAATACCCATGCTGGAATTGAAATCGGGGTCGCGGCAACCAAGACGTTTGTCGCCCAGTTGATGGCATTTTATAGTTTAGCCTTAGACTTGGCCTATCGACGCAAAACCTTGCCGGAAGCTAGAATTGAGGAAATTATCCAAGGATTGCGCCAACTTCCGGCACAAATCGAACAGGTGCTCAGTTCTCAAGAGGGACGTATAGAGGAGTTGGCGCACGAATTTGCCGAGACTCAAGATTTTATCTTCTTAGGACGAGGAATTAATTTCCCGATCGCCTTAGAAGGGGCGCTCAAACTGAAAGAAATCAGTTATATCCATGCGGAAGGATATCCGGCAGGGGAAATGAAACATGGACCGATCGCCCTCTTGGATGCGAAAGTGCCTGTCGTGGCGATCGCCATGCCGGGAACTGTGTACGAGAAAGTGATTTCCAACGCCCAAGAAGCAAAAGCAAGGGATGCCCGATTAATTGGGGTAACCCCGCAAAATGGATTTGACGCAGCGGAGATTTTTGATGACGTCTTACAAGTGCCGGTTGTAGATGAGTTACTATCGCCGATTCTAGCTGTCATACCCTTGCAGTTACTTGCATATCACATCGCAGCGCGACGAGGTTTAGATGTGGATCAACCCCGTAATCTGGCGAAGTCGGTAACAGTGGAATAAATGTGATAATTCCAGCGAAGCGACTAGGCTTCGAGTGATAGAAAAGCAGCCTTTGCGAAGGCTGCTTTTTTGTGGGGAATGGAACGCATCCTGATCGGGGGATGTTGACCCGAAAGCGGCGGTAAGGACAGCAATGCTGAAGGCGATCGCCTCCACCCCATTCACTTGCGCCAGCAGTTTTGTGACTCCCCTGGTATTTTTTAAGAGAGTTTGGACTATAATCAAAGTCTCATTCAACCGCAGTAGATCGGAGCCTTAATTATTGTCCGAATCGAGTAGGGTTGCGATCGCAGGAGGGAAAAACAATGCCGAAATGGAAAGTAACTACAGAATTCACCTTTGACAGTGCCCACTTCATCAAAGACTACGATGGACCCTGCGGACGGATGCATGGACATACCTATCGAGTGCGGATAGAAGCAACAACACACAAGCTGCACTCCTCAGAATACTGCCCTCACGAAGTTATGGTTGCGGATTTCAAAACCCTCCGTTGGGCAAAACGAGACGTCAGCAAAGGCGGATTAGATCACTGTGTCCTCAATGACGTGATGCCACCGGAATATGAAACCACGGCAGAGATGATCGCCAAATATATTTACGACGAAACCACACGCCGGTTACCAGAAGGCGTGCGCCTCAAGGTAGCAGTCTCAGAAACGCCCAATTCCTGGGCCGAGTATGAGGATGATTGAGGCGAAAAACCAAAGCGATTGGACTTCTGGAGATAGAAAAGTAGCCGTTTTGGAAGCTGCTTTTTTGTGGGGAATTGGCAGGATGGGGTGGGTTTGAACAATGGCTGAATTCATCCAGATTTCTCCGGAGAATAAACAGACCGAGCAAACTCTAAAACTTCCTGTTGACGTTCCTCCGACAACCGGGAAAGCACAGCCCCAAGCCGATCAGATACGGAAAGCCAACTCTTCGTGTTCGCTTTCCAAACTACGATAAACTCTTCCGACGAGAGGGTACATAACGCCAGAGTTTCTCCCTCTTCATTGGCAAACTCCACCTCATACTCACCTTCGGCAAAACACTCCACAATCGCTCCCTGACTTCCGGCTGGCAGATGATAATTTGGCAAATCAACTAAGAGTTCAATGATATCAAATAGCTCAGGTTCACTCATGGTCTTTTCCTAACATATAGTGTAACTAATCTAGCGGCATCACTCTCCGATTCAACTATCCAACCCGTGCGGACAATTTCTTGCTGCCCTTCTTGTATTCCCCTAATCTCCAAATCTACCTGATAGCGTTGTCCATGTTTATCTGTGGACTGCAAAATCGCTTCTGTTTCTAAGGCTTGAAGCAAAATCTGTTGCAGTAGAGGTTGGTAGTTATCTTGAGTAAATCCAAGATGACGCTCAAACATGAGGGCTTTATCAGATCCTTTGGGGTTATCCGGGTTAAGTGCGTACTCTGTCAGTTTGCGAGGATCGATAACCAAACGGCTGACAATATCTGCAAGTTTCATCTACATTAACCGATTCATTCCCTAAAACTAACACAGATGGGCTACCCCTACTCATCCCAAATCCAGTTTAGGAAAGGCTTTGGTAATTTCGCTCGCGTAGGAGGACTTGGTTTTATGAGCTTCCACCTTTCCAGGGTGCTGGGTTTTTCCTCCTCATTTAGCGGTATAAATCTTTAAACCTTTAAAGCGATAAAATAATGTGTCAGCCAATCTGTGCCTGCTTTTGCCATTGTTTGGCGATGGGGGTTGCTATTTTAATAAAACTCAGGTAAGCTCTTATTGTTCTTAACTAGGGGCTTGGCCGTTGAGTCAGCCGTGGGCTGTTCTAATGCAGTCTATCTCAAGGAGCCTAGGTTTCATGGTATAATAAGCCATGAAAGAATAAGAGGACCACCAGATGATAAAGCTCTCGCTGAATATGAGGTTCCTCGGCTTGTTTAGTAAACAAGCAAATGTTAATACCGAACGGTAACCTGTGAATTTACACAGTTTATCGGTAGGGAAACAGGATGAATTTGAGAGTACCTTGGGCTCCCTGTTGCACTTTTTTGTTTAGGTACTCTTTCTCATTATAAACCAAATGAGATGTCTAAGTTAATAGACGATAAACTTTGTCAATACTTTAAACCGGAAAAAATTGAAGAAGCCTTTTGGAGATATAAAGAGGCTAAATATGATGTCTTTACAAAGGAAATAAGAATCCAAATGGGAGCCGATGGAATTTCTTATAAAACCTTTGAAAAAGAATTATCGAGGCGGTGTCAATTTATTTCCCAAAAAGTAATTCAGGGAAAGTATCTTTTTTACCCGTTTCGAGAATTTAACGTTAGTAAGCCATCGTCGGGTCAAGAAAGAGTTTTAGCGATCGCAACTATCCGAGACGTTCTCGTTCAAAAAATTTTGTACGAACTTCTATATGAAGAAGTAGAGAAACTTTTTAAGGCAACTTCTCAATTAGATCGAGTGTCCTGCGCTTATCGAAAAGGTAAGTCTGCTCCTTCAGCAGCTAGACTGATCCATAGCTATATTCAATCCGGTTTCCAATTTAGCTTAGATGCCGATATTGTTAAATTTTTTGATGTTATTGCTCACGAGCGTTTGATTTCTATCATTGAAGATTTATTTGGTCATGAAAGTAGGGTGAGTACCTTAATCAGACGGTTTATTAAAACTATCGGAATTCCCTACAGAGATGAGCAAAATGAACGCAGAAATATTCAAATTTTTCACCACTATAAGCCCCCCCAAAAGGTTCGATTACAAGGCATTCCTCAAGGAGGGGTGCTTTCTGGAATGTTGGCCAACTTATATTTACATGAATTTGATAGATGGATTTTAGAAGATTTAGCCCAAGAAATTCCTTTACGATATGTTCGGTATGCTGATGATTTTGTTGTCCTCCTGAAAACCAAAGATGACCTTCCAGCAATTCATCGTCGAGTTGAGGAAAAACTAGCCCAAATAAAACTTCAGCTTCATCCCATCCTAGATAATTTGGAAAAATCCAAAACTAAGTATGTAGACATTTCTAAAAAGCCTTTAGTTTTTGTAGGATTTGAATTGGGCTTAACTGATATTAAAATTAGTCCAAATAATATTCAGCAATTTCAAAACAAAATTTCTCAAAAACTAAAAAAAGAAAAGAGTTATAAATTTCCGGACAACCCCCGTGAGCGCTTTGTTTTATTGGTTCGCAAGGTTATCAACAAAAAAATTCAGGGTAGACCGGAAAAACTATGTCCGATATGTGAGAGCCTACTCGAAAAAAATAACCGCAACTGGGTAGGCTTCTTCTCCGTTGTTACAGACACTCAGCAGTTTCATGATTTGGATAAATGGATTCGGGTTCAACTCTGTCAGTATTTCTATAAAACCTATCAAATTAGACTTAAAAGAAGGGACTTCCGCGAGGCTGGATTAGCCAGTATAATTCAAGAATATTATAAAAATCATAAATTAAAACTATGTTTTTGTACCCCTTTAAATTTTAAATACATTTTGTATTGGGTCTTTTTGACAAGGCAATTTGATTTTTTAAAAGAAGCTATCACAGCTCACTTAAGGGTAGAAATTTTGAAAAAATAAGAGCAATTGGCGATTTCGTTACAATGATTGGCTGTCCCTTATGCCGATAGAGTTGAGCAACTACATAATTGCTTCATATATCTTATGATAAGCTATGATTTTTCGGTTATTTTGGACTATAATAAAAGTTTGGTTTCAACCGCAGTAGAAGAATATTGGCAACTCGGGTCGGCAGTTTGTCAACTGGATGCAGAAGCGTTGGACAATTTAGATGGCAATTTTGGAGAAAATTGTTGATTAGAGACTCTTTTAATTCTTCCTGGGTGGCTTTCTATTCATGGCTGAATGCGTTTAATCAATCGGTGACATTTGCTGGAGGAGCCTTCTCCCCCCCATCCCATTGTCAATCTGTAATGGCCAGTTGATTTATCCCAGAGGAGATCGCCCCCTACTCCCTACCATACCTGATAAAATGAGAGTAGCCAGTTAAGAACCCCGAATCATGAGCGTTACCATTTCCGATGAAATCCTCGAAGCGGCACAAATAACTGAGTCTGAGTTAAAGCAGGAAATTGCCATGCTGCTTTTCCAACAACAAAAGCTCTCTCTGGTACAAGCCTGCCAGTTAGCCGGAATGCCACGAATTGTGTTTGAAGAGTTGCTCATTTCTCGCAATATTCCCCCGTATTCTTATGAAATAGAAGATTATGAATTAGATATTAAAAATCTCAAAGAATTGGGGGATTTGTGACAGTCGTTAGCAATACTTCACCCATTACCAATCTGGCGGCAATTCGCCAGCTAGACCTACTCCAAAAACTTTATAACCAAATTATTATTCCTGAAGCGGTTTACCAGGAGCTAACTGGATTGGAAACTCCCGTCCCCGGTACGAGGGAAGTGCAGAGTTTAGATTGGATTCAAGTTCGTTCCGTGGTTAACCCTTCTTTGGTGATAGCACTGCAACAAGAACCGTTAGATTTAGGGGAAGCAGAAGCGATCGCCCTAGCCCGAGAATTAAATGCTGATCGGCTCTTAATTGATGAACGGAAAGGTCGAGCCGTTGCTTCTCGTCTGGGAATAAAACTCACGGGGGTTTTAGGCGTTTTGATTGTTGCTAAACGCCGGGGATTGATTTCTGAAATTAAACCTTTAATCGATGAGTTAATTGATATTTCCCGGTTTCGGGTGAGCGACGAACTATACGATCGCGTTTTACAGGATGTGGGTGAGTAATCGGTGTTGCAGAGGCGATCGCCTTCTCTCCACCCCTCCCATTGTCAATCTGTAATAGCGGGTTGATTTATCCCAGAGGCGATCGCCCCCAAGCGTCTTTTCCTTTAAACCCAACCGTTTCTCTGCGTCGGGGGCGATCGCCTCTACCTATCTATCTGCAAAGGTGACTCGGGTTGACATCCGGCAATTTGTTGGATATCATTAAAATTAATAGCCGCTCTAAAATGTCTCGGGTTGATGAATATGGCTAATAAAATTAATCAAAAATCGATGGCACGACTAGAAGCTCGTACCAGCCCAGAAATGAAAGCGCTTTTACAGAAGGCTGCCGATCTACAAGGCCGTACTTTAACTGATTTTATTCTGTCAACGGTTCAGGCAGAAGCCATTCGAGTAATTCAAGAGCATCAAACACTTAAACTCAGTCTTGAGGATAGCGAAGCCTTTGTCAATTCTCTTCTTAATCCTCCTCTGCTAAATGATAAGCTGAAAGCCGAATTGGTACGATATCAGCAAGTCATAACTGACTAATGGTTCTAAAGATTGAAGCGTTTAGGATTGGTCACCCTGTCCGCTCAAAATTCTTCTGTGGAAAGGCTAGTTTAGACCCTGTTAAGCCTTGAAAATTTAAACTTCGGTATCGATAAAATCATCATGGGTTGATCGCCACTTCCCAAGAAACCAGAGATACCCAGCGGAAAGGGGCTTACCCTGTAAGGATTATACTTTCACGCTGCGTCGTGCCACGGGGGAGAGTGGATCCAAAAAATTGGGGTCTGGACTGCTGAACTCCAAACCAGAAGTAAGATAAAGTAATCAAATACTAAATCTTATCTTGATGTTGCTATGACCCCTGCTTTTCTTCAACGTCTGCATAGTCCCGATCGCCCGGTTCTGGTTTTTGATGGTGCGATGGGTACGAGTCTGCAATTTCAGAACCTGACTGCTGATGACTTTGGCGGCAAGGACTTTGAAGGCTGTAACGAATATCTCGTCTATACGAAGCCGGAAGCGGTGAAAATTGTCCATCGCGGGTTCCTAGAAGCCGGTGCCGATGTGATTGAAACTGACACCTTTGGCGGGACTTCCATTGTGTTGGCGGAATATGATATCGGCGATCGCGCTTATGAACTGAATAAAATGGCGGCAGAACTCGCTAAAAGCGTCGCTGCGGAATATTCTACCCCGGAAAAGCCTCGATTTGTGGCGGGTTCGATAGGTCCGGGGACGAAATTACCGACGTTGGGACATATCGATTTTGATACCCTGAAAGATGCTTTTAGTGAACAAGCAGAGGGTCTAATTGATGGCGGGGTTGATTTATTAATTGTGGAAACTTGTCAGGATGTGTTGCAAATTAAGGCGGCATTGAATGGCATTGAAGCGGTTTTTGATAAAAAAGGTCAGCGGTTGCCGTTGATGGTTTCGATCACGATGGAAGTGATGGGGACGATGTTGGTGGGTTCGGATATTAGTGCAGCTTTAGCCATTTTAGAACCCTATCCGATTGATATTTTGGGTCTCAATTGTGCCACGGGTCCGGCTCAAATGAAGGAACATATCCGATATTTGGCTGAAAATTCGCCGTTTGTGGTGTCTTGTATTCCCAATGCTGGGTTACCGGAAAATGTTGGGGGACAAGCGCATTACAAGTTGACGCCGATGGAGTTAAGGATGGCGTTGATGCACTTTGTAGAAGATTTGGGCGTGCAGGTGATTGGGGGTTGTTGTGGGACCCAAGCGCCTCACATTGCTCAGTTAGCGGAATTGTCGAAGAGTTTGAAGCCGAAGGAGCGATCGGTGCGGGTTTGGGGTGAAAATGGCAGTCCTCCGCCTCGCAATTTGTTCCAATATACTCCGGCTGCGGCTTCGATTTATAGTGCTCAACCCTATGAACAGGATAACTCGTTCTTGATTGTCGGAGAACGGCTGAATGCCAGCGGTTCTAAGAAGTGCCGGGAGATGCTGAATGAGGAAGATTGGGACGGATTAGTGGCCCTGGGACGGGAACAAGTGCGAGAAGGCGCTCACATTCTGGATGTGAACGTAGACTATGTGGGGCGGGATGGGGTGCGAGATATGCACGAGTTAGTGTCTCGGTTGGTGACGAATGCCACTTTACCCCTGATGCTCGATTCGACGGAATGGGAGAAGATGGAGGCGGGGTTAAAAGTCGCCGGGGGTAAGTGTTTGATGAACTCTACCAACTATGAAGATGGGGAAGAACGGTTCTACAAAGTGCTAGATTTAGCAAAGCAGTATGGTGCCGGGGTGGTTGTTGGGACGATTGATGAGGAGGGGATGGCGCGGACGGCCGATCGCAAGGTTGAAATTGCTAAACGGGCTTATGATGCGGCGATCGCCTACGGTGTCCCAGCCCATGAATTGTTTTTTGATACCTTGGCATTACCGATTTCTACGGGGATTGAAGAAGATCGGGAAAATGGGAAAGCTACCATTGAGTCAATTCGCCGGATTCGGGAAGAATTGCCCGGTTGTCATATTTTGTTAGGGGTTTCTAATATTTCGTTTGGGTTAAATCCAGCGGCGCGGCAAGTGCTGAATTCGGTGTTTTTGAATGAAGCAATGCAGGTGGGTTTGGATAGTGCGATCGTTAGCGCCAGTAAGATTTTACCTTTGGCAAAAATTGACCCGGAACAGCAAGAAGTCTGTCGGGATTTGATTTACGATCGCCGTCGGTTTGAAGGGGATGTTTGCATTTATGACCCCCTGGCGAAAGTAACGGAATTTTTCCAAGGGAAAACCACGAAGCGGGACCGGTCAATCGATGCCACTTTACCCATTGAAGAACGCCTCAAAAATCACATTATCGACGGTGAACGGATTGGGTTAACTGATGCCCTCACCGTGGCTTTAGAAACCTATCCTCCCCTGGAGATTATCAATAAGTATCTCCTGGATGGGATGAAAGTTGTAGGGGAATTGTTTGGTTCGGGACAAATGCAATTACCTTTTGTGTTGCAATCGGCGGAAACGATGAAGGCAGCGGTTGCCCATCTTGAACCTTTTATGGAAAAAGAAGGGTCAGAAGATAGTGCGAAGGGGACCGTGATCATTGCCACAGTGAAAGGGGATGTTCACGATATTGGTAAAAATTTGGTGGATATTATTCTCACGAATAATGGCTATCGCGTGATTAATTTAGGGATTAAGCAGCCGGTGGAGAATATTATCCAAGCCTACCAGGAACATCGGGCCGATTGCATTGCCATGAGTGGGCTTTTGGTGAAGTCTACGGCTTTTATGAAGGAAAATTTGGAGGTATTTAACGAACGAGAAATCAGTGTTCCGGTGATTTTAGGGGGCGCAGCGCTAACTCCAAAATTTGTTTATGAAGATTGCCAAAACACTTACAAAGGTCAAGTGGTTTACGGGAAAGATGCCTTTTCCGACTTGCATTTCATGGATAAATTGATGCCTGCAAAACTGGCCCAAAATTGGGATGATTTGACCGGGTTTTTGGATGAGGCTGAAGCTAAAGAAAATGCCAGATTAGCAACTTCGGAGAATGGGGAAAAGCTAGAAAAAGCGACTCCGAAATCTCAAGAACCGGCGGAAGTTGATACGCGCCGTTCTGAGGCGGTAGCGATTGATATTGAGCGTCCTACGCCGCCATTTTGGGGAACGAAGGTGCTGCAACCGGAGGATATTCCTTTGGAAGAAGTATTCGAGTATATGGATTTACAAGCGCTGTTTGCGGGACAATGGCAATTCCGCAAACCCCAAGGTCAATCTCGGGCAGAATATGATGCTTTTTTGGCCGAAACAGTACATCCGATTTTAGCGACTTGGAAGGAACGGGTGTTCTCGGAAAATCTATTACATCCCCAGGCGGTTTATGGCTATTTTCCCTGTCAGGCTGACGGGAATAGTTTGTTGGTTTATCAGCCAGAGGAAGGGGAAAAAGGGACGCTAACTGAACCCGTCGCCATCTTTGAGTTTCCTCGTCAAAAGTCGATGCGCCGGTTATGTATTGCGGACTTTTTTGCACCGAAGGAAACGGGTCAGATTGATGTATTTCCGATGCACGCGGTGACGGTGGGAGAAGTGGCGACGGAGTACGCAAAAATGTTGTTTGAAGGCGATCGCTATACGGATTATTTGTATTTTCATGGGTTGGCGGTACAAACAGCGGAGGCGATCGCAGAATGGTTACACGCGCGGATTCGCCGGGAGTTGGGATTTGGTAGTGAAGAACCGGATAATATTCGGGAGATTTTGCAGCAGCGTTATCGCGGTTCTCGGTATAGTTTCGGCTATCCCGCTTGTCCGAATATGCAGGATCAGTATAAGCAGATGGATTTGTTAGGCAGCGATCGCATTCACTTGTATATGGATGAAAGTGAACAGCTTTATCCTGAACAATCCACCACGGCGATCGTGACTTATCACCCCATTGCCAAATATTTCAGCGCCTAATCTATCGGTTGACAGAACTCCGTGTTAACGGAAGAGATGAATAAGATAATTTAGGGTTGATCCCCTCAACCCCCCTTAATCAGGGGGGCTTTTTTTTTAAGTTTTGCATTTGGGTTGAAGAGAATGGGTATAAATTAGTTGGAAAATTTCTCAATATCTGATATCAAGTCCGGTTAATCCGTCGTAAACAGCATCCTCTAAGCATAAGCAAAGATGGATTCCTCCGGCTGCTGCGGGGATGACAGCAATCTGGGAATTATAAGGAAATGATTGGACTTGATATGAAACCCCTCTATACAAGACTTAGACAAGCAAATATAGGAAGAGGCAATCAGTGATATAGGTTACCTTCATCAATTATCCCCCCTCTCTATCGGGATAAGAAGTTTACATGGCTCCTTCCCTAAGTATTTTTACACGATTATCTATAAGCGGAACTCTGGAAACTACACTAAAATTTTTTATGATTTTTCCACTGTATAAATATTCCGAAGTGCCTCAGATTATTGTAGAATCGGTAAATTAAATCGTTCCCTGAGCGTAACTCGTCCTCCTTACCGCCAACCCTTGCCGTGTTAGAATCTTTTGTCGTTGCCACCATTTTATGCGGATTTTTTGGAATTATCTTTAAAAAGAACCTATTGATGAAAATTGTCTCAATGGATATCATGAGTACCGGCGTTATTGCTTATTATGTATTCGTGGCATCCCGAGGGGGTTTCTTTTTTACCCCTATTGTTGTCGGCGATGGGACTGATCCAGTAGCCTACGCTGATCCAGTTCCCCAAGCTGTGATTTTAACGGCAATTGTAATTGGGTTTTCAATTCAGGCTTTAATGTTAGTCGGGGTCATGAAATTAGCCCGAGATAATCCCACTTTAGAAATCACTGAAATTGAAAAAAATAATACGCCATGAATACTTTAATGATCGCCTGGATGACGCTACCATTTTTGGCAGGATTCACGATTTTTATCCTCCCTCAATTGGATCGCTACCTTGTCACCCTAACGGCGTTGGCTTCGGTTGCATTTGCGGTACAAGTGTTTTTACTGGAATCGCCGGTTGCTTTGCAATTACTCGATTCCGCGGGAGTGACGCTACTGATTGATCAACTTAGCGGTTATTTTATTTTAACCAATGCCTTGGTAACCGCTGCGGTGATTCTGTACTGCTGGCAGACAGAGAAAAGTGCTTTCTTTTATGCCCAGATGATTATTCTGCATGGTAGTCTCAATGCCGCCTTTATTTGCACGGATTTTATTAGCTTATATGTGGCATTAGAGGTAAGCGGAATTGCGGCTTCGTTGCTGGTGAGCTATCCGAGAAGCGATCGCTCAATTTGGGTGGCATTGCGCTATCTGTTTGTCAGCAATATCGCCATGTTATTTTATCTAGTGGGGGCAGCCCTCGTTTATAAAGCCCATCATTCCTTTAGTTTTGAAGGATTGCGCGGTGCACCCCCGGAAGCCTTGGCTTTAATTTTCATGGGATTGTTGACCAAGGCGGGAATTTTTGTCTCCGGATTGTGGTTACCCTTAACGCATTCAGAATCCGAAACGCCGGTTTCAGCCCTATTGTCGGGAATTGTCGTCAAAGCCGGTGCATTTCCTTTAATCCGTTGCGCTCTTATTTTAGAGGAAGTTAGTCCCATTGTCCGGATTTTTGGCGTCGGAACGGCGATTTTAGGGGTGAGTTATGCCATCTTTGAAAAAGATACAAAACGCCTGCTAGCCTTTAGCACTGTTTCGCAGTTAGGGTGGATTATTTCTGCTCCAGAAGTAGCCGGATTTTATGCTTTAACCCACGGATTAGTTAAATCCAGTTTGTTCCTAATTGCTGGAAATTTGCCGAGTCGAGACTTTCAGATCCTGCAAACTAAGCCGATGAATACCGCCCTGTGGATTCCCCTGTGTTTAGCAGGTTTGTCTATTTCCGGATTTCCTTTGTTGGCGGGATTTGAAGCCAAGATGTTAACCCTCAAACATTTGGTTTCTTGGCAAAGTATCCCCATGAATTTAGCAGCAGTGGGCAGCGTCATCTGCTTTTCCAAGTTTGTCTTTCTCCCTCATCAAAAATTGGAAAGTAAAGAACCGATGCGGATAGGGTTTTGGCTAGCAATTGGTATTTTGTTAGGGAGTTTGATTTTTGCCAATGTAGTTCATTATGAATTTTATACGATTGCTAATATGCTCAAAGCGACGGGAATTGTAGCCGTTGGTGTAGGGATTTATTTCCTCGTGATTCAACGGGTTACTTTGAATTTACCCCGAATGTTTGAAGAATTTGAGCATTTAGTTGGGGTGATGAGTCTGATTTCCCTTCTACTGTTCTGGTGTGCCTGGAGTTTGTATTAAGATGATAGGATATCTCAATTTAATCTTACGATTGGTCATTTGGTTTTTGCTGACTGCCGATTTGAGTTTACCCAATATTTTGATCGGGGTCACGATTTCCCTGCTGTTGCCTCATAATCATAAAATCAAGGGGGCGTTAAAAGATTGGATACGGGCATTGTGGGAGATTATTGTGGCAGTTCCCGTCGCTTATAAGGAAGCCTTTGAACTCATCTTGTTTCCTCATCGATTTGAAGATATCACGATGGAACAAGCCCCGCCTCGCCGTTCCCCAGGATTGGTATTTTTAGATATTTTCTTGATTACCTTTACCCCCAAGACGATTGTTTCCAGATATTACGAAGAAGGCTGGTATGAAGTCCATCGTTTGCGCCGGAGAAGCCCCCAATGAATTTAACCATGAATGGGATACTGTTTGCCATGATTTTGGCACTACTAATTCCAATGTATGAAGGCTATAAAGATGATGATGTTTGGCAAAAAATGTTAGCCTTTGCCAGCATTGCAACGAAAACTTCCATCATGATTTTAGTTGTTTCTGTGTTTCGAGATGATTGGAATATCGGAGTGACGGGAGTGATTATCCTCAGTGTGGGGAATGCCGGTTTAATGTTGCTTGCTCATATTTTGAAACGCTTGAATGACGTATGATTGACTTTTTAAGTTATGGTTGTATCGGAGTCGGAATTTTCTTCTGGTTTTGGGGAACTTATCCGTTATTGGGGGAGCGATCGGTGTTATATAAGCTCCATACTCTTTCGGTGTCAGATACTCTGGGTTCCATGTCTATTACCATTGGATTGCTGCTGAAAATTCCGAGGGAATGGCCTTTGATTCTGCTTGCCCTGATTTCTTTAGCCATTTGGAATACAATTTTGGGATATGTATTAGCCTATTGTTCCAGTGCACAGGAGAATCGTGACTGAATTTTATATCTATGCGATCGTGGCACTCTTGCCCTTGTCTGCTTGTATGTTAGTGATGCAAACCAACCCCTTTCATGCTCTCATTATTCGAGGAATTTTAGGGGCTGTGTCAGCCTTAGTTTATGCCCTATTGGGGGCAGCAGATGTGGCGTTAACGGAGGCGTTAATGGGGACATTACTGGCGATTACACTGTATGCGGTGGCGGTGCGTTCATCGATGGTGATGCGGATGGGATTTATCGAAGGGGAATATCCAGAAGGCGATCGCCCTCAAGGAAAACCCATTGACGATTTACGAGCAATTTTTGCAAAACGGTATATGCGTCTTGAATTAGTTCCTTATCCCGATGAATTAGCCCTAAATCAAGCCTTTAAAGAAAAAGAAATTCATACCGTTTATGTGAAGCCTAAGCCTGTGGAACATGGCGATCGCACCTTTAGGGCAACCCTGGAAAAAGTAACCTGCTATCAAACCACAACCCGGATTCAGCGTCTTTATGAAATCATGAAAGAGGAACTTCCCTCGGAGATGCCGGTTACCTATTTCAATCCCTTAATTAGTCCCTCGGGTTCATCGGAGTAACAGTTATGAAGTGGATTTATGTTTTAGCGGGAATCGCCCTTTCCCTCAAAATTGTGTTTACCTCTAATTCTATCCTAGCCGATGAAACAACTTTACAAATCGTGCAATCTGTGATTGAGGAGACTGGAGTTCCTAATGCAGTATCCGGCATTATTTTAAGAAATCGATTGTACGATACCATTTTTGAAGTCGTAGTTTTTACTATTTCTATTGTGGGCGTTAAGTATTTACTGGCAAACGAAAAACCCTCGACTCAAGTCTATCAATTCAACGATCAGCCCTCCATTGTTTTAGCGCGTTTAGGGGCAACAATTGCTGCATTAGTGGGCGTTGAATTAGCAATTCGTGGGCATTTAAGTCCTGGGGGAGGATTTGCAGCAGGGGTAGCCGGAGGGACAGCGATCGGGTTAATCGCCATTACCTCATCAATGGAACTCATGCAATCCCTTTATAAGCGGTGGCATACTGCGACTTGGGAAAAGATTTCTGTGATCATTTTTATAGGATTAGCAATGCTAACCCTGGTCGGAATTGAGTTCCCCCACGGTCAGTTGGGAACGTTGCTAAGTGGGGGGATCCTTCCCATTTTAAATATTCTCGTTGCTATCAAAGTAGCATTGGGTTCATGGGCAGTAATTTTACTCTTTATTCGCTATCGTGGCTTGTTGTGAGGGGTCGAGTGTTTAAAAGTATCCTACATTTTAGGTCATCCTAATTTATGCGGGGAAACAATCCATGATTCAGTCCCCTCCCCAATCCAAAGAAGAAGGGAAGAGACTAAACTTACAAGACTTCTTTATTTTTGGTTTTGACGCGAGTGTAGAAGTCTGACATCACCTCAAGAAAAGAAGTATCCTTTTGCCAAAAGGGAGGAAAATCACCGGCTTTTTTAATCAGAATGGCGGGAACGATCGCCGGTTGGGAGGGTGGCGGTGGGGGTGGTAGTCGTTTGGAACCCATCCAAAACTCTTTTAAATCGGCGGTGGCATTGATAGGGACTCGTTCCGGTTCGGTGTAATAGGATTCTGAGGGGTGCGGGGCGATCGCTGTTTCATGCAAGGAGGCAGAAAGGGCTTCTCCTAAGGGAGTTTTTGCCAGTTCGGTTTGCAAATCTTCCCGGGAGAGTCCCCGCAGTTCAAAGAGTAAAAATGGGTCAGAATCTAATTGCGCCGCAACTAAATAATAAACTCCAGCAATATGTTTACAAGGGTTGGCATAGTCGGGACAAGAACAGGTTGTTTTGAAGTCTTTGCGACTGTCTGGAAGTAAATGCAGTTTCAAGTCAGCAAAGGCGGAATCAATATTATCCGGCACTTCATTCATTAACAGTTTTGAGACGAAACTGGCATTGGATGCCATGGTTTTAATGGCTTTGGACCATTGCGCCGGAGAAATCGGGGCGATTTCAATTTTAGTGGTATAAAGGGGTTCTTTGTACACCCCATAATAGGGATTCACTGACCCCCGCACTTTGGCGGTAATTTGGTTGTTGATAATCCGATACTCTTTGATTTTGCCATTATTGGCGTAGGACCTGCCCCGGCCCAAGCGGCTGGAATCGGTAAAGTCTTCTAAGGCGCTAATAAAGCGTTTTCCCCACCAGGTTCTGCTGAATTTTGCCATGATTTTTACTCCAAAATTGCTTGTTTATTTAAGGCAATCAGTTGTTTGAAACTGTCGTTATCCAGTTCAGTTAACCAGGATTCATCGCTACCGACGATCGCCGAGGAGAGGCGCTTTTTATCTTCCAGGGTGCGATCAATCCGTTCTTCCAGGGTGCCGATCGCAATAAATTTATGGACAAACACATTCTTGTCTTGTCCAATTCGGAAGGCGCGATCGGTGGCTTGATCTTCGACTGCCGGGTTCCACCAGCGATCGAAGTGGAATACATGATTCGCTTTAGTCAGGGTAATCCCCACTCCACCGGCTTTTAAAGACAGAATGAAGATGGAGGGTTCGGTTTCGGGGTCTTGAAATTCGGCAATCATTTTTTCCCGTTTTTGACGCGGGGTTCCCCCATGTAAATAATGGGTTTTGTAATAAAAGGTTTGTTTCAGATACTTCTCCAATGCCCCACAAATTTCAGTGAATTGGCTGAAAATTAGCAGGCTTTCTCCTTCTGCGATGACTTCTTCTATCATCTCCACTAGCCGTTCCAATTTGTGCGATCGCGAGGGTAAAAACTCACTGTTATCTTGTAAAAATTGGGCGGGATGGTTGCAGATTTGCTTGAGTTTCATCAAGGTAGATAAAATCAACCCTTTGCGCTGAATACCTTCAGCTTGTTCTAACTGTTCTGCCACATCTTTAACCACCGCTTCATATAAGGAAGCCTGTTCTTTGGTGAGGTTGCAATATTGTTTTTGTTCGACTTTATCGGGCAAATCCTTAATAATCGAACGGTCCGTTTTCACCCGTCGTAGGATAAAGGGTTCCACCAATCGTTTTAACGTGATTGATTTAATTGGGTCATTATCTTTTTGAATCGGCATTTCAAAGCCCTTGCGAAACTGGGCTTCTTTCCCCAAATAGCCGGGATTCAGGAAATTGAAAATTGACCATAAATCTAACAGCCGATTTTCAATGGGGGTTCCCGTTAAAGCAAGGCGATGGGTGGAGGGCAGTTTGGCGATCGCCTTGGTTTGTGCGGATTGAGGATTTTTGATGTTTTGCGCTTCATCCACCACAACCCGATGCCAGTTTACTCCCTTAAACAGTTTTTCATCTTTTCGGGCCAAAGTAAACGAAGTAATTACCACATCATGTTTTAAACTTTCAGCTTTGAATTCCTTCTCATCTTTAAGGCGATCGCTGCCGTGATGCACCATTGAAGTGATATGGGGTGCAAACCGTTCAATCTCTCTTTGCCAGTTGCCAATTACCGAAGTTGGGGCAATTAATAACGTCGGCAAAGGCTTTTCCCCTCCCTCTCTTTCTAACACCAAACAGGCAATCACTTGCAATGATTTTCCCAACCCCATATCATCAGCGAGACAGCCATTGAGTCCCAACTGTTCCAAGTATTGCACCCAGGCAACCCCGCGTTTTTGATACTCTCTCAACATCCCTTGTAATTGCGCCGGATTTTCAATGGGTTCCAGACGGCTACTATCTCGCAGTTTTGCCATCATCTCCGCCAATACCTCATCCTGTTCTACTTCGATTTCATCCGAGGCATCGCTGATTTTCTGCATAAATTCTTGCAAGGACATTTCTGGCTGTTCATCTTTATGAGACTGCCAAAATTCCAACATTTGCTGCATTTTTTTCGGGTCTAACTCAATCCATTCCCCGCGAAATTGGACTAAGGGAGTTTTCGCTTCAACCAGTTGATTCCATTCCGCTTCACTAACCGGCTGTCCAGCAATAGAAAGCTCATATTTATATTGAATGATGTGCTGTAAACTAAACAGACCTTTATTCGCTTGTCCTGCTGATTTCTTTTTAGAGGAGGCTTTCAGGCGGAGGGTCGCACGTCTGCGCCCTTCTGGGGTCCACCAAGCGGGAACGATCACTTTATAGCCGGAATCTTCTAAAATCCAGGCACTTTCTTTAAGGAACTCAAAAGCTTCTGACAAGGTTAAATCTAACCTCGTCGGACGGTCCGTTTCTAACCCTTTGGACAGGAGAGGATACATCCGGGCGGCATAACCCAAATTTAACAGGAGATTTTTTTCAAAGTCAGCCCCAAAGTTTTTGTAAAAGGTCTTTTTCTCAGTTTTACTCAGACTCCAATATTCCTCTAATGGAAGTTTTAGAGAGGGGTCTTTTTTAGAAGAAGCTACAAAGGCAATTTGCCACAAATCGGGTTCTTCTGCGGTTCCTTCTTGGAGTTGAAAACAGAGGTAAAATGGTGCTGTTAATTGTGCGCCGGATAATCGGCCTTTCCAACTGGACCACTGCTGGTAAATTTCGCGGGAAACATCGGACCTTTTTTTACTACTTTTACTGGTGTAGATAAAAGAGTCATCAAACTGTTTGGAGACGGTTTGGGGAAGGGGAGTTTCGCCGATTAAATTATTTAATAAACATTCAGAAAAATGGCGCAGTAAAGTGGACCGTTCGTACAACTTTAAGGGTGTAGGAATTACAGCAAAACCCGCAACACAGGCCAAGGGCATCGCCTCGCTATACTGCTGAATATCGGTTTCGTATTGTTGGGATAAAATTTCCCAACTGGAGTAATATTCGTCGGTTTGAACGGTTTGAGCTTTTTTCCCTTTTCCAGTGGTGGAGGTTAGGGTGGCATATTTTAAAGCCGGAATGTATTGGTCTTTGAGAATAACTTGTTTAAAGGATTGACTGTACTGATACCAAAACATTAAATCCGCGCCAAGCTGAACCTCTGCTAGATTATTAATGGCGATAAAGTGTAAATAATTTAAGGTTTTAGTTACCGATTTTACAGTATCGCCTTTCACGATATCTTCGAGGTGATAACAATCAATTTCCCAGGGATAAAATTCGCAGGTTTCTGGGGGTTCATCTTCTAGGTAACGAAATAGTTCTACGGAAGGTAAGGGTTGATCACCCGTAGTGGGCAGAATAAAATACTGAGAGGAAATCCGATTTTTGATGCCATTTTGGCAGAGTTCAGGAATTCCCAAATTTGCTCGCAAAAATTCTGCCAATTCCGCTTTTTCTAAATGGGCGGGATGGCGTAAACTTGGCTTTTTGCGGCTGGGTTTAGGAATAGTTTCGACCCAGAGGTAAAATTGACCCTGACGAATGAACTCGCTGGTGTCGTTTGGGATCCAAGTGCCATGAAGGATTTTCATACGCAAGTCGCAAGGTTAAGGGGTTGAGGGATGTCCTACGGCGATGCAACCGAGGAGAGATGTAACAGATGCCCCTGATAATTGGGGTAGTTTATAGAGTACCATAATCACTCTCGTTCAAGGAGCGATCGCCCTGGGCCCGGGAGGTTTAGCACCCCTGGGTCCGGGAATGGAAATCAGGGAAACTCCTTCAGCAGATTTCCCACCTCCTGAATTTCTGGATTAGTATCTTGGGTTACATTTTAATTTTTTTAAAACCTTGAATGATAGCAGCTACTTGAATAAAATCGTTACAATTTTTAATAAATTTTAAACCAAAATGGTATCAATTCATTCAGTAACTAAAAAGAAAGCAGGATTAAATTATTAGCAGACCTTTAAACAAAACATTGTTATGAAACCCTTAAATTCTCTAACTTCTTGCTGTCGAAATTGTTGCTACTACGAGCCAGAAGGACGACGGGGCGGGGCTTGTCAGCAACTCAATGTCCCTGTCCAAGGAACCTGGAAATCCTGTTCATTAGCCAGTCCAGCATTTACCCCCTCTTGGAAAGCGCTGCAAGATCTGATCAAGTGGGAACAAGAAAACCTCGATCGCACGAAAGCATCCAGTCTAGTCACCGTAGAACATTCAACCCCGGAAGCCAATCGCCGGTAGCCTCCCTTTTAAAGCCTAAGTTCAATGACTTGTCACAGTTTTTCTGTATTCTGGAAAAAGGAATTTACTTAATTCAGGATATGACCCCACCGCAAAACCTCCAACAACAATTCAATAACATCACTACTTTATTAGAGCAAATTCAAAACTTAGGTTTAGGTTCTGAAGAGGGAGAGACGAGTTTTTTATCGTCTCTCTATCAATTTGAAACTGTTGCTTTACCGTTTGAATTGGTGCAACGGGGAATGGAACTTTGGAGAGGAATTTTTTCCCCAGAGGTGCTTCGATCGCTGGCGATGGAGGATCCCGATACTTTAGAATCTTTGGCGATCGCCTTGAGTCAAACTCTGGAAACTCAACTCGCCATTTTAAATTCCTGGTTGCCGCTACTGACCACTCCTCCGGCATTAGCCGATAAAATCAGCGATCGCACGGCCCAAATTTACCAAATTACCACGGAAAAAGCTCAACTTTTGCAAGCAGCCGGCACTCTGTACAGTCGCGAATGGGAACTGCGTCAAGCCAGGGAAGAATTGCAGGGGTTAAAACAAACCTTTGCAGAACTTCAAGGGATTGAACAAGAACTAGAAACCACGAATTTAGAAGCGTTACGCCGGGAAATTTTGAATCAAAAGATTATTTTAGAAGAAGACCGCAAGCAGCTAGAAAACTTAAAGCACCAACAATCAGAAATTGAGGCTCAAATGGAGGCCATAAAAGGTCAGCATAGCCAAGTTTCTCAGGAACTGGAAGGACTACAACAGCGCCGCGATCGCCTAGAAAGCCGGACGCAACAAAAGACGGAACAACTCATCACTTTAACGAAAGCCGAATGCCAGCGCCTCGGAACAGCTTTACCTCCCTTGTTAACCGAATTAGCAGAACAACAGGAAGCCTACCGGAGAGCAGAAACGGAATTAGCCCAGGCGATCGCCGATTTTAATCAGTATCAAAAACAGACTGATGAAATTGTGAATCATTTAAAAACCCATTATCAAACTAATGTCGATTTAGGACAAATATTACCAGCAAATCAGCAAAAAATGGCTAGTATAATTCAGACTTTTCAGAATAATTTAGCCGAACTTGACCGGGAATTAGCTACAGCGCAACAACAACATGATCGATCGCAGCAAAAAGCCATTGTCACCTTTTGAGTAAAAATCTAGTTTCAACCCAGACGAGGTGAACCCAGCGCAGTCAGCAGCAGTAGAGACCAAGGCACGTTAAGATTGGGAACCAGTCCGGAGTAAGGTCTCAATCCAGGGACCGCAAAGGGGAGCAGGAAGCGCAGGGACCGCAACGAGACAGGACAGGTGCCATCTTCGTCTACCAGTCCATAACGTTGTGCTAGTTCCGCCACAATCTGCATCCGACCCGTGTGCCGCATCACTGTAGGATCCGCGGCTAAAGCGGCGATCGCCCGTCCCGTGAGTAGAGGCGTTTCCCAGTTGTAACGTTCTCGGAATCCAGAAAATTGGCGATCGTCCGTCTCACTTGAGGCCATTTGATCTGCCATACTGGAGATTAGCTCAGTTCCTACAATCCCCGGCCAAATGGAAAGCGAAGCGACATTATACTTTTTGAGTTCCACCGCCATATCAGCAGCGAGGCGATCGCACGCAGATTTCCCCACCCCATAAGGCACTCCAAAAATATAAGAGAGCCCTCCCCAAGAGGAAATCGTACAGATGAGACCCTGCTGCCGCTGGGTCATCATTCGCGCTGCTAATACACTGGTCACATAGTGACTCCGAAGACCCACATTGTTACAGGCATCCCAAAAACTGGGTTCACTCTCCCAGAATGGTGTACCCTGAGCATTCATTAAGGTTTGAACGCCGGAATACACATTATTAACCAACAAGTCAATCTGTCCGAAGTCAGCTTTAATCCGATCAAAGAGCGATCGCACTTGGTCATCATCACTGTGGTCCACCTGAACTGGAATACATAACCCTCCCGCCGCTTCAACTGCCGCTTCTGTCTCCTTGAGACTCCCAGACAGCCTATTTTCCCCCTCTGAGGGGTCAAGACTGCGGCCTGTAATATACACCGTCGCCCCCGCTTCACCCAGTCCAATGGCGATGCCTTTACCGAGGCCCCGGGTTGCCCCAGTCACTACTGCAACTCTGCCCTCAAGTGGTTTAGTCATGGTTAATTGATAATTATTTTGGCTGATAAATTTTGCAATTAATTAACCATTTTACTACAAGCATTCAGGAAGAGTCGAAATTCTCCCGATAGAGGCTCCGGGTTGAGCCAACATTTTCGTTAACGGCCCGATTCCTTGATGATTTATAATGGAACTGTTATCGGCTACCATTTATCTAACAACTTGCGGAACACAACCCGATAAAGTTTTCATTTTATTCATAAACTATGCTACAAATTTCTAACACAGTCAGTATCCTGGAGAACGAGATTCAAATTAGTGCAGTTCGTTCTCAAGGGGCAGGGGGGCAAAATGTCAATAAGGTGGCAACCGCGATTCATCTACGTTTTGATATCAAAGCATCTTCTCTCCCGGAACGCTACAAAAATCGCCTATTAACTCTCAGCGATCATCGGATTACCCAAGAGGGTGTGATTATTATCAAGGCACAAGAATCTCGCAGTCAGTTAGAAAACCGCACTGAAGCCATGATGCGCTTGCAAGAGCTCATAAAAAGTGCGGTTGCCGTGCCTAAAAAGCGCTTCAAAAGCAAACCCACGCGCAGTTCTCAGCGTAAGCGTCTCGACAGCAAAACCAAGCGGGGACAGATTAAAGCCGCGAGACGGAAGGTTACGGATTAATCATCCTTTTTGGGGCGATTCTCGAATCGCCCCTACAGATGGGGTTCTTTTTTCAAAGAAAGCGTAAGTTATGCTTGATTAAGACAGTGGGTCTTTTTACTATATTTTCTATTTTTCGCGTAATATTGCTTTAAACCGTCGGTAAATTCCCTCCAGTCACTGCCGGGTTTTTTATTAATTAATTGTTTCGCTTACTGAGTAGGCAAGGGTTATCCGAGAGGTACGACGAAAAGGATACATTTTTAATAAATATGTTCCCCGCTTTTAAAAGCTGTACGAGAACTTCATAAAACAATTATAAATACCTACGAAAAATTGCGCTTGACATTACCAAAAAACAAATATAAGATTAAAAAGTTAAAACTAAAATAAAGAAAAACAAAATGACCTCAAAATTTTGGGTTAAAGGTTGCAAGTTTTCCACTATAGTGGGTACAGTTTTTGGTTTATTGATACCAGGATTGCCGTTGCTAGCTGTGGCCCCTTCCTCTGGTATTACCGAGGACTCTAATTTTGCCCCGTCAGGAGAAATGTTGATGGCGCAAAGTGATAGCCTTTGCGTCCCAGAGGATGTTTCACTTGATGAATACAGGACTGAAAACTATATCATCTCTATTTGTGAAGATGGAGAGGGGAATTATTACTATGTGGATTATAACCAGGGTAATGATGTAAGCAATAGATATTATGACGTCACAACAACCAGGAACGGAGAGTATGTGGTGACGACCTATGATCAAGATGGAAGTGAACTTGTGTACACCGTGGGGGACTATTTTCGGGTGACCAACAATGGTGACCAGGTTGTGTATGAAGAAACCTATTAAAACTGAAAATTAGCAAGAAAAAGCTCCCTACAGTAAGCCTTCTGTAAGGGTTTTTTTTAATACTTATTAATCAATTCTCCCTGCTTTTCGGCACGATTTAACCCCCCTTTTAAAAATAAATCCGGTCCAGGATTGATAGAATTCGTATAAGTCGGATTCACCTAGGGACTTCTTTTCTGGTCGCTCTTGTGGCAATAGGTCCCCTTGCAGGGAGTAGAGTTTGAGTTTGCAGGTCCTAATCTCTACGGGGGTGGGAGGATTTTTAGACACTTCAAACAAACCGGTTGTGCTTGCCATTTGTCCTAGAACTCCCAGGTTTTCCGGCACAGTAGAGGGGGTGGCGGCAGGGACGAAATCAACGTCGATTTGTAGCACTTGGGTGGAAACATCACGACGGGTTGGGACTTGTCCGAGATAGGCTAATAACTCCTCTAAATATTGTTTAGCAAATGGGTCATGAGCAGTTGGGGCCCTCTTCCTTTTTGATTGCGGATATCCCGGATATTAAAAAAGGAGTGCGAGCATCTCGATCGCTAATTTTAAAACCGCCATTAGGCTCGCTAATTTTAAACTCAGCATCTCGCTCACAGTCCTAATATTATAATCGGATGTTGACTTAGGTTATGACAAACTTAAACCCATCCCTTTTTTATTGAATTCTTCTACGGTTTGTTGCGAGAGTTCATGGGAGGAAATCGCTCTCAACATGGCGAGGGGTAAAGTTAAATGATGCGCCCCGGCTTGTAAGGAAGCGGCGGCTTCTTCTGGGGATTTAATACTAGCCGCGAGAATTTCTACCTCGCTGCCTTGTAAAATATCCGCCATCGATCGCACTAAGGCTATCCCATCCCCTAATAATCGGGTGGCACGGTTGACGTAGGCGATCGCCATTTTTGCCCCGGCTTCTTTTGCCACTGCGGCTTGTGCGGCACTATAAATGGCGGTGACGGAACAAGGTATGTCTGGGGATAGATGCGCGACGACTTCAAACCCAATTGGAGTAGCTGGAACTTTCAAAATGGTGCGATCGCCGATAATGTCCCGCGCTTGCTGGGCTTCGGTGACCATTCCCTGAAAATCGGACGCCATAAGCTGGTAAAATAGCGGCCCCGATGTGAGTGTGACCAATTTTTTCAAGGTGGCTTCTGGAGATAATCCGCTGGTTGCTAATAAGGTAGGATTGGTGGTGATTCCTTTGACCCAGCCCATCTTTTGGGCCACTTCTGCTTCTGCTGCGATCGCTGAATCTAAATAAATTGCCATGATTTTGTTCCCTTTGAGTTCCATGACAAAAATACGGGAATTGGTTTCCCTTGACAATGGACGATACCCCCAACCCCGAAACCATGACGTTACTTAACCTGGCAGAACTTTGTCCTGCTACGCGCACCCTGGGCCCGGGTCAACGATTTGTACTTTGGGTACAAGGCTGTTGCTTTAACTGTCCCGGTTGTATCTCTCCCGACTGGATTCCCCAGGTGTCAGGGACTTGGGTAGAACCGCGACTGTTGGCGGAAAAGATTTTATCGGTTCCCGGGATAGAAGGGTTAACCGTTTCTGGGGGAGAACCGATGTTACAGGCACAGGCACTCAGTGAACTGTTTGCAGAAGTGGATTGTTCAATTATCTGCTATACCGGGTTTACCCTCGAACAGTTACAAGGGAAGTCTGATCCGGCGATCGCCCGGGTACTGTCACAGATTGATGTGTTAATTGATGGTCTTTATATCGCCGAACTCAACGATAATCAAGGCTGGCGCGGTTCTTCCAATCAACGGGTGCATTTTCTTACCCCTCGATTGTTAGAGGAAGCCAGTACATTTTGCTCTCGCCGGCGAGATGTAGAAATTCACCTCAGAAATGATTCCGCTTTAATGGTAGGTGTACCCCCTCGCCATTTCTCTGATACCTTTAAACAGGCAGTTGATAACAGTTTATATAACGACCCTAAATGAGTTTGACAATGGATCCGAAGCCTAATAGAGATAGGGAGCAAGATGCTTGCTATCTCTATGTCAAAATGATTTAGACGCGCTATAGCAGTAATTATGGTTTCACTTAAAGATAAAATTGTTTTGATTACGGGGGCGAGTAGTGGGATTGGGGCCTCTTGCGCCCAACTCTTTGCACAGGCGGGTGCTCATTTAATTTTGGCAGCGCGGCGTTTGGAACGGGTGCAGGAATTAGCGAATCAGCTTAAAGAACAGTATCAGACTCCGAGTCATGTATTAGCCTTGGATGTGTGCGATCGCCAAGCCGTTGACGTAACCTTATCCAGTCTTCCAGACCCTTGGAATAACATTGATATTTTAATCAATAATGCCGGTCTCAGTCGCGGATTATCTAAACTCCATGAAGGCAATATCGATGATTGGGAGGAAATGCTCGATACCAATGTGAAGGGGTTGCTTTATATGACTCGTGCGGTAGTGCCGGGAATGGTGCAGCGCCAAGGAGGTCATGTGGTGAATATTGGCTCGATCGCCGGTCGAGCAGCTTATCCAGGGGGGAACGTTTACTGTGCCTCAAAAGCTGCTGTACGGGCAATTTCGGACGGTTTGAAGCAAGATTTAATCGGCACTCCACTCCGGGTGACTGAAATCGAACCCGGTTTAGTGGAAACGGAATTTAGTATTGTGCGCTTTCATGGCGATCGCGATCGCGCGGAAAAGGTGTATCAAGATTTAACCCCCCTAACCGGGGAAGATATTGCCGATTTAGTGCTGTTTTGCGTGACTCGACCCCCCCACGTGAATATTAGCGAGGTGTTGATGGTACCCGTGGATCAGGCGAATGCTACGCTGGTTCATCGACGAAGCTAAACTTAAAAAGAAGCGCGTAAAGGAAATACTGCCGATGCAATCTACAACTCAGGGTGAAGGGTTAAAAGTAACCCACTTTAGGGCGACGGTCCAGGCAAACCTATTCCCCAGTGAACAAGGGTTTCGCTTTGCGGTGATTTGTGGCGTGCAGGACCTGGGGGAATAGGAGGATGACACCGGCAAAGTTGCAGGCACAAGCAAAACAAGGAGATATTCGGGCGATCGCTTCCTTGATTGATCACTCTTTAAAACCTCACGGCATGAGAGCTCAGGTGCGCCTGCATCAGAGTTTACTGTCGGTGAGTGTTCACGCGCCAACTCCCAGACATCGGCAACGGTGCGTTGCTGCGATTCGGGAATTGCTGATGAATCTGAAAATTACCACAGTCGCCCGGGTGCGGATTTTGGGCAAAAATCGGAGTCGTTCTGTCATCTGGAGTGAAGAGTTTCCCTTAGGGAATGCACCTAATGTGCGAACCCTCGCCCGCCAACGGACCAAACCGCAAAATGACGATCGCACAGATACCCTTGCCGTGGGATTATCCCGAGTCACCCCTCGGTCCTCCCCCACAGGGATACAACCCAGGCGATCGCGCAAAGCAACTCTGCAAAAAGATCCGTGGTTAGCCGTTAATTTATCGGCCCTGTTTCCGGGTCTGGGACAACTGTATGCCGGGAAAATTTTCAGAGGGTTGGGAATTATTCTGATTGAAGCGGTCTTAATTACAATAGCCGTCGTTTCCTTTTTTAGTCCCCAGGGAAATACCCTGACGACTTTGGGGTTAACCTTACCCATTTTTGGCATTTATTTGGTCAATATTATAGATGCCCATCAATGCTTTAAAACCCTTTCTTTTTTACGGTTAGAACGAGTTTTTAAGAATCAAAGAAATAAAAATAATCCCTGGGTAGCTGTTTTTTTATCTCAGTTGTTACCGGGACTCGGCCATATATATTTACATAATTTCTTCTTAGGGTGCTTGTTAATTATTAGCCTAATCCTGGCTTCTAATATTGCCCGCTTTCATCCAGGGTGGTTATTGATTCCTCCCATCCTCTATGCGATCGCCTGTTACCATGCGTATTTTTCCTGCCCGCGATCGCCCCTCCATTCCCGAGACCCCATTGTGATGATTGTGAGTTTGATTTTAGCCTTCAAACTTCTGGGAATCTTGATTCCTGCTTGGGTGGAACATGATTTCGTGCAACGGTTTACAATTCCCAGTGATTCGATGATACCCACCTTACATTCCGGGGACCAAATCCTAGCCTTAAAAGCCCGCAGTCGCCCGCCGCAAAATGGGGATTTAATTGTATTTCGAGCGCCGGAATTTGCGAAGACCCTTGACCCCAAGGCTGGAGATTTATTTATCAAACGAGCAGTGGGCACCCCCTTACAAGTGATCCGACTCAACGATGGGATTATTTATATCAATAATCAGCCCCTGAGTGAAAACTATATAGCGGAGACGGCCCAGTATAATATCGAAACCCAAATCGTCCCAGCCGATAATTATTTTGTATTAGGAGATAATCGAAATAACAGCTTTGATTCTCACGTTTGGGGATATGTACCAAGGAGTCATATTATTGGCAAGGCTTATAAAATCTATTGGCCCCCTGACCGGATCAGATCCTTGAAATAAACGCGGACCCTGCCACTGCGATCGCCTTAGAGACGTGCTGGGCACGTCTCTATATATTACACCCTGGTATCTGCGCTTAAAATCGTAACCCGACGCCTCCTTGCACCGATACGGCAGGTTTACTTTCGTCGTCATAAGCATCCAGGGCAATTACCGCATTCCCAAACAGGACAAATCGGGTATTGGGAACCGCGAAATCCACGCCGGGTTGAATGGCAAAGCTGGCTTTTTGGCCCACGGGGGTATCCCCAGTGGCTAAGGCGGCACCTGCGCCCAAGTAAATATCTGCTTGCCAGGTTAGGGGAAAATCATAGGAAATCGTAGGAACTATCGCCGTACCATCTCCGCTAAAAAATGCCTGAGCTCGTAATGAAATCGGCACGGGAAGGAGTTTATAGCGCGCTGCCACGATGAAAGAGTTTTGCCGATCGCCGTCTGCTTCAGTGAGTCCGGCAGATCCGCCAACCCCAACATAACTCCCGTATGCCGCTTGAGCATAGACGGGTTTACTGGTAAAGGCTACAGTGCTGGCGATCGCCACCGTCCCCAAAGCTACTGCACCCAGAACCGATCCTATTTTTTTGAAACATTCCATTTCCCTACTCCTCAATCCCACTAAAAACAAATACTTCCGATGTTCCGTCGATTCTAGCTTAAGTTGAATCCGGAATCATCGGCACTCTGTTTCCCTATCCCCTTGGGAATAAGGGTTCACTAAGATTTCTGAACCCTTTCCCCCCTTGCCTAGGGAGAATACAACGGGGAAGGTTGGGAACAAAGGGGATATATTCCCCCTTGATCACAGATATAAACAATCTGCTTATTATCTAAATTTTGGGCCTCTGTAAAATCAACCCCCCGCAAAAATCCGGGGGAAGTTGATGCCTCTGGGGATTGCACCAGGCGATCGCCGCTTTGAGTTAGGGGTTTGAAAAACACAGCGTCTTGGAAATCCGCCCCTTGCACATTCGCCCCTTGAAAATTCACCGAGGTGAGATCCGCCTGCTGGAAGTTAGCATCTTGTAATAGGGCAGAACTCAAATTAGCACCCGCGAGTTTTGCCTCGCTCAAGTTGGCATTTTGGAGATTAGACTGGGTAAAATTAGCCCGACTCAAATCTGCCCCTTGCCAATCGGATCGGGTTAAATTCGCCTTTGCCAAATTCGCCCCAGTTGCTACAACTCTGGGGAAGCGAGCACCTAGGGCTAGAATTTCCGTTAAATTGGCTTCTCCTAAATGAGCGCCAACCAGGGTAGCATTAGTGAGATCGGCACCTTGGAAATCCGCCCCCGTCGCCTGGGTACTGCTGAGGTTCGCCCCCGTCAATTGAGCATTAGAGAGGTTGGCGCGATCGAGTTTGGTACGACTCAGATTGCTGTAGGCGAGGATGACATGGCTTAGAAATGCCCCGGTAAAGTCGGCATCGGTGACAACGCTAGCGGTAAAGTCAGCTTTTTGGTCATCCCCGGTTCCGAAGCGGCGATCGCCTCCGGGACTGGAAAATTGACTGCCTTTAAAACTCCCATGACTCAGAATAGCGCCCCGAAATCGAATCCCCGATAAATCAGTTTTCTCTAATACCAAGGTAAAAGGTGCGGTTTCGGTGGTGATTTGTCCCAGATGAGTGCGGCTGAGATCCAGGGGGCCGAACTGGGTGCTATAAAGCTGGAGCAATTTTGCGATCGCCCGTTGGGTGGCTTGGAGTCGCAGGTGCACCCCTTCAAGTTCCTCCTGGTTAGTGCTGTAACGTAAGGAATCCAACTCCGTGCGGGTGGCTTGATTTAATTTTTGCAAATACGGAAGCGATCGCCCTCCACTGCTGACTAACGCTTGCTGGAGGACGTTGATTTGAGCCGGGTCTGTTTCCAAAGCCAGCATATCCGCTAGAATTTGGAATTGTGCCTCGGGATTATCTAAACTGGCTAGCCCTAAAATCGCACCTTGACGCTCGTTCGGTGCCAATTGCCGGACCCAAGTGAGAAACTTTTCCTGCTCCCGAGCAGCCTGATTCCGAGCATTTTCTTGACTTTGGATATAGATTTGGGTTGTAACAAAGGTTCCTAAAATTGCAGCGAGACCCACGGCGACTGCCAGGGCCTTTTTCCCACGACCCGGGAGACGAATCGAGTCCCACCCCTGAGCAGACGCCCGGTTTGATTCCGCTATCAGTTCAATGGGGGCCGTTCCCTCTAGTTGAATCCCCACCTGTTTCGAGTTGCTGCTGTTCATTTTTCTACTAGGTCCCGAAATGCTGTGTCGGCTACTGCGGACCCACGTTCCGGCGAGGCGATCGTGTAGGGTGCGGTACTTGGGATCAAAGTAACTCCAGAGTCCATCGAAAGCCACCATCAAGGCAATCGTAACTCCCAAAATTGCTAAGTCCGGCACAGCGCCCGTAACCAGCCAGATTAGATAGGCACTGGTGAGGGGAATCCCCCATCGGCCCACCCCCTCTCGCACTAGCGCCCGCCCAAAACCAGGGGCTTCTCCCGAATCCGTTACCACCTGGAGGCGCAACCACCGCTTCGGCAAAGTCTGACCCGTGAGTCCGAGTAGATATAACTGCCAAATACTGACGATTAAGGCGGCGATCGGGCCAATTGTCCAGAGAAAATTGACCAGGGGAGGGACAAGACGGGTACAGCTACGTCCCCTGGGAGGAGTACAAGTTGAGGGGAGAGCCAGGGACCGGGCGATCGCACTTTCGAGGGTGACCAGGGCCGGATTCAGGGGGACGGCTTGCACATTCAGATACTTCGTCCCGTGCCATCCTATCCCCACAGGAACCAAGGCGCTAACCGCCATTAGTGCCAGTTCTACGGTAGCGGCTGCCAACCGACGCGGAAACAGTTTCACGGGGTTAACTTTCACTTTCCCCGGGGGTTTACTTTCTCGGGCAGATTTGACCGGGGGTGCAGTCCGCTTCGGACCTTTGGATTTTCCAGTCACTATTGATTGGGGTTGGAGGATTTGGACGCTAAAAAGAGCTTATAGCCGACAAACCCTAATACCCCAACTGCCGCCAAGGTAAAGGCTAAGCGAACGAGGTTTAAGATTGTACTCACCGCAGACAAGGCAAAGACTCCACCCACGGCGATCGCTACCAGTTTTCCTCCACTCGGTAGTCCTTGGTACCACAGGGTTAGCTGTTGGTAGACCGATTTCAGGGTCGGGGAGGATGGGGTTGCAGAGGATAAGGGTTGGGTTGGATGAATTTGGGATTCTAAATCTTGCAGTTTGCGCTCTAGGTTTTTACGTTCTTGAGGATTCATAGGGTTTTGATGATTCGAGGAGGATCCTAATTTAACGACCATCCCCGATCAGAGTGGGGAAGCCGCTTCTGTGATTGTAGCGAACCCTGGTCCTGTGAGTCTGTCTTGCCCAGTTTCTCCCACTGGAGCAAATCTGAGGCATTTTATGGGTTTTGCCAACCCTCATCTTGAGGAAATTAAGAAGAAAAATTATTAAAAAACAGGCCAGTTTGACCCCTACAGATCCACACTTTGGCTGATCTCTTTCCCAAAAGTTCCCAGTAGAATTTAGACAGATTGAGAAATGTGCATGGCGAACCCCCAAATTTTTTTTGGGGGTTTTTTATTGGCGTCACTGGGTCAAGTTAGCCCCGAACCCTTAACGGGTCAGCCTGGAGCATCGGTAATACACCCCAACAAGGAAGGTGATTAAGCTCACTTAAAATATAAATATATATCACACTACTGCCGATCGCCCTGGCGCACCATAGGAGGAACAGACCATTCAAACCCACAAAAACTAATGCACTTATCTTATCGCGGCCTCCCCTACCAACCCTCTACTTCCACTGTACCTGCCCCTGAATCTCCTCTCTTCGCCCAATATCGCGGGATGAGCTACTCCCTTCCTTCTGAATTAGAAATTTCTGCATCGGCTGTAGTTACGCTTCAGTATCGAGGGGTCTGCTATTTCCTGAATTCAGAAGCTGGACAACCCGAAAGTGTCGGTGAATCCCTGAGATTACAACTAGCTTTAGCTTAATTTAATTTAAAATCTGGCTATTTTAAGGCCACTGTCACTTGAATAAAAGCAAAAACCCCAGTTATTGAGTTTAACTGGGGTCGTTCCTTTTTATTTTATTGACTCTCTTAGGCTCTATTCTGAACTGGGAGTTTCCCTCCTGGCATCTGCCAAAATGCTGACTTTTTCTCTACCAAAAGGCATAAAAAAATGGGGAAGGGTCTAAAGTAGGGAACGCTTGATAAAAAGCCCTGGATTAAACCTGCTCTAAATAGGACTCAAAGCGCGATCGCAGTTGTTCTAAGGTTAAATTTTGAGACCAGTATTCCACCAAAGCGTGACCAAAGGCCCAAGCATTGCGATCGCTACTGCCCCGATTATCGCGCAACAAAGGCCATAGGGAGAGCAAGTCAAACTGAAAAGGGTTAGCGTCGGTATTAAATAGGTTAAATAAGTCATAACCCATCTGAAGTTTCCCAATTACCACAGGTAACTGTTCTACGGGAATTTGTTCGGCTAGGGCGTAGGCGAGAGTCGGGGTCCCGGTGGATAGGGTGGAAATGAACTGGAGGACAGGACTTTTTAACAACGAGGTTAATCCTTGGGTGGTTGTCATCTGGAAGGTATAGCGGTCGATAATTTTAGCGGCAGCAACAATTCTAGATTCGCGATCGCGCAAAAATCGGGCAAGGCGCTGTTGTTTGGCGGGGTCAATGGCCTCAATTAGCGCAACTGCCAAAATGTCAGCATTCCATGCTACTCGTTCTTGCTGGGGGTCCTGGGTAACCAGGGGTAAAATGCGATCGCAGTATTCCCCCAATTGTTCAGTGCGATATTGGGTGGCTTCCCGAATCGCTTTTTCCTTGGGTTTATCGCCCCAAACCCAATCATAAGGAGGATTCCACTCTCGAATCGGACGCAAGCGATCGACCTGAGTCACGACGGCGATCGTGGGTAAATCAGACGCCTCTCCCTTGATTTCTTTGAGAAAATCCACATCCATTTGTAGCGCCGGATCCAAAGCGGGGGTGACTAACAATAATAAATCGGCAGTTCGGCCATAGTCGAGGACCATCTCTCGCAAATCCTCGCGGTTTCCTTGTTCATATCCCGGCGTATCCCATAAAACTAAGGTTTCGCCTCCGTCACTCTGCCAGTGATAGCTAGAAATTAGGTCGGTACTGGGCAAAACATCTACCGCAGCGCGATCGCTATCAAACAAAGTATTAATTACGCTACTTTTTCCCGCCCCAGTCCGTCCGACTAACAAAATATTAACGGGTTTTTGCCCTACTTTTTCAATCGGTTCGGCTTGGGAGATAATATCCCGGAGGGTTTGGGTTTTGGCATTCGGCAATGCGGGTTTAGAACCCTCTAAATCAGTCACCAGTAAAGTTTGTTTACCATACAAGATTGCGGATTGCCGACTCAAATTCCGTAAGGCAGCTTCTCGCAACAGTTGTCCCAAATTCACTAACAATTCTTGAGTTGCCCGATTGCTAGAACCCTGAGACGCTACTCGCGCTGCTGCTACTGCCGGATTGACAAACCACTGCATCCAATTCCAAACTTGCAACACTTTCCGCGCTGAAGGTTCCAATTTACGATACATTTCATAGGCTTGAAATGCCTGTCCTACGGTGACTTGATTGAGGGCTGGTGAGAGTTGTTGCATCCAGCGGTCCATATCATCCACCGTGCCCCGAATGAGTCCGTATGCCTGGGGAATGTAAATATTAAGCAGGGGATATTTGACTTCGGGATTATAAATTAAAGCAATGGCCGTTACAACTTCCTGACATCGGGTGCCAAAGGTTTGTAAATCCTCCCAAATGGGCGGGTCAAGCCGGGAGGTTTCTAAAATCTTTTGTAAAGCTATTTCTGCTTTTTGAGTCGCCTCATTCGCCGTGGGTCCGATGTTTTTTTGTTTTGCTTCTTCTATATCCTGATTCACCTGGGCGATCGCTGCTTGCATTTCCGCCATCATCGGTTGAGTCCACTGCACTAACAGCCACCGCCACCCCACTAAAACTAGGGTAAATACAGCCCAAATCCAGTTAAGATGCCATTCATGAATTTGGGTTCCTGCGGCCACGAGGAGAAAGGTCACAATCCCGGCGATCGGAAGAGATAAAACCACCCATTGCCAAGTTTTTAATCTAACCATTTGCTGATGTCTCCTGAAATAAATAAGGTTTTCTAAATCCCATCCGTAGGGCAGGCATTGCCTAACCTACATATAGCTAGTCTAAATCATCGCGAAAATAGAATTGAGGAGGGGGGAGCGTCTCCCTCTCTACGACTCCCAGAGAGCAAGATACTTCCACTCTAGAGGAAGAATTAGCCACTCCGGAGAAAAAAGAATCTGAGTAGGGGCTTAAAACCGGAAATCCGCCCTTGATCGCAGGTGGGTTTTCTTCCCCCCTAGATTCCCGGCAAAAAAATAGCCCGCTTATGCGGGCTATTTAAAACCTGTCCTATCCCGAAAGAATAGGATCTATTTTTAGTTATTTCGATTGCTGTTTCCAGGGGGATTGATAGTAAACCTGAGAACCATTATCCGGTACAAAATGACAGGACCAATAAGAGCGAATGAAACTCTTCCAAACGGGTTCTGTAGATTTGCGATAATAATCGCCTAACAGGGGCTTAATGGCCTCGGTTGCTGTCTTTAAATGATAGTGGGGCATATTTAAGAAAATATGATGTGCCACATGAGTACCAATGTCATGATGGATGGAATTGATAAACCCATAGTCGCGATCGATTGTCGATAGCGCACCTTTGAGAAAATACCAATCCTCTCCTCGATACCAGGGAATATCATTTTCGGTATGATGTAGGAAGGTCACTAAGTCCAACCACATCACAAAAATGATGTAAGGAACCAGGTAATATTTAACTAAAAAGAGCCAACCGAACTGATAGGTGAGTAAACCGAGAAACCCAATCATCATCACCCACAGGACCGAACTGGTCACAATATCCCATTTTTCCGAGGGACGGAACAGGGGACTGCTAGGGAGAAAATGGGAACCGGCGCGATCGGGCGATCGCTTGAATAGATAAAGTGGATAGGCCAATAAGGGTAAATAAAAGCGGAATAGCTTTTCATACCAAGGCATCCGATTGTATTTTTCCTCAGATACCGGATACCAGCTTTCATCGGTGTCCAAATTTCCCGTATTCCCATGATGGGTCCGGTGACTGATTCGCCACCCGTGATAGGGAACCAGAATGGGAGTATGAGACAAATGTCCGATCAGGTTATTCAACCATTTGAGCTTAGAAAAAGAGCCATGACCGCAGTCATGACCCACTACAAATAATGCCCAAAACATCGTTCCTTGCATCACCCAAAAGATGGGGAAAAAGAACCAAGAATCCAAACTGTAGGCGATCGCATACAGTCCGGCAATAATCCCAATATCCAGAAAAAAGTAACTCAGAGACCTAGGGACAGAGGGTTCAAAACACTGGGCGGGAATTGCCGCCTTCACATCCTGAAGAGTAAAGGGTAACTCTTGGGTCTGTGTCTGTGAAACTGTCCCAGTCGTCTGATCTAAAATGGTGTTTGCTTGCACGAAATTTCCGTTTTTACCTGAGTTTCAAACCGGCGTTTCCCCTTGCATCCGTTGCTTTTAGCCTTGATAAAGGCTTAAAAGTCTTGTCCCCAAGGAGACCCTCCTTATTCAATCCATTCTTCCCCCTGTGCGGCCCCCACCCATCTAGCTGGCTTATTGAACCCCACGGGTCTGGAAACGGTTAGAACTCCCTTATGCTTTATAAAAAAACATCGGGGACACGGAAGGAGAAAAACGCACGCAATAAACGGATTTAATTTTAACCCGTTTTTAGGTGAATTGTTACGAAACATTTCAAAATTACGGATTAAACTGGCTAAATCTTATAACCTCTGCCTATTTCTCCCTAAAGATGCCTTATCTGATATAATATATATTGCCAATTTCCAATTGGCAATATTTTAAAAGCTGGCTTAGCGATCGCGGGTTATCTGGTATCGGCGGGCATAATCCCTAACTCATCCTCTAATGATCCACTCTAATTAAGCTGCTTCCGAGGTTACGGCTACGGGTGCGATCGCCTCCAGGCGTTGAAATTCTATTAATTGAGATTCAATTTCATCGCGGACAATTTGACGATATTCCAGAAAATGCTCATTATGAGCACAAATTGTGAGATAGGTCTCCCAAACAGCGGGATTGTGGAATGCCACACTCACTAAATGATGCCAGAATTTCCATCGCGTTTTCCGTTTAATGCCTTGCCGCCAGATGATAATTCCTAAAGCCCGCAAATCAACCCAAGTGGGAAGTTTAGCCGGTGTTTTACATTTAGGCGCACCTAACTTGAGGAAGCAACGATAAGTGCGATCGAGAAAAACTTCCGGGTCATATAATTGCCAAAATGCCTCGACATATTCTTCGGCAATATCGGTAATTGGGCGAGTGGGGACAAAGTTCATTAACGTGCTTTGATTAATATCCTGTCGGTCATTCACTCGCAAGCGCCCCTCTTTTTCCAGACGATCCCAGAGGGCGGTATTGGGTAACGCTTGCAGCATCCCAAACATGGCTGTAGGAATAGCCGCTTCTTCTACAAACTTAACGATTCGGGAACTGGCGTCTTTTTTCTCTCCATCAAAGCCAATAATAAATCCTGCCATCGGACGTAAGCCCGCCTGAATAATTTGGTCTACGGATTCGGTTAAGGAACTTCGGGTATTTTGGAACTTTTTGGTCATCGCTAAACTTTCTTCATCCGGAGTTTCAATTCCTAAAAACACCGCATCAAAGTTACACTCTACCATTAAATTCATTAACTCTAGATCCGCCGCCAAATCAATAGAGGCTTCAGTATTAAACTTAAATGGATACTTATGTTCAGCCTGCCAAACTTTTAGCGCCTGTAGTAGTAGCCTGACATTACGTTTATTGCCAATAAAATTATCATCCACCATAAAGACACTGCGTCGCCACCCCAACTCGTAAAGAAATTCTAATTCGGCTAAAAGTTGTGTAGGAGTTTTAGTGCGGGGTTTGCGACCATAGAGGACAATAATATCACAAAATTCACACTGAAACGGACAACCCCGAGAGAATTGCACCGACATCGAATCATAAGCATCTAATTCTAATAAGTCATAACGGGGAACCGGGGTTTCGCTGACGTCGGGTTTCTCTAAGGTCCGAAAAACGCCCCTAGTTTCGCCTTTTTCCAAGGCATCAACAAACATCGGTAGGGTAATTTCCCCTTCATCTAAAATCATAAAATCTGGGTCTGCCCCTTGGACTTCATCGGGAACAGAAGTGGGGTAAGGTCCACCCACGGCTACTAATTTACCGCGCTGTTTTGCCTCGCGAATTTGTTCTAGCAAATCTTGTTTTTGAACAATCATCGCCGAAAGAATCACCAGTTCTGCCCAATCCCATTCGTCTTCCGTAACCGGACGGATATTGCGGTCTACGACCTTAAATTCCCAAGTTTGGGGTAAAATTCCAGCAACGGTGATTAATCCCAGGGGGGGTAACAACACCTGGCGATCGACTAATTCTAAAATCTTGTTGTAAGACCAAAATGTTTGGGGAAACAGAGGGTATATGAGCAAAGTTCGCACCATTTAGCACTCCTTATCGAACGTTTAATGTGCAGCAGTCTTGATTGTAACGATTTTATAGAACTTTGTCCGCCCGATCGCCGGTTTTGGAAAATTATCCTAGGAAGATATCGTCCAGGATTAGTTTATTAGAAATATTCCCAAAACTTACGGAACGGGCGACTCCGGCAAAGGGGAGAATTACCTGTTCAAATGCTCCATAAGCATGGGGTAAGGAACCGGCTGAAGTTGTGGATAAGGGAATTGATGCCAAGATATTTCCAGATGCTTCTAAGCCGTCATAAAGGGTGACTGTGTGATTGACAAAGGGAGAGGCATAAAAGAAGGATAATTGATTGTCAAATCCGCCGTTTACGTTCATCACGATCGCGGAGTCTTCGCCGTAGGTGAGGGCAGTTGTACCGCTGGGTGGAGGGGCAAAATTTCCGCCCAATTCATCGGAACGTCCCAAGGCATCTAAGGCATCGGTACTGATGATTCCCAAGGCATTGGGGGAAAATGATATGCCGCGATCGCTGTAAAATCCACTCACCGGGTCTAAATTTTCTACCCCTTCAAAGTTGAGTAAGGCAGGCTGATCGTTACGGGGAATGACGAGGGTAGCGTTACTTTGAGGGCCGATCGCCGCGCCTACGGTAGGATTGATTAAGGCTAGATTTAGGGTTTCGGTGACTTCTACGATCGCATCGTTGACGATAGGAATAGTAACGGTTTGGACGGTTTCTTCGGGGGCAAATGTGATGGGAATGGGGGTATTATTGTAATCCAAAGATGCAGTGGCACTGCCATCAGATAAAACAAGGGTCGCACCAGCAGGGAGATGAAGTCCTCCAGCGCGGGTTACGGTTACGGCAAGGGTGGCTGTTCCATCTTCCTCTATCGTAAAAGTTGGACTACTAAATTCTAAGCGAATATCATTGTCTAAAATTGCCAAATTCGCTGCATTTTGCGGACCAATTCTTGCCCCTTCGCTGGGATTGGTTAGGGTTAATTGGAGGGTTTCTGCGGGTTCGCTTTCGGCGTCATTTATAAGGGGAACCGCTACGGTTTGAAGAGTTTCTCCGGGAGCAAAGTTTACTAGAATTGGGGGATTATTATAATCTAAGGAAGCGGTGGCGGTGCCATCAGTGAGGGCGATCGCAACGGAAAAGGCGCGATCCAGTTGACCCTCCCGGATGAGGGTAACGGGTGCGATCGCCGTTCCATCCTCATTAACTACAAAGTTAGGTGTACTAAATTGTAAGAGAACGTCATTATCTACAACGGTGAAAGCTGCGGTACTGGGTTCGGTTAGGGTTGCGCCATCCGTGGGATTGACTAAGGCCAGATTGATTGTTTCATCCGGTTCTATGGTGTCATCATCCACCGTCGGAATTTGCACAGTTTGAATGATTTCTCCCGGCGCAAAGTCTAGGGTAATCGGCGTCGGATCGTAATCCAAAGGCGCGGTTGCTGTGCCATCGCTTAAGCCAATGGTGACACCAACGGGGATATTTGTAAACCCTATCCGCTGGACTTGCACCGGCGCGATCGCGGTGCCATCCTCGACCCCACTAAAATCGGGACGAGAAAACTGCAAGGCGGCATCGTTGTCAGCGATCGTAAACCGGGCAGTATTGGGGGTTCCCAAGGTTGCACCTCCCGTAGGATTAACTAGGGCCAGCGCCAGGGTTTCATCCGGTTCTATCAGAGTATCATTTACCACAGGAATAGAGACCGTTTGGGTAGTTTCTCCGGGAGAAAAGCTCACCGAAATGGGAGTATTATTGTAATCTAGCGATGGGGTTGCTGTCTCCGGATTTAGTTCGATATTAACAGTAACCGGACGATTAATCGCCCCCGTTCGGGTAACGGTGATTGGCGTAATAGGGGTACCGTTTTCCCTCACCCCAAAGTTCGTTTGACTGAACTGTACCGTGATATCATTGTCCAGAATGGTTAAACTTGCCGTATTTGGAGTGCCTAAAGTTGCACCCCCCGTCGGCGCAGTTAAGGACAATCCCAGGGTTTCCTCGACTTCGGCAACTAAATCATTAACAATGGGAATGGTGATAGTTTGTATGGTTTCACCCGGGGCAAAATTCACCGGAATCGGGAGGGGATTGAAATCATCAGTCGTTGCCGTTCCTGGGGAAAGGCTGATTGTTGCCCCCACCGCCCGGTCAAGGATGCCAGTTCGGACCAAGGTTACCGTTGCGAGTGCCTCGCCATCCTCATTTACCGTAAACGTTTGGTCACTAAAAGCGATCGTCACATCATTATCCAGAATTGCCAGGGTGGATTGGGATTGCCCTCCAACTCCCAGATTCTGCGTGGGATTAACTAAACTTAAATTGAGCGTTTCCGTGGGTTCGACGATATTATCATCAATAATTGGAATTATGACGACTGCCTGAGATTGTCCTGCCGCAAAGTTGACAACCCGAGAACCCCCGATGTAATCTTCTGAGGCGATCGCCGTGCCATTTGTGGGAAGCACTGTAACACTGGCCGACTCATTCAGGTTTCCCGTCCGAATTAAACTCACTTCGGCACTGGGAACCCCCTCCTGAACTATGACAGTCGGGGCGCTAAACTCTACGATACTGGCGATCGGGTTTAAGGTGGTGCTTAAAATATCCGTGGCATCCAAATTAAGCGACCCAAATACCTCAGCAATCACCGAAAGAGAACCATTCTGTTCTACCACTAATTGAGTTCCGATTACCGCCTGATTCGGATTGCGTGTATCGGTGTCTTCAAAAATTGGTTCTAGACGAATTTGGGTCAATTGGAGATTGCCAGAAATGGCAAGTTTATCAACTCCTTTTTGAAAATTGACAATTGTATCGGTTCCCAATCCGAGTACAAAAATATCCCCACCTGGACCACCGATTAAGGTATCATTTCCCCCACCTCCAAACAGCAGGTCATTTCCAGCCTCGCCCAAAATAGAATCATTGCCATCACCGCCAATGATCGTATCGTCGTCATTAGTGCCTAGTAAAGTATTCCCTTGATTATCCCCAAAAATGAACGTCATTCGTTAATCCTCCTATTAACCCGTTGTGCTTTACCCCAATGCACCCCAATGCATCTGATCGCGAAGCAGGGCATCAGCACGATCTCGCGTTTAAAATCAAGGGGAACCGCCCCTAAACTGGACCGATTTTAACCCTACTAAATTTTCTCGAACCCTCTCCAAAAGACAGGCGAAAAAATTAATCCTTGATTTTCTTAAAAAGGTGAAGATTTTAACGCAACACCCATCGTCCCCCACCCCTAATTTGAAGACAGCTTCAAATTATCGTGCAGTTCATGCCCCTGATATGCTGCAAATCCAGTTGCCTGCCGATGCCACATCTAGACCCAATGGTAAATGCTTTTCGATATAGCATCGGACGTATTTTCGGCTTCCAGATGCTCCCCCTGGTAAAATTTATGCTGAAAATAGTAGCATACCGGCTTGAGTAGTGGATTGGAAGCGGGAACTAGCGACGCCCTACTCAGCAATAGCCCCTTTCCAAATTTTAACAACAGTATGTCAAAATATCGGTGCAAACCCGATTCAACAATCTAGTTAGGAGATTTTGTCATGGAATCCCGTTATAATCCCGCATCCCTGGAGGAAAAGTGGCAACAAACCTGGGCGGAACGCCATTTATATCAAACCCCCGAAACCCGCGATCGCCCTAAATTTTATGCCTTGTCCATGTTTCCCTACCCCTCCGGAAACTTGCACATGGGCCATGTCCGAGTCTACACCATCACCGATGTGATTGGCCGTCTCAAGCGAATGCAAGGGTATCGCGTCCTCAATCCCATGGGATGGGATGCCTTTGGTCTCCCGGCAGAAAATGCCGCCATTGAACGCGGGATTCATCCGGCGAAATGGACCTATCAAAATATCGCCCAGATGAAACAGCAACTCGAACGTCTGGGAATTGCCTTCGATTGGACTAGAGAAATCGCCACCTGTTCCCCCGATTATTACAAGTGGACCCAGTGGATATTTCTGCAGTTTTTTAATGCTGGACTTGCCTATCAAAAAGAAGCAGCAGTCAACTGGGACCCCATCGACCAAACCGTTCTCGCTAATGAACAAGTTGATAACGAGGGTCGGTCCTGGCGATCGGGGGCTAAAGTTGAACGAAAATTGCTCAAACAGTGGTTTTTCAAAATTACCGATTATGCTGAACAATTACTCACGGACCTCGACCAATTAACGGGTTGGCCGGAACGGGTTAAACTAATGCAAGCCAACTGGATTGGTAAATCTGTCGGCGCTTATTTAGAATTTTCAATTGTTGAGAGTACAGAGAAAATTGCCGTCTTTACCACTCGTCCCGATACGGTTTACGGCGTCACTTATCTAGTTTTAGCCCCGGAACATCCCCTCACCCAAAAAGTTACCACCCCAGACCGCTTAGCTGCGGTTAAATCCTTTATTCAAGAAGTCAGCAACCAAAGCGAATTAGAACGGACTGCGGACGATAAGCCCAAACGTGGCATGAGTACCGGAGGAACCGCGATTAACCCCTTTACGGGGGAAGAAATTCCTATTTGGATTGCCGATTATGTCCTTTATGAATATGGGACTGGCGCAGTGATGGGAGTTCCCGCCCATGATGCCCGAGATTTCAAATTTGCCCGAGAGAATAACCTCGGAATTAAATCAGTGATTGTTTCTTCGGAATTATCTAAAATAGATATTAATATTTCAGAAGAAGCCAAGCAACAACGTGCCTATCAGATTTACCAGCAAACGGGCCATACAAATGCACAGGAAAACTGGGATAAAGCTGAAGTTCAGCTAACTTATGAAGCACGGGTCAAGATGGATCTCAGTTGCGGGATATCAGAAGAAGCCAAGCAACAACGTGCGTATCAGATTTATCAGCAAACGGGCCATACAAATGCACAGGAAAACTGGGATAAAGCTGAAGTTCAACTTCAACAAGAAAAAATTGATAAACAAGAGACAGTCAAACCCTTAAAAGAGGCATATACCGAACCGGGAATTGTGATAAATTCCGAGCTTTTTAACGGCCTGGAATCGACCTTAGCTAAAACCGAAATTATCAACCATGCCGAAAGACAAGGATGGGGTAAAGCGCGGGTGCAATATCGCCTCAGAGATTGGTTAATTTCCAGACAACGATATTGGGGTGCGCCGATTCCGGTGATTCATTGTCCCAGTTGCGGCGCAGTCCCAGTTCCGGACCAAGATTTGCCCGTGCAATTACCCGAAGATGTTGCCTTTTCTGGACGTGGACTTTCCCCCTTATCCCAGTTAGAAAGTTGGGTCAATGTACCTTGTCCCAGTTGTGGAGAACCGGCAAAGCGAGAAACCGATACGATGGACACCTTTATCGATTCATCCTGGTATTTCCTGCGCTATCCGGATGCCAAAAATAGCGAAAAAGCCTTTGATACCAACCAGGTGAATGATTGGTTGCCGGTGGATCAATATGTGGGTGGGATTGAACACGCCATTTTGCATTTACTCTATTCCCGATTCTTTACCAAAGTTTTGAGAGACCGAGGGTTATTCAATTTTGGGGAACCTTTTCAACGCCTGCTAACTCAGGGCATGGTCCAGGGATTAACCTATAAAAATCCCGAAACTGGTAAATACATTCCCTCGGCCCAAGTCAATGCTAGCGACCCCAAAGATCCAGAAACCGGAGAACCCTTACAAGTCTTCTATGAGAAGATGTCCAAATCAAAACATAACGGTGTTGACCCCTTAGAAGTGCTGGCAAAATATGGTGCAGATACCGCGCGGATGTTTATTCTATTTAAAGCACCACCCGAGAAAGATTTGGAATGGGAAGATGCGGATGTTGAGGGTCAATTCCGCTTTTTAAACCGTGTTTGGCGATTAGTAACTGAGTTTGCTGAATCTACTCCGGGCAAACAGGTAAAAGGGGAATTAAGCAAAGCTGAAAAAGAGTTGCGCCGTGCCATTCATACGGCAATTAAAGAAATTACGGAGGATTTAGAAGGAGAGTATCAGTTTAATACCGCAGTCTCCGAATTGATGAAACTCAGTAATGCTTTGAATGATGCAGATTGCAAAAAATCCGCCATTTATACTGAAGGAATTAACAGGTTACTGATTTTGTTGGCCCCGTTTGCACCACATATTGCAGAGGAATTGTGGCAAGAGATTGGGCATAAAACCTCAGTCCATGAACAATCCTGGCCGTCGGTGGATTTGGATGCGTTGGTGGTGGATGAAGTCACCTTAGTGATTCAAATTAGCGGCAAAACCCGAGGAACAATTCAAGTGCCATCAAAAGCGAGTCGGGAGGAGTTGGAACAATACGCCCGAGGGTCAGAAATTGCTCAAAAATATATTGCAGATCAGGAGATTAAAAAGGTGATCGTGGTTCCGGGTAAGTTGGTGAATTTTGTCCTCGGGAAATAGAATCCGACTATAGCAATCCTAAATCAGTTGTGGAATGGACCCTCACCCCCAACCCCTCTCCCAGAACGGGAGAGGGGAGAAGACAGATGTTATAAATCATTTAGGAATGCTATATAGAGGTTCGGAATGCAGGCTGTAGGGGGAATTTATAAATTTCCCCTATCTTCTGGGTATGGGTCACGACTGAAGTTGTTATTCCAAATCATTAAACTGAAGTGCCTATCACAGGGGTTGTCTACAATGAGAAAGAGGCCGATCGCCCGTGAAACTGCGATCGCCTCTGCTGCGTCTATTTTGACCACCTCTATAGAAACTCCACCCTCAATTATGTTAAGAAAACCAAAAATAATTGCCACAATTCTCTTGGCATTCGCGATCGCGGTTGCTGGACATTGGATTGGGTTCGATCGCCCCAATTGGGCGCAATCCCCCATTCCCGAAACGGCGATCTCCGCCAACTCCCTGCAATTGGAACCCCCCATCGATTGCACCTTAGACGACGATTGCTTCATTTTGCTCTATCCCGACCGCGATCCAGGACCCGGAGAAATTGATTTTGGCTGTGGACGCCAAACCTACAATGGTCACAAAGGCACCGATTTTGGTATTGCCAACCTGGACAGAATGAAAGCCGGAGTCCCTGTTATCGCCTCAGCCCCCGGGACAGTTCTCCGGGTCCGGGATGGGGTCAGCGATCGCCTGATTACGGACCCGAAGCAAGTGGAAGCACTCAATGGTCGAGAATGTGGAAACGGCATTTTCATCGATCACGGCAACGGGTGGGAAACCCAATACTGTCACCTCCGGAATGGTAGCGTTGTAGTGACTCCGGGAACGAAGGTGGATACAGGTACAGTTTTGGGAATGGTAGGCGCTTCTGGGGCCGCATCTTTCCCTCACGTCCATATCACCGCCTTGTATCAAGGAGAAGTGGTTGATCCCTTTGTCGGTCCCGAAGCAGGGCCAGGTTGTCAGGTCGCCCGCAGTCCCCTTTGGTCCATGCCTCTGGAATACAAACCCACCGGAGTGATTAATGCGGGTTTTGCCGATACACCCCCGGCCATGAATGATTTGTGGGAAGGGAATTTCCCGGAAAGTGTTCTGGATAAAGAGATTCCAGCACTTTTATTCTGGGTTCACCTATACGGAGTTCTAGAAGGAGATACCTATCAGTTTAAGCTAATTGCACCGAACGGAGAGACGATCGCCGAAGACCAAAAAGAAATTAACTCCCCCAGTAAAACCTGGATGGGTTATGTAGGCAAACGCAACAATCCAGAACGACCGATTACCCCGGGAATTTGGACCGGAGAGTATAAACTGACCCGAGGGAGTGAGGTTCTGCTGGATCTCAGTCGCCAAATTGAGGTGAAGTGAAGCGCGATCGCGCGATAAAAATGAAAAAGGTTGAAGTGCGAAACACTGAATTAATGTCTTAGCTTCAACCTTTTTCCGTTCTTTTGTTATACAGCAACAGCACCTGACAAGGCTTTTTGGCGCGGGGAGACTGCCCTCATCCAGACCCCGCTTCCTGGCGCTAATAGGACCCCCCGCCGCTTTGGTTTGACGGGTTCTGTTTCGGCTAAGGCTAACTCAGTGCGAGATAGAATCGTGGCTAAGACTAACTTCAGTTCATACTGTGCTAATGCCATCCCGATACAACGACGGCTGCCACCTCCGAAAGGCATATATTCATAAGGTGAGAATTGCCGTTCTAAGAAACGCTCCGGTTTAAATAAATGCGGCTCAGGGTATAAGTCCTCACGGCGATGAGTCAAATAAATTGAGCCGATCATTTGTAACCCCGGTTCTAATGAGTATCCCATAATCTCCACAGGGGCTTGTACCACCCGAGGAAAAGTGACCATGGCAACGGGATAAATTCGCAAGGTTTCTTGACAGACTGCGGTTAAATAAGGGAGACGAAAAATATCCATGGGGTCTGGATTGTCCCCCAGACGATCCAGTTCTTCCAGCAATTTTTCGCGGATGGAAGGAATTTTATGAATCCAATAAAATGCCCAGGACAAAGCACTTGCCGTCGTTTCATGACCAGCCACTAATAGGGTCATGAGTTCATCCCGTAGCTCGATATCGGTGAGTCCCTCACCGGCTTCATCACGGGCGGATAACAACAAATTTAGGATATCGCTGCGATTAGGGTCGGGGTTGGCACGGCGATCTCGAATTTCCTCATAAATCAGGTCATCAACTTGCTTCTGTTTTTGGATGGCTTGTGCTCCCGGACTCCACGGCCCCCAATCTCGGCGCAGGAATGGCAAGAAAATCATGCTGGAGCCTAGCAGCGTCTTTCTGATATCCAGTCGCGCTACTAGGCGTTGCCGGAGTTGTTCTAAGCGCGGCCCTTCATTTAATCCAAAGACCGCTTGCAAGATAACGCGCATGGTAATTTCTTGCATAGAGCTTTCCAGGATAAACGGCTCAGGGGCGCTCCATTGGCTGCTCACTTGCTGGGCGATCGCACTAATCAACTGCCCGTAATTCCGCATCCGTTCCCCATGAAACGGTGGCATCAATAGCTTGCGCCGTTGCTGATGCTTTGTTCCACTCAGCAAAATCAACGAGTTATCTCCCAGTAAAGGTCTGACAACCTCGTTCACTTCACCGGGTGCAGCGAATGCATCACTGGTCAGGATTTTTTCTATGGCTTGGGGATTGCTCACCATGACTAACGTTCTGTTACCCCATCGCACGGTAAATATATCTCCATATTTCTCGGCGCAAGCATTCATATAACCGAGGGGGTCGCTAATCCATTGAAGTAGCTGCAAAAAAGGGTGATTCGCCGGACCATCTGGTAGTTTCACGAGAGCACTCCTGCGTACAAAATTGTGGTTTTGTTTGTATCTTAGCCAATTTTTCATCGCCTTGTTTGTTCCCCGGGGTAAGGCGATTGGTTTCCTTTATCTCACGTTGAAAAAGAGTAATGGCTCAGGGGTATGAGTTTAGTTGTATGATAGCATACTACGCCGCGATCGCCTCAGTTTGTTTATAGTTACCTAAAGTAGAAACTATCGACTTGAACAACAAAAAGGTTGTGAAACCTGTAAACCCGGGGGTAAATTTGTGAAATAATTGTAAAAATGCAAGGAATACAATTTCATAGAGGTTAAAAAATAGGCATGACTACCCAAATTCCATCAGCACCGGCAAAGACGCCTACGTTTTGTGAGGGCATTCAATATTTTGGCGAACAGTGGCCGGATTTTGACCGTTACGGCAAGGAACCGGCGATCGCCACCGGCAAGAAAGCGATCGCCTCACCGCCCGATCAATCTGCTGCCTACCAGACCCTCTTAGCAGCCGATGCCCTGCGCTACCTAATCTTGCAAGTTACCGCCTCTAAAGCCTCCGGACACCCCGGCGGATTTGCCAGCGTTGCCGAGGGAATCGCCGCCCTAGTTATGCTGGGTCACAAAAACATCATTACCGAAGTTGGACACCATGCCCCCGGCTTCTACAGTAATATGTTCCTCGATCGCTCCTTAGAGGAAATGGGCATCCATAACGTCCAACAAATGCGCGATCGCTTCCGGGAGCACAAAGGACTCCTGGGCCACCTCTCGGGACAAATCCCTGGACTCCTTAGCCCTGCCGGACCCCTGGGACAAGGGCAGCACTTCGCAATGGCAGCCGCACTCCTGCACCGGGATATCCTCTTCCCCGTCACCATCGGCGACGGAGGACTCGGTGAACCCTACATTATGAGTAGCATGGCGCACTTCCACACCGCCTATCCCGAGGTGACCAACTTCCTGCCCATTCTGGTTTGGAATGGGTATTCCCAGGAACATCACAGCATGGTGTCCACGAAACCGAACGCAGAGATGATTAAATACTGGGAAGGTAACGGCTTCCAGGAAATCATCCTCGTTAACGCCAAAGACTACGACGACGCCAACCAAGCCGGTGAATACGTCGATAGCACTGCATTTTCCTTCGAGAAACGGCTAGAATTTGCCCAAGCCGTCATTGAAGCCACGGACAAAGCCGCCAAATCCGCCCTAGGAGGCAAACTCACCGTCCTGATTATCAAACAACTCAAAGGGGCCGGAGTCCATGCTCTGGGAGCCAAATCCCATAACCTGTATGGACATCACACCCTTGATAACGAGGAAATCATCAGCGCCCTCCAAACCCGCGCCCTGAGTCCAGAAGCCTGGGAACTGGTTCGCACCAACTTTGAGCGGGCTGCTGGGGGACCTGCCGCCAGCATTGTTAAAACCGAATTTGAGTTAGCCCTCCCCGACTTAGGCAAACTTCCCCTAAATGAATATGCGATCGGGGAGAACCAAATCGCCACGACTGCAATGGGAGAACTCGTTGCCTACGTTGGTAAAAAAGACCCACAATTTGTCATCACCAACGCCGATGGTAATGCCGCTTCCGGCATTAACAACATCAACGTTGCCCTCAAGATTATTCACCCCACCCTAGACGACGCCTATTTTCAAGGACCCAAGGGACAAGTTTATGAACCGTTAAGCGAAGACGCCTGTGCCGGATTAGCAGCAGCGTTAGCCCTATTTGGCGCTCGCACCCTCTGGTGTTCCTACGAATCCTTTGCCGTCAATGGCCTCCCTATTTGGCAAACCGTCACCCAAGCGATGGCTGAATTACGCCGTCCCACCCCGAGTACAGTCACATTATATACAGCCGGTGCCTTAGAACAGGGGCGCAATGGTTGGACCCATCAGCGACCCGAAATCGAGAACTACTTTGCCGCCATGATGCGAAACGGCAATATTTTTCCCTTGTTTCCCCCGGACTCTAACAGCATCCAAGTCTGTTACGATTGGGCGTTAACAACGAAAAATAAAGGGATTGTGATTACGGCGAGTAAAAGCCCGTTACCGATTCGTACCACCTTTGAGCAGGCCCAACAAGCTTTACAGGATGGGGCACTCGTACTCCAAGAAACCCCCGGAGACAAAACCGTTGTCTTTGCGGTAATTGGAGACATGACCTTGATTCCCGTGTATGACGCAGCGGAGAAATTGAAAGCTCAAGGAATTGGGTCTAAGATTGTATCCATTGTGAGTCCACGGCGGTTGTATCGTGCTCATGATATCGCCTGGGATACCTGTTCTCAAGCCGATGGCAATTTCTTGGATGATGCGGGGTTCGAGAAACTGTTTAACGGCGATGCCTTAATTGGTGTTACCGGGGGTGCGTCCGGAATGCTAGAACCGATTATGTTACGCAGTACCGCCAAGCGAGATGTCTTTGCCTGGAAGCGCGGAGAAACCACGGCCAGTGCTACACAAATCATGGAGTTCAACGGGTTGACTTCGGAAGCGTTAGCAAAGCGCGGGGCTGAGTTGGTGGGTTAATTGCGACCCTGCCCCCAGCCTTTCCTAACGGAACGCTACGGGAAGGGGCTGGGGGTAATTTTTAGCTAAAAATTACCAATTATTAGAAACAATCGATAAAATAGAATCAAATCAGAGATAACGACTATGACAACCCAACTATCCGAAAAAATTATCCCTTTGCCAGAACAGCGGTTGATTCTTCCAGGATATCAGAGTTGGCAAGAATTCAAAGCAATTCAAGCCTTGATGGAAAACGTTGCGGGTTTGAGAATTTCTTATTTAGATGGGTGTGTAGAGCTAATGACAACGGGAGAGGAACATGAATCGATTAAAAAAGCGATCGCCATTTTAGTAGAGATTTATTTATTTGAAATGGGGATTGAGTTCATTCCTGTCGGAAATGCAACTCGGGAGTCCGAAACTAAAGGGGCGTCCTTTGAGCCCGATGAATCCTATTATATAGGCGATCGCAAACCTCATCCCGATTTAGCCCTTGAAGTTGTCATTACCAGCGGCAATCCCAGGAAACTGGAAAAATACAAGCGATTTGAGATTACAGAAGTCTGGTTTTGGGAAAATAATCAGCTTGCTCTCTATCGATTTCGCGGGGAAGACTATGAGAAAATTTCTACTAGCGAATTGTTTCCTGATTTGGATATTGAATTGCTGGTCCGTTGTGTACAGATGACTTCTCGTCTTCAAGCCCGAAACGAATTTATTCAAGGGATTCATCGACAATAAAGACTTTAGATTTTACAGCTTGAATGAGTCCAAAGTTTTTTATGTAAGTTCCTTCCTCAAATTGAGGATTGAGCTTTGCTGGCTTAATCAGATGAATCAGTGGATATTGCTCACTATTGTCCCCAGCCAGGGAGCAAGATGCAAAGCCTACGGCTATAAACTCAATGCGCAATAATAAGTTATTTAAAACTAGCTAAATAGGGATAGATATGAAAAATTTTATCAACGAAATCATATCCGGTCACTGTGTAGAGGTGATGAGTCATTTTGATGAAAACTCAATTGATCTGACTCTTAGTTCTCCCCCTTACGATAAATTAAGAATATACCAAGGTTATACTTTACCCTTTGAAGAAATAGCTCAACAATTACATCGAGTCACGAAACCCGGGGGAGTCGTTGTTTGGGTGGTGGGGGATTCCACAATTAAAGGAAGTGAAACAGGAACCAGTTTTAAACAAGCCCTTTACTTTAAAGAAATTGGATTCAATCTTCATGATACTATGATTTTTCAAAAAATAAATCCTATTCCGCAAATTTATAGAAAACGATATAACAATATTTTTGAATATATGTTTGTTTTTAGTAAGGGTGAAGTCAAAACCCATAACCCGATTAAAATTGATTGTATCCATGCAGGGCTTGAATTGAATGGAACAACCTACAAAAACTATTCTAAAGGTGAGCAGAAAAGAAATAAAATTGCAAATCCGGTTAAAAAGAAAAAAATTAAGGGCAATATTTGGGAATATGTGGTAGGGAAAAAAGCGGAAGATCAAACGGCAAAAGGACACCCAGCACCCTTTCCCTGCGCATTAGCCCGGGACCATATTAATTCCTGGACCAATGAAGGGGATGTTGTCCTTGACCCGATGTGTGGAAGTGGAACGACTTGTTTGGCTGCAACGGAACTGGACCGACAATATATTGGAATTGATATTAGCCAAGAGTATTGCAATTTAGCTCAAGAACGAATTTCAAATTTTCAGCAACAATTAAAACGATGTAATTATTGAAGGGTAGCGGCAACACAGAAGCTGACTCCCAGTGCAAAACCTGAATCAAGAGATCCAGAACTGACTGTCCTTTTCGACCCGATTACGGCAGTATTGATGAAGTGGGACTTGATAAACGGTGACCCTATTGCTGGCGGCGAACCCACAACCGACTCGATACGGTACCGATTGCCTCCGGTGCGTTAACCTTGCAGTTAAGGCACTGATTTTGTCTGTTGGGCAATATTAAACCTCATCTACTCAACTGCCATCCCCACCTTTGTTCTGAGGAGATCCAGAAGGAATGACTGTTTCAACTGTTTCTGTAACACGACGAGAAGAACAAGAAAAGCAGATTGCCCGGTTTATTAAATTTAGTCTAGTGGGTTCAGCGGTGGTGCATCTGGCGGCACTGGCATTTGTGATGCCTTTCATGTATTTAAAATCGGATGGAACGGAGGACCTGATTGAATTTATTGTATTGGAAGAGTCTACCCTGGCACCAGAAGAATCGATACAGGAATCGGAGGCGCTAGACTCTCCCACCCCGGAAGCAATGGAGGAACTAACACCGGAACCGATGCCGGAAGCGCAGGGGGTAGAATCTGTAATTCCAGAACCGATGGAGGAATTGACAGCGGAACCGATACCGGAAGCGCAGGGAGTAGAATCTGCAACCCCGGAACCGATGGAAGAATTGACAGCGGAAGCGCAGGGGGTAGAATCTGCAACCCCGGAACCGATGCCGGAAGAATCGGAATCTTTAGAGGAATGGCAGGAAACGCCGTTAGCAGAAGCGCCAGCGACGATGGAAAGTCCAACATCGGAGTTGAAAACAGGGCCTTTACCTCCACAGAAGCCCTTGGAACCCCTGGCAAACCCGGCCCCACTTCCGTCGGAGGATCCGTTTACGAATGCTTCCCCTTTGGACCCTGGACATAGTTCGAGAATTGCTAATTCCAACAGTATCCAGAGGAATGAGATGTTGACGGAATCCAGTAATTTAGGACGATTGCCGGACCCCCCCGAGGTAAGGACTATCCGGGCAAGGAGGGCACTGCCGTCGGAGTTTGAGGAGGAATCACCTTTCGATCCGGGGGCGATCGCCTCGGGTGAATCCGGGGACCCTTTTGAGTCCAATCTCGATCGCCTTTCTGAACCGTTAGACAAGGGTGATGGGACTGCGGAGGGCAACTATGGCGCATCCCCTCGCTTTGAGGAGGATTCTAATCTCGGCATGAGTGGGGATTTGGGCAATGAGTCTGGAGAGGATGCGATCGCCTGTCGTAGCTGCGATCGCCCTCCTCTTCCCCAAATTGCCCTGGATAATGCCTGGGATGGGACGGTGATTTTAACTGCCGATATTGCCCCAAACGGGACGGTGATTGAGGCGATAATTCAACAGTCTAGCGGTTACGATATCCTCGATTACGCGGCTCAAAATCAAGTATTAACTTGGCAATTTGACCCTTCAGAAAACGGCCAACAGGGACGGGTGATTCTGGTGACGTTTGAACGGTAAACTGTTAGGGCGTAGAAACAGAACAGGAATCATGGACAGTGGAAATTGGCAGGAGTGGGTTACAGTTTGGGGTTATCTCGGCTTTACTGTATTGATTATGGGTTGTATTTGGGTGGCGGGGAAACGATAATACACCCGGGGGTTGGGGGAATGATTGTAATCAGCTTTGACAAAGTATCTACTCCTAAGTAGGTAGATACTTTGTCAAAATTGAAGTCAAAAATCGGCCTACGGATCGGACTCGATTATGCCCTGAAATATGACCCTATTTCCAGAAGTTGCGGAGTGGGGATGTCTTGATCCGAGGACCTCTCGGGGAGGACCCCGGTTGAGATAGAAATGAATCAGGTTCGGCGACTGCTGCTGAGTTGTTAGCCAAAACGAAATTAGGGCGATCGCACATTTACCCAGAAGAGTGCGGGGCGATCGCCAACCTCATCTTAGATCAACTGGCATAAACTCCTCTAAAATTAGCCTTTTCTCCACCCGTTGCCGATGCTATCCCCCACCTTTTAGGGGGAAATGGGCTTAAATTTACCACCGAGGGTCAGATGGATTTGCAGGTGAGCCTACTCGGGTAAGAGTCGCCTTCTTTTAGCCATTTTTCTTTGAGGAATGAGATAGCACAACCATCTGTTACTATTAGAGGAAAGGCCCCGGGATAAAATTTTTCAGGTTATGTACGATTCCTTCACCTTTATAATAGCTCCCCTCTGTACGGAGGACCAAATAAAGGAGGCTTTTTTGACTCGGGTTCAAGGGACGGAATGGGAAATAAACGGGGCCAAACCCTTCTCACCGTTCAGAATATTGGTTCTTTTTTTTAAGAATCGGGAGTTAGTCAATTCATGACAAACCAGCGGCAAGCATCCAGTTATAAAGCTAATATATTAGTAGTTGACGATACCCCTGTAAATCTTTTGCTTTTGAACCGAATCTTACGCAAACACCATTATAAAACTAGAGTTGCCCCTAATGGAAAAATGGCCTTAAAATCGGTTTTAGCCCATTCTCCCGATTTAATTTTATTAGATATTAAAATGCCGGATATGGATGGGTACGAAGTCTGTCGGCAACTTAAAGCGGACCCTCGAACCCAGGAAGTTCCCATCATTTTTATCAGTGCCTTAGATGGCGTGATTGACAAAGTAACTGCTTTTAATTTAGGAGGAGTAGATTATATCACAAAACCCTTTGAGCCGGCAGAAGTATTAGCTCGGGTTGAATATCAATTACGTTTGCGGGATTTTCAGTTAGAATTAAAGTCTCAAAATGCTCAATTACAACTCCTATTAACCGCAAGTCAAGCTATTAGTGAAGCGGTAGATATAGACTCCGCATTAGCTATAATTTTAGACAAACTTTGTAGAACGCTCGGTTGGGACTTTGGAGAAGCCTGGATGCCCAATGATTCGGCAACTATGCTGGAATATCGGCAGGCATGGTATGGAGATGATGTCAAATTAGCCGAGTTTTATTACTCTAGCAAAACTAGAGAGAGTTTTCAAGGCCCAGGGTTGGCGGCCAGGATTTGGAAGGAGCAACATTTAGAATGGATTGCCGACGCTTCTCAAGAAAATTTAGAAAATTTTTCTCGCGCGGATATCGCTGCTGCGGCCGGACTAAAAGGGATGCTGGGAATTCCTATTTTGCTACGGGATAGTAGTACAACTGAGGACAATTTTCAAGTGTTAGCTGTTTTGGTATTTTTTCAAAAAAATGAAATGAAACCAGACCGACGCTCTCTGGAACTGCTGGAATCCGTTGCTAGGCAGTTAGGGTCAATGATTCAGCGCAAAAAAACAGAAGCGGCTTTAAAACAAGCCAATTTAGAATTAGAACGGCTTGCTAATCTCGATAGTTTAACTCAGGTCGCGAATCGCCGTGGCTTTGATGAATATCTCGATCGCGAATGGAATCGAGCGCAACGGGAAAAACAACCCATTTCTTTAATTTTATTTGACCTTGACTATTTTAAACGTTATAACGATTACTATGGACATCAAGCGGGCGATCGCTGTTTACAACAAGTGGCTTTAGCGGCCCAGAGTGCGATCGCCCGCAAGACCGATTTATTAGCTCGGTATGGGGGAGAAGAGTTTGTAATCATCTTACCCAATACTAACAGTTCGGGGGCGGTTGCCGTCGCCGAAACCATTCGCGATCGCATTCGCCAATTGCAATTACCTCACTTGGATTCCCGAGTCAGTCCTTGGGTCACTGTGAGTCTAGGAATTTCCACCACAATTCCCACGAACTCATATAAACCCGAGGAGTTAATAGCTGCTGCCGATGCTGCATTGTATGAAGCCAAATATCAAGGCCGCGATCGCTCAATCGTCAAAGACCTCCCCCCGCACCTCTGATGCCCCAATCTACGGAAGGTCTAACCCTAACTACCTCCTTTGCCGGACATTTTAAAGCATAACCCTCTAATTAGCTCAAATTACGGTAAAGTATTTCTGGGGTCTCACCCGTTCTAGGGTCAGCCCTGGCAAACAGCCCGACTCTAGAGGCGGGCTTTTCATCGAGGCCGAATCTATTCGTCATTTTTATACAAATGAGTGAGCAACGCGAGACCGATTCCCCCTTACCCGATACCACTCAGTTCACGGAACCGACAGAGGGTCTTACCACCGAGTCGGCAGAGTCGGCAGATTTGTCGTGGTTTGATCGCATTAAGGGGGTCTGGAACGAGGCCACAGGCCGTGTAAAACAACTTTACCGAGGCGATCGCCTCCCCCAATATTTCCAGGATTGGTTTAGCGTCAGTGAGGAACGAGTCGCCGAAATTTTGGCCGCAGTTCGGGCCGAATTGCCGACTACTGAAGCCCTCTTAATTGGCAAACCCCAAGCGGGAAAAAGTTCTATTGTGCGAGGACTCACCGGAGTTTCCGCAGAAATTATCGGGCAGGGATTTCGTCCCCACACCCAACATACCCAACGCTATGCCTACCCTTCCAGTGAACTGCCGTTATTAATTTTTACGGATACCGTCGGACTCGGCGATGTCAACCAAGACACGGAGGCAGTCGTGCAAGAGTTAGTAGGGGATTTACAAGAAAAAACAGGGCGTGCTAAGATCCTGATTCTGACTGTTAAAATTAACGATTTTGCCACAGATACTCTGCGCCAAATAGCCCAACAGTTACGCGCCGCCTCTCCCGATATCCCTTGTTTACTGGCCGTAACCTGTTTACATGAACTATATCCCCCGAATACCGAAGATCATCCCCCCTATCCCCCGGACTATCCCTCGGTGAATCGGGCGTTTGAGTCGATTCAAGCGGGGTTTGCGGACATCTGCGATCGCGCCGTTGCCCTGGATTTCACCTTAGAAGAAGATGGTTATACTCCCGTATTTTATGGCTTAGATGCCCTCAGCGATGCCCTGGCGGAGCTCTTACCAGAAGCCGAATCCCAAGCCATTTATCAGCTTTTGGATCAAGGGGCGGGTGAGAAAATTGGCACGTTGTATCGCGATGTTGCCCGACGCTACATTTTGGCATTTTCCATCATGGCCGCCACCCTCGCGGCTGTTCCTCTCCCCTTTGCCACCATGCCGGTACTCACGGCCTTACAAGTGTCCCTGGTCGGTTTGTTAGGGCGATTATATGGACAGACCCTCACGCCCTCCCAAGCTGGGGGCGTCGTCAGTGCGATCGCCGGGGGATTTGTTGCTCAGGCGATCGGGCGGGAATTAGTCAAATTTGTGCCAATTTTCGGCAGTGCGATCGCCGCCTCTTGGGCCGCCGCTTATACTTGGGCGCTGGGAGAAGGAGCTTGTGTGTATTTTGGTGATTTAATGGGAGGTAAAAAACCTGATCCCGACAAAATTCAAGCCGCTATGCAAGATGCCTTTGCTTCAGCTAAAGAACGGTTTAAAGGTATTAAGCGTTAAGGTTTTGTGAAGAGATTTAGGGGAAGATATATAGTGGTTCCCATAATTATGAGGTGTATTTTAGGAGTGCATTGGCGAAAATCAATTCTTGTGGCAGACGGAGGAACGGGCCCAAATCCAGTGAACCGGGGTGTGAGTGGGAATAAGGTTAGAGTTCAGAGTTTGGAAGGGCGATCGCATCCTCCCAACCTGCAAACCAGTGGCTGACCCAAAACCCAAGCATTCTTTTGACTAGGGTAATATCAAGCCTTTATCAAAGGGTCTAATCATGATATTTTTAACGTTAAAAGCTATAACAAAAAACAATGCTAACTGTCCATCATCTCAACGTTTCCCAGTCCGAACGCATTATCTGGCTCCTAGAGGAACTGGAATTGCCTTATGAACTGCGTCTGTATCAACGCCACCCGGTCACCCAGTTAGCTCCCCCAGAACTGCAAACTGTTCATCCCCTCGGCCATGCGCCGGTGCTGGTCGATGGTGAGATCGTATTGGCGGAGTCCGGAGCGATCGTGGAATACATCCTCGCTCGCTACGGGGAAGGTCGGTTAGCAGTGTCCGTCACCTCACCTGAGTATCCCGATTACCTGTATTGGTTCCATTACGCTAATAGCAGTCTGATGATGCAGATTAGCATCAACTGGTTTGCGGGGATGGCTGTAGGACCCGATAGTAATTCTCCACTGCTCCCGGCCCTACAAGAGCGGCTTGATCGCCACCTCCAGATGGTCGAAGATCGCCTATCCCAAGCCGACTACTTCGCCGGTGCTGAGTTTACCGCCGCTGACATCATGATGCATTTCCCCTTCGGCACAATGAAGGCATTTTATAACGTGGGTCTCGACAACCGCCCCAACATCAAGGCGTGGCTGGCTCGAATCAGCGATCGCCCTGGATATCAGCGAGGGATGAAAGCAGCAGGACACACTCAAGATCCAGCCCTGGATTCGGACACAAGCCGCGTCGTTGGCTTAGACTCCCCTGCATGAGTTCTCACAATCCGATAACTTGACAGCGACGGAGTGAAGCTGCGGGGTGAGGGTTCGGAAGGGCGATCGCATCTACCATCCGCGATCGGTGTTTGGGAGATAACTGCCAGCGCTGACGGTTGGAGAGAGGCGATCGCTTGTTAGTCTGAGCAAATCTTAAGTTTCCATCCCGCCGTTTACTCCTTCAACTTATAAACCCACTGCCACTGAGCGAGAACGGCTCTGGGGTTTCGATGTGATCGCTCTGCGCTGGTCTAATGGTAGAGTCACATCCCAAGAGTAAACGAAAACTGGTGAGTTGGTTTATGGTATCTTTCTTCTAACCGAAGCAACGCTTCAATGTGGAAGAAACCGGTGGCGATGAGGAGGGCCTGTTTCTTTTCATCCTTAATGATTGTTTCTAGTATAGTTTGTAAAGTAGGGGAGTGTTTGCTGTTGTCTATGTAGCCAGGTAAGGGCATTGCATTCAAATAAAATTATGAGGTTCAGTAATTTTCATTAAAAATTCTTTAACTTTTGGATAATTTGAATCTCCTTGTTGAATCAGATTAATAATTTTTTTATTTCCTCGAAGACTTTTTTGAAAAAGGAGAGCTAAGTTCTGTTTCATAGAAGAACTTTTACTGCTAGTAAAGTTAATATTTTGCCCTATTTCGGGATTTTTTTCATTTTTTTCATGCTCAATCAAATATAATATACCGGATTTTTTAAAAGCGGGTTGTTGGATTTTATCTTCTATCAAATTTGCTTTGATAGGCTTAAATTTTAGGGTAGAATTTTCATTTTTTTTCTTCAAAATATTATTAACCAATTCACATAAAACTTGAGGATAAATGAAATCTTCAATTTGCCAATCTACTTGTTTATTCATGGCGTCTCCGTTAAAATTAGGTAATAGTTCCTTTTGAATATTTAATTTATCGTAATTTTTTGGTTTTATTTTTTCATAAACTTCTCGGCTCTTCAGACTTTTTGGTGATAAGTTTTTCTAATTAGTTTTGTACTCGCTCCCCAGCCCAGGAACTGAAAGCCTTACAAGTCAAGGCTTCTAGCTCTAAAAGTGACCAAAACGAGTCTCATAAATCCCCAAAATACTA
>JBBQFN010000006.1:0-221331 GCA_038321985.1 Cyanophyceae cyanobacterium | reverse complement strand
CAAATGGGAGAATATAAGTGGGAACAGTTGGGGTATGAGTATGAACTTAAAAATACCGAACCCCCTACAGAGGAACAAATTGAAGCGGTGATGGAAATTTTCAGGAGTTATGGGTTGCCGGTGCAATAAACGGGTAAACGGGAGAAAATTAGGGGGATAACCGGCGATCGCCTGAATATTCAAGGATTCCTGACAAAAGGGCGCGGTCTCACTTGCGGGCGTTCCGGGATTGTTAACAGCAGGTGACTTGAAGAGGCGATCGCCCCAGGGAGTATCCCAACTCACTGACAAGCATCAATCAATTTCGTTAAGGTGGAAACAACGGGACTCTATAACCTGACGCAATTTAGAACCAGGCGACTGCACAATTCTAAAAGGATTGTGACTTTTTCCCGAAATAGCGAACAGGAGTGAGTACGCTAGGGCTAAGTAACTCTAAGCTTTTTTACTCAAAAAGATCGGGTCGCCTCTGGAATAATGTCCATTTAGAAGATTATATTTAAGGAACATCCAGCGATGGAAAAGCCAATTGTCACCAAACCCGACCAAAAAGAGCGCGCCGTCTCTACACAAGACTTCCTGCATTACGAACGGCAAACCCTTGATGCCATCTTTAAACCCAAAAATGTTGCCTTAATCGGTGCAACCGATCGCCGAAGCAGTGTGGGACGGACCATTTTATCTAATCTGATTGCCAGTCCCTTTGGTGGTGCCGTCTTTCCCGTCAATCCCAAGCGGGATAACGTCCTGGGGATCAAAGCCTATCCAACTATTGCCGCTGTACCCGATCCAGTAGACTTGGCGATCATCGTCACCCCCGCCCCAACCGTACCCGGGATCATTGGCGAATGCGTCGATGTCGGCATTCCCGGCGCGATTATCATTTCTGCCGGATTCAAAGAAATCGGTCCTGCCGGAATCGAACTCGAACGGCAAATCCTCGCCGAAGCCCGTCGCGGTAAAATGCATATTATCGGACCCAACTGCCTCGGGGTCATGAGTCCCCTCTCCGGACTCAATGCCACCTTTGCCACCAAAATGGCAAAACCGGGGAATGTCGGCTTTATCAGCCAAAGTGGGGCACTCTGTACCGCGATTCTGGATTGGAGTTTGCGGGAAAATGTCGGCTTTAGCGCCTTTATGTCCATTGGTTCCATGCTGGATGTGGGTTGGGGGGATTTAATCTATTACCTCGGTGATGACCCCAACACTCAAAGCATCGTCATCTACATGGAATCCATTGGCAACGCGCGATCGTTCCTCTCTGCTGCAAGGGAAGTAGCCCTAAGTAAACCCATCATTGTCATCAAAGTTGGACATACCGAAGCTGCCGCCAAAGCTGCCGCCTCCCATACCGGCACCTTAACCGGCAGTGATGAAGTGCTCGATGCCGCCTTCCGACGGACTGGAGTCTTGCGCGTCAACAATATCTCCTACGTCTTCTATATGTCCGAGGTCCTTGCCAAACAACCGCGCCCCAAAGGACCCCATTTAACTATCCTCACCAATGCCGGAGGTCCCGGGGTGATTGCCACCGACGCCCTGATTACCGAAGGGGGAAAACTCACCGAACTCTCAGAAGAAACGATTTCAGAACTGGATGAATTTTTACCCACTCATTGGAGTCGTAGCAACCCGATCGATATCTTAGGGGATGCGGAACCCAGTCGCTATGCCAAAACCCTAGAGAAGGCTGCAAAAGACCCGAATAGTGATGGATTGTTGGTGATTTTAACCCCACAAGCCATGACGGACCCCACAGAAACCGCTAAACAACTGGAACCCTACGCCAAAATCAAAGATAAACCGATTTTGGCAAGCTGGATGGGAGGGGAAGATGTCCGAGAAGGGGCGAACTTCCTGAATCAAGCGAATATCCCCACCTTTCCCTATCCGGATACAGCAGCGCGGTTGTTTAATTATATGTGGCGCTACACTTATAACCTCCGCGCCTTATACGAGACGCCGGTACTCCCCAAAGATGATGACCAAAACACGCCCGATCGCGCGTTAGTTGAGAAAATCATCACCCAGGCGCGGAAAGAGGGACGCAACCTGTTGACTGAGTTTGAATCGAAACAGATATTCGCCGCTTATGGCATTCCTACGGTGGAAACTCACATTGCCACGAGTGAAGCTGAAGCGATCGCCTCTGCCAATCAAATCGGCTATCCCATCGTTCTCAAACTGTATTCTGAAAGAATTACCCATAAAACCGATGTGGGGGGGGTGAAGCTCAATTTAGGCAGTCCTGAAGCTGTGGGAAATGCTTATCGGGCGATTGAAACCTCGGTAACCCAAAAAGCTGGGGCGGAATATTTCCAAGGGGTAACCGTCCAGCCGATGATTAAGTTAGACGGGTATGAGTTAATCGTTGGCAGCAGTATTGACCCGCAATTTGGCCCCGTCTTGCTATTTGGGACCGGGGGACAGTTGGTGGAAGTGTTTAAAGACCGAGCTTTGGGGTTGCCACCGTTGAATACTACCCTAGCGCGGCGGATGATGGAACAGACTAAAATATACAAAGCCCTCCAGGGGATTCGGGGACGGGACCCGGTGGATATCGCGGCGATCGAGCAATTAATGGTGAGATTTAGTCAGTTAATCGTCGAACAACCTTGGATTAAAGAGACCGATATTAATCCACTGCTGGTATCTCCTGAACAGATTATCGCCTTAGATGCCAGGGTGGTACTTCACGATCCTGATAGCAATCCCGATGAGTTACCGCGTCCAGCGATTCGGCCCTATCCCACTCAGTATATTACTATGTGGTCGATGAAGAATGGTACGCCGGTGAGAATTCGTCCGATTCGTCCGGAAGATGAACCTTTGGTGGTTAAGTTTCATGAGTCTTTGAGCGATCGCTCAGTCTATTTCCGGTACTTCCACCTGCTGAAACTCAGTCGCCGAATTTCTCACGAACGGTTAGCCCGGATTTGCTTTATCGATTACGATCGCGAAATGGCACTGGTGGCAGATTACCGAGATCCCGCAACGGGAGAACATCAAATCCTCGGATTCGGTCGTCTGACGAAGTTACACGGGTCCAATGAAGGGGAATTTGGATTACTCGTGGCTGACCCTTATCAAGGGTTAGGGTTAGGAACGAAACTGTTGCAACAGTTGATTGAAGTGGGACGAAGTGAGAAGCTCGTGCGAATTACGGCTGATATTCTGCCGGATAATGGTGCCATGCAACACCTGTCTCAGAAAGTGGGTTTCAGCCTGCGGCGCCATGAAGATGTGATTCGCGCTGAGATTGATTTATAATCCAGTGGAGTGGGTGTGATCGGGAACACTGATCGCACCCGTTCTCACTCCTCGGGGGCGATCGGCCAATCTGACCACTGCCACCCCGGGATCTGTTCAAAATCACGACGGTTGCGGAGTACCAGAATCACACTGCGCTTCAGGGCGATCGCCCCGATTTTTAAGTCTTGGGTCCCGATCCGGATTCGTTGGTGTATCAACTTTTGGTATTCAGTCAACGCCCGGCGATCGAAATCGAGGAGATTAAGCTGATTGAAATCATCTACCGTTTCCCGGAGTTTGGCGTAGGCTAAAATCAGCGCATCTCCGGAGGGCGATCGGCTAATTCGATTGAGTCGTCCATACAATTGTTCTTCCACGGTCACAATTGTAACCGCTAAATGTTCAGGATCAACCGACTGAATGCGCTGATTAATTTGTGGATGTCCCCGTTGCAAAAGGGAGAGACAATCTGTATCAAATACCCATAGTGTCATTTGCCTGATTCCTCCGCATCCAATTGACGATAATAATCTTCCATTTCTGCATCACGTTCCCGACGAAACGCCTCAATATCTGCCAGCATTTCATCGAAGTCTGGATCATCTTTGTATTTTCCAGCCAACTTCATCCAAGGATGCTCCGCGTTGGGATTGACAATTTGTAAGGAAGCAATTTCCGTGGTTTCTAGGCGAGTGCTAATGGCTTGATTCAGATTGGCGATCGCCTCTTCTTTAGTCAATCCCAACCCTTGACAATCGGACCACCCCAACACCGTTGCCTGATATCCCCCTGCTGACTGTTCTGAAATCAGCACAGTCAAAGTAATTTTATTCCAATTCGTTTCAGTGGGTTTTTCAACCTGAATATTCAGCAAATTTGTCATGGTTTTATCCTCCGGTTTGATTGGCCTGATTACTCTCTAATTCATCTTGATTGGCCTGATTTCTGGTAACTTTCCCCTCCCTCTACGGCTGACTCTCTGGAGTATTATCAGAATTCGATAAGTCTTGGATGACTTGCCGAACTTGCTCAATGTCTAATTTTAAAGCCAAGGCAATTTGTTCTGCACTCAACCCCATTGCCAATAAGCCAGGGACCGATTCGAGCTTACCTTCGAGCTTACCTTCGAGCTTACCTTTTTCCTTAGCTTCCGCTGCGACTTCTTGAAAATACCTAGTCTGTTTTAACTCGGGTAATCCAAACATGGGCTCTATCTCCTGATTTGTTCAAGCAATATTGCTGGGGCTTTTACTGGAAAAAGCCCCAACAATAGCGATTGAAACGGGTTTTAACTCTGACTCTCTGGAGTATTATCAGAATTCGGTAAGTCTTGGATGACTTGCCGAACTTGCTCAATGTCTAATTTTAAAGCCAAGGCAATTTGTTCTGTACTCAACCCCATTGCCAATAGGCTAGGTACCGATTCGAGCTTACCTTCGAGCTTACCTTCGAGCTTACCTTCGAGCTTACCTTCGAGCTTGCCTTCGATCTTACCTTTCGCTTCCGCTTCCGCTGCGACTTCTTGAAAATACCGAGTCTGTTTCAACTCTTGTAATCCAAACATGGCTTCTATCTCCTGGCGTGTTAAATCCGGTAATTTATAGACCATGATGGTCTCTATTAATCCTACAACTTTTTGTTTGAGACCTTCATCGATAAGTTGCCTTCGTGCTTCTTGGAATAATTGCCTTGCTTTGTCGATCGCAGTTTGACGTTCCTCAACCACCAAAGTTACCATTCCCAATCCCAAGGAGGGAGTCGGAGGGTCCTCTAGTTCATCCAGATAAACTCGGACCAACATTGGGGTCTCTTCCGGGCAGTCGCCACTTAAAAAACGCTGATATTGGCGAGGGACTCCGGGGTCGCAACTGCGGGATGAAAAGATAGCAACCGCTTGAAACTCTTGCACAGGTTGATATTGGCCCAAATAAACGAAAATTTCGGCTAGAAATCTCCAATAAAAATAGTCTTTCTTTTGAAACTGAACCTCCAAAAAATAAATAAATCGGTGATTGTCTACCTCTGGGGGTAACAAAATCCCATCAAAGCGACGAGCTAATTCTTTAATTTCGCGAGAGGTAAACTCGTATCCTTGAGCTTTTTCTCGGGGTTCCCCCATCAGTTCAAATACCAGACTGGGGAAAGTCTGAAAGAGTTGATAAAAAATTGTGTCTGTTCTCACAACCCAAAAGTCTACCTAGGATAATCTTCTCCTCTATAGTACCTCCCTATCGGAAGCTAAAAACAACAAGCGACTCCACTGGAATGGTCTAAAATTCTAATTGCTTTCTAACCCTGGCCCGACATCCCTTTCCCAGGAATTTACAACCTGTACTCTGTCCCCGGAGAATCGACAAAATGTCATCAATTTTAAACCGTCTTAGAGAAAGAGTAGCGATCGCCAGGGCGTGAATCTGGTACTGTTTTAGGACAAGCAATCAGGTGATCGTGCTGGGGTGTAAATACCTCAGACAACCACCCAAAGCCCAACCCTATAGCGAACGAAACAATCAGGAGAACTATGGCGGCATTAACAGGACGAGATCTACTCAGCGTCGCGGATCTGTGCGTTGAAGAACTGCACCACCTGCTGGATCTCGCCACGCAGATGAAAGCCGGAACCCTCACCCCCCGATGTGAAAAAGTGCTGGGGTTGCTGTTTTCCAAAGCTTCAACTCGAACTCGGGTCAGCTTTACCGTGGCAATGTACCAACTCGGGGGTCAAGTCATTGACTTAAATCCGAATGTCACCCAGGTGAGTCGGGGGGAACCTTTACCAGACACCGCACGGGTATTAGACCGTTATTTGGATGTTGTGGCGATTCGGACCTTCGATCAGGCGGATCTAGTCACCTTTGCCAATTATGCCGAAATGCCAGTCATTAATGCTTTAAGCGATCGCGAACATCCCTGTCAAGCCTTAGCCGATATTATGACCGTTGGCGAATGTTTCGGACAACTGGAAGATATCACCCTCACCTATCTCGGCGATGGCAATAATGTCGTCCATTCTCTCCTCCTTGCCTGCGCCATGGTGGGAATGAATATTCGAGTCGCTACCCCGGTTCAATTTGAACCTGCCGCCGATATTGTCGAACAAGCCAGGAAAATAGCCAAAGGGAAAAGCGAAATCCTGATCACCCATGACCCGATTCTCGCCGTCAAAGGCGCTCAAGTGCTTTATACTGACGTTTGGGCGAGTATGGGACAAGAGGAAGAGGCCAGAACCCGAATCCCCCTATTTCAGCCCTACCAAGTGAATGAAGAACTATTCAATCATGCGGATGGAAGTGCCATCATTCTGCACTGCTTACCCGCCCATCGGGGAGAAGAAATTACGGATGGGGCGATCGAAGGGTCTGCATCCCGGGTTTGGGATCAAGCCGAAAATCGAATGCACGCCCAAAAAGCTCTGCTGGCAAGTGTCCTGGGAGCAATTTAGGTGGAGTGAAACGGCATTTGATCGCCCCTCTATCCTTGGGCTATCCGGCGCGTTAAGATTGGCGATTAGGTTTTGATAAGTAAGTAATGAAACTGATTGATTGGTTAATTGTAGTGGTTTATTTGGTGGCCACAATGGGAGTGGGTTTATATCTCTCCCGAAAAGGCTCGAAAAATCTGGCAGAATTCTTTGTATCCGGGCGATCGCTTCCTTGGTGGTTAGCGGGGACCAGTATGGCCGCCACAACTTTCTCCATTGATACCCCTCTCTACATTACCGGCGTCGTCGGCAACCGAGGCATTGCTGGAAACTGGGAATGGTGGACCTTTGGCATCTCCCACATCATCATGGTGTACATCTTTGCGCGGATGTGGCGACGGTCGGAAGTGATCACCGATGCGGAACTCACCGAAATCCGCTATGGGGGAAAGATGGCAGCGGTTCTGCGCGGTGTCAAAGCCTTTATCTTTGCGATTCCCATGAACTGTATCGGCATCGGCTATGCCATGCTAGCAATGGTCAAAGTCGTAGATGCCTTGGGAATTTGGCAAAATCTCGGCATTGATGCAGGAGAAAATACCCTCAAACTCCTGAGTGTGATTGGCGTGAGTATCTTTGTGTTAGTCTACGCCGGGTTAGCTGGATTGTGGGGCGTTGTTGCCACGGACTTCTTCCAATTTTTCCTGGCCTTATTTGGGGCAATTGTGGTGGCATTTTTTGCCGTGGGTAGCGTCGGTGGGATTCATGAATTGGTCCGGCAAGTCCCGCTAGCCTCTGACAAAGATATTTTATCCCTGTTACCCCTAACCTTTGGCGGGGAAGGGAACGGTTTCGTTCAATTCAGCAAAACCGCAGGAATTACCGCTAGTACCTTCCTGGCCTATATTGCAATCCAGTGGTGGTCCTGGCGGCGCAGTGATGGCGGTGGCGAGTTCGTCCAGCGCTTTGCTGCGGCAAAAAACGAAACAGAAGCTGAAAAAGCGGCTTGGTTATTTAATATCATGCACTATGTGATTCGGACTTGGCCTTGGATTCTAGTCGCACTGGCGGCCCTCGTGCTGTATCCCGATTTACAGGATAAAGAATTAGGCTATCCGAAACTGATGTTAGACTTCCTGCCACCGGCGATGCTGGGGTTAGTCGTGGCATCGTTGATTGCAGCGTTTATGAGTACGGTGTCTACCTCGATTAACTGGGGGGCTTCGTTTATTACCAATGACCTATATTTGCGCTTTATCAAACCCTCAGCAACACAAACCGAATTGGTGTTCATTGGTCGGTTATCCTCCGTATTGGTGACTGCAATCGGGGCGATCGCCGCCTTTGTTGCCTCTGACGTTGCCACCGTCTTTCGCCTCGTGATTGCGATCGGCACAGGTTCGGGATTGGTCTTAATGTTGCGCTGGTTCTGGTGGCGAGTCAATGCTGCGGCTGAACTCACTGCGATTATCGCGAGTTTTGTAATCGGTTCCGTCACCAGTCTCGTACCGGCATTAACGATTGAAGACTTTGGGTTACGCCTGATGTTCATCACTGCTAGCGTCACTATCTTGTGGGTAATTGCTTTATTTGCAACCACACCCGAAACCCAAGAAACCCTTAATGACTTCTACCGGCGTGTGCGTCCCGGTGGACCTGGTTGGACCCTGCAACGGGCCAATACCGGATTAGAACCCGCCCAGAATTTGGGGCTCGATCTGCAACGAGTCGCAGCCGGTATTTTACTGCTATTTGGGTTTTTATTAACCACAGGCGGTTTCTTATTACTACAGCCTACGATCGGTTGGGTTTCCCTAATTGTTGGGGTCTTAGGATGGACTTGGTTGCGACAACTGAATAAGTCTAATGCCTTACTGATACCCAGACCCGGAAGCGATCTAGATTAGTCCTGTTCGTAGTAGCGACTTCAGTCCCCTCCGGCTGTTTGTAGAGACGCAAAATTTCGTGTCTCTACAGTCGCTTCCAAATTATTTCGTAGTAGCGGATTGGGTCGCCCTCTTCTCTAAAAAATTTCCCCTAAATCCAATTTCATCATTAATAGGGAGAGGAACAAAGCGCTGTTGTGTTTCTCCCGTGAAAACCGTACAAGTTTTTTGTGGCAATCTCCTAGAAAATTGTGAGATAATAATCAAAGCCCCCGATGTGTCAAAAGGGGTGCAGTAAGCCCAACCTTCATGCCCTCAGTTACAGGGTCCTACTCTCTACCCCAATGATGTCAATAATCCGATCGCAGATTCTTCCCTTCTTTATTTTCCTGGTGTTTTTAGTGGCATTAGTAGCCGTCAGTGCTCGCATTTTCTTACCCGCAGATATGATGGCCCCCGCACCCATAGAAGAACAAGTGCAGCCTGCCGATCGCCTCTCTAGGGTCGCCTCCCCAAACCTGGCCGAACTCCCCCCTTCCCTCTCTCGTTTCATTAACGGCTTACCTGACGATACGCTGTTTTTTAATCAAGATAGCTAGGGGAGTTTCCTCATCAAACCGGCAACCCTCGAAATTCTTCCGGGATATAACCTGCGTGTCGGTTCAACCCGCGATCGCAGCTTACTGGTCGAGTTCCTGATGTTAACCTATCAGGAACTTTACCCCGACCATGACTTTTCCCATTTAGCCAAAACCGTTAGCCAGTATTTTGCCAAGGAAACACCGTTATGGTGGGTGGAATTTCCCGGTAATTTCGACCCGGTGGGTTGTTTGTGGTTGGGAAATGCGGTAGATCAGGTAACAGGCGATCGTCACGCTCATATTTTTGTCCTGTATGTGGCAGCCGAACACCGACGCCGAGGATTGGGTTCGGCATTAATCCGCGAGGCTGAAAATTGGGCACGAGAACGAGGCGATCGGCAGATGGGTTTACAAGTCTTTCTCAATAATCCCCCCGCCTTAAATCTTTATCAAAAATTGGGCTATCAAAGTCATTCCGTCTGGATGCTTAAATCTTTAGAATAATCAAACCGCTCAAATCATCCAAAATCAGCCCGATTTTAATTCTGGATTATTCAAGTTTATTCCCAAGCGATTTAATCCAATTTCTACATACTCATATTCTTGCTCAATACTAATCGATCGCCTCCCTAACCGTTGAGAAACTGCTGCTGTTGTAAAGGTTCCAGCGAATAAATCTAATACAACATCCCCTGGATTGCTACTAGCTTTGATAATTCGTTCGAGTAACGCTTCCGGCTTTTGCGTGGGATGTTTTCGGTATTCCGGCATTTTATATCTCACTCGGGGAATAGTCCAAACATTTCCCGGGATTTTTGTCGTACAATAAGGAGCGGGTTTGCTTTTTCGATAATCTATCAGTTTACGGACTGCACCTGTTTTTGCTTCTACCCGAATCTCGTCGGCATTAAATGTATAATTTTGAGGGTTTTTCGTCGTAAATAAAATCGGTTCATATAATGAGCCGAAGTATTTTTTGGCTTGCATCCCCGAACTATCATAATGCCAAATTATCCTGGATAATATTGTTAGATTCTTCTGTAAATAAATATCAAAATAAGGCATATATTGAGTTGCAGCCATCAAGTATAGACTCCCTGTATCAGTGAGCTTTCGATGACATAAATCCAACCAGTGATAACACCAATCTAAATAAGCCTGATCACATTTCCATTTTTCTTTTTTGCCATTAAAGATTTTGCCAATATTATAGGGAGGGTCGGCAAAAATTAAATCAATGCTGCCATCCTCAATCCAAGTTTCTAAGGCAACAATTACATCGCCCCAAATCACCTGATGTCCTGGAATTTCAAATACTTTCATTCAATAAGTTTAATCTCCTGATTTAACGGTTTTAACCGTAAAAAAACAGCACTACCCTGTCCTCGCCACTTAATCGAATTTTCCATACCATGCCTGCAATCCCTGGCGATGGACTTCTTGCCAGGGAATATCCTGCGATCGCGCTATTTCGGCACAATCCTCATACTCCGGTTGTACATTCATAATCTTTCCCTGACTATCAGTAGCAACTTTCACTCGCACTTCCCCGAATGGGGTGGAAACACTGTGCAATTCCCGATGCAAAAGCGATCGCTGCTGAGTTGAAATCCGAATCCCCAAGGTAGGCGTTTCCCGAAAGATAACCGCTTCACAGGCTTTTTGTTGTTCGGGATGACAGATTACGGTGAGCAATACCCCCGTCCTGGATTTCTTCATGACGATCGCCTGGGTAAAGGCATCCAAAGCACCTGCGGCGAATAATCTCTCTAAGGTATAGGCGATCGCCTGGGGATTGGCATCATCAATTTGGGTTTCTAACACCGAAATCGTTTCGGTAGGAGTAGAGTCTGTGTAATTAGTTGATTCCCCCACCCATAGGCGCAGGATATTGGGAATCGGCAAATCCCGAGAACCGGCACCTAAGCCGATGGCACGAATCGTCATGCTAGGGGGATTCCCAAAGGCAGTGGCGAGGGTAACTGCGATCGCCGCACCTGTTGGGGTGACTAATTCTTTCTCAATCCCATTACTATAAACCGGCACCTGGTGCGATTGGAATAACGAGAGTACCGCAGGCACTGGCACCGGCAATCGTCCGTGGGCTGCCCATACGGTACCCCCTCCCGTCGGCAAGGGCGAACAATACAATTCCTCAATTCCCAGCCAATCCAACCCCAAACAAGTGCCGACAATATCCACAATTGCATCGGTTGCACCCACTTCATGAAAATGCACCTGTTCCGGTGCAATTCCATGTACCGCCCCTTCTGCTACAGCTAAAGTCTGAAAGACTTGTAAACTCCAGGTTTCAGCTCGTTTCGGTAACTGTGCGGCTTGAATCAGTGCCTCAATTTCGGGTAGGTGGCGAGTCGGGCGATGACTGTGATGTGGGTGCGTTTGCCCGTGATCATGCTCGTGATTAGGCTCATGGGGGTGATGATGGGAGTGATTATGCTCATGATTATGAGGGCGATCGCCGGAATCTGGATTAGACTGTTGCTCAGTCTCAATGAGATCCACATGAATCTTCATCCCTTGCTGGGTGTTGCGGTGAACCAATTCCTGCCTAAGTTGGTATTCCTGACCAATGCCAAGGCAGTCGAGTTGCTCCCTGAGATAATCAAACGGAACCCCTGCACTAACCAGTGCTCCGAGGAACATATCACCAGCAATGCCGGTGGGACATTGAAGATAGGCAATTTTTTTCATCAATCGGCACAATAAATAGTCAAGAGCCTAGATTCGTGGGCAATCCCATCCCAGTTAATTTTCACATTCAAATTCACCGATTATGGCAACTCTATACGAAATTCATCCCGAAAATCCCCAAGTTCGCAAAATTGAAGAAATAGTGGAGGCCCTGCATAAGGGTGCGGTGATGCTATACCCCACGGATACGGTTTATGCGATCGGCTGTGATCTGACCGTCAAAGGTGCGATCGAACGGGTTAGGCAAATCAAGCGACTCTCGAATGATAAGCCCTTAACCTTTCTGTGCCCTTCCTTATCCAATATTGCCGCCTACGCGACGGTCTCAGACTCAGCCTATCGCATTATCAAGCGACTAATTCCGGGACCTTACACCTTTTTACTTCCCGGGACTAAGCTCGTGCCCAAGTTAGTCATGGACCCCAAACGAAAAACCACCGGGATCCGGGTTCCAAATAATCAAGTATGTTTAGCGTTACTCAACGCTCTGGGAAATCCAATTATTTCGACTTCGGCGCATCTGCCGGATGATGACGATTACGGCAATTTTGTCGGTAAGGCGGAGTTATTTGACCAAGTGGAAAGGTTTGTGGATGTAATTATCGATTCTGGAGAAGATCCGGGCTACCAAGTCTCTACCATTGTGGATTTAACCAATAACGAACCGGCGATCATCCGGGAGGGTTTAGGGGCTGAAATCGTCGCCAGCGCTATTTAAGATGAAACCGGGCTAAACAAGAAACCCCCACACCCTTTAAAGTGTGGGGGTTTCTGTTTAGCCTGCGCCGGAGGAGCTTCCCTCCCTGTAGCCCCACCCTGTAGGGCTGTGGGGGCTTGATGGAACATTGAGGGGAATAGGAATTGGATCCGGATGAAGGGAGTTTAGAAACGAAGAGGATCACTGAGATTTTATATCCAAGTTTTAAATGATACCCATGTGCCAGTTGCCAATGCGGAGTGGGTGGACTCATCCACTTTCTCGACTGTCCACTCCCAAATCCTCAGCCAGTGGGCGATCGCGACCCAAAAAGAGCAGACAGTGGTACATCCTGTCCCGTTGCACCAGTATGCCGGTTTAGAAAGAGGGATCTACCTCCGTCCAAAGTTCGCTCAAGCCTGGGAAAGTCTAATTGTAGACAGCGAAGGGATTGAAGCAAGGCTCTACCGACAAAGCGATCCTCTCCTCCTTTCCCCCGATGTCTGCGGCTCTTTAGTCCGGTGCTTTACCCGAGGCCAAACCATGAACGTTAAACTAGCCAATTCGTCCAATTCCCGGAAAAACGATTCTCAAGTTCCTCCTGCTCCCCAAATGACCGCAGGCACTCCTCACTCGGACAGCCAAGCTGGGGAGCCTGCCGAAGCCATCTTAGGAGTGGAAGGGGAACCTACCGAACCCGTTCTAGTGCTGGGAATGGACACAGAACAATTGAGTGAGCAAGTCCTCGATGAACTCAGCCAAAAGCTGAAAAGCGGCTCGAAAAGCGCCCAAGATGTTGCCCTACGAATTGCTAAAGAAGTTGAACGCATTTGCAAGAAAAGCAATCGGATCCAAAATTCTGGTGAAGTTCGCTCCTGGCAGATTACGTTGGCCCGCCATCGCTTGCAAAAGTCTTTACATTATTACAAGCTGGGTTCTCGCCAAGGCCGTGTGGACCTCCACGCTCAACTCAGCTCGATGGTTTACCGTCACGTTGCTCACCTGCACTCTCGTCTGAGCTTCCAAGCTCGATACACCTTAATCGAAGATTTCTTGCAAGGGTTTTATATCGAAGTGCTGCGTGCGTTCCGTCGCGAACATGAAATGCCCCTAACCTATACTCCCCGGACTCAGTTAGAACTGGCAGAGTATATGGCCTTTACCGAACATTACGCCAAGCGTCGGATTACCTTACCCGGTCGTTACAACCAACAACTAATCGTGCTGCGCGCTCAAGGTTTCGCTCAGGGTCAACCCCCAGAAACCCTGGTGGATATCGAACAGGCGATCGAGTTTCCCAAGGGAGAAGATGCAGAGGTCCAAAGTCGCTCCTACGCAGCACAGCAAGTTCGGGAAAAAATGATTTCTGAGATGGTGGACCCCGCAGAGGCCGTCTTGCGCGATCGCGTTGTCTGTGAGTTGATTCAATACCTGGAGTCTCAAGGTCAATCCGACTGTATCGATTACTTAGTGCTGAAGTTGCAAGATTTAGCCGCCCCCGAAATCGACGAAATCCTCGGTCTGAGTGCTCGTCAGCGCGACTACCTGCAACAACGGTTTAAGTACCACGTTGAAAAGTTCGCTCGCTCTGGACATTGGAAACTGGTCCATCAATGGCTGGGTGCTGACTTGGATCAAAATCTGGGAATGCCTTTGCAGCAGTGGGATACTTTCCTCGGCGACCTCTCGGAAGAACAGCAACAGCTTTTACAACTCAAGCGCTCTGGAGCCAGTGACTCAGAAATTGCTCAAGAGATTAAATGTACTCCCAAACAGGTCCAAAAACGCTGGTCGGCTCTCCTGGAAAAGGCTTGGCAATCTCGCAATACTGAATCTCAGGAGAAGTGATTCGCTGTGCTAATCACTACTAGGTTCTCTTATAATCGGTATCTGCTCACGAGCGATCGTCCAATCCAAGGGTGGGGTAATGGCAGGCACCCTCCGGCTGCCTCCTCGGATTTCCCCCCCTTCCAGATTCCTTGCACCCGTTGTCGGTGTGATTTGGATCGGGTCCCTCAACTCCCCGGGCATATTCCCTGGATAACCAAGCCCCTGGCTTGGTTATTTTGGTTGGATTAACTCAAAGCCTTGGTACTGCGGTTAAAAACCGGCTTTTTTGACAAAATATCAGGCAATTCTCAACCGATTAAGACCAGAAACCGGCTTTGTTTTCCCTTGGAGCTAATACCTATCCGGATGCTCTACTCCCCTAAATTTAGTTTGTATTGTTGAATTTAATTAATAGCGAGTTGTTTATTGTCGATTGCTTATGGTTTAGATAAGAATTTAGATTTACTTCTTCTTTAACCTAAATCGTACTGACTTGATTCTGACTGTTAAAATATGTAAAGACAATTCTCGCGCTCGTCAAGACCGACTCTCGAATTCCTAGCGTTCGATACGAGTGCTACGGGTTCAGGACTATTCGCCCTTTCACTCCGATCGCCGACCCTTGATGCCGACGTCGAGATGAACTGCCGAAGGTGACGTTTTACCGTCAACCCTGGCCTTTTCAGGGTGTGTTGAGGTTCTACCCGAACACTCACCAATTTATGAGGTAGTTATGACTCTCTCTGTCTCTCAACAGTCTCTTTCAACTCAGTCACCCGCCGCACAAAATAAAGCGGCACTGGGTCGCGTTTTTCAGGCGATCGATGCCAATAGCTGTCCCACTTCTTACAATTTTCACCTTCATACGGTCTACTCCGATGGCAAGCTGCGCCCTGAAGGGGTGATGCAGCAAGCCCTCAACATTGGTCTTAAAGGGTTGGCGATTACGGATCACCACAGTGTCGCCGGCTACTACATCGCTCAACGCTGGTTAGAGGAATGGTGCCTGGAGCATTCCAATTCATCTGTAGGCGAGACCACGGTTGCAGATCTGCCCCAAGCACCCCAACTTTGGACGGGGGTAGAAATTAATGCCCTCCTCCTCGATGCTGAGGTTCATATTCTCGGTTATGCGTTCAATCCAGAACATCCTCGGATGCAACCCTACCTCCAAGGTCATACGGTCAAGGGTTCCGATTATCACGCATCCCAAGTCATTCGCTCCATTCAAGCAGGGGGCGGATTGGCGGTCCTCGCTCACCCGGCACGGTATGCCAAGCGATCGCCTGCGGACCTGATTCCCGAAGCGGCCTATTTGGGTATTGATGGCATCGAAACTTATTATGCCTACAATAATCCGAACCCCTGGAAACCTAGCCCCAAGCAAACTGTTAAAGTTCATCAGTTAGGTGTCACCTATGGGTTATTAAACACCTGCGGCACTGATACCCACGGCTCTAATTTACTCTTACGTCTGTAATTGCAAAATGGCAGAACCCAGGCAGAACCCAGGCAGAGAAACTTGGTTTCTCTGCCTCAGACCCCACCGGCTAAAACAACAACTGCCATTGTCCCCAAACTCATCAAAATCATCAGCGCTGCCATCATTAAAACTTGTCCCAAGGGTGAGGAAATTTTTGCGACTTTCATAAGTTTTAGGTGTTTTTTCTTATTTTTTGTTCAAGGATTTGTCAAACATTAACAAAATTTTTTCTGAAAATGAGAAAATATGACTCTTTTTTTAAGAAACGTAACTTTTCTTAATTTTTCCCGATGGCTAATTGCAATTCAACTTGGTGATGTTAATAATAAGCAACTAGCCATCTGTCCCTATTCTGTAAGACCATGTTCGAGAGCGTAACGCACTAACTCAGTCCGACTGTTGGTGCCGGTTTTGCTAAATAAGCGGCTGACATATTTTTCGACGTTGCGAACACTCGTATCAAGATTGCGGGCGATTTCCTTGTTCATCAGTCCTTTGGCGACTAAATCTAAAACGCTTTGTTCGCGAGGGGTGAGGTCAATTTTGATGGGGGGTGGAGTTTGAGCGATCGCATGACGACCGGATAACATAGACTTAATTTCTCCGATTTCCCGGGCTAAGGAGGCTAAATCCGGGGCTTCTCCGTCCCCATTAGCTGCGGCGCGACGGTCTAACAAGTTTCGCACGATCGCCACTAATTCATCGGGGTCGAAGGGTTTGGAGAGATAGGCATCACAACCAGCTTGGTAACCTTGGATGCGATCGCCCGTCATCCCCCTGGCGGTTAAAAACACCACAGGCATCACTTTAAAGCGGGGGTCTTCTCTCATCCGTTTGAGAAACTCAAACCCATCCACTTGGGGCATCATCAAGTCAGTAATCACTAAATCAGGATGTTGCTGTTGCAGCAAATCCCATCCATCATTGGCATTACTCGCCACTTGAACGGAAAACCCTTCATCTTCCAGATACGCTTGCACCGCTTCGCGCAATCCGGGCTCATCATCGACGAGTAGTAGTTGAGCTGACATCCTGAATCTCCTAAAGTTGCTACTATTCTTAACTTTAGCGAAATTTGGGGGAACATTGGCGGCGATCGCAGTGATTATGGGGTTTTATTCCGGTGGGGATTAGGTTTGCTTGAGGAAACTACCGCAAGTTGTGACACCGAACGAGGGAATTTTTGGGTGATTCTGTGCCTCCGGATGAAGGAGGTTAGCAAAGGTATAAGGACTAATATCCGTCGGGTTTGACCTGCACTTACCAATCTTTGCGATCGAGAGCATAAATATGAAGCTGAATACAGAAGAACGGTATTACGATATCATCGGGTTTGGGGATGAAGTACCTGGAGTTTTGGCCCTGGTAGCCGCAGCGAGAGAGTATCGCCGCCGAACCCAAAAATATCCCACAATGCTGTTAATGTCTAAGGCGAATGCAGGAGAAGGCATTGGCGGACATTTAATCCGAGGGGGGTTATCTTATCTTGATCGCTCACAAATTGATCGCCCGATTCAAACCTCTTTAAATCTTGATACATTTGGTGCACCTTCAGCGATTTACCGGGAATTTTTACGGAGGGCGGGGGTAACACAAATTGCTCTTGATCCCCAAAAGGGCGACTGCGCGTTGAAAGATATGCTGCGGGAAGCTGGAGTTGCCATTCTCAGCAATGTCAAAATCGAATCAGTTATTAATTCGGGTGAGAATTTGGCAAGTATTCTCACGACTAGAGGTGAAAAATATACAGCCAAGCAATTTATCGATTCTACCGTAAATGCGGAATTAGCACAAGCGGCAGGAGCGAAAAAATCTCACGGGTTCGGGACGTTTGGCTTACCCGATTCTGAACTTCCAGTCACTCTAGTGTTTCAAACCCAAGGATTGAGTATTAATCGCCTGAAGGAGATAGAATTAGCCTATCTTAAGCGCTTTCGGAATTTGGCGGATACGGAAGCCCAGAATTTTCTCAAGTCGGCTGCGGGATTTGATGAAGGCAAAGCCGAGGAACTCCGCAAGGAATTAGTAGATTCTCACGGAAATTTAAAGACGTTGTGGGGGGGTAAGGATTATATTGATATCCGCTGTAACGCCTTATCGATCGCCTATCATTCTTTCCGGGGTAAGAAGTTGTCATTGCAGGAAAGTGGGACAATTTTAGACCGAGGAAATGTAGCGATTTTATCGGGCGATCGCCTCTCTTGGAATGCATTAATGATTGCAGTTACCGGCATTGAAGCGGATACTCTAGCGAATAACGGAGGGAAACCGACTCCGGCAATGCTGGAAGAGATGAAATTTGTAGAGAAATGGTTTAAGAGTATTGGCGCAAAATCGGTAACGCCTGCTTCAGAATTATACATCAGACACGCGGGAAATATAACCGAGGCGATCGAACCCTTAAGCGGGTCAAAAATGCTGGCGGGTGGCGTTGACAAAAATGAAGCCTTAGCAACGTTTGCTTATCATTTTGATGTGCGGGGTGGTATTCCTGGCATAGGGGATAAAGCCAAAGCAAATGGATTTCTCAGCACGATATTTAGCAAGCCCACATTTAATGTGGGTATTCGTCACGCCCAACTGAAATCCGTACGAAATTTAGCCGTCGTTAGTCCTGCCTCTGGATTTGAGGGATTTGCCTCCGCAGCCGGACGAATTGTCGAATATAATGCCGCAGTGGGTCATGGATTAGGAATTGCGGCAACCTTAGCGCTTTTAAGTAACCGAACCCTGGCCGATATCTCAAATCAAGAGGTGCGAGAGGTACTGGTAAAAGTGGGAGAATTACCCCCCATTTTCGGGAAAAATTCGGCTCCTGATATTGCCAAATTGCAGCAATTTGAATCGGCGATCGCCTAATCAAATCAACTTTTTATTATTAATCATCAAGACAGGGCGCTACCCTGTCTTTTTTTCTTTTATTCTGCCATTAAAGGTTTTGTCAAAACTCGTGCTTGAGCGATGTCTCTCTCACCAATCGCTCGAATTTGAGAATTGAATAAAGATACAATGGCAATAGTTTTTCCCGCCAAGGTCATAAATTCTACTTCATATCCTAAGCCTTCTTGATGGACTAAAATAACCGTACCTATATCGCCGGTTTTTAAATTAAAATCCGGCAAATCTGTTGTTAAAATAACTGAGTCTAATTCAGTAATCATGGTGGTGAATATGGGTGATTTTATTCGAGTGGGTATGCACTGATGAGTCTAGGAGTATCATCTCCAGTAGCAATAAACCAAACAGAACGAACTTTTGGGTTTCTGCTATCTGGGGTGAGGAGTGCAGCTTCAATAACATACCTTGTGCCGAAAGGGGATGCTTCTATTTTAGCTAATTCATAGTCAGCCGCATGATTGATGAACGCTGTAGCCATAATTTCCCAGTGATCCACTGTAAACCCAAACTTGATAAAAAATTGGGCCTTACTTTTACCCTCAGGATGAGTCAGTGATAGTAAATATTCAGTAATTTTTTTCCGGGGAACTATAGCTTGCTCATAATTCGGGAGTTTCAAGCTATTTCTCCAATTGTTTCATGGAATTAAATCCCTGCTCTCATATTCTGCACATATTCCTAACATTCCTACATCCTTTAAAAAAGTAGCCCGCACAGGCGGGCTTTATTCAGAGAATTTTCAGCTTTTAGGCGGCGGGGTGATTCAAATAGGGATTACCCAAATATGCCCCCAAAAAACTCGATCGCCTCTTTCAATGACACAATAAAGGCATCAATTTCTTCCCGAGTATTATAGAAATACAAACTCGCTCGTGCTGTCGATTGTGCGCCAATTACTCGGTGCAAAGGTTGGGTACAATGATGTCCCGCACGAATGGCAACCCCCGCCTGATCTAAAATGGTAGAAAGGTCATGGGGATGCACGCTTCCACTGGTAAATGAGGCTAAGGCGGCCCGTCCTGAACCATCGGCTTGAGGTTGAGGGCCATAAATTTTAATCTCAGAAATTGGGTTGAGTTGTTCAAACAGATACGCCGTTAACTGTTTCTCATACTCATAGATTTTATCCATGCCAATGCTGCTTAGATAATCTACTGCTGCACCGAGAGCAACCGCTTCCCCGATCGCCGGTGTTCCTGCTTCAAATTTATGAGGGACATCGGCATAAGTGGAATGGTCCAAAAATACATCGGCAATCATCTCACCTCCCCCTAGAAAAGGCGGCATTGCGCGCAAGACGGCGAGTTTTCCATACAGGAAACCAATTCCGGTGGGTGCACACATTTTATGTCCTGATGCTACCAACCAATCGCAATCGAGATCCTGTACATTAATGGGGAAATGAGGCATACTTTGACAAGCGTCAATTAAGACTTTAGCACCCTGTTCGTGGGCAAGGGCGGTAATTTCTTTGACCGGATTAATGCAACCCAAGGTATTAGAAATATGAACCACTGCCACTAACTTCGTTTTATCCGAAAGCAGAGTTTGATATTGGTCCATATTGAACTCTTGGGTTTCCGTGAGTTCGACAAATTTTAGGATTGCACCTGTTTTTTGTGCTAAAATTTGCCAGGGGACTAAGTTACTGTGATGCTCCATGACGGTGAGGATGATTTCATCTCCCTCTCGGATATTGCTCACTCCCCAGGTATTGGCGACGAGGTTAATTCCCTCGCTGGCATTACGGGTATAAATAATTTCTTTTTCCGATGCGGCGTTTACAAACTTGGCAATTTTCTCTCTAGCACCTTCATAGGCATCGGTGGCACGAGAACTGAGGGTATGAACCCCTCGATGTACGTTGGCATTATCGAAATCGTAGTAGTGCCGCAAGGCATCGAGTACCTGCACCGGCTTTTGGGAGGTAGCGGCGTTATCGAGATAAACTAAGGGTTTGCCATGGATTTCTTGATTTAAAATCGGAAAATCAGGGCGGACTTTTTGAGCTAATGTTTTTTCGCGGGTAACTATCATGGTCCTGAATGAATAAAGGATGAATGGGTTGGAGAGGGGAAAATTAGTTGGAAAATTAACGTCGAATTATTGAAGTCATTTCCCAAAAAGAACTGTTATCATAATTTTTTATGAGGTTAAAAGCCGGGGGGTAGAGACGCGAAATTTCGCATCTCTACATCGGTCAATTCTACGACGGGCGTTTTTATGCCGAATTAGTTACTTTTGCAAGCAACACATCGAGAAATTTTTGTTTGCAACGCACCGGAGGGTAATTCTTGGAGAATTTCTCCGGCAAACCCATCAATCAGCAAGTTGCGACTCATGAACGGATCTAATCCACGACTCCGCAGATAGAAGAGTTCATCTTCTTCCAGTTGGCTGATAGTAGCACCGTGAGAACATTTGACGTTATCAGCGGTGATTTCCAGTTGAGGTTTGGTATCTACTCGCCCTTTCGGGGAAAGTAACAGGGTGCGATTTAACTGTTTAGCATCGGTGAGTTGGGCGGGTTTGGGCACAAAGATTTTGCCGTTAAAAATACCCTGGGCGGAACCGTCGATGATACACTTGTGCAGTTGTTTGCTGGTCCCGTTGGGATGGTTGAAAACGATCGCACTGTGGGTATCGCAGACTTGTTTGCCATCCGCGATCGCTAACCCGTTGAGGGTGGTATAGGTTCCTTCCCCTTTCTGGAACACCTCCAGATTATGTCGGGAGAGTAAAGCGCCGGTAGAAACTGCGGTACAGGAATAATGGCTATCTTTAGCTTGGGCGATCGCACTCTTGCCAATGTGGAACGAGTTGGTACTCTCACGCTGTATTTTAGCGTGAATGACTTGGGCAGTTTCTGCCACCCAGATTTCCGTTACTGCATTGGTAAAATAAGGCGCACTTCCCTTGAAATTCCCGCAGGAATCATCATCGGCAACCACATATTCCTCGATCGCCGTGCAGGTACTTCCGCGTTCCGCAACCACTAAACAGCGCGACTGGATTAACCGGGGCTCAGCGCCAGGTACTGCCATAAATAAGAGGTGAATTGGTTTAGGGACTGCCACATCCTTTCCTACCCATACCACCGCTGCATCCATTAACCCAGCGGTATTGAGGGAGGTAAATACCTCTTTGTTACCCTCTACATTTCCCAAATAGTTGGGCAGATGAGTCGCCAATTCTTGCGGTAATTGTCCGAGACTTCCGACAAATACGCCTTCGGGTAAACCCGAAATATTGGAAAGTTCAGGCGCATAACAGCCATTCACAAATACTAATCGGCTGTCTAACATTTCCGGCAACTCAAACGGGGCGATCGCCTTAAAGGGAAGTGCCTCTGGCGGTGCTGCCTCAAATGTCAATGCCTGCAACCCAGCTAAATCCGTAACCCGCCATTCCTCATCTTTGCGAGTCGGCATTGCCAACTCCCGCACCCAAGTTGCCGCATTATCCCGCACCTGTTGCAATAAAGCAGCCGTAGGCGCGGCAATTCCATACTGCGGATTCACTACCGGCGCAGGAGAGGCAACTGCCTGTTTCAACAATTCATCTAAATAAGACACCTGTGATTTTTTAGAAACCTCTGTACCCATTCCCATTACACACCTGCCTTTACCCGATCGGCTTCTACCACCCAATCATATCCACGCGCTTCTAATTCCAGCGCCAAATCCTTTGTTCCGGTGGTCAAAATTCGACCCCCTTCCATCACATGAACGTAATCCGGAACAATATAATTTAGCAAGCGCTGATAATGAGTAATCGCTAACACTGCATTATCCGCAGAAGATAACTGGTTAACTCCACTCGCCACCACTTTCAGTGCATCAATATCTAGCCCCGAATCTGTCTCATCCAAAATTGCTAATTTTGGCTCTAACAGCGCCATTTGCAGAATTTCGTTACGCTTCTTTTCCCCGCCGGAAAATCCCTCATTGACACTCCGGTTTAGAAAAGCTGGATTCATCTTCACAATGTCCAATTTTTCTTCGATGACTTCTTCAAAATCAAACGCATCCACCTCTTCTAACCCCAAATGCTTGCGGCGAGAATTGTAGGCAACTCGTAAAAAGTCCAGATTACTTACCCCCGGAATTTCCAAGGGATATTGAAATGCTAAAAAGACCCCGGCTAAAGCCCTTGCTTCGGGTTCCAATTCTAGGAGATTTTGACCCATAAAAATCACCTCCCCCCCGGTTACTTCATACGCCGGATGACCCGATAAAACCTTGGAAAAGGTGCTTTTTCCTGAGCCATTCGGTCCCATAATCGCATGAATTTCTCCCGCCTTGATTTCCAGATTCAAGCCTTTGAGAATTGGGGTATCATTCACATTCGCGGTTAAATCCCGAACGGAGAGAATCACTGCACTATCTTCTTTAATCATTAGCTCCTCAATACATTTCATTAAACAAAAGTCGCGAAGAAAACCGCTTGAGGAAGAACGAATAAAGGATGAATTTTCCGTTTTCATCCTTCATTCTTCATCCTTCCAATTACCCCACCGAACCTTCTAACTTCAAGCTCAATAAGCGATCGGCTTCCACCGCAAATTCCATGGGCAACTGATTAAAGACATCTTTGCAGAATCCGCTAATCATCATGGAAACCGCATCTTCCGGCGAGATTCCCCGCTGGGCAAAATAGAAGAGTTGATCTTCCCCAATCTTAGAAGTAGAGGCTTCATGCTCAACTTTTGCCGTATCATTTTCCACCTGAATATAGGGGAAAGTATTCGCTTGCGCGTTGTCCCCAATCAGCATCGAGTCACACTGAGAATAGTTCCGTGCGCCTTTGGCTTTCGCTGCAACCTTTACCAATCCGCGATAGCTATTGGAAGAATTGCCCGCCGAAATTCCCTTAGAAATAATCGTGCTGCGGGTATTTTTGCCAATATGGATCATCTTGGTGCCGGTATCGGCTTGTTGTTTGTTATTGGTGAGGGCGACGGAGTAAAATTCCCCGACTGAATTATCCCCGACTAACATACAACTGGGATATTTCCAAGTAATAGCTGAACCCGTTTCGACTTGAGTCCAAGAAATCTTAGAGTTTTTGCCCTTACATAACCCGCGCTTGGTGACGAAATTATAAATTCCGCCCTTGCCATTTTCATCCCCAGCGTACCAGTTTTGGACTGTGGAATATTTAATTTCGGCATTATCCAACGTCACCAGTTCCACCACCGCAGCGTGGAGTTGGTTAGTATCAAACATGGGGGCGGTACAGCCTTCCAAGTAAGACACATGGCTACCTTCTTCGGCAATAATCAAGGTGCGCTCAAACTGCCCCGAGTCACCGTTATTAATCCGGAAATAAGTAGACAGTTCCATCGGGCATTTGACGCCTTTGGGGATATAAACAAACGAACCATCGCTAAACACCGCCGAGTTGAGGGCAGCAAAGTAATTATCCGCCACCGGAACGACGGTACCGAGGTATTGTTTCACCAGTTCGGGATATTCCCGTACGGCTTCAGAGATTGAACAGAAAATGACCCCTTCTTTCGCTAACTTTTCTCTAAAGGTGGTGGCGATCGAGACGCTATCGAATACCGCATCTACGGCAACGTTACTCAAGCGCTTTTGTTCAGAGAGGGGAATTCCCAGCTTCTCGAACGTTTCGAGAATGGCGGGGTCAACTTCATCAATACTATTGAGGGTTTGCTTTTTTTTAGGAGCGGAATAGTAAATGATATTTTGATAATTAATTTTGGGATAGTTGACGTGCGCCCAAGTTGGATCTTCCATTTTTTGCCATTGCCGAAAGGCTTTAAGGCGAAAGTCCAGCATGAACTCGGGCTCTTCTTTTTTGGCCGAAATTAGGCGCACGACATCTTCGTTAATTCCGGGGGGTAACGTATCGGATTCAACTTGGGTAACGAAGCCGTATTTATAAGGTTGATTAACGAGGGTTTTTGCAGTAGTAGCAGTCATAGTGTTGGTGGTGTGTTCTCTCTACGTTCGGATCTAGGGCAGGCTATGGAGCAAAGTCAACTGTAAAAATGTGGGAATATTTTTATCCGTTGACTTTGCTCCGAGGGATTTTAAAGTGTTCGGAAGCCGTTAGTATTGATTGGTCATTTCGCGAATTTGATCGAACGAGATGTTCTGATCTTTGCCGGCGAATTGATTATCTTCGGTCAGAAATAACATACAGTGACATTCTTTGCGCTCGCGCATGGGAATGCAGGGACAATTCCAGAAGGTAGCTTTGACTTCGGCTTCTTTGTCTTCGTAGTGGCGACAGGGACATAGGGGAGCGCCCAACTCATCCTTATTTTTCGCCAATCCTTCGATGACTACGGCAGTGACGCCGAGATCTGAACAGAAGTAAGTGCCGGTGCGTTGGGCGTACTGTTCAGAAAAGTGCCGCATGGCTTCTAGATTTTTGTCCGTGGCTTGTTGTGTAGGCTGTTCTAAAGTCATTATCAAGGTTGATATAACGAGCAAATTTTTGGGAGAGGATCCCCAATTCAGGGGAAGGTTAAGTTCAGAGTCGGGCGATCGCCGCTTGAATGAGTCAATCGATGAACTCTAACTGACAACCGCGCCCTCTATACTGGGTGGCGGTTTGCTGTTATCGTTCCCAATCACCAGTCCCTTATCTCCCGTCCTTTGGATTCTTTCTCTTTGCCTGGTTGGGCATCCTTGCCCTCCGTCTATATATAATAGGGTTAAACAACGCGCCGGTTGCTTAATTCTATTTTAGAATACTTTAACAACAAGTGTGTTGTCAAAGTCGGCAATAGATTTTTTCGAGCGTTTTGGCGTTTGACTACAGGCAAGATGATGACGAGTACCCAGCAACCTTCCACTAAAGAAGATATCCTGCAATACTTATTAAAGCAGGGTCAAGCCACGGCTCAGGAGTTAGCCGAAGTTTTAGATATTTCTCCCCAAGCGATTCGCCGCCATCTCAAGGACCTCGAAGCAGAGGCACTGATTCGCCATAAAGCGGTACAGGCGGGGATGGGACGGCCCCAGCATCAGTATGAACTCACCCACAAGGGCAAAGATTTCTTCCCCAATCAATATGATGATTTTGCCGTTTCCCTGTTAGGGACCTTAGCAGAAACTATGGGGGAGGACCAACTGACCTCGATTTTGCGGAAGCAGTGGGAGCGGAAGGCCCTGCAATACCGCGATCGCCTCGGAAATCGGCCTTTATCTGAACGGGTAGCGGGTTTGATGCAACTGCGTCAAGCCGAAGGCTATATGGCGGATGTCCATCCCATAGAACCGGAGGGTTCTGACTGTGGCGATCGCTTTTTGCTCACCGAACATAACTGTGCCATTTCCACGGTGGCGGAATCGTTTCCGAGCGTCTGTGGATATGAACTGGAAATGTTTGAGGCAATCCTCCCCGATTGTACGGTAGAGCGGACTTACTGGATGATTGACGGAGAGCACCGTTGTGGCTATTTAATTACTCTGCAACCGGAACGGGTGCGATCGCCTCATTAACTAACTATTCCCGCCTCTGGAATCCTCAACTGGCAACGTTAAAGGTTAAAATCCCCTAGGAAGTTGTCGCAACTGCGGCATCTATACTATGCTGTTTGTCTCAATAAAAAACTGATGATTTCTCCAGAACCCTCTGCCCAATTTTTAACCCCAGAAGAGTCCTATGCCGTTGATGGCGCGCTCTTGGCGTCTCACGAGAAGTTTTTAACCCGCTTGACCATTTCCTCCTTGAAGCTGCTCCAACATATTGCTACAGATTCCGGAGTTTCCATGGAGTCCCTAACCCACGAGGACATTATTGCTTGGTTTGAGAAAGATGCCAAGATTCGCTACGAACAAGGTCCCGAATCTGCTTTCTTAAAATGGTAATGGGACCTCTGGTTACTGGGCTGCCACCGAGTCCCCAGAGTATTGGGGAAATCAGGGAAAATTGAGGGGAATGGCTTGATAAATTATTATAAATATGGTATAAGGTGCAGACTCTCGGAAAGTTCTAGAGACGGAGCTCAAGCCAGGTAGAGTGATCCCCATCAACTAATCCGATACTTTCTCCTAACCCTAAGTTTTTCTACAGATTTGTCAGCAAACAAAGATAAAGTTATCTGAATTTATATTAAAACTCCGAGATAAAGGGGAATTGAGCCGAACAGGAGCGAAAAAAAACGCTAATATCGATGGCAAAGGTCAAGCATTCACCCGCTTGACAGAGTAGGGATGACCCATCTAAACTCATCTCGAAGCAGCCCGGTCCATTGCGATCGCAGTGAGCCGATCCTAGGCTGGTGAACGCTTCAGGTTTCCCTGATAAATTTACCCAGAACAGATAAAAAATGGACAAGTGCGTGGGGATCGAATACGATGCAAAACGGCAAAAGCTCAACCCAGGTCTATAAGCAATCGGTTGGGTGACGTCATGGTTCCTAAAATTTCATCGCACTCCCTAAAATCGAGAAAGTACAACGGATGCCTCTATTATTCCTGAAAGAAATCAGCACCCCAGGGGGAGCAGCCACCCCCAACAAAAATCGGTAAACTCAATACAATTGAGCAGAAAAAGCCCAGGGAGCCATCAGTCAACCCCGAGGAGAGGCTACCCCTTGCCCTGTTAAGTCCCCCTCATAATTGCGATCGGTGTAACCAAAAGGAGAAACCATGAAAATAGCCGTAGCCAAAGAAATCGAAGTGGGAGAACGTCGCGTTGCCTTAATCCCAGACATGGTGGCGCGTTTAGTGAAAGCCGGATTAGAAATTTTCATTGAAGCGGGAGCCGGAGAGCAATCCTTCTTTTACGATGAGGCTTACGAAGCCGCGGGCGCTAAGATTGTGGCCGATAGTGATCAACTTTGGGGTGAAGCCGACTTATTACTGAAAGTTTCACCCCCTAGGGAAGAAGAAATTCATAAGTTACGCGAAGGCAGTGCGATCGTCAGCTTTCTTAACCCCCTGGGAAATCCGATCATTATCGATCGCCTCGCCAAACGAGGAGTCACTGCCTTTAGCATGGAAATGATCCCGCGCACCACCAAAGCCCAGAGCATGGATGCCCTCTCTTCCCAGGCTGCGATCGCTGGATATAAAGCCGTACTACTAGCAGCAGCTACCGCCCCAAAATTCTTCCCCATGTTGACCACCGCAGCCGGCACGATTCGACCCGCAAAAGTGTTAGTAATGGGTGCAGGGGTAGCGGGATTGCAGGCGATCGCCACCGCCCGTCGTCTCGGTGCCGTGGTTGAAGCCTTCGACATTCGCCCCGCCGTCAAAGAAGAAGTTCAAAGCCTCGGGGCCAAATTTGTAGAGGTCAAACTCGACGAAGAAACCGTTGCTGAAGGGGGATACGCCCGCGAAATTTCCGAAGAATCCAAGCGCCGCACCCAGGAAGTGCTTTCCGATACCGTTGCCGCTGCCGATATCGTGATTACAACCGCGCAAGTTCCCGGCAGAAAAGCCCCCAGACTGATTACCGAAGAAATGTTTGCGCGGATGAAACCCGGGTCGGCGATCGTGGACTTAGCTGCAGAACAAGGCGGGAACTGCGCCTACACCGAAGCGGGCAAAGACATCGTTCGCAATGGCGTCACCATTGTAGGGCCGATTAACTTACCCGCTTCCATGCCCATCCACGCGTCCCAAATGTACTCGAAAAATATCTCCACATTCGTGCAGTACATGATCAAAGACGACGCCCTGAATTTAGATTTTTCCGATGAAATTATCGGCAACACCTGCGTTACCCACGGCCACGAAATTCGCAATTCCCGGGTGCGGGAAGCCTTAGAAGTAGTCGGAGGAAAAGTGTAATTTCCGCTACGGCGAAAGAGTGGTTTGCAGGTGAGTCAGGGAGGGATTTGAATTAGGAATTTAGGAGTGCGAGCATCTTGCTCGCTAACGGTAGCGAGTAAGATGCTCGCACTCCTTCAAGCTGTATTTCACTCCACCGAATAACCCTATATTTCTCCCATAATCCATAAACCGGAGTATTGAATTTAAGATGTCCGAAGCCGTCATTTCTGCTTTATTCGTGTTTGTTCTGGCTTCATTTGCTGGATTTGAAGTCATTAACAAAGTGCCACCGACCTTGCATACTCCCTTAATGTCCGGGGCGAATGCCATCTCGGGGATTGCTCTTTTAGGAGCAATCATCATCGCGGGAGACCGGGATTGGAGTGTCACAGTCATTTTAGGATTAATTGCCGTGGTCTTTTCCACCATTAACGTAGTCGGTGGGTTTCTCGTGACCGATCGAATGTTGCAAATGTTCAAGAAAAAAGAGGTGAAAGCATGAGCGACTTAATCCCCAGCGGAATACAGTTAAGCTATTTAGTAGCATCATCCTTATTTTTCATCGGTCTCAAACAGCTTAGTTCTCCGGCCACGGCGCGTAACGGAAATTTATTAGCATCCGTGGGGATGTTGTTGGCGATCGTTGCCACCTTACTCGATCGCCAAGTGCTCAACTACGAGATGATTTTGATCGGGATCGCGATCGGTTCGGCGATCGGTGTCATCTCCGCCCAAAAAGTTGAAATGACCGCCATGCCCCAGATGGTCGGCTTATTTAACGGCTTTGGGGGTGCCGCCTCTGCCCTGATTGCCGTCGGCGAATTCTGGCGCTATTACCAAACCTTTGAGAGACCTCCCCTGGATACCACCATCACCGCCTTACTCGGCGTGTTAATCGGTGGCATCACCTTTACAGGTTCTCTGATGGCCTTTGCCAAACTGCAAGGACTCGTCACCGGAAGACCTATTACCTTTCCCTTACAGCAACCTGTTAACGCCTTGCTGTTTGGTGGTTTCCTCGTGGGCAGTGTTTATTTAGCCATTGACCCCTTAAATACCCCGGTATTTTTGGCCCTAACCGGGGTTTCGTTGGTCCTCGGTGTGATGTTTGTGATTCCCATTGGCGGTGGGGATATGCCCGTGGTGATTTCTCTGTTAAACTCGTTTTCCGGTTTAGCAGCCTCCGCCGCAGGTTTCGTGGTCATGAATAATATGCTGATCGTAGCCGGTGCCTTAGTCGGTGCCTCGGGGATCATCCTTACGGTGATTATGTGTAAAGCGATGAACCGATCGCTTACCAATGTACTCTTCGCAGCCTTTGGGAGTGGTGAAGGAGGCGCAACTGCCGCTGTGACTGGGGACATGGGGGATAAAACCGTGCGCTCCATCGACTCAGAAGAAAGTGCGATGATGTTAGGATATGCCCGTTCCGTAGTCATCGTTCCCGGATATGGAATGGCCGTCGCCCAAGCACAACACGCCGTCCGAGAATTAGCCGACCAATTAGACCGTCTGGGAGTGGAAGTGAAATACGCCATTCACCCCGTCGCGGGTCGGATGCCCGGACACATGAATGTCTTACTAGCGGAGGCAAACGTGCCTTACGAACAGTTGTATGACATGGAAGATATCAATGCCGAATTTGATCGCACTGATGTCGCCTTAGTCATTGGTGCAAACGATGTTGTGAATCCTGCCGCCCGAGACAATGCCGGGAGCCCAATTTACGGAATGCCGATTTTGGAAGTAGATAAAGCCAGTCATACCATCGTAATTAAACGCGGGATGAGTACAGGTTTTGCAGGCATTGACAATGATCTGTTTTATAAAGATAAGACCATGATGCTGTTTGGTAGCGCAAAAGAAGTGATTAACAAGTTGGTATCGGAAGTCAAGCAGTTGTAAGTTGTCAGAATTTACAAGAGTTTAGAGAGTAGTCTGCATTATAATGCAGACTATTTTTTTGGGGAGATATAGCAGTTTCTGTACCTCCTAACTCTGGATAACTCGGGGGAACCCTATATTGCGATACCAAGCAATAACCGGCGGGGTTTTGAACTCCCGCCGGTTATCGCAATTTACTCAGTGCAAACAATCTGTTTTAGGCTTCGCGAGTTCGGGCTAAATACTGCCCGACTTGTAAGCGAACATCTTTAAGTTCGGTAATAACCGATCGCGTAATTAACTTACCCGATTCCACCACGACTTGACCCGTGATGGGGTGTAATAGATCTTGTTCCGTGCGCCTCCCAATTAAAGACTCGATATCTTCAATAGAATCCAGATACATCCCCGTAGGGACCTCAACTACCACCCCTTCCCCGAGGATTCGCGACTGACAGGCGAGGCGAGAGTTGGTCCGGGCCGTGGTAATCACCTCTAGGGTACGTTGTTCTCGACGTCCCATCGGCGAGACACTCTCCATGCCTTGTTTAATAAAAACGTGGCAGGTGGCACACAAACCCCGCCCTCCACATTCTTTGAGAACGTGGAGATCTTCAGCGAGTAGGGCCGAGAGAATGTTTGCATTGGTCTGAACTTCGGTATCTTGGGCGATTGGTTCTAAACGAACAGTTTTGACCATCTTAAGGGGGTGATTTGTTGGGGGGGATAAGGTTAATCAGGAGTCAAGTAGATCCCGTTTCGATTCCGAGGATAACTTGCAATGGGACGGGCCTCCCTTGATATTGATCCTTGACAATCCAAGGTAATTATGCTGATCCAGATCTAATAAAATTTCCACACAGCCTCAACCCTGGCTTAATCTTAATTATTGTGACATTGGCTCGGATGTGGGGAGATCCCAGGGCAGTAGGGGAACCCGTCATTTGCTGGAAAAGGGATTTAGGATAGGAAAGGGGCAATCAGCCAGGCGAGTCTGGATAACTCATGAGACGAAACTGCGATCGCATGACCAACAAGGGAGAGAGGATGGACCTCACTAATAGATCCGATGATGGGCTAAATCGTGGCTATCTGCAAGGAAGCCGTCCCTCGGGGGTTTATGCATCCCCCTCCGAGTTGCGCCGACTCCAACAGCAACTGCCCAAATACCGAGTTTTAGCATTAGTGGGACAGGGACAATTTGGTAAAGTCTTTTGTGCGATCGAGCGGAAGACGGGTCAATTGGTGGCCCTCAAGGAACTAACTCACCTCCGTCTACCCACTCATAAATTTTTGCGAGAACTGTTGTCCTTGCTAACCTTACAACACCCGCATATCGTGACTTGTCGTTCCTTAGAACAAACTTCAACGGCCCGATATCTGGTGATGGACTACTGTGAAGGGGCAACAATGCGTGAACTCCTCGAAGCGAATCCTTCTCTGAGTTTAGGGGAAGGGATGCAATTGATGCTGGGAATTCTGGCGGGGTTGGAATCGGCTCATCGTGCCGGGATTATTCACTGCGATATCAAACCGGAAAATATCCTGTTGAGTGTTAGAAATGGCTCCTGGTTTGCCCGATTGTCAGATTTTGGGATAGCGCGGCGTTTCGGCGAACATTTGGACAGTCGCCGAGGGGGAAATGATGAACTCCAAGCCGTTGGGGCGACGGCGTATGCTGCACCGGAAGGATTTTATGGGTTGTACTCTCAGGGTGCCGATATTTACTCAATGGGGATTTTGCTGTTTGAACTGCTGCTGGGATATCGACCCTTTTCGGGAAAACCCGGGGACCTGATGTGGGCGCATTTGAATCAGCGCTTACAAACTCCAGAACGAGTGCCTTTACCCTTGCGTTCAATCATCGAAAAAGCCTTAGAAAAGCTCCCGGCGCGTCGATACGCTAGTGCGGCGCAAATGGCTAAGGCGATTCAGGAGGCGATGACGGAACCGGGGGTGCGACTGTTGAGCGATCGCCCGTTACCGTTTCTGGAGGCTCCATCGGCAGGAATGCCGAAACTCCTCACAACCCAGCATTCCCGCATTCCCCTGCCGGTCCCCACCACAGCTTTAGTCTCTAAGGATGGCTATCTCTACGCTGCCAATGCCAACCAAGTGAGAGTCTGGCATAAAGTGGCACTCCCCCCGCAGGTGGTGGATTTTCCCGATCGCATCACCCATTTATTGTCCGTAACTGGGGGCTGTTGGGTGAGCGATCGGCGACGGCTGTATTGGCTACCCCTCACTCGGAGTCACCCCCAGCACCAGCTTACCCATGATGGAGAATTTCAGATTGCCATTGACCCTCAGTGCCGCTGGTTAGCAGTGGTTGTTCCTGGACAACTCAACTTTTATTCCCTCGCCACCCTTTCTGAAACCGGGTTTAAGGCACCGGACCATCAGTGCCAAATTCTAGGACCCGAGTTACCCCAAATTATCTTTCTAGACTCTAGGCATCTGCTGGCGATCCGGTACGATCGCACTCCACACCAGGGGCGGACCCTCTTCCAGATTTATACCCGTCGCGGTACCCCAGTCGGTTCGGAGTCGTTTCAAGGCATTTTGGACCCGTTGATTTTAACGGATCAACCCTACACCCTAGCGGGAATCACCCGTCACCCGCGACCCGCCCTTTGGCAAATTCAACTCTGGCCCCTGGGAGTCCGTCGCCTGCCCTTAGAACGCCTGCCGGTTTGTTTGTCCCCAGTCCCGGGGGGTGGGGCGATCGCAGACGAAGAGGGTCAAATTCTCTGGTTTAATGACGAGTTAGAACCCGTGGCTTCCGTTCAAGGTCCCGGGTCCCCGGTTGCCCTCGCTGCCGCCTTTAATGCCGGAACCCAGATGCCACCGAGTAGCCTGAATTTAGCAGTCGCCACCCGCACCGAATTCGGCGGCGCTATTCACTTTTTCCAGACCTTGGGTCAGCAAAATTCATGAGTAAACTGCCATAAGTGCACTGGGAATATCAGCCGGTTGACCCCTTAAAGGTCCGCTAACCCTTCGGAAACTGATTCACCTTGTAAGATAATCCCAAATCTTGGCCCAGGGGAGGGTTAATGTCCGTTACACCCCGGAGCGATCGCCATGTCGCACCCCTTGCTGTCAGTTGTCCATTTCAGGGTATTTACTGAAATATTAAAAATTACATCAATCTCTTGCCGGAAGGGTCGGGGATCGATAACACTAGAACTAGATACTGATAGGGCGTTCAAAAATAGGGGGATGCAATGCAGGCTATTAATTCTAAGTTACAAGAACTGATTAACGAAAACGAAGGGCGATATCTGAGTAGCGGAGATATGCAATCCATGAAACGCTATCTGCAAACCTTTGCAGAGCGGGTAAAATGTTACGAAATTTTGCGGGAGAAGGGAGACCTTCTGGTGCGTCATGCCTTAAAAAAATTTATGTCCTTGCATCCAGATATTATGCAAAAACACGGACAGCGCTGTTATTACGATATGACTCAAGTTATGCGGTACAGTGCCTTAGCAATTCTCAAGGATGACCCCCGCTTCTTTAATGATGCCTTGGTCTTATGGCAAGTTAATATTTTGACAGCCTATCAGAGACAAAATTCTTGTGAGGTAGCCTATCGCTGTCTGAAAGAAACCACCAGTTCTCATCTACCGAGTCCTGTCAATCAGTACCTTGATCCTTATTTGAATCGGATGATTGAGGCATTAGATATTCCGCCTAAACTGATGGCGAATGTTCAAAAAGGGGCGATCGCGAGTTAGGACTACGGGTAAAAAGTCTCTGGGAGTGCACAAAAGTTAAAACCACGCGCAAGTCTGAACACCAAACTAAAGATTGGGCAAAACCTACACTCGATGCAGGGTGAGGATCTAGGAAAAAAGCCCCCGATTAGCGCGATTGATATGCCAGTCGGTTTATTCAGAAAAATAGGAGTGGACCATGAGCTTGCAAGAACCAGTGAAGATGCATCAGAAAGCATCGGTCGAAGAAAGAGAACGGGTACTCAAACAAATTTATCATCAAGTCCTGGAACGGCAGCCTTATCAATTTGAACGAAAAAAATTAGCAGGGTTAGAAAAAGAATTTTTTAAGGGAAAAATTGGGATTCGGCATTTTTTGAAAAGTATAGCTGTTTCTTCAATTTACTTAGAAAGTTTCTATGAAAAAAGTTCAAATGTTAAATTTATTGAAAATGCGTTTAAGCATTTTTTAGGGCGATCGCCTCATGATGAAACCGAAATTCGTGAGTGTGATGGGTTGCTCGTTGAACATGGCGTGGGGGCAATGGTATCGGCACTGATCGATTCAGACGAGTATCGGAAGGTGTATGGGTCCTTGACGGTTCCCTACTGGCATCCCCATCGGTATGAATCGCCGAATGATTATTTAGAAAATCGCTGGTTGGGACAGGAACACGCAGGCGATCGCGGTTGGGGCGTTCCGACTCTGTACTGGCACGAATTGGATCTCGATTGCACCGGCGGCACTTGTCGTCCAGGATGGACCCCTTCTTCACGAGTCCGGGAATCTTGAAGAAGGGGCATCATGGGGGCTATTCTTCAGGGGGTGCGAGTTCTCGCACCCCTTGGCGATCGATTCAAGGTGGCAGTCCCCCTGTTTTCTCCTATAACCCTTCCGAAATAGTTTATCTCCAGCAACCGTTTCAGCACAATTTCAGCACAGTCTTGAAATTAGCTTTAAAATCAATGAGCAGTAGTTTGGGTGAGTCCAGTACGGATATGGGTGTCTCTAGTCCTGGACCCTACCAACTCCCTTTAAACCTAAGCACTCCGGTTTGATTGCCGTTGAGTGCATCGATTCCAACCGTCCGGGTTCCGAGGTTTAGGGAGGGGTGACTCCCTTAAACCCCTTGGGATGAAAGCATTTAAGTCGGTTTTTAACCGATGTAGAGACGGGATCTGTCCTGTCTCTACAGGCGTGGGTTTGAAACCCCGCCCCCTGTTACTCCCTCGCAGTCAGGCACGGGGGCGGAAAAGCTCTCGAAGGCGTCTTATGATAAGAATAGAGATTCATAGACTCCGATGGATTTAATCCACACTTTGAGGGCAACGGGGTGCACCTCCCTCCAGCAGTGGTTTGCCAAGGATTCTGTTTCGACGCCATGTCCAGTGACAGGGTATCGTTTTGCTTAGGTGAAAGGAACCATTTGAGTTTCGATCAAGCGGCGATCGCCCATCACAAAGGCCCTGGCGTGGAGTGCAGGGATTCAATCAAGACGGGAGTCAGTCCCAATGGGGTCTGCCAACACCACCGATGGAGGAACATAATCCAGGCACAGGGAGTGTCTGCCTCCGCCTATTGCATCAGTTTTAATTGAGCATTGGAGGGGGTAAGTGAGAACAAACCAGTCTTGAACTGGACAGCAAACCCTTTTTCATTCTGACGCTTACTTACCGACTATTGTTGAGACCCATGACGATCGCTCTTCCTGGCTATACTATCATCGAAAAAGTTTACGAAGGTGTTAACACCATCGTTTATCGCGCTCAACGAGAACTCGACGACCAGCGAGTGATCCTCAAGTTGCTAAAAGCCGAGTATCCCACCCCGGAGGAACTGGCAAAACTTTATCATGAATATGAAATTACGCGGAATTTGAATAGTTCAGGAATTATCAAGGTTTATGCCTTGGAAACTTTTGAATATAATCAGCTTGCCTTAGTCATAGAAGATATGGGCGGGGTTTCGCTGAAAGAATATTTGGCCGGATACTCATTAAATTTAAAAGAGTTTTTACAGATAGCAGTCCAACTCGCGGAAATTTTAGGAGAAATTCATAATTTACATATTATTCATCGGGACCTTAATCCTTTAAATATTATTATTCACGGGAAAACCCAGCAAGTAAAAATTACAGATTTTAGTATTTCCATGGTGCAGAAAGCCCTCACTGCTGGAACAGTGGAAGGGACGTTGCCCTATATGTCTCCGGAACAAACCGGACGGATGAATCGGGTTTTGGATTATCGGTCTGACTTTTATTCTCTGGGGGTGAGTTTTTATGAAATGCTCCTCGGAGAACTCCCCTTTAAAGGCACGGACCCGATGGAAATTGTACACGCGCATTTGGCAAAAAATCCTCGTCCCCTCAACGAAGTTAAGCCAGAAATTCCGCGAGCCGTTTCTAACATTGTCATGAAAATGCTAGCCAAAAACCCCGAAGAGCGCTATCAAAGTGCCTACGGACTCAAAGGTGATTTGGCAAACTGTTTACAGCAATTGATAGAAACAGGAAAAATTCTTAAATTTCCCTTGGGTCAGGAAGATTTATCAGGGGAACTGCTTGTTTCCGAAAAACTTTATGGGCGCGATCGCGAACTATCAATTCTGCAAGAAGCGTACGGGAGAATCCGCCGGAAAACTCCGTCCCCTTCTCCGATTTCCACTGGGGGCAGAACCGGAGAAATTAACCCCTCTCGCTGTGAAGTTGTCCTCATTTGTGGATATTCTGGTGTGGGAAAATCTGCCTTAATTGAGGCGATGCACCAACCCATCATCCGACAAAACGCTTATTTTATTTCTGGAAAATTTGAGCGGTATCGAACTAATATCCCCTACGGGGGACTGATTGAAGCCTTCCAGCAATTAATTCGCCTGATCTTGAGTGAAAGTGAAGAGCGGATCACCCAGTGGCAAGAGCAAATTTTATTGCAAATTGGCAAAAGTGGTCAAGTCATTATTGATGTAATTCCGGAAGTTGAACTGATTATCGGTAAGCAGCCCCCCGTACCTGTTCTGCCCCCTTCAGAATCTCAGAATCGGTTCAGTTTACTCTTTCAAAAATTCCTCAGTGTTTTTACGACCCAAGAGCATCCTCTGGTCCTGTTTTTAGATGATTTACATTGGGCGGATGCTGCATCCATGACCCTGTTACACGCGATCGTCAGTGCCTCGGATAGCCAATATTTATTGTTAATTGGAGCCTATCCAGAGAACGAAATTGAGACGCCTAGTCATCCAGTATTGCAAACGATTCGCCGGTTTCAACAGTCCGGAGTTCGGGTCACAACGATCGCCCTCGAAGCATTAGATATTGACTGTCTTAACCAACTGATTGCCGATACCCTTAGCTGTCCAACCGTGAGGTCTCGGCCCTTAGCAGAACTGGTCTACCAGAAAACCCATGGTAACCCCTTTTTTGTGAGGATGCTGCTCAATTCCCTGATCCAAGAAAACCTCCTGGTTTGTAACTTGAGCGCGGGTCGGTGGGAATGGGATATTTCGGGGATTGAGCAACTTTCCATCACAGATAATGTGGTGGATTTAATGGTTAGCAAAATTCAGCAGCTTCCAGAAAATACCCAAAAAGCATTACAAGTTGCAGCTTGTATTGGGAACGTTTTTTATATCGATATCTTGGCCCTCGTTAATGAAAAATCCCTATCGGCCACAGCTACGGACCTTCAGGAAGCAGTACAGCAAGGATTGATTCTGCCGGTCGAAAATACTTATAAAATTCCCTTACTGTTTGGCAATGAAGAACCCGTTGCCTTGCCGGTGGATAATTTAGTCGTTGCCTATCAGTTTTTGCACGATCGCGTTGCTCAAGTCGCCTATTCTCTCATTTCCGAAGAGCGCAAAAACCAGGTCCATCTCAAAGTCGGGAAGCTCCTACTTAAACATTCTACCCCAGAAGAACGGGAAGAAAAATTATTTGAAATTGTTAATCATTTGAATATCGGATTGAGCCTAATTGCCTCTCAATCTGAAAACAACAAAATCGCCCACTTGAACCTCCTAGCCGGTCAAAAGGCCAAGGCGGCAATGGCCTATCAAAATGCCGTTAAATATTTATCGAAAGGTCGGGAACTCTTACCCGAAGATAGCTGGTTTTCTTTTTATGATTTCACCCTCAACCTTTATAACGAATTAATTGAAGCAGAGTATTTAATTGGAAATTATGAAAAAGCTAATGAACTAGCCCAAGAAGCTCTACAAAATACCCGGACTTTGTTAGAAAAGATTGGGATCTACGAAAAAACAATCCAATCTTATGTTTCTCAAAATCAAATGAATAAGGCTCTCGATACAGGTTCGGTAGTCCTTAAATTGTTAGGGGTGACCCTGCCTAAGGAGCCGAATCAATTCCATCGGTTTTGGGGAGCAATCCGCACCAAATGGATTTTAAAACGTAAGAGTATTGCGGATTTAGCGGCCTTACCGCCGATGAGCAATCCGGAAAAGTTGGCCGCGATGAGAATTTTAGTAGCGATGACTCCAGCAGCCTATGTTTCTTCAGTGAATATGCTGCATCTGGTTGTCTATACGATGATTGACCTTTGCGTAAAGTATGGAAACTCCGTGCTATCGGCCTTTGCCTACGGATTTTATGGGGTGCTGTTGTCCGCTTCTTGGTCGGATATTAAAGGGGGCGATCGCAGTGGGGAACTCGCCTTGCGGCTATTGCAGCAATTTGACGACAAAACCATGAAAGCGAAGGTCAAGGATTTAGTTTATGCCCATATCAAACACGGAAAAATTCCCCTCCAAGATACCATCGAACCCCTCCGAGATGCTTTCCAAAGTGGGCTAGAAACCGGGGATATCGAATGGGCCGGACACGCGGCCCTCCATTATTGCAACCATAATTTATTTCGGGGAGAACCCCTCGATTCAGTGGCGGCAGAATCGGATCACTATATTGCTTGGATGGTCCAGCTTAAGCTCGATTTCCACATTCATTATGCACGAATTTGGAGACAATTCGTGATGAACTTACAAGGGGAATTACTCAATCCCTGCATCTTGAGTGGAGAGAGCTTTGATGAAGAAACCCGCTTACCCACTTTGATTGAGTCTCAAAATACCATGTCGGTTTTTGCGGCTTATCTGGCAAAAACCATCTTATGTTATTTATTTAGGGAATATGAACGAGCGGTTTATTATGCCAAATTAGCGGAAAATTATCAAGCTGGCGTAGTGGGGCTGGTCAGTGTCAACGAACACAATTTTTACCAGTCTCTGGCCTTACTTGCTCTGTATCCCCAAGGGACTCCTGCTCAAAAAATTCAAAGATTGATCCAGGTCCAAATCGCTCAACAAAAAATGAAGCGATGGGCCTTACACGCCCCGCAAACCTATCGACATAAATATGAATTGGTAGAGGCAGAAAAGGCACGAGTTTTGGGTCGAACTGTAGCCGCGATGTCTCATTACGATCGCGCCGTAAAATCAGCCCGTAAATATGGCTATATTCATGAAGCCGCGATCGCCGGAGAACGGGCGGGAGAATTCTATCAACAGCTCAACCTCGAAAAAATAGCTGCCACCTATATCACTGACGCCTATTATGCCTACCTGCGCTGGGGTGCCACGCGCAAAGTCAGCGAATTAGACGCCACCTATCCCCATTCCATCGCCCGAGGCAGCGTAGAGGGACAGGGGGGCGTCATGAACACAACTACCCTTTCTACCACCACTGGCTCTCATGCGGGCTTACTGGATTTGACCGCCTTTGTGAAAGCCTCCGCCGCCATTAATGGGGAAATGGTCCTGGATAATCTGCTCAAAAAGCTGATGAAAATCGTGATGGAAAATGCAGGGGCAGAAACCATTTCCTTGATTTTAGAAGATGATAATAAACTTTATATAGAAGCTACGGGAACGACGGAAGAAAATGATATTACCATCGGTCAGCATCTCACCGTTGAAACCAGCGCTCATCTGCCCTTATCTATCATTAACTATGTCGCGCGGACTCAGGAATCCGTAGTCATTAAAGAAGCGATCGCCGATGAACGCTTCGCTCACGATCATTATATTATCGACCATCAGCCCCAGTCTATCCTCTGTGCACCGATTGTTCATCAGGGCAAACTCATCGGAATTCTCTATCTCGAAAATAACATTACCACCGGAGCCTTTACCCCGGACCGCTTGGAAGTCTTAAAACTTCTCTCCTCCCAAGCGGCCATTTCCATCGATAATGCCCGCCTCTACACCAACTTACTCACTTCCTCTCAAGAGTTGGAAACAAAAAATCGGGCTTTGCAAGACTTAGATGAGCTTAAAGATGAATTTCTCGCCAGTACCTCCCACGAACTTTGCACCCCCCTCAATGGCATTATCGGAATTACCGAATCTATGCTGGATGGAGCCACTGGAGACTTGAGCGAACTGCAACGCGCCAATCTGTCCTTAGTCGTTTCTAGTGGTCGGACTTTGGCGCAATTGGTAAACGATTTGCTCGACTTTTCCAAACTCAAGCATAAAAATATCCAACTCGACCTTAAACCGTTGGGAATGCGAGAAATTAGCAATGTTGTCCTGACGATCTGTCAAGCCTCGGCGGGAAACAAATCTCTGCAACTGGTGAATGCTGTGGGTAAAGATGTTCCCCTGGTAGATGCCGATGAGAACCGAGTCCAGCAGATTCTACATAACCTAGTCGGGAATGCGGTCAAATATACAGATTCCGGAACCATTGAAGTCTCAGCTACGGTGTTGTCCGGGCAAGAAGGACTGATGACGGAAGACGACGACGGCGAAATGGAGGACGGGGGATGGAGTCATGTGAGATATCCCCATTCCATCCCCCCAGGAGAAAGTTCTCACCCTGAGGACCGTTCGGAAAACCGACATTTATATTTAGCAATTACCGTCTCCGATAGCGGCATTGGGATTACGGAAAGTAAGTTAACTCGCATTTTTGAACTGTTTCAGCAAACCGATGGTTCCTCACTCCGCGCTTATGGCAGTGTCGGGCTAGGGTTGGCGATCGCCAAACAACTGGTGGAACTGCACGGGGGCAAAATTTGGGTTGAGTCTGCGGTGGGGGAAGGTTCCCGGTTTACCTTTACCCTACCCATCTCAGCGAACCAGATTCAGCACATAGAACTACCCGTGATTGAGCCTCCAGAACCGGTGATCGCGGCTGAAGAAACCGTGCCAATCGCCCTGCCGATCGCCCCGATGGAGGGGTGGCGGACCCGCAGTAATGGCGAGTTCCAAATTTTAATCGTCGATGATGAACCGATTAATTTACAAGTGCTTGTCAACCATCTTTCCCTAGAAAATTATGCGATCGCCACCGCCAGTAACGGACCGGAAGCCTTAGCGGAAATCGAAAATGGCTTGAGACCCGATTTGATTCTTCTGGATGTGATGATGCCGAAAATGACGGGCTATGAAGTGTGCCAGCGCATTCGGGAAAAGTTCCCGGCTAACGAACTTCCTGTGGTACTGTTAACCGCCCGAAATCAAGCCTCAGACATGATGGAAGCCTTCGGGTCCGGGGCCAATGATTATCTGACCAAACCTATTTCTAAAAATGAGTTGTTGGCGCGGATTAAAATGCACATCCAACTCTCAAAAATCAACTTGGCTTATGCTCGATTTGTGCCGCGAGAGTTTATCCAGTTTCTGGGCTATGATACGATTCTCGATGTGCAATTAGGGGATCAGGTTCAAAAAGATATGACTATTCTGTTCTCTGATATTCGCTCCTTTACGACCCTCTCAGAACGGATGTCCCCTCGGGAGAATTTCAACTTTATTAACTCTTACTTGAGTCGCGTCGGTCCGGTGATTAGAAATCATCATGGGTTTATTGATAAATATATTGGGGATGCAGTGATGGCGCTATTTCCTGATACAGCAGAGGATGCCATGCGGGCGGCGATCGAGATGCAAAAACAGGTGATGATCTATAACCTGCACCGCCAAAAGAGCGGCTATATGCCGATCGCGATCGGGATTGGGTTGCATACGGGGAGCTTGATGCTGGGGACGATCGGGGAAGAACAGCGGATGGAAACCACGGTGATTTCTGATGCGGTGAATCTGGCCTCTCGGATGGAAGGACTAACCAAATTGTATGGGGCCGCTATCGTGATCAGTGGACAAACTTTAATCCATTTAGATGACCCCACTAAATACAATTATCGGTTCTTAGGAAAGGTTCAAGTCAAAGGGAAAAAAGATTCCGTTGCGGTGTTTGAAGTGCTTGATTGCTATCCTCAAAGTTTGATTGATATAAAGCTCGGCTCCCGGACTAAATTCGAGCGCGGGATTGTCTTGTATCAAGGGGAAAAATTTGCCGAAGCTCATCAACTGTTTAGAAAAGTATTAGAAAACAACCCTCAAGACCAAGCGGCTCGGTTCTATGTGGAACGCTGCGAGTATTTCCTCAGACATGGCATCTCCAAAGTCTGGGAGGGGTTAGATCCGTTAACGGTCAACGACAAGTTATAACCCCCTTATTTAGAGTTCCAGCCCGGATTTTTGGGGATTCCTCTGTAGAGTGTCCCAGACAGGGGGATGGAAGTTATGGGTGTTCGATTCTCAACCCGCGATCGCAGTTCCATATAGGGCGAGCATTTTCCCAGTATTTTAGCCGATGGCTGCCGTTAATGTTAGTCTGTGGTGTTTACGCAATTTCCATTTTTGGTACAATAAAGGTAGACTTCCCAAGAGTGGCTGATTTGTGGCCGGAGACTGTGCCACATCTCGTCCTGTCCTCCGTAGCGAGCCAAGGTGCGATCGGCCGAGACCCGAACCGATAGAGGGGTGAAAAACCGGAGGATTGCCGGCATTGGAGTCAAGGTTATCCCTGGCGTAGGACGGTCGCATAACCCTAAAGGAGGAGAATGAACTCACCGGGAGAATCCATTGTCGGAACTGTCACGACATTACTCCTATTTTGGATGAGAAATCGACAAAATTAAGGGAGTTGGATTGAGGAGGACTACAACGGGTGGCGATCGCACTCAAAGGTGTAAAAGCCTTCAGTGAATCGAGTGGCTTCATCAACCGGACGAAGCCTGCCAAACATTTCCCTAAATGGGTAGATTTTTGTCCGGAATTCGAGCATTTCTAGGTCCTACCCCTAGGCGGATGAAATATCCTGACTTAGGAAGAGATAATCAGAAATAGCAACTTAAGTTACAACAAAAAAGTCAAGGAATAAAAGAGGGTGCTTAACCTATTATCCCAGGAGATGATTGAGACCATGAATATCAAATTGATGAATCCCAAACTGTTGAGTCTACTATTTGCCCTGCCAGTTTTGGTAACGAATGGCAGCAATACTTTCGCTAGAGAGGGAATATTAAAAGCTCCTGACTCTGAAATATTTTTAGGGCGTCAATCCCAATCCCTCGTCACTAGGGATAGCTCTAGGCCCCTAGAACAACTGGTGGCTGCAAGGGGTGAACAACCGGGAAAATGCGAGTTATTAGGGATTTGCCAATAAGCCCTAAGTTCCCTAACAACAGTTGATTCCAGACTCAGAATCCATCGCTTCACCAGGAAGGTCAGCAATTGAATAACAACCTAGGAAATAGGTCTAAAATTGGGCGATCAGGCCCTAGATAATTCTCTCCCGGACTCCGCAAAAGGGCGGCGGTTTTCCCGGTGCAGAAACCTGGGGAACTCACAGTGAGGGGTGAGTAAGGAGGCAGGGGTGCGGAGCAGAAAATTTAATCACTTTTAAATCGAGTTGAGATCGACAAAAGTAGGATTGTCTCTCAAAATCGAAAAATTCCAGGGACCCACATCGAAAGGGTTGCACAACGGCTCTGCTAAGGAGACAAAAGACAAGTTGTGGCGTGAAATCTCTCTCGCGAGTCTGCACCCATCAAGGACAACAACTAAAGAACCTGAGTACCCCATTCGACTCCCTCTGTCAACCGAGACAGCAGAACCGAAACAGCCCTGAAGTGGTCGGTTTTAACGGAGGCAACAGGGGCGAAGTAACTGGGCTAGGGGAAGTCTCCAACAGAAAAACCCTGATGGGAAAAAAACCCATTTGCTGTTAATGTTAGAAGTATTGACCTTTCGGTTTTTCTTGCAGGGGATTAATGGCTTCTACCCAGTTCAAAAATACAGGGCAAGGGTGATGGAAATTAATTTACGAAAATTTTATCAAGCGTGTAACCCCAGTAAGACGTTATCCATTGGAAATCCGGAGGATAGACCGTATTATATTGATTTCTCTGGGGTTCGGGGGGGTAAAATTATCGAGGAGTTGGGGAGAACTATTACTCGCTTGTCTCCGGATATCCCTACTTGTCAATTATTTACGGGACATATTGGTTGTGGGAAATCGACCGAGTTGCTGCGGTTAAAGTCTCAATTGGAAGAGGCGGAATTCCATGTAGTTTATTTTGAGTCCTCCCGGGACTTGGAAATGGCAGATGTGGATATTTCCGATATTCTGCTGGCGATCGCCCGGCAGGTGACGGAAAACCTCACCGCGAGTGGTATTCCCCTCACTTCGGGTTATTTCACCAAGCTGTTTAAAGAAATTACAGAGGTATGGCAAGCGCCGCTTGATATTGATCCCACTGCGGAGTTAGCTATTTCTATCGCCCAAATTACCAGCCAAGCCAAAGAAAGCCCCAAACTACGAACTCAGTTAAGGCAATATTTAGAACCCCGCACCAGTGGGATTTTGCAATCGATTAATGAGGATATTCTCACCGTGGCCACCGAGGAGTTGAAACGGCGGGGGAAACGCGGATTAGTCGCGATTGTGGATAACCTCGATCGCGTGGATAATCGACCGTTACCCTCCGGGCGATCGCAAACTGAATACTTATTCGTTGATCGCGGAGAACAACTTCGCAAGCTCAAATGTCATCTAGTTTATACGATTCCCCTCTCCCTAATGTTTTCCCATGAATCCGAAGCGCTCAAAAGCCGATTAGGGGCGGGTGTTGCCCCGAAAGTGCTACCAATGGTGCCCGTGCGATCGCGCGATGGCAGCGACTTTGAGGAAGGCTTAGATTTACTCCGGCAGATGGTCCTAGCCCGGGCTTTTCCCGAACTCACCCCGGCCGATCGCTTAGACGTAATTACCCAAGTCTTTGACAGTAGCGAAACTTTAGACCGCTTGTGCCGGATTAGTGGCGGCCATGTGCGAAACTTATTGGGATTGATCTATCGATGTTTACAACAAGAAGACCCGCCCTTTAATCGAGAAACGATTGAAACTGTCATTTCGGAACGGCGGAACGACCTGGTATTAGCGATCGCCCCAACGGATTGGGAACTGCTCAATCAAGTGCATGACACTAAAAATGTTAGAGGCGAGGCTGCCTATCAACATTTATTGCGAAGTATGTTCGTGTTTGAATACCGCGATCGCGACTCCGGTCGTTGGTTTGATATTAACCCCATTTTGGCAGAAGCCCAATCCAAAAAGGAAGCGCTATCTTCGTCTTATCCCCTGCCTAAAATGCCGAGTCGAGTACCCAAGACCCACGATGACGGTTGAAACATGATGAATCTACAGCATGACGACGCCGAGGTAAGGCGCAACGAACAATCTTTAAAGGTTTTACACCGGGCAATTTCCTTTTCCCAAGGGCAATTTTCCCTGATTTTAGCGCGGTGTAACTACGCCAATTTGCGCAGTCGCGTTACTGCGGACCTCCATGATTCCGTCTCTGTAGATATTCGAGAACTGCACCTGCCGACCTCTGTCCGCACCCTCTACAAAACCATTCAAGATGAAATTGGCACGGAACAACCCGAGGCCTTAATGGTGTTTGGACTCGAATCTGTGAGTCAGCTAGATCGCCTCTTTATGGCAGCCAATCAGGTTCGAGAAGAGTTTAGAAAGCACTTTCCCTTTCCGATTGTATTTTGGGTGGATGATCGGGTTTTAAAAAGTTTTATTCGGGTTGCACCGGACTTTGAAAGTTGGGCTACCAGTACCGAATTTGCTCTCTCAACCCCAGCGGCGATCGATACGATCGCGACAAGCATTGACCGGGTACTATCAGAGGTGGTCGAAAAGGGTTCCCTCAATTTTATTCCGAACTCGACCATTCTGGGGTCCCGCAATTGTTTAGAACTGGGATTTGCCAAAGAAGATTTAAGCGATCGCCAAGTGCAGTTGGTTCCCGAACTGGAAGCCAGCTTACACTTTGTGCTGGGACGAGATGACTATGCTGCCGATCGCCTGGATCGCGCCCTAGAACGCTATCAGCAAAGTTTGGCCTTTTGGGAACAAATCCCGGAATCTTTCAGCTACAGCCCGGGGAAAAACGCGTTGTCCTGGCGCGATCGCGAGTGCACTTACATTCCCTTCATTCCCCTGACTTCCGACCCTTCTCCCCTCGTGTGGGAAATGCCACCCCCGCCTTATTTCTTGCAACAAGGTGTGGTGTTGTTCCATATCGGGCTTTGTTACTGTCGGCAGGCACAACTCGACCAACCCCAGGAACAGCAGCATTTGCAGCAAGCGCGGTATTATTTAGAAACTTGTGTGCGGGTGTTTGAGGAGTCCCGACATCCGGAATTAGTCGCCAAGTTTATCGGGCAACTGGGAGAAATTTTGCAGCGCTTGCAAGCGTGGGAAGCCTTATCGATTGTCGCTAAAAAGTCGATAACCTTACATTTATACTACGGCAAAGCCCAGGAGTTGGCCCGGGATTATGGCTTTTTGGCCGAGGTGGCGTTGCAGCAGTCCCAGTGGGAAAAAGCTCGAAATTTCGCCGAACGTGCCCTCGCCGTACTGGGAAATGAGCCGAGTCTTCCCCTGCCGGCTCCACAAGGTTTATACTTACTCCTGTTGGCGCGAGCTTTCGCCCAATTGGGCCAAGGTGCTGAGGCCATTTCTCACCTGCACTTCGCCGAACAGCGTACCGATCCGCAGTATGACTTACAGTTGTATCGGCGCATTTTAGAAGCGTTGCGATCGCTGTACTTTCAGCAGTCGGAATATCTCAAAGCCTTTGAAATTAAGCAAAAACAACGGGCAGTCGAAGCTCAGTTTGGTTTGCGGGCGTTTATTGGGGCCGGACGTCTGCAAGCGCGACTTCAGACCTTGAATCCCTCTCTTATGGTCAGCGCTCAACCGGCTCACGTTCCGGTAGAAATTGCCACATCGGGACGGGAAGGAGATGTAAATCGGTTAATTGAACGTTTGGGGCGGAATGACTACCGCCTCACGGTGATTCACGGCCATTCGGGGGTGGGAAAAAGCTCCCTTGTGCAAGCCGGATTAGTGCCAGTGCTCAAACAAACGGCGATCGCCGCTCGAAATGCCTTTCCGGTTCTCCTGCAAGTGTACACCGATTGGATCTCTGGCTTAAAACAAGGCATAGAAACCGGCCTAGAAGAGTTAGGAATTGACCGGGATGACTCCGCGCGCTTAAACGGAAAGGGAGCAGAAAAACAACCTCTCAAATCGGCAGAACTTCCGGAGAAACTTCAAGAATTAATGAGTGAGTTGCATCGCAATAACGAGCGAAACTTGCTAACCGTTTTAATTTTTGACCAATTTGAAGAATTCTTTTTTGTGCAAACTGACCCGGTACAACGCCAGGAATTTTATCAGTTTTTGAATGCCTGTTTAAATGTTCCGTTTGTCAAAGTTATCTTTTCTTTACGGGAAGATTATGTTCATTACTTGCTCGAATGCGAACGCCTCGGGAATATCGAAGTTGTTAACCAAGATATCCTGAATAAAAATATCCGCTATTACCTCGGCAATTTGTCCCAGGCTACCGCTCGTCAAGTGATTGAAAACTTGACCGAACGGGCTCAATTTCATTTAGAGCCAGGGTTGATTGATGCCTTGGTGGAGGACCTTGCCGATCGCGTCGGTGAGGTTCGTCCGATTGAGTTACAAGTTGTGGGTGCTCAACTGCAAGCGGAAAATATTACCACTTTAGAACAATATCGCCAATCCGGTCCTAAAGAAAAGCTGGTGCAGCGCTTTTTAGAAGAGGCGATCGCCGACTGTGGGCCAGAAAATGAATATACGGCGCGGTTATTGCTGTACTTCCTCACAGAAGAAAGCGGCACGCGTCCCCTGAAAAAGCAGGCGGAGTTACTGGCTGAATTAACTCCGGAATTAGCCGGGGATTTAGATAATTTAGAAGAGATTTTAAAAATCCTCGAAAAGGCTGGCTTAGTATTTGTGCTGCCGGAAATTCCGGACAGCCGCTATCAGCTCATTCATGATTATTTAGTTAAATTTATTCGGGATCAAGAACAAATCCAAGCCCGATTAAAAGCGTTAAGAGAAAAGAATAAAGAATTGCAGGAAAGCAATTTAAAACTTTATGAGGAAAAGCAAATACAAGTTGAATTAGCAAAATCCAAGGATCGAGAAAAATGGATGCAACTACAACTCAATGTAATCCTGGCACTCGGTGTCCTAGTGACGGGATGGTTGGCGGGGCTTGCCTTTTCCAAAAGCATGAAGGCAGAGATTGCCGAACTAGAAGCCAAAAATTTGTCTTCAGAAGCATTGCGCCTAAAAAACAATGAATTAGGCGCTTTAGTGAACAGCGTTCAAGTCGGGCAGAAAACCAAAGACCTCTGGCGATCGCCCCTGACGTTGCAAATGCAAACGGCCAGCGTCTTACAACTGTCTTATACTGTCCGGGAAATCAACCGCTTAGAACAACATAAAAACAGCGTCGTCAGCGTCACCTTTTCTCCCGATGGCGACCTGATTGCCACCGCCAGTACGGATAAAACAGTCAAACTGTTTACCTCCGAGGGCCGCTTAGTGCAGACCCTGAATGGACATGAAAATCCCCTCACCCGAGTGGCATTTAGTCCCGATGGACAAACGATCGCCTCAACCAGTACCGATGGCACGATCAAACTTTGGCGGCGGGATGGCACATTAATCCGAACCATCACTGCACACGATCGCGGGGTTACCAGCGCCAGCTTTAGTCCAGACGGACAAACCCTCGCCTCCAGCAGTTTAGATAGTACCATTAAACTCTGGAACCTCCAGGGAGAGTTAATCAGAACCATCAATGCGGATAATGCGCCCATTTTGTTTGTGCGATTCTCCCCCGATGGACAGACGATCGCGAGTGCGAGTTTAGATAAAACCGTAAAACTGTGGGACCTCACTGGCAAGGCGATCGCCACCTTTACCGGCCATGAACAAGGGGTAACCAGTGTGAGCTTTTCCCCGGACGGACAAACCCTCGCTTCCGGTAGCTTAGACAAAACCGTGAAACTGTGGAGACGGGATGGCACCCAAATCGCTACCTTGCGCGGACATACGGAATCCGTTCTCGGCGTTAACTTCAGTCCCGATGGGACAACCATTGCCAGCGCTAGCATCGATCGCACCGCTAAACTGTGGCGTCAAAATCCCCAGACGAATCAGTGGGTAGAGACAGATACTCTCAAGGGACATCGGGATGAAGTTTGGAGTGTGAGTTTCTCTCCCGACGGACAAACCGTCGCCACCGCCAGCTTTGATAACACCGTCAAACTGTGGAACAGTGTTCCCCGAAAACTTCCGGGATTTGGGCAACATACTGACGAAGTATTGGTCGTCGCTTTTTCTCCCAATGGCCGAGTTCTTGCCTCGGCCAGCAATGATAACACGGTTATGCTTTGGGAACCCGGAGGCAATAAAATTGCCAACTTAGTCGGCCATGAAAAGGCTGTGTGGAATCTAAGTTTCAGCCCCGATGGCGAACTTTTTGCCACCGCCAGTGCTGACAATACTGTAAAATTGTGGAGTAAATCTAGACAGGCTTTAGTTGCTACATTGGAGGGCCATCAGGAGCGAGTTTTGGGAATAGACTTCAGTCCGGATGAGAAACTGCTCGTCTCTGGAAGTGAGGATGGAATCGCCATAATTTGGAGTAAGACAGGAGAACGACTTCGCACATTCCGGGCGGATGAGAGTTCCCTAAATAGCGTCGCTTTTTCCCACGACAGTAAACAGATTGCCACCGCTGGGGGAGATAATAGGGTAAAACTCTGGAATTTAGAAGGGAAACTGGTTAGATCCATCGGCGATCATCAGGGACAAGTGTATAGCGTCACCTTCTCCCCCGATGGAGAACGGATTGCCACTGCCAGTCAAGATAAGACCGTGAAAATTTGGACCAAAGATGGCAAGGCGATCGCCACCCTAGAGGGACATATCCGCCCCGTGTACTGGGTCACTTACAGTCCCGATGGACAACTCATTGCCACCGCCAGCGAAGATAAAACGGTGAAACTTTGGACCAAAGACGGCAAGGCGATCGCCACTTTAGAAGGCCACACTGAAGCCGTTCTCAGCTTAAGTTTCAGTCCCGATAGCAAAACCCTGGCCTCTTCAAGTAAAGATAAAACCGTGATTTTATGGAACTTGAATTTGGAAGATTTGTTAACCCGGAGTTGCCTCTGGGTTGATGATTATTTGGCAAATAATTCTACTGTTAAAGAGAGCGATCGGGCGGTCTGTGATAAAATACTGAGCCAAAAAGTGGAGGATTTTTAACTTCTGGAGAGAGAGGAATAAACCCAGTTAAATCTTACGAAATTAGGCGACTGTCCCGCAAAAAAGAGGCGGCGGCCGCCTAATTCTTTACTTCTCCATCCGAACTATTTACTATTTTCTCACGCTGTCGGGGAGTGAGCCTAAATTTTAAGCCTCGGGTAAATTATAAACTCCCCACTTTTGAATTTCTCCATGACTTAAAATTGCAGCAGCGCGATCGATTTTGTCCTAGCTTCCCTCTACAATGACTAAATAATGTCCTCCATGGAGGCTATCACTATAAACTCTCGCTTGCTCCTTGGGAATCCCCAAATGGGTGAAGGTTTGGACAATATTGCTACTGGCTAAGGCTTCAACTCCCATCCCCGCAACCGTCGTTACCATTGCTACACCCAGGGTCCCGGCGGCAATTATCGGTCCTACGCCGGGGATTGCCAGACTGCTCAAAACTACTAATATGGTCGCCCAGGTACTCGTCGCCAAAGCATCAGCCGCCGCACTGGTTGTTGACTTTAAATCCTGAGTGCCTATCCGCTCCTCAACTTCGATTCCCCTAATTTTTTCCACCTCGTCGGCTTGTTTGGCAATGAGGGAAACTTGTTTCATGGGAAAGTGGCCGGATATGGGACACCAATTCTCTAGTGAAGACTCGACATTAACCCGGACCTTGCGAACCGGAAAAAGTATTTTTAATGAAGAAATTTACATCGAAGATTTTAAAGGAAAGCGCAAAACCATATCCAGGGATAATTTTGTGAACAAATAAATAATAAAAAATTAAGGTAAAATCAAGGTACCTTGATTTTACCTTAAAATTAATTTTGTTCTAGGTCAAGTAAAATAATGAAAATTTTATTGGTAGAGGATAATCTCGCAGATGCAGAATTGATACAGGAAATATTATCCGAGTTCGAGGACTATCAGTTTACGATCGCTCATGCCTGGCGAGTCAGCGAAGCCTTAAAACAGTTGGCTGCCACAGAGTTTGATGTGGTTTTATTAGATTTGTCTCTGCCAGATTCGTGGGGATTAGAGACCCTGATGCAAGTGAAAGCCCAAGCCCCCACCATTCCCCTGGTGGTTTTGACGGGTTCCCATGATGAAGAACAGGCCCTCGAAGCGGTTCGCAAAGGCGCACAGGATTATTTGCTCAAAGGACAACTGGTGGGAGCATTGTTGGTGCGGGCGATACATTATGCGATCGAGCGTAATCGCACGTTAGAAGCGTTACGCCAGAGTGAGGAGCGTTTTCAAACGCTCGCGGCTGAATTGGATCGGCAAGTCCAAGAGCGCACCCGCCAGTTACAACGCGCCCTAAAAACTGAGGCGATGCTTAATCGGATTACGGAAAAACTACGGGATAGTCTTGACGAACGGCAAATTTTGCAGACGGCAGTCCGCGAGTTAGGGGTTGCTTTAGAGTCGGATTACTGTAACGCTTCTCTCTACCAAGCGGCACCCCGGGGAGAAACAGTGTGCTATGAATATGCCCAGGAGCGGTTTTCCGATTTGGGGAAGGCAGTCGGGGAGATTCTGGAGATTTACGGACAGCTACACCATCAGGAGTGTGTGCAGTTTTGTCCGATCGCCCTTGATGGTTTTCCCGGGGGAATGACGATTCTGGTGAGTCCTATTTTCGGAGAAAGGGGGGCGATCGGTAACTTGTGTTTGTGCAAACCTGTCCAGGACAGCTTTAGCCGGAACGAGATTAAACTCGTCCAACAAGTCGCTTCCCAATGCGCGATCGCCGTCCGGCAAGCGCGATTGTATCAAGCCTCCCTCGCACAAGTTCAAGAGCTAGAGCGCCTCAATCGCCTCAAGGATGATTTTCTGAGTACCGTCAGCCATGAATTACGCACCCCGATCGCTAATATCAAAATGGTGGTGCAAATTTTAGAAATGGTCGAACAAAAACGCCAAAACGAATCCTCCCCCTTGACGACTTCATCACAGAGTAAAGGCAGCAAGCCTTCTCATGCTCTGGATCACGCTGAGACGTATATTAAGATTTTGCGGGAAGAGTGCGATCGGGAAATTCGTTTGATTGATAGCATTCTGGAGTTACAACGACTCGAAGCCGGGATTGAACCCGCCTCTCTTACTCCGATGTTATTACAACAATGTGTGGAAAGTGCGGTAGAACTATTTATACAAAAAATTAAAGCTAGACAGCAAGTTTTGCAAGTAGATTTAGAGCCGACACTTCCTGAAATTCTCGGCGATCCTGAGATTTTGCAGCGAATTCTCAGCGAGTTGTTAGAGAATGCCTGGAAATATACCCCAGCTAAAGGGATCATTGCGGTTACAGCCCGGCGCGACTGCTCTTTGCTGCGGCTGCAAGTGAGCAATTCGGGGCTAGAAATCCCCCCAACAGAGTTAGTTCATGTTTTTGATAAATTCTACCGTGTTCCCAGTTCCGACCCTTGGAAACATGGTGGAACCGGATTAGGATTGGCCCTCGCTCGCAAACAAACTGAATATATTGGGGGTCGAATCCAAGTCACAAGCGAATTCGGCCAAACCTGCTTTACCGTAGAGTTACCTCTCACACCACCCCCTGTCATCACCGATAGTTTATGAGACGGCGATCGCGTCTAACTCCTGCTGTAACTGCCCCCGGGAGTTGCCCCGTTGCGGTCTCGATTTCATCGGCCAAACCCAAACCGGACGCTGTAAAATGAGAATAGGTTATCACGAACAGGTAAGGGCCTCCCTTGGATTATAATGCTGAATCATCCTGACTCCCCCCACGCTTACGATGCCGTCCTGGGCGGTCAAACTCAGCCCCATGCGGCCTTAATTGCCCAATTAGATTTAATGATTCGGGCGCGTTATCCGATTCTTTACTTGGTTGGCGTCGAAGAAGAACCCGTTGAAGAAGTATTGCACAAAGTGGCACAACTGTCAACACCCAACCGGAAACTTTTGTTTTGGGATATTGTGCGGGGTTGGGGAGATAATGGATCAGCAAAAGGATCAGTAATGGCCGCCCTGGATCGCATCGCCAAAGCCCCCCCGCAAGATTGGATTTTTGTATTACGGGACCTGCACCCTGTCTTCAAAAATTCCACTTCGGATAAAAATATCCCCGTAATTCGAGAGTTGCGAAATCTCACCCGAGAGTTACAGCGATCGCGAAAAACCTTGATTTTAACCGCCTATACCCTCGCCATTCCCCCCGAATTAAGTGAGGAAATTACGGCGATCGATTTTCCCCTTCCCGATGCCGCCCATATTGATCGTTTAATTACTAAATTAGTTACCCCCGAACAACTCAAAGTCAAAGGATTAGCCCGAGAACAATTAGTAAAAGCCTGCCAGGGATTAAGTCGTACCCGCATTCAGCGGGTTTTAGCCAGAGCTTTAGCAGATAAACAACAAGTCAACGAAACCGATATTGAAAGCGTCCTTGACGAAAAGAAACAAGCTATTCGCCAAACAGGTATATTAGAATTTTTACCCGCCCGAGAATCCCTCAAAAATGTAGGGGGATTGGATAACCTTAAAACCTGGGTGCGAATGCGAAATGATGTCTTTAGCGAAGAAGCAAGACGTTACGGAATTCCTAACCCCAAAGGCGTCTTACTGGTCGGCATTCAAGGCACTGGAAAATCTCTTTCAGCCAAAACTATTGCCCATGAGTGGCGCTTGCCTTTATTGCGTTTAGATACCGGGAGATTATTTGGAGGAATTGTCGGAGAAAGTGAGAATCGCATCCGCCAGATGATTCAACTCGCAGAAGCAATGGCCCCTTGTGTATTATGGATTGATGAAATTGATAAAGCCTTTGGGAATATTTCAGGAGGAACCGATGGAGATTCTGGGACCAGTCGCCGGGTTTTTGGGACATTAATTACCTGGATGCAGGAAAAAACCTCTCCTGTCTTTATCGTTGCTACTGCGAATAATGTCGGAATTTTACCCGCCGAATTGTTAAGAAAAGGACGGTTTGATGAAATTTTCTTTTTAAATTTGCCCACAGAATACGAACGCCGAGAAATTTTCAAAGTTCACTTAAGACGACTGCGCCCCAGTCGGTTGCGAGACTTTGATTTGGAATTACTGGCTCGACAAACTAGCAATTTTAGTGGGGCAGAAATCGAACAAGTGATTATTGATGGAATGCACCGTGCTTTTGGAGGAAATCCTACAGAAAAACGCCGAGATTTTACCACAGAAGATATCTTACGGGCCAGTGAAGAAACGGTTCCTTTAGCGGCGATCGCCCGTTATCAAATCGAAGAATTAAAAAATTGGGCAGCCGAAGCCGGGGCGAGAACTGCTTCTAACGATACTGAATTAACTGAGGAATTAAAACAGTGGTCTATTCAAAAAGGGATGGGTTCTTTCGATGTAGATTAACGCAATAACTGTTCAAAATAGTCTTGTAATCCAGGAGTAACGATCATGTCTCATTTTACCACGATTCAAGTTCAAATTAAAAACGGCCAAACCCTCTATCGTTGCTTGCGAGAGTTAGGGTATCAGGTTGAAGAAAATACAGCAATTCGAGGTTATCAAAAGCAAACTACTTGTGCGGATTACGTGATTCGACAAAACAACGGGTATGATTTAGGGTTTCGGCGCACTGGAGACACTTTTGAGTTAGTGGCTGATTTTTGGGGGGCGCGAATTAATCCGGAAGAGTTTATTCAGAGTATTACTCAAAAATATGCGTATAAAACTTTGATGGTATCGGTAGAAGAACAGGGGTTTCAAGTAGAACAAGAGGAAAGATTAGAGGATGGAACCTTGCGGGTGGTTGTAGGAAAATGGATGTAGAGGGACGATAACGGCGTTCCGGGCCCTCTCCTGATTCTGGGGGAGGGTTAGGACGGAGTTCCCCCGTAAAATTGGATAAAACTCATTCTAAAAATCCTACTCTGGTCAGTTTGAAAACCCCAATAGCAGCGCGAATGAGGAGGTAAATAAAAATGTCCCATTTCACGAGTATTCAGACGGAAATTCGCCAGATAGATTACTTAGTCAAAGCATTAGCAGACATGGGGTTTGATAGGGTAGAAATTCATGATTTTGCGACTGAACTTTACGGATTTGAGGGCGATGTTCGACCGGAAACTGCTGAGATCATTATCCGACGCAAATATATCAGCCCTCGAAGTAATGATATCGGATTTAAACGACAAGCTGATGGCAGCTATACTGGGGTTATTTCTAATTATGATTCTCGTCAGTATTCTGAGGACTGGATTAAGCAATTAACTCAGCGTTACGCTTATCATACTCTGGTAGAGACTGCCCCTCAACAAGGGTTTACGGTGGAGGAGGAGGAAGTTTTAGCAGATGGGACAATTCGGATTATTATTGGTCAGTGGGTATAGAGGAAGGGATGGGGAGAATGACAGCAAGTTGGGACAAGGAAGAGGGGGAACAGTAGAGGGGTGCGATCGCTTATTTTAAATTAGCGATCGCTTCGCCGTCTACTAGGGTTTCTCCCGTTACTAAATCTCGGACTGTGGCGAGTAAAACCCGCCCTTGGTTGACTTCAAAACGCACGGAAATGCGATCAATACCAATTTGTCCGGGGGGATTTAGATGCGCCACGCAGACGCGATCGCGATCAATATCTAGGGATCGATATTCTTCTCGTTTATGTAATGCACCGCCCACCATTCGTCCCGATTCATCAAACATAACCTCGGCTTGAGAAGTTTCTGCGACTTCACCAATATCTAAGCGAATTTCTTGTTGTCCTTCGATCGCCGCTTGCAACATCAACGGTTCTAATCGTTGGCAGGGATATTTTACCCCTTTTTCAAATAAGGGGAAATAAGAGTAGGTTTTGCCATGGGGGTCCCACAGACGAATCGCATAACCATGGCGCAGATAATCCTCCACCATTATATAATCACTTAAGGCTAACGCACCATGAGCGACTGCTTCAAAGGGTTTATCCATTTTCACCCGCGATCGCCCAAAATAAGAGACAATCACCGTCTGAACCGCTGGAATTAAACAACTCCCTCCCACTAAAAGAACCTGTTCAATATCTGATTTATTAACTCCTTTAGAAAAGGCAATTGCCAAGATTTCATCCAATGTGCTGCGCAACTGTTCTAACATTTGACGATAGTCTAACAACGCTTCAAACCGTTCTCGGCTTAATTCTACTTCATAAGAAATAAAGTTTTCATCATCAAACCACGCCTCTTTTGCCTCGTTTGCCCGAGAGAGGCACATTTTCAATTTTTCCGCAATTTCTAATAAATTTTGCCAAGCAATTGCGCCGATTTGGGGTTTGGATAGTCCTTGACGTTGTAAATAATCTTCCACAATCCAAGTATCAATATCAATGCCACCAATATAGGCATCAGTTTTGGCTAATACCTCCGCCTCTAACACTAACTTTCCCTGCTGTGCCGCCTTGGTACGAATTAGGCTTAAATCCAGGGTTCCTCCGCCAAAATCCACCACTAATACCAGGGAACCGGGTTTTTTTACAGCATAACCCAGTGCGGCAGCGGTAGACTCATCGATAATATTGATATCAGGAATTCCCAGGCGATCGCCTAGTTGTCGAAACCAATCTAAATATCGCTCAAATGCCCCCACGGGTACCGTAAATATCAGTTTATTCGGTTGAATTCCTCCCCTAACAAGACGTTCGCAAATTTCTTTTAAAAAGAATTCTGAAATCGTCGAAGCTGAGTAGCTACATCCATCTATTAATCGAGGGGGCGGTTGAAAGTCGGCGGCTAATTCCCGTTTAAACCCCTGAAACAACCGTTCAGGTTGCGAGAGTCCTAATCGGGTGGCAATCACCTGCTGTCCTAAAACTATTTGGTTCTCTTTTTTAATAAAAACTACCGTGGGGATAACCGGAACTTCTATATTTTCTCCGTTATTTCTTTTGGCTTTAAAAATTTTAGAAACTTCCCCAAATCGCAGAGTTTCCGGGGAGTGATTGTCTGGGTTGAGAATACTGATGACCGTGTTACTGGTGCCAAAATCAATTGAGACTACAGTCATAATTTTAGAGGGCAGGGATACAGCCTCGGAAAAGGGAAATTGGGGATTTGATACGATTAAAAGGAGGGTTTAATGCCCTGAGGAAGGGTCCGGCTAACTTTGGCAGGACAAAGAATGAGACTGTCTTCGCGATATCCGACAAATCTAATATAAACTGCGTCTCCCGGTTGAATATCATCGGAGTCAGCCTGATGGAATTGCGGGTTGTAGAGAACAGCTTGCCAAGGGCTTCCAATCGGTTCATAACCCCAATTTTCTAGTAAATTATTCAGAGGCGTAAACAAAGCCGTAATATTTTTGGCCGGTAAATCGGGTTTGTAATGAGCCATTTCTGCCGCAGTCGGATAGTTCGTGAGTAAGGTTTGCAATTGCTCAAAAGTGGATTGCCGAAATGCTTCAGAAAGTAGCAATTTTTGCTGATCCAATTCCCCCCGCAATCGCTGACATTGTTGCCGTAATTCTACTTCTAATCCGTTAGAAGTGTGGGCTAGGGGGGGAGCATTTTCGGGGGAGTGGGGTAACAATTCTAATTTTTGCTGTAATTCCACCATAGACCAATTCAACGCCTGCGCAAGTTTACTCAGTTCCCCCCATTTAATTTCAGCGATCGCACCAGATCGAATCTGGCGCAGGCGTAGGGTGGATAAACCCGTTTTTTGTGCTAACCCTTTCCAGTGAAAAATTCCGACTTCCTTGAGGCGATCGCCTAGAATTGAATCATGTTTCACGGCTTAATTTTCTCTCTCCCCAGACCCTAAACACTATAAAATTAAGGTTAAAATAGCCCAACTCTTTACCCAAATAAATTTTCTTAATAAGGTTGATTCCTAATCTGAATTTCCCCTAAAAGGGCTGAATTGAAGAATTGGATTCCGTGACCACATTTTCATCATCTTCGTAATACTCCGGCAACATTTCTTGAGATTCTACCTTTCCCAGGGCTTTCTCAATTTCGGCGGTGGTTTCGGTACAGTTTTGTCCGTTGCCATTGAGGACTGTTTCAATAATTTTACCGTCCTTGCCAATTCGATATTCTACTTTACGATATTCAGACATTAAAACCTCCGGTTAGGTGAACGAGGGGGTTGGGAGTACCCTAGGGACCCGCACTTTCTCTTATTTTATTCCGATTGGGGAAAGAATGACTCGAAACTTGGGGTTACCCATGGCGTATAGACTGGCCCTTACCAATCAAGGCAGCGATCGCAGCTGCCGACGCTTCTGCAACCACGCTAATTAGGCGATAGAAGGCAACGGCACCTAAAATTGCTGCTGCCGAAAATTGCTGATCCAAAAGGGCGATCGCCGTCGCTTCAAAAATCCCAATGCCCCCAGGTGCTCCAGGAACCACCAACCCCAACAACCAGGCAAAACTAAAGGCCCCCATCAGGGCGGGTAATTGGTCCGGCTGTACCGTCGTCATTGCTTGCACTGTTAAGATAAATCCCGCGCCGCGCAAGAGTAAAAATCCCAATTCTCCTAACAAGGGTAACAGGGGGTAACGTGTAAGCTGCGCCGCTTTGGGTGGGGGAGATTCCGGGGGTAACTCTGAATCCAAACCCCCCTGAGTTTTCGGGGGAGATTTTTTGAGCTTTATTTTACTGATAACTTGAATCACGGGGTTTAAAATCCGGGGATGGACGCCCACGAGGACCACTGCTAATCCCAACCCCTGCAAAATTGGGGTAACACCGCCAGGGGCAGTCTCCCAAAGAGTGCCACTGCCCAATCCCGCGATAATTAAGGCTGAAGCTGCCATCAACAGGGGTTCCAACAGCACCGTTAATGTAGCAATAGAAAGAGGTACGCCTATCTTGGTTACAGCGGAAATTCGACCGTAGAAATGCCAGACATTTCCGGGTAAATATTTCGCAATGTTGGTGGTGAGATAGACTGACAAACCCCAACCCAAGGGAACTAAGCGATCAAACTCCTGGAAGATCCACAGCCACACCCAAGCGGACCACAAATGAGCCACAAAAGTCACCCCTAGGGCGATCGCCACCACAGTCCAACTGGACCCTGTAATCTGGATATCAGCAACCGCACCCGCATTATCCTTGAGTGTTTTGATCAGAAAAAATAGGGTAGCCCCGAGAATGACCCATCGTAAATAAGGCTTTAGCTGCGATCGCAGGCGCTTCATATCATCTTTTCATTCAGAATTTCATACTATAACGTTTTTTAATCTCTCAAGTCAGCTATTCATTTATTTCCCATCCATTCACTAGCCTAATGTATAATAGATCAATCCAGAAAAAGTTTCGGCCCCCAAGGCCGAGACTATTCGCCCCAAAGAGATTACTAAAATAGATAAATCCCTTCATCAAGCATTAAAAAAAAATCATGATTATTTCCCAATCTGTTTGCTCCCTCCTATGTTATAATACCTTATCGAACCCATTGAAACCACTTACTGGACCTGCTAATCCTTATGTTGAATGCCCAAGATTTATATAACGAAACCTATTATCTAGCCCGTAACCCCGACGTCGCTGATGCCGTCGCTGCTGGAAATTTTACCAATGGCTTCTCTCACTTTGAAACCTTCGGGCAAAATGAAGGACGCAATCCCACCGCCCTCTTCGATGTCCGTTACTACCTCACCTTAAATCCCGATGTAGCCGCCGCAGTATCAGCCAATCAACTCACCGCCTTTCAACACTACATTGCCTTTGGGCAAAATGAAGGCCGCAACCCCAGCTTTTTGTATAATGATCAATTGTATTTAGCTCGTAACCCTGACGTACAAGCTGCGGTTAACGAAACCTCCCTCACCGGCATTCAACACTTTCAGATATTCGGACAAGCCGAGGAACGCATCCCTAGCAACTTATATAATCCCGCCTATTATTTATCTAAAAATGCAGACGTAGCCGCAGCCGTAGAACGGGATGAAATTACCGGAATCGGACACTATCTCAACTTTGGAATCATCGAAGGCCGGGAGTTTACCCCGTTTATGGGGGGAAATACCACCCTACCCAATGGCATCGCTGCCGGGGATGTGACCCAAAATAGCGCCGTCTTATGGACCCGGAGCACTGAAATTGGCCCGGTTATTTTTGAGTATTCCACTGATCCTAACTTTGGTTCGATTGCCGGACAAACCACCAACTTTGTCACCGACCCCACGGTACCCGTCCAGGTACCCGTGAGTGAATTAATCCCACAGACTCAATATTACTATCGCGTCACCGATGCCGCAGGCACGTCGGAAGTCGGGCAGTTTCGGACTCCAGCCCCCTTGGGAACTCAAGCAGGATTGAGGTTTGGGGTAACCGGAGACTGGCAGGGAGAACTCGCCCCCTATCCTTCGATCAGCAACGTGAGCGATCGCAACCTCGACTTTTTCGTACTCCTGGGGGATACGGTCGAAACGGATAGTATATCTCCGGATCTCCCCGGTGTGCGCCAATCGGCCAACCTAGACCAGTTTCGCACTAAGCATAACGAAATTTATAGCGAACGGTTCGGACGCAATACCTGGGCCGATTTACGCGCCTCTACCGCCACCTATAACACTTGGGACGACCACGAAATCACCAATGACTTCGCCGGAGGTGCGGCCCCGGCAGAATCACCCCAACGCAATGGCATTTTTGGCACTGAAGGCCGGTTTGTCAACGAAACCCCGGTATTTAATGAGGGATTGCGAGCGTTCCTAGATTACAAGCCGATCGCCGAAGAAGTTTACGGCGAAACCGGCGACCCCAGGACGGCTAACAAGCAGAAACTCTATCGGTCCAACGTCCACGGAAACGATGCCGCTACTTTTGTTTTAGACCTGCGATCGTTCCGAGATAAACCCCTGCGCTTTCTCCCCGAAACGTCTTCCCCAGCAGAAGTGAACGCGTATCTCCAAGACTCCTTTGAACCCAATCGCACCATCTTAGGTCAAGCTCAATTACAGGAGTTTAAAAATGACTTATTGGCCGCTGAAAATGCAGGCATCACTTGGAAGTTTGTCATGTCTACAGTGCCAATGCAGCACTTTGGAATAGCCGTTTCTGGGGAACGTTGGGAAGGATTCGAGGCAGAACGAACAGAGTTATTGCGGTTTATTGATGAAAACGATATTAGTAACGTTGTTTTCGTCACCGGAGACTTTCATGGCAATGTCGTCAACAACGTAACGTATCAAGATGCATTAGGCCAACCGCAAAAACCAACGGGTGCATTTGATGTGATGATTGGTCCAGCGGCGATTCAGTTGAATATCGGGCAAGGACCATTTGCCGCACCATTTGGACCTGCAACCGTAGCGTTTACCCCAGATGCCCTGTTATCTCCTGCGGAAAAAGACCGCTATCGGGCGATGACCAATGAAGCCGAAAAGAATGCTTTTGTGCGTCAAGTGATTGATAATCGGATCATACCTTTAGGATATGACCCAGTGGGATTAGAAGGGTCAGAAATTGATGCTCAATTGCTGCAAGGGTCGTATTTTTCCGGTCATAATTATGGCTGGACCGAATTTGCGATCGATCCTGTAACGCAACAACTTACCGTGACTACCTTCGGCGTCGATCCTTACACCCAAGCGGATATGGAAGCAAATCCGGCAGAAGTTGCCAATCGCACTCCGACCATTCGCCTGCAATTTGCCGTCAATCCTGACCAGGAAGAGGAGATGTTGCCCTCGCAGATTACAACGGCAATTGAAGAAAATATCTCGCGAGATTTCGGAATTCAACCGGGCACTTTTACTGTGGTTTCTTCAAAACAAGAAACCTGGAGTGATGGGTGTTTGGGTTTAGGTGAAGCCAATGAAAGTTGCCTCTTAGCGTTAGTCAATGGTTGGCAGGTAACCGTACAAAATGGCGATCGAACCTTAGTCTACCGTACCGATGCGTCCGGTTTGCAAGTGAGACTCGATCGCCAAGCCTCTCAGTTGTAAATTAGGACGGCAGTCCCTTTTTTCCCTTAGGGACAAGGCAATGCCTTGTCCTTCTCCCTTATCAATTGAAATGTTGTATTGTTGGAAGTTTCAAAAAGCTGATCCAACCGGGAGAGATTAAGGGAAACTAGCTGGGAATACCAACATCCCAGATTTTTTACCTGCAAGAACTGAAATTAAGTAGATAGTTGGATCAATTCAATTCATTAGACCTCTTGCAGAAAGGTGCGACACTCTTCCCGATTGTTCAAGCCGCAAGGATGGCTGACCCACCGGGCTGACTTATACCCTTAAGCGCCTAAGGAAACCACCTTTTAGAAACCCCATAGTTCTAGGTTACGATAACCCTATCACTCTCAAAACTTGCAAAATATGTTATCGGAAACGACTCTCTTTGACGAAGGTTTTTATTTAGCCAAAAATTCAGATGTAGCCACTGCTGTTGCCAATGGTACATTTAGTAGTGGTGCTCAGCACTTTTTTACCTTTGGAGACCATGAAAAGCGCGACCCCAGTGCTTTTTTTCAGACGGATTACTACCTAGCCCAAAACCCTGATGTGGTTAATGTGGTTTCCCCTACCTTTAGTGCTTTTGACCATTTTACTAATTTTGGTGCAGAGGAAGGGCGGGTTCCGGTGCCTTTTTTTGACCCCAACTTTTACGCCCAAACGAATCCAGATGTAGTAGAAATGGTAAGCCCAGATCCAGTTACGGGTTTGTTCATGCACTATATCTCATTCGGGGCGGAGGAAGGTCGCAACCCGATCGCCTTCTTTGATACAAATTATTATTTAGAACAAAACCCTGACGTGTCAGCAGTAGTTTCCAGAGGAGAGACGACAGCAATCTCCCATTTTGTGAACTTTGGTCAATTTGAAGGTCGCATTCCTCGACGCTTATTTAATGAAGTGTATGATTTTGGAGATAGTCTTTCCGATGATGGCAATTTGTTTGCCTCAACCCTGGGACTATTCCCCCCGGAACCGCTTTATGACAATGGCCGGTTTAGTAATGGACCTATCTGGGCTGAACGTCTGCCGTCTCGTTTGGGATTAGAGGTGAACCCACAGACGAATATTGCCTTTGGGGGTGCCACGAGTGCTGATGTAAATTCTTTGAATTTGGCAAATCCGCTGTTCCCAGCTTTACCCGGATTGCAGACGCAAATTGATAGTTTTATCGACCAAACGCCTGGGTCTAATCCCAATGGATTATACACGATCTGGGCGGGTTCTAATGATTATCTGAATGCCGGGATTACCGATGTAAATATCCCCGTCAATAATTTAGTGAGTGCAGTGACTAAACTTGCCGCCGATGGTGCTCGCAATTTTATGGTGATGAACCTGCCGGACATAGGTGCCACTCCCGGGGTAAGAAGTCGCGGACCCGAAGCGCAACAACTGCTATCGCAACTTTCAACGGCTCATAATACAGCGTTGGCAGCGGCAATGGCAAATTTAGACCAAGACCCGAATATTAATATTATTTTGGTTGATGTAAATACTGTGTTTAATGATGCTGTCAGCAATCCGGGTCGATACGGATTGACCAATGTAAGTGATCCTGCACTAGAATCTCCCGGAAGTGACCCGGATACTTTCCTGTTTTGGGATGGTGTCCATCCCACAACGATCGGTCACCAAATTATTGCCGATACCGCCATCAAAACCGTGACTGACTTCTCTGAATTGGTGAATGTGATTCTCTAGCCTCTTCCTTCCATGAGGGCGATCGCACTTTTCTAAAACGAATCTAGACCTTAAGTGATCTCAATCATACCCTCGGCCTATTGGATAGGGTAAAGAAAAGGGAGCCGGATATTCGGTCTCCCTTTTCATTTGTCATCCCCCCGGGGAGGTACTTTGTCCAGCTTTTATCCTTTTTTTAGAATATTTTTTTAATTGAGGTGAGTATTTTAGATAAAATTGGGGGTATTCTGGAATAAGAAATAGAGTAAAGCGATCGCCCCTTTATTTCAGGCCAGAAATCTCCGTCTATCAAAAATTGGAATGCTCCCTGCCGGCTACAAAATCTGGCTATTATCCAGTGAAAAAGAGGGAAATTAGAGCAATAATTGAGAAAAAATGCTTTTTTGTAGCAAGAGAGTATTTGATGAAAATAGAAAAAATGCTCGGTACTTTCCTGCCCCCCCCCAGTCAAACTAACCGTTAATAGGGGTGAGGGTTCTGACTTAAGTCACTGGTGCAAAAATCCCAGCTTTGATAACAAAATTGGGGTAGAAACTGGACATCCCCAGGAACAACAATTAACGAGTTCCTTAACAATCGCCTCCTTATGAGACTTGCTTGGGCTGGACTGTTAACTAGGGCGCGGCAGAAAACTACATTGTGTTGCAATTTAGAAATCAATTAGCTTAATCCATTTTTACCCTTTTATAGCGCGTCTAAATCCAATAAAAAATTTCCTGAAAGAGTAATCCGATTGGGGATAGTTGCCCCCTTGGGGATTCCCCGGGGCATTCCCGCACTCCCCTAACTCTAATCATCATATTAAACAGTAGAGAAAGAAATATGGTAAGATTAAACTAGACACCAATATTGAGCGATCGCCCTAGATAGGACCCTCTTTTCTGACACTTTAAAAGATTAGAAGAATAGATTGTGTTAGACGCCACCAGCTTATTTGACGAAAGCTATTATCTCAGCCAGAATCCGGACGTGATGGCGGCGGTTACTGCGGGCGTTTTTACCCGGGGATTAGACCATTTCATGGAGGCGGGTCAATTTGAAAATCGCCAACCCAGCGCTTGGTTTGAGCCCAATTTTTATCTAGCCTTGTATCCCGATGTCAGCACAGCAGTGAGTCGGGGAGAAACGACTGCCCTTCAACACTTCATCAATGCGGGGCAATTTGAAAATCGGGATCCGATTACAGAATTTTTTAGCGATATCTATCTCGATCGCAACCCGGATATTGCTACAGCAGTTAGCAGCGATTACTTGACCGCCTACGAACATTTTGTCAAATCCGGACAACAGGAAGGGCGTTCCCCCGGACCTAATTTTGATGCAGGCTTTTATTTAGCACATCATCCCGACGTCGCTGCATTCGTAAGAACGGAAAAAATCAGCGCCGTCGAACATTATCTACTATTCGGCGCATCCGAGGGCCGTACAGCAACGGAACCGAACCCAGTCGTCGCCCTCCACGAAATTCAGGAACTGGGGGTGCTGCGGACCCAGAATCGACCTAGGGCAGTTGCCTTGGAAAACTCACCGCAACTCTACCGCTTTCGCCTGGAGACTCCCAGTCAAGTGAGCTTACTCTTAAGTAGACTCAGTGCCGATAGCCAGGTTACCCTATATCAGGACCGCGACGGCAACCGAACGCTCGATCTCACGGAGGCGATCGCGGTAGATACCGAACCCGGAACCCGCGCCAAACTCCTCAACTGGCGCTTAAACCCCGGGGATTACCAGGTGGCGATCGCCGCCCCCAAGGGAGAAACCTCCTATCATCTGAGTCTGTCTACCGTCGCCGCTTCCAACTCCTCCAGCACCGTGATCGGAAACCCAGAATTATACCCCCAGGACCTGGGTTTTCTCTCCTCAGAAATTCTCCTGAATGACTTTTTAGAACCCGATAACCCCCCCCATATTTACCAATTTATCCTAGACAGCACCGCCCCAATTGAGATCGAACTTAATGGATTAACTGCCGATGTAGACTTATTTTTAGTCGAAAATTCCCATGAAAAACCCCAAATTCTGGCAGAATCTACCACCCCAGGCAATCAACCCGAAACCATCAGTCACAGCGCCTTAGCACCGGGAACCTATTCGGTTTGGGTAAAACCTGTCGAGGGAGAGACCAATTATCAACTCAGTCTTTCCAGCGATACCCCGACGAATTTAGAAACCCGGAGTTTAAACATTCCCCCTCCTATTTTTGACCCGAACTATGGGTTTGGGTTAGTAGATGCTGCGGCTGCCGTTGCGCGGGTACTGGAAGAACCCACCCCCTTTCCCCCAGTTGCTAACCCGATCGCCAATAATTATGCCCTAGATGCGATCGGTGCACCGGCGGTTTGGAATCGGGGATATACCGGCGAGGGAGTCGTTGTCGCCATTTTAGATACCGGAATCGACCTCACTCACCGGGACCTCCAGGGAAATTTCTGGGTAAATGTGGATGAAACTCCCAGCAACGGTTTAGATAACGATGGGAATGGCTTTATCGATGATGTTCAGGGCTATGATTTTGTGGATGGAGATGGCAATCCCTCCTTTTCCCGCCCCAGCGAACGTCACGCTACCCATCTAGCTGGGATTGTGGGTGCCCAGAGGAATGGAATAGATGGAACTGTAAACGGGGGGTTGGAGTTTGATGTAACTGGGGTGGCATACAATGCAACCTTGATGCCGGTGCGAGTCCTCGACGATCGCCAAACCTTCGATGAATTTGAGATAGCCGTAGCAAACGGAATTCGCTATGCCGTAGACAATGGCGCACGGGTGCTGAATTTGAGCTTAGGGAATTTGCCCGGAGAACCACCCACAGAAAGGATTGCCGAGGCATTGCGCTTTGCCCGCGATCGCGGAGTAGTCGCCGTCATGGCTTCCGGAAATGATGCATCTCTGGGGGCGACGGGACCCGCAGACCCTGCAATTCGCGCTGTAGAAGGACTGGGAATTGCAGTAGGGGCCGTCGATCGCGATCGCCGTGTGGCATCCTTCTCCAATCCGGCGGGTTCGGCCTTCGGCCCTTATAATTTTGTTGTAGCGCCGGGTGTCGGCATCCGTTCCACCACCCCCAATCAGACTTATGTTCCCTTTGACGGCACCTCAATGGCTGCCCCCTTTGTCTCTGGAGTCGTCGCCTTGATGTTGCAAGCCAATCCTAACTTAACCCCTGCTGAAGTTGAACGCATTCTCATTGAAACCGCTAGCCGGGATAGACTGATTGTTTAGTCGCCTTACCGCTACCCTCAGCACTTGAGTTCCTTGTTGATACTCCTCCTTTAGAAAGCTACATCTGAGCGGGTTAAATATTAACAAGTTTTGGGGAATATAATATAATTTATACACCCTGTATTCCCAATAATCCGGGTAAACACCAGGCATTTAAAAGCCGGAAGATTTATCATAAATTTAGAAAAAATCTAAAGATAATCGAACCCCAAATTTATACTTGTCTAACAAGCCGCAACAATCTGGCGATCGCCACAGGTGTAGTCAACCGAGACCATGAGTTAGGGACATTTTCCAACCCTGCTGGTCCCTCACCCTCGATTTGATCGTCGGGTCCGGAGTTGACGTCTTAATCTACCTACCCGAATCAAACCTACCCATTTAATAGAGGAACATCAATAGCAACCCCCTATGTGTCTAGGCTCCTGGCGCTGATGCTCCAAGCCCATCCTAACTTGGCCCCGGGTCAAGTGGAGCAAATCCTCATCGAACCGGCACAACCGGGAGGTATTACTTTTGCACTCCCCTAAATTTAGGAACCTTTGGGTTTTTTCAGTCTGGGCAATCTTTATGGACAAGCGATCGCTTGTCCATCTGCTGTTTCTATTCACGCCCCCTCCGTGAAGGGGAGGGTAATTCATACAGCGGGTGCTATGGCATCCTCCCAGGAGGGGAAAATTTTTGATCCATCAGACCCCCAAGCCAGCACTTGAGGAGTTTATTGTCGCTACTTTTGCAGCCTTAAGGAAACCTGTAAGAAATGATACTTTCGGTAGAGGTTGCGATCGCCATCAGCATTCTAAGCTATAAGTCATGGAGAAAAATTTAACTTTCTCAAAATAACAATTGTGTAAGTACGCTCTAACCGCTTTTCCCGGATGAAATTTAGACGGAAAAGGGGCAAAAATGCTACTGAAATTCAAAGGAGTTTTCTATGAATCAAGTGATGAATTGGCTGAAAAATATTAGCCTTCGACAAATTTTAACCGGATTAATGGCAGGAATGCTAATCTTCGTTGGGACTGCTTGTAGCAATACCCCCTCTGTCCTCGCCAAAACTTCGGACCAGGTGAGAGAGGAAATGCCCTCGAAGTACGTCAACTCAACCTATGAAGGGGGAATGAACGACTATCCAGATACCGACCCCCGACAAGAGGAGACCTCACGCGCTCAAACTAAGGCAAAAGAACTCAAGGACCGGGCCGAACGTCGGATCAATGACGATTCCCGTACCTATCCCGACAAAGACCTGAAAGACTTCATTGAAGAAGTCCCCCAACAAGCCTCTAAACTTGGCGATCGCGCTCAAAATGCCGCGAACGAATTGGGCAAACACGCTAAAGCTGGAGCAAATTTAGCCCGAGAAACCAGTGAAACTGCATTGGAAAATGGCCGCGAAACGATTAAGGAAGGCGCTAAAACCGCAGGCCGGAAAGCAGACAAGCTCAGCGATCGCGCTCAAAACACCGCTGAAAATGCCTCCGGCGCTGTTAAGTCTAAAGTTAAGCAGGACCTTAATCGTTCCGGTAAAGCCTTAGAAAAAACAGCCGATTCCATTGATTAGATTAACCATCGAGTTATAAAAAATTGCAGTTTGGGCTAGATAGTTCCAACTAGCAATCCATAGAGGCACTAGGGTGCCTCTATTTTTTGTACGAATTTTGGGGGTGGTGTAGAACCAGATTGATTGACCCTAACCCTAACCAAAAAAAAAGAGCTTTAAATAGGCCCCTCCATAAAAAACCCCTTCTTGCAAAAACCGGGTTCAGGAGACTCACTCCTCTAGCGGATCCTCCAGTGCCATCCCTTAAATCCTTCCCCCGAATTCATCCCCTTAAAGAAACGGTCCTTAAGTTCCGGTCTCCCTGTTCCTTACCTGTTAAGGATAAATGACATTTATGGTAAAATACGGTTATGTACGACCGTGACCTGAGCGCACTTAATCTCAATGATGACCTAGAAAGCCCTCTGGATCATTTGGATGAGGCACCCGCCCCCAAGCCGGATCCCGAGAAAATGTTGCTATTGTTAGTGTCATCTGTTCCCGAACAGCGAATGATCGCGACGCGGGCATTCTGTGAAATCCAGGATGAACGCGCCATCCCTCACCTGATCCATCTGTTAAGCGACCCTTGTCCCCTAGTTCGGGTCAGTTCCGCCTACGCCCTCGGACGCAATACCAGTCCCGATGCCGTCGAACCCCTAATTGACCGGCTGAAGTTGGATTGGAACGGCTACGTTAGAAAGGGTGTGGTTTGGGCATTGGGAAATTGTGGCGATCGCCGCGCCCTCGACCCTCTCCTGGATGCCCTCAAAACTGATATTTCCGCTGTCCGCTTGTGGGCCGCCAGTTCCTTGGGTCAACTGGCTAGCGTCGGCTTCGATCTAGTCATTTGTGCCATTCCCCCCCTCATCTTCAGCCTACGAACCGATCCCATAGCCGCAGTCCGAAGTAACTGTGCCTGGGCGATCGGGCAACTGTGTCGCGAACTCCCTTCTAATGTAGTCTATGCCGGTGCGATCGATTCCCTTATTGAAGTCCTAGAAGAAGACGAAGACATGGGCGTTCGGGAAGATGCCAAAGCCTCATTATTAAGAGTCGGAGATCCACGCGGACTACAAACCATCGAAGAATTAGAACTGGATGGTTTGTTATAAATCCACCTTCTCTTCAGACATTTTTCCAAAGGGTCACAACCGCTGGGGGTTCAAATCCCCGCCGGTTGGTTGTTATTGTCCCTGATTATCCTTTATCAAACCCCTAAAAAAGTCCCTGCAAACGGATATAGTAGATTTAAAAGGTAGGCATTGCCTACCTTTTGTTATTTTAAGGCATCTTATTCTCACATTTAGAATAAATTTACCCCCGGATGCCTTTTATTGACTCTAATTATTGAATCTAAACTCAAGCCCGTTACCCTATAAAACTATAGCAATTTTCCCATTCATGAAATACGTCTATTCGCTCCCCCTAGCCCCGCTTAAATAAAGGGAGGGACCTGGAAAGTCCCCCTGGTTTTTGCAACCCTTGGGGAGAACGACTAAAGTCATTACTACTAACTGGGATTGGGGTTTATGGGAAGGGGTGAATCCCGAAATCTGTTCTAATGTGGTGTCTAATAGTGACAGGACTATGGTTAGATGGGATTCTCCTGTGGCAATTAGTCCCCGATTCCTCTGTTTTAACTGTTCAGGACTTTCTACCTATGTTTCAGTTCCATCACAAGCAATTTCTCCCGGTATTTCTGCTGAGTCTCTCTCTGATTCCTGGGGTAACTCTACCGGCAAAGGGACAATCCTCTTTTAGGGATGTACAAGGATATTGGGCGCAATCTTGCATTGAAACGTTGAAAACTCGGCGGATTATTAATGGGTATCAAGACGGTACATTTCGTCCGAATGCGCCGGTGACAAGAGCAGAATTTGCGACGATGTTGGATGTTGCATTTCCTAATGCTGCGGCAGGACGGGATGCAGTTGCTTTTACGGATGTTCCTAGCAATTATTGGGCAACTCCTGCGATTCGCACGGCTTATCAACGGGGGTTTTTGTCAGGATATCCGGGAAATCGCTTTAATCCGACTGAAAATATCCCTCGGGTTCAGGCATGGGTGAGTTTAGTGAGTGGATTGAATTATTCCCCGCTACGGCAACCGGAGGAGGTGCTATCTCAGATGTTTGATGATGCGGCACAGATTCCTAATTATGCACGCAGGGCGATTGCGGCAGCAACTGAAAAACGTCTAATTGTTAATTACCCTAATCTGCGCCGTTTGGAGAGCGATCGGGCGGCAACTCGTGCAGATGTCTCGGCTTTTCTCTGTCAAACCCTGATGGGGCGGACTTCTCCCCTCCCCTCCCAGTATGTTGCTACTGCGCCAATTCCTATCCCCAATTCAGAAATTCGGGGGGTGTGGTTAACGAATATTGATAGCGATGTTCTCTTTTCCCGAAGCAACTTAGAACGGGCAATGAAACGACTTGCTGAACTTAATTTTAACACGGTTTATCCCACAGTTTGGAATTGGGGATATACCTTATATCCAAGTAAAGTTGCGGAACGAGCGACGGGACAATCGATGCGTCTAGTCACTCCCCTTGATCCCAACCTTGACCCCAATCTTGGACAAGGACGAGATATGCTCAAAGAGGCGATCGCAGAAGGTAAAAAAAATGGATTGCGGGTGATTCCTTGGTTTGAATTTGGCTTTATGGCCCCCGCAGAATCAGAACTAGCTCGCCGTCATCCCCACTGGATTACTGAGCGCAGTGATGGGACCGAAATTAATATGGAAGGAGAACATCCTCGGGTTTGGCTTAATCCCTTCCATCCCGAAGTCCAACAGTTCATCATCGATTTAATTGTAGAAATGGTTACTAATTATGAAGTGGATGGCATCCAACTGGATGACCATTTAGGGTTACCTTCAGAATATGGTTATGATGATTATACCGTAACCCTCTACAAAAAAGAACATAACGGCAATTCCCCCCCGCTAGACCCCAAAGATCCGGCTTGGTTGCGCTGGCGGGCGGATAAAATCACGGAATTTAAGGCAAGGCTGTTCCGAGAAATTAAAGCAAAAAGACCCAAGGCGATCGTTAGTTTATCTCCCAATCCCCAAGAGTTTTCTTATGAATATTATCTAGCGGATTGGGCAACCTGGGAAAGACGGGGATTAGTGGAGGAAATTGTCTTACAACTCTATCGGAATGATATTAATGTCTTTATCGAAGAATTAGACCGGCCTGAAGTGCAAGCTGCACGGCGAAATATTCCCGTGGGGATTGGAATTTTAAGTGGGTTAAAAGGTCGTCCGATTCCGATGAGTCAAATTCAAGAACAGGTAGAGGTCGTTCGGGAAAAAGGGTTTGCGGGAGTTTCATTCTTTTTCTATGAAAGTATGTGGAATTGGTCTGACGAAACGCCGGTTCAGCGGGAACGGGGTTTCGGGGAAATGTTTCCCAATCGTGCAGAACGCCCGAGTCTGATTGATAATGAAAATTGGCAATCTGTCCCATAATCCGTTCGCCCTGGGCACCTGAGAAACCAGCGAGTGAGCTTCTGGGCTGGTTTCTGGACAGAAGGGTAAGTCAATATTTCTTGATAATTTGGCGGGGTTTGGGGGAGGGCGATCGCCGCGCATCCAAAAAAACCCCCAACTTTCTTCCCGAAGCAGGTCAGTGCCCCCAGTGAAAACCCCGCCAATCAAGCTGTCGGAACTTTCCGGATCCTCTGGGGGTCAATCCACGGGAAAAGAGCCCTAGATATTTGGCTAAATGCCAAATAAGGATTATTTTGTAATTATTCGTCTATCCTTTACCCTTAAAATCCATGAGAAATTCGGTCAAGATTCAAGGCGCTTTATTCGGGATCGGACTGGCCCTAGCGGCTGGTTTCAGCTTCCCTCAAGCTGCATCGGCTCAAAGACCCTTCCAGGCTTTTACAGAAAAAGTCTTAACCTATGAAGGTATAGCCTACCCCGTGATTCGCTCTTTACCAGTGATTCTCGATCGCACTGGGGGTCGCGCCTCTCGTGGGAGTATCATGACCACAGACAGCAGTTCTGATGGCCGCTATGAATTAGTCGAATTAATTGGAGAGATGAGTTCACGAAGCATTTTCTCCTACACGGGACGCACCGCTTTCCGTCAAGCCCGAGTCCGCGATCTCGTGACGGGAGAAACCATGGAAGCCTTAGTTCCCCTGATTGTCCGCTACTTCTAAAATAGTTTTCTCGGAGGGGGAAAAATCCCGGCTCATCTCCTCACCTTAAAATACCCCAACAAAACCCCAACATTATTTTGCTGGGGTTTTGTTAATTGAACCCAAAGTATTGTGACGATCGCATTTCGGAAGAACCCCGGCGACTGCGGCTTAAAAATTTACCTGCACATTGGCGACGCGCCGTCCTCGACTGATGGTAAACACTGCCGAATCCGGACGGGTATTTAAAAACGCCAGCAGTTGTTCAATTCGCTGCAAACGGGTCCCATTCACCCCTACCAAGCGATCGCCGGACCGCAAGCCAATTTGCGCCGCCACTGAACCGCGTTCCACAGACTGAATCACTAATCCCGAATTCACCTCTACCCCTAACCGTGGCGGGGGAGAAGTTGAGCCAGATGACGAGGGAGAGGGCGTCCTAGAAGTCCCCTGGGCCACGGTCCGGGAGCGATTTGAGGCGATGAAATCCTGGGCAACAGTGGCACTCGTAGCAAACCCAATCCCAATATTTCCCCCTCGACCCGCGCTTAAAATTGCCTTATTGACCCCAATCAGTTCTCCATTAGAATTAAGCAAAGGGCCGCCGGAATTACCCGGATTGATGGCGGCATCGGTTTGTAAATCCCCATTTTCGGCAATCCGGCTGAGAATACCTGTGGTAAAGGTTCCGGAGAGTCCAAACGGGCTACCGATCGCATAGACACGCTGGCCGATTTGAATCCCCTCTCGACTTGCCAACCGTAACGCGGGCAAGCGATCGCTGGTTTGGAGTCGCACTAAGGCTAAATCATTGCGGCGATCGCTGGCAATCACGTCGCCGATGTAAGTCTGCCCCGTACTGGTGACCACCTCCACGCGCCCATTACGCGCCGACCCCACGACGTGATCATTCGTTAAGACTAGGCCATCGGCACTGATGATACTCCCGGATCCACCACTGCGGCCAATGCGGATCGTCACCACCGAAGGACTTGCCTGTTGGTAAACATTGATACTACTTTGTTCGTCCGCACTAAATTCGGCGGCAACGGTAGGTAATGGAGGCGTGACCAGACCATTCATGGCGATCGCCCCAGCAGTGACAATACTCAATAATAACCTCTGTGCTTTCATCCCTTTAACACTCGTGGTATTCAATCAAAATATTAGACCCATTGCATAATTTCCGAACTCCCCCCGTCTTGCCAAAGTTTTCTTCTATCAGAGAACCTCTGTCCACGAAAGCCATTTAATAAAAGGGGCTGGGGGAGTTTCATTGTAATTTTTCCATGCGGTCTATTGACTCACAATATAGAATTTGTAGACGTTGCTAGACCTCAACAGTTCCATCGCCCCTAACAGTTTCATTGCAGTTTCCGGTAGGATGATATCGTCATTCTCAATTTTAACCCCAAAAAAAAGTCTTTTAACTGACTGTTCACTGTAAGCGATCGCCTCCGATGCTATCAGATAAGGTCCTGCTAATTTGTCCATCCTGAGGCGATCGGTCCCCATTTCCTAATTTTTTAGGTTTTTTACCCATGACTTTTAACCGGCGAACCTTCAACAAAAACGCGCTTCTATTTTTAATGGGTTCTTTGGGGCCGACCGTTCTACAAGGATGTGGAGGTAAAACCCCGAACCAACCTCCCAAAAATCTGTTACCCAGGGTTACCGAAACCGTCAACCAGGCGATCGCCGGACTGTCCCCAGATACGGAATTATTAATCCCTACCTTTCTCGGAAATGACCAACGCCGATTTTATGGCAGAGGGATTCCCCGAGGGTTAAATCTCCTCGATAAATTTGCTCTGGGAACCGGCAAAACCCGAGTCGGCATCTGGAAAACCTGGAGTGGTGCCGGATGGACGGGACAACCCACCCTAACCCGAGACGGAGGCAAAATTTATTTAACCATTGGTGCATACAACCACAGTTTAAGAAAAATTGATATTGAAACTCACCAAGTGGTTTGGACTTATCAGTTTGATGATGTCCTTAAAGGAAGCAGCAGTATTTATATCGATGAAAATGCCACCGAAGAGAATCGCCTTGTTGTCTTACAAGGGAGTCGTTTAGGAATTCATAATTCCCTCACCTCCTCCGGTCCTATCCCCAGCTTTCGCGCCATTTCCTTTAGAACAGGGAAAGAACTCTGGAAACTAGATATTAGAAAAACCGCCAGTTATAGCCGAGATAACGATAGCAGCGCCTTGGATTTAGGCAACGGCGTCTTATTCAATGCCGGAGAAAATAGCATTGGTTATTTTTTGAATAGTACCACCAATGCTGCTACCCTCAAATCTGGCATTCGCCAACCGGAAATTTTAGCTGAAGTTCAACTTTATGAAAGCCGAGATAGTCTCCGTCAGGGGGGCAATATCGTCACCGAATCTTCCCCCGCCCGACTCGATAATACCATATTTATAGCGGCCGGTTCCGGTCATATTTATGGCATTAATTTAGAAAGCCGAGAAATTGTCTGGAATTTTTTTACCGGGTCTGATATTGATGGCAGCGTGGTGATTTCCAAAGATAAAAAACTTTTTTGTGCCATTGAAAAACAATATATTCCGGGTAAAGGGGGCGTATTTAAACTTAATCCAACCCAACCTGAAGAGAACGCTATAGACTGGTTTTTCCCCACGGATAATCGCAACTTTAGCGGCTGGCGAGGAGGGATTGTGGGGTCAACAGCCCTCAATGATGAATATAACCCGGACGGAGAATTTCCCCCCTTGTTTGCCACCAGTGCCATTGATGGTAACTTTTATATCGGGTCACAAACTCAAGTAACGGGACAAAAAGTTAAAGGACCTTGGCTCAAAAAAGACTATGACACGCCCTTGATTTTATTTCAAACTAATATTGGAGGTTCTATTTCTACTCCGATTTTTACCGATGGCAATAAACTGATCGCGGCTGGATATAATGGAGTGTATTTATTTAATTTACACTTTGAAGAAACAGAAGGCGATCGCCCTAACGCTGTTCCTAATCAAAAAGGCCAATTTTATCGTTTAACGGTGGAAAAAGCGGAACATTTTTTACCCGGTATTTCCTTTGAATCCACCCCAATTGTCTGGGACGGTATTATCAGAATTTGCGCCCGAGATGGCTGGATGTACTCCCTCGGGTAATTTCTCCAATTCGGAGTAACCACCGAAGCAATTTCTTGATTGAAACAACAGCAATTATTGACTAAACCCCCCAAATTAAGGATATACTAAAGAAGAAAATATAAACCGAAATGGAGGGGGTAGAGGTATGATAAAATCTTGGATCGTTATAGCAGTCGTCGGCACATTGGTAGCGGGTCTGGGTAGTGCTTTGACTGGGGCGGATATTAGCTGGTTTAATCGCTTGCAGCGTCCGCGATGGTTGACCTTTGAACGGGCAATTCCGATTATTTGGAGTGTAATTTTTATTTGTGCCGGTTGGTCCGCTTATCTGGTTTGGGAAGCGGATCCAGGCAGTAAACTGACCTGGGTTTTAATGGCGTTTTATTTGATTCTGGAAATAGTTACCATTTCTTATACCCCGGTAATGTGCAAACTTAAAAGCCTGATGGTGGGGACGATTATTGGCGGGACCGGAGCCTTACTCAGTTATTTGTTAGCATTGAGTGTTTGGCCGATTTCAATGTGGGCAGTCGTGTTATTAATCCCTTATATGATTTGGAGTCCAATTGGTACTTATACGACTTGGGCAATGCTTCAGCTTAATCCAAGCGATCGCTAATCGGAAAGATGGATAAAAATTTCGGGTGCGTTCAGCTATCACGCACCCCATTTGACACTTTGTAATTAAGCCAACACGGACTCTTCTCGGTCAGCTTTATAGGCTTCACTCTCTTGTTGTAAGGCTAAATATTCAGCCAGTTGACTTTCAATTTGGTCTCGCACAATGGTCCGATATTCGCCAAAGTGTTCAAAGAGTCCGCACACCGCTAAATAATGATCCACTACTCCGGGATTGTGACGGAGAATATTAAACAAATAAATCCAAAATTTCCCACGGGTTGAACGAACCATTCCTTGCCGCCAGCAAATGGTGAAAAATGCCCGAACAGTAGGCCAGTTCATGCGACGCCGGGGGACTGGATTGCGGGGTTTTCCCATCATCATAAAATGACGATAAGTGCGGTCTAAATAAGGTTGAGCATCGTACAGTTTCCAAAATCCATCTATATATTCTCGGGCAATTTCTTCCAGGGGGCGGGTGGGAATAAAATTCATTAAAGTAGTTTGGTTACCGTTGGCAATTTCAGTATTTAATCGCCCTTCTTTCTGTAACCGATGCCAGAGGGCCGTATTGGGAAGGGCTTGCAACATACTGAACATTGCCATTGGAATCGAGGTGTTTTCCACAAACTGGACGATGCGATCGCCTGCCCCCGGTTTTTCTCCATCAAAGCCAATAATAAATCCGGCCATCACGCGCATTCCCGCTTTGGTAATGGCTTGGACTGAATCACTGAGGGAATCTCGGGTATTTTGAAACTTTTTAGTGAGGGTTAAACTTTCTTCATCGGGGGTTTCAATTCCTAAAAAGACCACATAGAAATTGCAATCCACCATCATGTCTAGCAATTCTGCATCTTGGGCCAAATCTACCGAGGCTTCGGTAATTAAGCGGAAAGGATAGTGATTTTTTTCTTGCCATGCTTTTAACTCTTTAAGCAATAGTTTAACGTTGCGCTTATTGCCAATAAAGTTGTCATCTACAAGAAAAACCGCTTGAGTGAACCCCAATTCCAAGATGCGATCGAGTTCTGCTAATATTTGGGCAGGGTTTTTAGTGCGAGATTTACGTCCGTAGAGAACAATAATATCGCAGAATTCACATTGAAAAGGACAACCCCGCGAAAACTGGATCGCCATCGTATCATAAGCATACCGATCCAATAAATCAAAGCGGGGGATCGGTGTTTGAGTGACGTCTGCTTTTTCCCCATCAGCGCTAAAAGTGCCGGTTTTTTCCCCCCGTTCTAAGGCTTCAACAAACATCGGCAGGGTGATTTCCCCTTCGTCTACAATGAGATAATCGGCACCGGCTGCTTTTGCCTCATCCGGTATAGAGGTAACATAAGGGCCACCCACAGCGACCTGTTTCCCGCGTTGTTTAGCTTCTCGAATCAGGGCCAGAAAATCTTCTTGTTGAACGATCATGGCGGATAAAATCACCAAATCCGCCCACTCCCATTCTTCCTCTGTGATATGGCGAATATTGCGATCAGCCAGTTTGTATTCCCATTCCTGAGGTAATAATGCAGCCACGGTGATCAAACACAGGGGCGGCAGTAGGGCTTTGCGATCGACTAAAGCTAAGGCTTTTTCAAAGGACCAGAAACTTTTGGGAAAAAGTGGATATAAAAGTAAGACACGCATGAGTTGTTTCCGATATACAATAAGGCCCCGGAATACAAAGACTCTATGACTTTGTACTTGTTCTTAAATATAGGTCAAATTTTATCAAATGGCTGGATTTACAAAAAAAGCTGATTTTGAAATAATTGCTTTAGGCTGCAAATTTTAGGGCAATCTTTATCTACTCGTGATGCTAGAGGGGAGTTTACGGCGATCGCCATTAAAAATACCCCTTAAAAATCGCCATTAAAAACTAGAGCTGAATCATTTAAACTCAGCTTTTAGGTACTCAAAGTTAAGGGATCTATGATTATACTACTTTAATCGGGTATTTTCTTCTTTAAATCCGGATAAGTGCTGCGATCGCCGGGTCGAACAATCCGGCTTTCTCCATCGGTTGCCGTTACATTTTCATAAACCCCATCTTCCCGCTTCACCAACTTGCTGAACCCGTTGCTTTTGAGTTCGCTGTTGCCGGTGGGGAACATCACCGCAGGGGCGCTGATCAGACGACGCACCGGCGTAGATAGAGGCGTCTCACCGGGTTCGAGGTTTGCCAACTGACATAATTCTCCCCAAGTTTGCGCTTTATCTTTAATGGAGTGAGTTACGTCCAGTTTTTGATTGGTACTAGGACAGAAATAAGTATAGAGCGGCATAATCTGTCTGTTGCAGTGAGCGGGTGTATGGTTTGGTACTTGAGTTTCAAGCCGTTTTAATCATAGCAGATTGGGAAGATCCCGAGGAGGGGAGAAGTCTATCCCTCCTTTTTGTGGGTTACTTGGCTCAAGCGAAGTAACCTGGCTTCGTGAGGCTTCCCGACTGTCCCCCAGGACCCGGCGCTAATCGCGCCAATTGCTCGCAGCAGTGCGATCGCCAGGATACGAGAGCTACTTTTTCCCGTACTCCCCCAATTTCTTCATCCAGATCGGGCATCTAAACGCTAAAATCTAAGCGCTAAACTCTAAAGGGTTCTATGATAAAATTAATCATTCAAATTCCCTGTTATAACGAAGAACGGACTCTGGGACTTACCCTCAGCCAACTCCCCCGTCAGCTACCGGGTATTGATAAAATTGAGTGGTTGGTGATTGACGATGGCAGTCGCGATCGCACCGTTGAAGTTGCCAAATCTTGTGGCGTTGAACATATTGTTCGTCTTAGTAAGAATCAAGGGTTGGCAAAAGCATTTATGGCGGGGTTGGAAGGCTCTCTCAAAGCCGGAGCGGATATTATTGTAAATACCGATGCTGACAATCAATATTGTGCTGAAGATATCCCCACTTTGATTCAACCGATTCTCTTAGGAAATGCGGAAATTGTCATCGGTGCGCGTCCGATTCAAGATATCGAGCATTTTTCCCCGACCAAAAAATTATTGCAACGGCTGGGCAGTTGGGTCGTGCGTCTAGCTAGTAATACGAGAATACCCGATGCTCCTAGCGGATTTCGGGCTTTTAGTCGTGAAGCGGCGATGCAGTTAAATGTCTTTAATCAATATACCTATACGTTAGAAACAATTATTCAAGCAGGACAGAAAGGAATGGGGATTACTTCAGTCCCCATCCGAACGAATGGCGAGCTACGACCCTCTCGATTAGTTAAGAGTATTCCCAGTTATATCAAACGTTCTATTTTTACTATTTTTAGAATTTTCATGACCTATAAACCCTTGCGATTCTTCCTGATTCTGGGGAGTTTTCCCCTGGGCTTAGGCGTTGCCTTGGGAATTCGATGGTTAGGCTTTTTTTTAGTGGGGACTGACCGGACCCGGCTTCCGAGTTTGATTTTAGCGGCTATTTTAATTCTGATTGGTGTTCAGTTGATTATTTTGGGCTTGGTTGCTGATTTATTAGCGGTTAATCGGAAGTTACTGGAAGATATTCAACTGAGAATGCGGCGGGTAGATTATAATAAAAACTCGGAAAAATGAAGGGCGATCGCCGAGGGGTTTTCCTTGACTAGACTTCTGACCTAAGGGGGAAGAGGTCCCCCTCAAGCTAGGGGGAGCCAGGGGTATAAATTTAGGGTTCAAGACGGGATTTTTAGAAGCAGGTAAGATGAGGTTGGGGAAGATTCTGCCCGGGAGAAAGGGAAATTTTGGGGAACTGAGCTCAACTCAATCCATTTCTAACGGAAGGGACAATACGGGCATAACAGCCTTTGTGAAAAATAGCTGTTATCTACATCACTTTTTAAGATTTTAGGATAAATAACTCTTAAATAACTTTTATAAATCAGTGGAGCTAAAAACTAAAATAATAACTTACCATTTATTGGATATTTGAACCCATGATGCAGGGTCTAAAATTAGGGTTAAATCTTATAAAAAAAAGACATTAGTAAAGATTTTTTTGAATGTCATCTCCCTAAAGATAGATTAAAACTTTGTATCGAAAATAAATCTTCGACAAAAAGGAGTAATAAAGTAAAAAGAGGGTCAACAGGTATTAATATTTAAAGGTAAAGTAGCCGGAATCAAAAGAGGGCTAAATGGAGTCTATCCGCCAGTGCTCTGTGAAATGGAGGAACTGTCAAAGTGATGAATGTGTGCCAGGGAAAAGTAATAGCTCCCTCACGGGAGAGGGTGTTAACCGGCAGCTAAGATCCTTACAATAGTGCATTTACGGATGGGGGTTCGCAGGGGAGAGGGTGTGACAATTGCGACGGTACGATCGCGGGAATGTACTGGATCATACCCCCCATTATTGAGGAACCAATCCCTTGGCGGTGGAGTTAGGATAATGCTTGTCCCTGCGGGTGATGGAGATCGCCTCGGGGGTGGGAATGTGGGTTAGCAATGGTGAAGTTATGAAGCAAAATATAGCAGAAATTAAGCGGGGGAACGAGGGAATAGTGAACAAGAAACAGGTCCTCGGGAGCATCGCTATCGCCCCATCCGTGGGCCTAATCCTCCTTAGCATCTTAGATAGGGCTGGAATCGGGTCCTCCTTCTTCCTCGTCCATCGAGAATCCCTGGCGATCGCCCTGGCGATCGGCAACCTGATCGTTGTTAGCTTAATCGCCCTCTCCATCTTCCGGAAACCCAGGATGAACGCCCCTCTAAAAACCCTGACTCCCGAGGACCTCAGCGATCGCCCAGAAATCACCCCCCTGTTCCATTCGCCCCGCAGTATTGTTAAGCGGAATCTCCCTCTTCTTCCCCATTTACCCCCTCCCCCTAATCTTTCTTTTCTACCCGACCCCTTCTGTGGAGTGCTTTTCGATATCACCCAACGCAAGGAAGTTGAAGCGGAATTATCAAAAACAAAAAATTTTTTAAACTCCATAATTGAAAATATGCCCCTCGGCTTGTTTATCAAAGACGCGAAAACCCTCGAATTTATTCGGTGGAATAAAGCCAGCGAACAGCAGTTTGGCTACTCCCAAGATCAAGTTTTAGGGCAAACCAACTATGACTTATTTAATCCAGAAGAAGCCGATTTTTTTACTCAAAGCGATCAGCAAGCGCTCTTGGCAAAACAAATGGCAGATATTCCTTTAGAAATCGTTCAAACGCCACACCAAGGGATGAGACTACTCCATACCCGAAAAGTCCCCATTTTCGATGAAACTAACACCCCACAATATCTCATGGGAATTTCTGAAGACATTACCGATTGGGTAGAAGCCCAGGAGGAAATTATCAAACAGAACCAACGCTCTCAACTCTTTGCAGAATTGACGATTAAAATTCGTCAATCCTTAGATATTGGAGAAATTCTTCAAACTACCGTGGAAGAAGTGCGGCAAGTTCTCCACGCTGATCGAGCGATTGTCTTTCAACTGTTGCCGGATGGAAGCGGGATAGTGGTCAAAGAAGCCGCTGTCGAAAGCTGTGAGCCTCTATTCGGAAGCCAGATTAACGATACCTGCTTTCCCACAACCTATTTAGAGCAGTATAAATCGGGACGAGTCAACGCCATTTCTGATGTAGAATCGGCCCAGGTTCATCCCTGTTATGCTGATTTATTAAGAAGCATCGGGGTCAAAGCTAATCTCGTTGTGCCATTACTCCAACGGGATGCTCCCGAAGAGCCGCTTCGGGAACGACTGTGGGGGTTGCTGATTGCCCATCAATGCTCGACCCCGCGCCAGTGGACACAATTCGAGACTGAACTGCTGCAACAACTTGCCAATCAAGTTAGCATCGCCCTTTCCCAAGCCCAACTACTAGAAGAACAAACCCGCATCTCCGAAAAGCTGGCAAAACAAAACGCAATTTTAGCGGATATGAAACAGGCAGCGGTTGCCGCCAATCGTGCCAAAAGTGAGTTTCTAGCGAGTATGAGCCACGAAATACGGACCCCGATGAATGGGGTAATTGGGATGACTGGGTTGCTTCTAGCGACGGAGTTAAGCCCCCAACAAAAACACTACGCTCAAACTATTTTTTCCAGTGCCGAACATTTATTAACGGTGATTAACGATATTCTCGACTTTTCTAAATTAGAAGCGCGAGAAATGCATCTTAGCCCGATTGATTTTGAGTTGGACGAATGTATAGAATCCGTGGTAGATTTGATGGTGGCTCCGGCCCAAGAAAAAGGTCTTGATCTGGGAATTTTTATCGATCGCAATGTTCCGCGACATCTATTTGGGGATCCGGCGCGGTTGCGTCAGATTTTGCTAAATTTAGTGAATAATGCGATTAAATTTACGGAAGTTGGGGAAGTGGCGATCGCCGTAACGGCAGTATCGGACTTTGATTCCAACTCAAGCCCAGATTTACAGTCCCCGACGGCACAACCTACCGTGACCCTGCGATTTGCAGTAACCGATACGGGGATTGGGATTTTGCCCCAGGACCAAAATAAGTTGTTTCAATCGTTTTCACAGGTGGATAGTTCCTCTACCCGCAAGTATGGGGGAACTGGGTTAGGACTCGCCATCTCTAAACAATTGGTGGAACTGATGCAGGGGCAGATTGGGGTCGAGAGCGAATTGAATCACGGTTCTACCTTTTGGTTTACCGTCACTTTGCCTCTACAGCCGAATCGGATTTCCGAGGAGAAATCCCATCTCGCACCCTTCAAGATTAAGTCGCTCAAGCTGCTAGTTGCCGATGAAAGCGCTATGCATCGTCAGTCTGTAAAGCATTTTGCCGATCGCTGGGGAATTACCGTTGATCAAGCCACGGACGATCCCAGCGCCTTAAGTGCCTTGCGAAGGGCGGCTGAGGCGGGAGACCCCTATCATGCCCTCTTAGCCAGTGTAAACTTGCTTGCCGGTGACTCGACCCTATTACAAGCCCTGCGATTGGAGCCAAAGTTGGCGACAACCCGCACGATCGCCCTGGCTCAGTTTAATCAACGGGCGATCGCTGAAGCCTTAGCCCAACAGTGGGTGAGTGCTTATATCATCAAGCCATTACGCGGGTCACAGTTTGTAGAAAGCTTGCAGCGGGTCTTAGCTCCTGAGGGGGACCTCAGTTGCCGCGCCCGAGGCTCTGATCGGGAAACATTCTCCGGTTCTGCCTTCCCCTTAGCCCCTCCCAGCCTCTCCTTGATTAAAATCTTAATCGCCGAAGATCACGAGATCAATCAACAAGTAATTCTGTCTCAACTCAATTTGTTGGGCTATGATGCCGATTGTGTCAAAAATGGTTTTGAAGCCCTCGATCGCCTAACGGGCCACCATGATTACGATCTCGTGTTTATGGATTGTCAGATGCCGATGAAAGATGGCTATGACGTGACCCGCGAACTCCGTCAGCGCGAAGGAAGCGATCGTCATACCATTGTGATTGCTTTGACGGCTCATGCGATGAAAAGCGATCGGGATAAGTGTCTAGCTGCGGGAATGGATGACTACATTAGCAAACCTGTTCTCCTGGAGCAATTACAGGCGGCACTCGATCGCTGGATTCCCCAGATTGTACCGATTCAACGCCCCGAGTCCAGTCTGGCTTCGGACCACGAACATCTTGAAGCCAGTCTCAGCCAGAGTGTGAACGTTCCTGATTCCATAGAACCGCCAGGGTCTTTGTTAGCCAATGATTTATCCCGGGGGAATAAGGAAGAACCGCCCATTGATTGGGACCGTCTCCAGCAGATTTCCCGAGGTAAACTAGAATTGCAAGAGCGCCTGTTGCGAGCCTTTGTGGATAGCCTGCGTGGGGATATTGAAGTGATTCGATCAGCCTGCGATCGCCAGGATTGGAGCACGGTGGAGTTAAAAGCTCACCGGATTAAAGGAGCTAGCTGGAATATGGGCGCTCGGCCTCTAGGGGCGATTTCTGCCCAAATAGAGGGCCGGGTGAAGGACCGGGTTTTTGAAGATATCACCCCCTTGTTGTTACTTTTAGAATCTCAGGTAGACTGCCTGGGAACTTGCACTCAATCTCTCCCCCCTAAAACATAAGTAAAGAGTTTCTCCGATTTATCCGGGGGTCTAGGGATGATTCTCCATCGGAGGGGAAAGGGTGTGGACCTGGTGAAGATTTGCCAGCCCAATCATTAAAGGATGAGGTGATAGATCGATAGCGATTATGCCTTTAAATGAATTGGAGTAGTCGGGAAAGGGCTAGAAGTGTCTCGCTGCTTAAAAATTAAGTTAGACTCGCTATATCTAAGAAATCATTGAAACTGTCGTGACCAACTCTACTCTGCCCCCTTGCTCTTCCTTATTTCGATCGCCTGTTTGGGTGTTTGACCTCGAACGGTTGCAAATGTGGTGGGCTAACGAATCAGCGTTGCAACTCTGGGGTGCGGCGAGTTTGGAAGAACTGCGGCAGCGAAATTTTAGCGAGATTTTAGGGGCGAGTCGGAGTCGATTGAAGGGGTATTGCCAACGGTTGAAATCCGGGGAAGTGGCGATCGAACAGTGGACATTTTATACCCAGGGGAAAGCGATTCAGATTCCCTGTCTCTGTTCTGGGATTGAGATTTCCCAGGGACGTCTGGCTTTGTTAGTAGAGGGGGTGAGTCCTCAGATTGCCGCCCTCTGTGGCGGGGAATTACAAGGGATGCAGGAGTTAAGAACCCCCGCAGTTGCCCTGCGCCACATCCCCGACCCCCTGACGGGAAAAACCCTGACCTTGATTCAGGAGAGTCACTTCACCGAGATTCTAGGGGATCAGGCGCAATTCCAGCAACCCCCGGAGGCAGAGGAACCTCCCCCAACGGTTTCGGGCGACAGTGGAGAGCAACCGCCCAGTCCGAACCTACTTCAACAAACTGCAACCCTGCAACAGGCGATTTTAGATAGTGCCAACTATACGATTATCTCAACGGGGATTGATGGGATTATTTATACGTTTAATGCCACCGCTGAACAATGGTTAGGTTATACGGCTGAAGAAATGGTCGGGAAAATGAGTCCGGCAATTATACATGACCCCCTGGAAGTAGTCGAGCGAGCTCAACAGCTTTCGGCAGAATTGGGCGTTGAGATCGAGCCGGGGTTTGATGTGTTTATAGCGAAAGTACAGCCCGGCAAACCTGCCGAAGGCGAATGGTCTTACATCCGCAAAGATGGGAGTCGGTTTCCGGTGTTGTTATCCATCTCGGTATTGTGCGACGCTAGGGGGGAAATTACCGGATTTTTGGGGATTGGCAGCGACATCAGCGATCGCAAACGCATCGAAGCAGAACAGCGCGAAAGTGAGGCGGCATTGCGATCGCTCATTGAGGTGCAAGCATCAGTGGATTTGAGCTTGCAAGAGCGGCTGGAGCGAATGTTAGCAATGGGATGTCAGCGATTTAATTTAGAGATTGGGATGTTGGGTCGGATTGACGGCGATCGCTATGAAATTGTCGCTGCCTGCTATCCGTCCAACAGCTTGTTTAAACTCTTCCCCGGAGATTCGTTTAATTTAAGTCAAACTTATGACGCTGATACCATTTTAGAACAGTCTACACTCTGTATCGAATGCGCTGCCCAATCCGAAGTTTGGCAAAAGCATCCCGCCTATCAAATCCGTAAACTCCAAGCCTATATTGGCACTCCGATTCTCGTTGCCTCCGAAGTGTACGGCACCCTCAGCTTTTCCACCCGCCTCGATCACCCTACCGCTTTTAAAGATGTTGATCGTCAACTGGTGACCTTGATGGCGCAATGGATCGGGGGGGAAATCGAACGCGATACCGCTCAGAATGCATTCCGTGCCGAATATCAACGCACGTTATTACTGGGGCAAATTACCCGAGAAATCCGCCAAAGTTTAGATACCCAACATATTTTACAAACCACTACCGATTTAATTGGGCGGGGCTTTGGCGTTGAGCGCTGTATAATTTTGTCTTATATACAAGAGGATGAAATGGTCCATAGCGTGGCCGAATATTTAGAACCTGGGTATCCATCAATGATGCCCTTCAAAATTTCGTTGCAAGACAATCCCTACCTTCAAAAGGTTTTTGCCCGCGATCGCGCCGTCTCTTATGATGATATTAATATCGAACCCTTGCTCCGGGACGTAATCCCCCTGTGCCATCAATTTCAAATCAAATCCTTGTTAGCGGTTCGCACCTCTTATCAAGGAGAACCCAATGGTACAATTGGCTTACATCAATGCGATCGCTTTCGGCATTGGGAATTCCAGGAAATTGAGTTACTAGAAGCCGTAGCCGTGCAAGTCGGTATTGCCATAGCTCAATCGGAACTACTTGATCGGGAACGACAAGCGCGATCGCAACTCGCCGAGCAAAATCAAGCCTTAAAACAAGCCCAAGAATCCGCTGAAGTTGCCAACCGTGCCAAGAGCGAATTTCTCGCCACCATGAGTCACGAAATCCGCACCCCCATGAATGCAGTCATTGGGATGACTGGGTTATTGTTGGACATGAATTTAACCGACGAACAGCAGGATTATATTGATACTATTCGCACCAGTGGCGATGCCTTGCTCACCATTATTAACGATATTCTCGACTTTTCTAAAATTGAATCCGGCAAACTAGAACTGGAAAATCATCCCTTTAATTTACAAAATTGTATCGAAGAGGCTTTGGATTTATTCGCTCCAAAAACTGCGGAAAAGGGATTAGAATTACTGTATCAGCTAGACTCTTTTACCCCGAAACATATTATCTCCGATGTCACTCGTCTACGGCAAATTTTAGTTAATTTAATTGGAAATTCTGTCAAATTTATCCAAACTGGCGAAATTGTCGTATCGGTAACGGCTAACCCCCTTGTCTCTTCAGTTTCTGAAGCAGAAGCTAGCATTGATTTAGTTCCCCCCAATTTAGAAATTCCCTCCCCATTACACCCGCTACATAAGGATTTTTCCACCGCCCTTGCTTACGAGTTTGAATTTGCCATTCGAGATACCGGAATCGGCATCCCCGCCCATCGCCGCGATCGCCTCTTTTTACCCTTTTCTCAAGTCGATGCTTCTACCACTCGTCAGTTTGGCGGCACCGGGCTCGGGCTGGCAATTTGCAAGCGCTTAAGTGAATTAATGGGCGGTAAAATGTGGATTGAAAGCGAGGAAGGGGTGGGTTCTACCTTCTATTTTACCTTAATTGCTTACTCCATCCCCGGGGTCGTCAATGCCCCAGAATATCAACCCAGCGATCGGCCACTTTTGAAGGGGAAAAAACTCCTAATCGTCGATGATAACGCCACCAATCAACAAATCTTGCTCAAACAAACTCAGAATTGGGGAATGTTTCCGCACGTCGCTGCATCGGGTTCGGAAGCCTTAGCTATTTTAGAAGCAAGCAATCATTTTGACCTCGCTATTTTGGATATGCAAATGCCCGAAATGGATGGATTAACCCTGGGTGCGAGGATTCAAACCCAACCCCAATGGCAATCCCTCCCTTTGGTAATGTTTACCTCAATGGGTAAACCGGAACAGTTAGAAGTGGAGGGAATTTTTGTTAAATTTGCCGCTTTTATTAATAAACCGCTCAAACAGTCTCAATTTTATAATACTTTAGTCCGAGTTTTTGATGATATTTCCTCCCAAACTCCGGTTAAATATGATTCGGTACCGCGTTCCAAGGGGTCTTTTATTGATGGAGAAATGGCTAAACGGCTTCCTTTAAGGATTTTATTAGCCGAAGATAATATCGTCAATCAAAAAGTTGCTTTGCGAATATTGAACCGGATGGGATATCGTGCCGATGTCGCCAGTAATGGACTCGAAGTCTTAGAAGCCTTACAAAGGTTGTCCTACGATGTCGTTCTGATGGACATACAAATGCCAGAAATGGATGGGTTAGAAGCCACCCGTAAAATATGCGAAAAATATGCGACCCGTTTACATTTGAATAAACCGAGAATTGTTGCCATGACTGCCAATGCTATGCAAGGCGATCGGGAAATATGTTTAGCGGCTGGCATGGATGATTACATCACTAAACCTATTCGGGTCGAAGAGTTAATTAAAGCCTTATCTCTAGTCAATTCTTAAACTATCAAAATTAATGGAGTTACTCAGTCTCTGAATTTAAATAGTAAAAAGACAGGAATCGCCCCTTTTATCGTACGCTCTTTTAGCTGGCTCATTTCCTCCCGTTAACCCTAAAAATCCCTATAAAAATTTCCTATAATATCTCCCAATTTACCCAAACCTGATTCGGATTAATGATAAATTTTTATTCACGGGTTATCCTCCCCAAACTGATGGATATTACCATGTCAGACCCGCGCCTCTCCCACTATCGAAAAGAAGTCTTATCGGATGTATCCGGAAAGGTTTTAGAAATTGGGTTTGGGACTGGATTAAACTTGGCCTATTATCCCGACACTGTGCAAAAGCTGACCACTGTAGATCCTAATCCAGGGATGAATAAATTAGCCAAAAACCGGATTGAATCCTCGGATATCGATGTAGAGGTCCGGATACTCAGTGGCGAAGATTTACCCTTTAAAAATGAAACTTTTGATAGTGTGGTTAGCACTTGGACTTTGTGCAGTATTGCCCAAGTGGAACGTGCTTTAGCCGAAATTAATCGAGTTCTCAAACCAGGAGGAAAATTCTTCTTTATCGAACATGGATTGAGTAATGAACCGCAGATTCAAGGTTGGCAAAATTTTCTCACTCCTGTGCAAAAAATAGTAGGGGACGGATGCCATCTGAACCGTCCGATTCAAAGTTTAGTAGAAAATCAGTTTCAGATTTTGCAACTCGATCGCTTTTATGCGCCTAAGATTCCAAAAACTGTGGGCTATATGTACAAAGGGGTGGCGGTAAAGCGTAAAAAACGAATGTAGAGATGCCAAATTGGGCGTCTCTACTACGAACCCAGAATAAAGAATAACGACAGCAAGTCGTTACTACGAACGGTAAGAAAATTCTAATCTTAAAAAAGAGCCTGGGGAGTCAGGCTTTTTCTGTGTAGCTGCACTCTTTAATGGGTGGTTTTTTGCAGACGGATGATTATGAAACTCCGGGAATGGGAGGTAATTTCTTTAACTGGGGCTGAATTTGGTTTTGCCAAAAGGGATTAAAGGTTTCGGGAAAGGCCATTTTCCACATAAACCCAATTACACTGATCATGAAGGCTGCCATTGCTAAGGCCACCAGTGCGGAACTCAGTTGGGCGAAAATATTAGATTTTTTAGATTTGACTTGAAACCCACCTCGGCGATTTTGGAGATACGACGAATCATCGACTATCTCTTCAAAGACAGGGATCGATTGCGATCGCTTGGCAGGTGGACGCTTGACGGCAGATTTGCGGGGAACGGCAGCTTTTTTAGGACTGACTTTTGAAGGCGATCGCGCTTTGGATGAAGTGCTCAATCCCGATGTATCATCGCTTTGTTCCCATCTCTCTAACTGCTGAGTCACCACCTCCGGTTCCTTCTGAGCCCGGGACCACTGCAACAACATCGAGGAGGTAATCCCACACAGATTATTTTGCCGTAAGGCATGGATCCGTTTGAGAAGAGGTTGTCCATTGCAGACAAAAACCACGATCGCATTCTCCCGTTCTAGGGCCACACCATAGGCAGCGCAGGCAATCTCCAAACTTAACCGCGCAGTAAGGCTAATTGACGCACCCTCTGCGGGTTCTAATTTACGATGGGTGGCGGTGGCGGTAGTTTGCTGCCAACCACTTTTGGGCCAAAATGCCATAAACTCTTTCGCTACCTTCTCCTGTCCCGGTTCGGCAGCGCGATCGGCGAAATGTTGCAGGGCTTCAAAAACGACTTTGGGGACGAAACAAGTCCCCACCCGTTTGTAATCTTTCCAAGCCTTGCTATCACCGGCTAACAAGCTAGTCGTATCAAAAACAAGTAGGATCTGGGGTCGAGCACTCATGATGTTAAAGGGGGGTAAAAGAGGAAAAGGAAAGCGCGAAAGTTAGGCATTTTTCTCGGTCCTCTTTCGCGCTTTCTCCTTCTATTATTATCCGCCAATTCCCAAACGACCGGCCAAAGCTGAGCTTAGGGGTAATAAGGTAGCGATGGTCAAAAATAAGACCAACAAAGCCAATGCTGCACGGGCATCATCGGGTTCTTTCAGTTCGTTCAAACTAGGGCGTTCCAACCCCCGTTGTAAGAACAGAATCACGATCGCCCAATACAAGGCCAGAGGGTTGAAAAAGGCCGCGATCGCTAGGACAATCGCTGTGGCGATCGTTGCCCGTCCTGCAATGGTTCGCCCATACACTGACTGGACAATCCGACCCCCATCTAACTGGCCCGCAGGCAGGAGGTTAATTGCGGTAATGACCAAACCTAGCCAACCAATTACCATCATTGGATGTACAGACACCAAGGGTTGATTCAGTGCCTCACCCAGTACGACTTTTGCTAAGGTGCCGACTAACACAGAACCTTGGAAAAACTCAGCCGGAATTTGGAATAAGCTGCCTTCTTGGGAGAGAACTAAACCGACGATCAGCAGGGTCAAGGAGACCAATCCACCGGCAGCGGGGCCAGCAAAGGCCACATCAAACAATACAGTTCGATTCGGTAAAAGGGTCTCAAAGCGATTGATAGCCCCAAAGGAACCGATTTGCCAAGTGGGGATGAAAAACGGCCAGCTTAAACGGACGTTATTTTTATGGGCTATAAATCGGTGGGCGAACTCATGGGACAGTAACACCGCCCAGATTCCCAGGGTCAGGGGTAGCACTTCCCCAAACCGTTGGACATTGGTAAAAAAGTCGAACCCCAGGAATAATCCAGCGGTTTCTAAACTGGTAGCAATGGTTGCCACGAATAAAACAACCGCTAGGATTTTTTGTCCTCGGGTGGTGGGTTTGGGATCGGAGGTACTTGGTAAGACGATCGCCACGGGTTTTTCGTCCGGATTGGGGACTAAAAATAGCCGATAGCGATCGCCCATCCGTTCTTGCAGGGTCTGAGATAGGCGATCGTAAGCCTCATCCGGGTCCCCTCTTAGGTTTCCTCTAAAAATTGCGCCTTCTTGATAGGAAATGGTTTCCGTAGCAAAGAAGGTATCGATGCCAAAAATCCCCTGAATCTTTTTAAGGTCTTCTTCGGGAATTCTGACAAATTCCGGGGGTAGGGTCCGGAGTTGTTCTTCAACTCCACTCACAGCTTGATTCCCTGGGTTAGCCGGTGGGTCCGGCTGAGAGGACTGCAACCGTTTGGCGGCCCGTTCTCGCAGGACCTCATCCTGACCCGCCGCCCGCAGTTGTCTACCTAGGTAGATGTACAAACCTGAAGAGGCAAGGATTAACAGCAGAATCCCGACTAAGTTAAGGTAAATTCCGGCGGAGAATAGGCCGAAGAACAACAGCCAAGGGACCATAAGCACCAGGGACTGTAACCAGGCTAAAATGCCGAGTTTTCCGAAATCCTTAGCACGATAATATCCCCACCCTAAGATGACTAGGGCGACAAATACGATAGCAATTGTTGCAGCATTCTCTGATGCGATATCCATGTCCTCAATATAAATGTTTTGTTAAACACCGCCCGAGCGATTCTTGTACCGAGAGATGCTTGCGTGTTACTACACAGGCTACGCCAGAGCGATCGCTCAACCCTCATCATCCCACTCCGACGACTTAAGCCGTTGAAGGCTCGGTTTATCGGAGAGTGATGCTTTAGAAAACGCTAGGCGATCGATCCCATCTTACCGATTCATCTACCCTCCCCGATAACCCTAAGCCTAAATTCTCCAGGGACCTAAGTTTTCACCCGCTAGTCTGAGGGCGGTAGGAGTCGGGGCCAGTCACGTTTCTGGGTTCCGAGATCCCCATTGTTCTGGATAATGGGAAGACACACCTCCTCCCTATCTTTTGGTGATTCGATGATTATGGCTAATCAAACTCCGGACCCCTCAAATGAATCCCCCAGCACTTCTGATGCCACCCGCCCTCGTTCTGTCCAACCGAAACCCTCTCCTAAACAATCCCTACCTCCGGAAAAATACGCTCGGTTAAGGGCCGAAGCTGCTGCTCCTTATAAAGGGTTGCGGAAATTTGTTTACGCCGTCTGTGGTGCCTCCGGAGGTATTGGTGCTTTTGTGTTTCTCGCGCAGCTATTAGCTGGTCGTGACGTGGGCGCAGCCCTCCCTAATTTTGCTCTACAAATTGGGGTTGTAGCTTTAATGGTGTGGCTATTTCGTCTAGAAAAGTCAGACTGAGGCCGCCTAGAACCCTCGATTATTCCGCTCCGGTCGGGACTGCGATCGCGCTTTTATCACTCCGGAGTGGAGACCATTTATTCTGCAAAAATCTTTTTCTCGCTTATCCCTATTGGTGTTCCCTGGGGGTTTTATCTTTGATATTTCTGATCCCCCTATAAGAAGATCTAATTTTTCAGGTAGTGGCCGGTGAGGTAAAACAATCTCAATAGGACTATCTCTAAAGGGCAATGGATCTTATAATTACCAGTTTTTTATAAATTCGGAACAGTCCCGTAGATACAAATCTAAAGAAATAATAATGAAATCCAAGCTCAGCTAAAATTCCAGTCATAATCAACTCAATAAAATTCAAATGGGGTCAGCCAATATAAAGACCCTAAACATAACACCTCAAATATAAAGAAAGCGCCCGCTTCTGCAATCTTAGAAACGGCGCTTTCTTTATGTTTAAAGTCCCCAAGAGTAAGGGTGCATCAGACCCAGAATTAATAGCCTAAAGCCATAAAGGGTTGATCTGACCCACTTTCCTACTCCTGGGAGCAATCATGAGATTTTAATTTTGGTATTGTACCCACCTAGGGCGTCATAACCAGATAGGGAGACTCGATCGCTTCGGCTTGACCCGCATTCACGAGGGCTTGGTAAACGAAAGCGGCAACATCGGCGCGGGTTGCCTCTTGGGTGGGATTGAGGCGATCGCGAATCGGGTAATTGACCACCAAACGACGCTCCGTGGCCCCAGCAACTGCGGTTTGCGCCCAATCCGGAATGCGATTCATATCCGAATATACCGATAACGCTCCCCTATTCTCAGAACGCAACCCCAACCCACTGGCTAGGGCCACAAGTACCTGAACCCGGGGAATTCGCTCTTCCGGGCGGAACTGATTCCCGGGATATCCCGTTAAAAACCCACCCCGGCAGGCGGTTTGAATCGCTTCAAAGCCCCAAAAATTACTTCGGACGTCTGTAAATGCCGAACAAGCCTGAGTAGACGTCGCCGTAAAGGCTTTATTGACGATCGCCGCAAATTGCGCGCGGGTAACGGGATCATTGGGGCGAAACGTGCCATCGTTAAATCCGGCAATCACCCCTTTCGCTGCCAACGCTTCAATATAAGGCTGCGCCCAGTGACCGGAAATATCCCGAAATCCCGCCGCTACCGTTGTTGCCACAAACTCCACCGCCCCAGAAATACGGCTGCCATCAATATCATTACCCACGGCCAGAATCGTATTGTTGCGGGTAGCATTATAAAGATCGTAGCGGGTATTACTGCGGATGTAATTTTTGCCCTCAGATTCGGCTGTCCCTAAATCCGGCAACGCATCCCCGATCACCACAATTCCATCCCGTTGATTATTCTCAATCACGTTATTACGAAATATGGGTTTTGCCGAATTGGACACTACCACCCCATCAATATTTTGCAGAATCCGGTTATCCACCACCATCGGGGCCGAGGAATCCCCGATCGCCAAGCCAAAACCCGTATTCTGAAAGATATTTCCCCGAATTTCCCCTTGAGCAGAACGGGCAATAGAAATCCCATTCCCATCGTTTTCGGTAAAGACGTTATTTTCAATCAGGGGCGTGGAATTTCCCGTCACGAAAATGCCCTCGCGCAGATTACTGGTGAAGGTACTATCGCGGATAGTCGCCGCCCCCGATTCGATCCAGATGCCGGTGCCGCGAGTGTTGGGGTTAGTTACACCGACCCCGGCGATCATGCTATCCCTGGCGGTTACCATCGCCACATTTTGAACTGCAAAGGTGGGACTGCTAAAGCTGCCACCGCCAATAATCCGCACGTTTTGGCCTTTTTTGGCTTCATCCCCGCGCAGAGTAATCCCGGGTTTGAGGGTGAGGGGAAAAGTTTCGGTGTCTTTGGTGTAACTCCCGGGTGCCAATTGAATTACTGTGCCCGCAGTTGCTTGGGAGAGGGCGTAAGAAATGCTCTGATAGGCGGCCCCTTCCGTGGTCCCTGCATCGGGGCGATCGCTTCCTAACACGGGATTAACATAAACCACTCTAGCGTTCGCCGGAGTTTGTGCAGTCTGCACTCTTGAGGACCCTGGCATCCCCGGGGCTGAATTGGCCCAGGATTTTGGAACAGAAACTGTTCCTGCACTCAAAAGCAGAGCAGTGAGCAGGGAAAGGCTGGATCGAAGAGTCAGGATCTGCCTACCCCAACTGGCGGGTTGTAATTTGAGAGAAGAAATTCGCTTGATCATTTTTTCATGGGTCCTAGGGTGGTAAAACATCAAAGTTGTTAGATTTAGGTTAACCTCAGAGGGGGTTGGGTTAACGTAGTGGGGATTAAATTAAATCCTTAGACCTCGCACCTGGGGTTAAACGGGATGGATAGGGTGATTTTTGAATGGGGGAATTATAGAGGTGCGATCGCCCGGGGAATCCCTGGACTTCTCCCTCTCTCGTCATCGTAAAATGCTAATCTAGGAGACTGCTGAATAGTTTTTCTGTGGCGCGATCGGATATCGATTTAAAAAATAGTCCAGTTTGGGGTTTTAAACTATCTCTAAAGGGAAATCCAGCAGTTGTCCATAAAACCGTCAATTCTTCCTCCTGTGCGGGAAACTTTACTTCCTTTTTGAGGCAAGGCCAGGAATTTTTAGGGGATTAAAACTTAAGGACGAGGCCCTTTCCCCAGCCAGAAACCTCTTCTATCGATTCCTCGTCCCTAGTTTGTAAATTCATGTATTTAAAAGGTAAAAATGCGCCGATCCATCTTGTCTGTTTTACGCCGGCTTATCCAGTCTGGAACTTTAGGAATAGCTTTATTGGCAGTGGGGGAAGCCATGCTGTCCCCAAACAACGCGATTGCTGCGGAACAAATTATTCTCAAGTATGGACCGATCCGAGCACCTGTAGCTGTAAATGACCTCTCTAGATTTGCTGACAGTGGAGATATGTCCTTCGCTTTGCGATCGTATATGGGTTTATCTAGGCAAAATCCTGATGAGGTTCGCAATCATTTAACCCGGTCAATTTCTGTGAGTCCGCGATTTTTGGATCAGGCTCTGAATAATGGCCTGGGTAAACGTCTGTTGGATGAAATGGGGAACATGATTCAGACGCCTTCGGGTGAGTTAAGCGGTCAGGCTCTGCGTGCTTCTTTGGTTCTCTCCGCAGCGGAAGATGGAGAAATTACGGTTGTAGAATTAATTGAAAATTACCCAGCACAAACTGTAGAAGTAGATGTGGCTAGTTTAAGGCGCGTCTACAATAAGCTTAGTTTTCTGGAAAAGTTACCGTTTTAAATAGAAGGGGTAAAATGAAATTTCGCTTAAAGAACCCTTTTCTAATTTTAAACATTTAACACTTTGTAGAGACGCGAAATTGTGCGTCTCTACATTTTTTTAGGGATATAAAGAAGTGGGAGCAAGATGCTCGCACTCCGTTAAAGAATTATCACAATAATTGGAATTGTTATCTGATTAATTTAAACCCTGGATCTCAACCGAGAATGCCAAAATCCCAGTCTTTGATTTCTTAATCTGGGAACGAGGAAACCTTCTAAGTTAAAGTTCGGGATTTTCTGGGGTAAGAGTAGATTCCACGGAAGGTGTAACTACCTCTGAAATGGGTTGAGGGGGAGTTATTTCTACCGAGAGGACTGGGGGTGGCACGGGGTCCGAAATCGGTTGAGAGGGAGTTAGTTCGACCCCAATTTGTTGTAGGGGTAAAATTTTCTGGACTTTCCAACCGGGGATCGTAAAGGTTCGGGGAAGTTGGTCAACAGGAACGGGGGGTGTTGCCGCGAAGATGGATTCTGGGGTAAGTATCGCCGTCAGGACGCTGACGGGAACCTGTAAAAAGAGATTAGCACCGAAAAAGCCCACCGTTGAGATCGCCAGTCCTAAAAAGTGAAATTGCGGGAAGTAAGCGGCGATCCCGGAAGCGACGGGTGACCAGAGATAAAGATTCCAGAGAAGGGCTAGTAATCCCACTGGAACTAACAGAGAAACCCAACGGTTCCGCGTTCTCAGGAATAAGCCGAGGATCCGTCGTTGTTCTTCCGTGAGATACTGTGGGGCGATCGCCACAAACAGCAGACTGAAAATATAGAAAGGGCGCGTCAACTGCATCCACAACACGGGAACAGTGGCGATCGCCGCAACCAACAGCAGTTCCAAACCACCCGAAAAGAGCGGGTCACCCACGGACAGACCGACCCAAGTCAGTTCCAGAAACAGGGGGACAGCCGCCACACCAGATAGATGAATCCAGAAATAGGGATCGGATCGAAAAGAGACCATGAACAACGATGAGGGATGAAGGGTGAAGGAGAAGAGATGAAGGACGAAGGGTGAAGATGAAAGGAGGACAAATGGCTAACGACAAATGACCGGCTAACCGTTAACTTTAAATCGTTAACGGTTGCAATCTCCTTTACACTCCACCCTTGAGCTTGGACACTTTACGCCCACCGTTAAGCTGGGGAAAGAGTGCGGCGCTTGGTGACCATACGATAAGCTTCGATGGTGTCGCCTTCGATCCAGGTACTAAATTTATCAATGCCGATACCGCATTCAAAGCCACTGTTGACTTCCTTGGCATCATCCTTAACCCGTTTGAGGGAGTCGAGCGCACCTTCGTAGATGACGTCGCTCTTGCGATGGACCCGGACTTTACAGTTGCGGATCATTTTACCGGACAGGACATAACAGCCTGCAACTGCACCGCGACCAATTTGGAAGACAACACGGACTTCCGCTTGACCCAGGGGTTCCTCAATCAATTCAGGATCCAGTAGACCTTCCATTGCCGCTTGGATATCATCTAGCAGGTTATAGATGATGTTGTATTCGCGAACATCGACTCCAGCGCGGTCCGCTGCCTGACGGGCTCCACTGGCGAAGGTGGTATTAAACCCAACAATGACCGCATCAGAAGCAGCAGCCAGGTCAACGTCTGTTTCCGAGACTTCTCCAGGAGCAGCCAAGAGGACGCGAACTTGCACCTCATTTTGAGGCAGTTGTTTTAACGAGCCCAGGATCGCTTCGACCGAACCTTGAACGTCAGCTTTCAAAATCAGGTTGAGTTCTTTGAGCTGACCTTCCTGAGCGCGAGCGCTGAGGCTATTGAGGGTCACCCGACGAGAGTTGAGTGCCTGATTGAGACGAGTTTCGCGATTGGCATCAGCGCGATCATCGGCAACAGCCCGAGCGTCTTTTTCATTCAAGAAGACATCGAACTCATCCCCAGCTGAGGGAACCTCGTTTAAACCCAAGACTTCCACCGCAAACGAAGGGGTTGCGACTTCCACGCGATCGCCGCGATCGCCAACCATTGCCCGGACTTTACCCATTGTGGAGCCAGCGACAAAAATATCCCCAATCCGGAGGGTACCATTTTGCACCAGCAGGGTTGCCACTGGACCGCGAGCCTTATCTAAATGGGCCTCAATCACGGTTCCTTTCGCAGCGCGATTGGGGTTAGCCGAGATTTCTTCGATTTCTGCTACCAAGATAATCATCTCTAGCAGGGTCTCTAAGTTCTGCCCCTGAATTGCACTCACGGGAACCATAATAGTATCGCCGCCGAATTCTTCGGGAACCAGACCGTAATTCATCAATTCCTGCTTAACGCGGTTTAAATCTGAATCCGGCTTATCGATTTTATTGATAGCGACCACGATCGGCACTTCAGCCGCTTTCGCATGGCTGATCGCTTCAATGGTTTGGGGTTGAACGCCATCATCTGCGGCCACCACTAGAACTGCAATATCCGTCACGCGGGTTCCGCGTGCTCGCATTGCGGTAAAGGCTTCGTGACCTGGAGTATCCAGGAAGACCACCTGGTGCATTTTGCCCTTATGTTCCACATCGACATGATAGGCCCCGATATGTTGGGTAATGCCACCGGCTTCTCCTTGAGCGACCTTCGTTTTGCGGATGGAGTCGAGAAGCGTTGTTTTCCCGTGGTCCACGTGGCCCATAATCGTCACGACTGGAGGACGAATTTGAAGGCTTTCCAGGTCGCTGATATCGATCATTTCGCTGACTTTTTTCGCTTCCGATTCAGCGACAGCAATCTCAACCGTGACCTCAAGTTCTTCCGCCACCATCTTGGCCGAGGGAATATCAAGAGTTTGAGTAATGTTAACCGCAATCCCTTTGAAGAAGAGGGTTTTGACGATATCGGTTTCCGGAACTGCCAAAGCATTCGCCAGTTCTCGCACGGTCATCGCCTGAGTGATCACGATATGCTCAGGACGTTCTTTTTTCTCTACTTTCTCTTGACGACGCCCCCGAGATTTACTGCTGCTACTACTACCCGATGAATCCCGAGAAGTATTCGGTTTTTTAGTTTGACGCGCCGTGATGATAGTGCTACTCCGGGGAGCCGGGGCAGTTTTGGGTTTAGGTGGACGGGCGATCGACAAGCTCAGAGCCGTATCTGAGGACTCGTCAGCGTTTAAATCGCTTTCAAAATCATCATCATCTTCATCCGCCAGAGGCTTGATTCGGCGCTTGGACTTAGTGACTCCCTTACCCGCTTTTTCGGGGAAGTCTTGCATATCCTCTTCTTCGTCCTTGCGTTTTTTCAACCGCTTGGGAGGACGAGGGGGAGTTTTTAGCTGAGGACGAGGCGTTTCGGAGTCGTCCTCACCAAAGGATTCCGTCTCTGTGTTGGAGACGTCCTCATCGGAGGACGAGCGGTCTCTTAAATCCTTGCCTTTGACAACAGCAGTATCACTTTCCCCAGAACGACGGGGACGGACCAGTTCCGTCGGGGGTTTAGGCTTCGGTGCAGCCCCGGCCTGGGGACTTTCGCGACGAGAATCGCCATCCTTATTGACCGACTGGCTGGGCGCTGAGGGAGCCGAGGGAGCTGAGCGCGTCGGAGCCGCAGGCTTGGGGCCGCGAGAAACTTCTGGACTACTGGGGCTAGACGTTTTCGCTGCCACTGGGGAGGCAGTCTCGTCTTTTTTAGACAGGGGTTTGAGTACGGGCCGGTCCAATTTAGCGGCTTCGTTTTTTTTGCCAGAGGAGCGCACCGGTCTGACGGGGGGAGATTGAAGCTCTTGGGAGTCTTCTTCAGAGAGCATCTTACTGGGGTCTGGGTCGTCCCATTCGGGTTCCGAGGCCAGATCGGGGCGGGGATCTTCTACGAGGGGAGGGGTATTAGCCTCGTCCTCGGTGAAGTCCTCTTCTAGGTTTTGGGAGTCCGGTAGACTGGGATCGCTGTCGTTGCCACGCACAGGTCGATTCAACATCATCTGATTGTTTTGATTCGGCTGGGATGAGCTAGTTGCACTTGGGGGGCCACTGTCTTCTAATAGGGCTTGTGTCCCAAGCTGATTGTTATTATTGCGGGTTGGTTGTTTTCGGATTTCCAAAATTTCCTGTTTTTTCTTGGCGGTTGAGGGGTTTCCCAGTTCTGAGGCCGTTTGTTTTTCTTTCGTTTTGGCGGCTCCAGATGCTTTTTCTGGATGGCTCAGGACGAATTTTTCTATGCGATGGGCCTCATCTTCTGAGATCGTACTACTGTGGCTTTTAACTGGTATGTTCAGTTGTTCGCAAACAGCCAAAATGTCTTTGTTTTCCAAATTCAATTCTCGGGATAACTCGTATATTCTCACTTTTCCGTTGTTCATAAAACCTCCGAACGGCGGATACCACCCTTCGATTGTGGATGCTTGGGTTGTTGACACTGGTTTTTCAGGTTTTTCCCAAGCTGAATTCTAGAATCGAAGAGGGTCGAACCGGTCTTTTATTGCGATCACCGCCGGGAGACCGACAGAACCCGTTTGATGGCATCGGCTTTTTGGGCGTTGTTGACCGGCTGGGATACCAACGGACAACCGCATATTGAGAGATCCGCACGCTCGTCTCCCACATCAGCCGCTGTGCTTGGCCGGTTAAGGCGAAGCCACGTCTGTTCTAGTCTTGCACGAATTTCTATAGAACTGTGGATGTTAAGGTCTATATGGTGGGGTTGTTGTTTGGGGTTCAAAGAAGAGGGATAACTCCGGTATTGGGAATCTAGTTGGGGTTGCTATTGGGTTGATGTTGCTGGCGGGTTATCGGATTGAGAGATAAGCGCTAACCGCTGCCATAGGATAGGGTACAGTTCCGGGGGGACAGCAGATTTAAGCGATCGCCCCAGTCTATTTTTCTTTTGTGCCGTTTTCAGGCAAGACGCTTCTGGACAAAGGTAAGCCGAACGCCCCATCCCTGTATCTAATTGTACCCGATCAGATGGGTAGAGTTTGACGATACGCCAGAAGGCTTCTTTGGGTGCAACTTTACGGCAACTAATACAACGTCGGTAGTTTGGTTTCATGCCATGACAGGGGGTCTGGTTATCCTTTGAGCGGCTTGAATCAGCTCGGCTCAGATGAGATCGGGGTCTTTCGCCCCGTCGCGTCTGTAGCCATGGCTGGACTCAACGCTTTCTTAGGTAGGAGTTGAACCCTGGCACAGACACCCTAGCCGGTTTCTAGTTATCCCTTCGACTTCTCCCAGTGCGGACTTGCTCAGGGGTGAGCCGGTATGCTCCGCCAAGGCAACCGCCTCTTATCCTAAATCCGGTTTAAAAAGTCTGGTCTACAGGATAGCCTGGATCGGGAGCTTTGAACAGGAAAGCCGCACCGGGGTCGGTATCAGTTTTTGCAGACCTACGAGCACCAGATTCTGGATTTAAGCCGTTCTTTTAACAGAACTGGCGGTTGAAGGTTCCTCTAGCTCGTCTACTGGCTCCTCCATGTCTTCCTCTTCCTCGAAGGAAGAACGAACCATAGCGGAATCGTAGTCGTACTTAGCACTATCCTTGATATCAATTTTCCACCCGGTCAATCGTGCTGCCAGTCGGACGTTCTGGCCTTCTTTACCGATCGCCAAACTCAATTGATCCTCGGGAACCAGAACGTGCGCCTGTCTTGCCTCGGGATTCACTAACCGCACTTCATCCACTTTAGCGGGGCTAAGAGCATTAGCGATATAGGTAGCTGGATCCGGTGACCATCGGATTACGTCGATTTTTTCTCCTCGTAATTCGTTCACCACCACTTGGATCCGCGATCCCCGCGCTCCAATACAGGCTCCTACGGGATCCACATCCCGTTCTAGGGTATCCACTGCAATTTTAGTCCGGGGACCAACATGACGGGAGGGAGGGTTAGCTTCCCGCGCTACGGCGACAATCCGCACCACTTCATCCTCAATTTCGGGCACTTCGTTGGCAAACAGATAAACCACTAATCCGGCATCGGCCCTAGAAACCAATAATTGTGGGCCTCGGCTCGGACCTTCCCGCACTTTTTTCAAGTAAACCTTGAGTGTGGTGTTGGCTCGATAATTATCATTCGGTAACTGTTCCCGTTTAGGCAGTTCGGCTTCCACTTCCGGTTGTCCAAACCCACTATTAACGGCCAGAACTACCGATTGCCGCTCGAATCGTAGCACGCGCCCTTGCAAAACAGTACCTTCTAAGTCCTCAAACTCTTCCTGTACTATCTTGCGCTGCTGATCCCGGAGCTTTTGCTGAAGCACCTGTTTGGTCTGAATCGCAGCCATCCGACCAAATTCTCGCTGGTCTGGGGTCACGTCCAAAACAACCGTATCGCCCAGTTGAGCTTCGTCGGCGACTTCCTGAACCTCTTTTAGAGAAATCTCGTGGTCGCCACTACTGACCAATTCCACAATGGTCTTTGTAGAGAGGACCCGAAAGCCCTCTTCGGCAATATCCAGTTCGATTTCAAAGTTGTCAAAAAAGTGCTCGTCGAAATGGATTTTTTCCATACTGATAGTGCGCCTGTAGCGCTCGTATCCCTTCAAGAGCGCTTCCCTCAGTGCCGCTTGCACGGCTTGTTTGGGTAAATTACGCTCTTCCGAGATACTGTCAATCATCTCCCGGAGTCCGGGGAGGCTGACCATTGCCATAATACTTGCCTCCGTTGTTCTATTTAGAGTCAGAAATAACAGGATGAGGATTCTGAACAATCTCCTCACAATCTCCTAGGGACCTACCTGCTTTCGCTGACGCGAATCCGTCCGTATTTATTCTTCTCGATCTACGAGCTGAACTTTATGGATGAGGGGTCTCGGAATTGACGTTACCCGACCTTTGCGATTGAGGTAAACGGCAGTCTCGTCCCGCTTCACCAGTCTACCTTTCCACTCTGTCTGCCCCTGATAGGGTTCCAGGGTCTCCACGACTGCGGGAAACCCTTTGAAGGAAATAAATTCTCGGTCTGTGGTGAGCTGCCGCGAGATTCCAGGACTGGAAATTTCTAAAACGTAGGTATCCGAGATTAACTCCCGTTCGTCTAAGGTGCTTTCCAACGCCTTGCTCATGCGTTCGCAGTCAGTCAGACTGGTGTCGGTGTCTAGGTTACGGATGTCCACTCGCAGTACGGGCGGATTCTGGTTGGTGTGAAAAACCGCTGCCACCACCTCTAACCCGAGAGACTCGGCGACGGGGGTAGCGATTTCGATAATTTGTGGGATCAGGGGATGAGTCATGAGACAGATTTGAACAAAAAAAGTGGGGGTTGACCCACTTCAAAGCAAAATAACTCTTCAAAGAAGTTTGGGGATGAACGGTGTTCTTTCCCCTTGAGCAGCAGGAATTTTTAGGGTCGATCGCTTGAACAGCTTAGACAGTAAAAATCTACTTGCACGCTCTCACCGCAAGCCTTTGGGGGGCTTTCCAGGGAAGAAGGGCGCGATCCAACTTTTAGTGGGTCGGCTCTGAACTATGTCCTGAGCCGATCTTCTGTCGGTTTAGCATCGGCGATCGCGGCTGATTTGGCTTCCCCCACTGCATATCCAGATGCTCTAGGGACTTTTTCAGTCGAGTTCGACCCGGGGAGGACCTTCCAGCTTGAACGGCTTCTCGCTGCCCAGCTTAAACCGTTTTCCCTCCTGTAAGCACTAAATGCACCCACTTTTCTAGAGGCCCCACCCCGATTCCGGGTTACTCTTTTGGAGAAACCAGTTTTTGGGGAGGGAGCTAGGAGGTTCTTGAGGGCGATCGCCATCCTCCCTCTCAGTTTGCACTTAATGCACCCTGCGGGAAGTTGACGCTCTCAGTTAGTGAGGCCATTCGGCCCGCTATTCTCGACTATCTAGTGGTTGAATGCCTTTGTCGTTCTATTTTACACGATCTACCCAGGGATTGACGGGTCTGATGTGAACTGGCCCTCGTGCTCGGTCCGTTCTGATTGCTGTTAATTAGCCCCGCACTTACGCATCACCCTTTTAAAGAGTCCGGGTAATTTATAAATTCAATTCCCCTGACTCTTTCTTGACTCTTTAGAAATTAGAAGTTTTAGAACCCTAAAGAACCGGGCATCTCCCCGGTGACTATCCTACCCTCTTTTTTACTGGGGAGGGAGCTTGCGGTTGCGATCGGCCCGTTGGCGAAGGGCTTCGGTTTCATCAAACAGGTCCTCGGGATCGGACTGTTCCGTTTGTTGAACGTAGTTGATCTTAATTTCTTCGAGTAAGGAGGAAATCAAATACTCAAACTCCCCGATGGTATCTTCTTTTCTCAATTCATTTCGCAAGGCGCTGCCGAAATGTTCCACCAGTTGCTGGGTCAATTTTTCCCCAACTGGGTCCGGGGGTGCGTGAACGATCGCCTCATAGGCATTTTCTGGCCCCTCGGTCACCAGTCTGGACACCTGAGTTACTAACTGTTCGGCCATTTGATGAGATAAATTCCCCAACCCAGGCAACTGCTGAATCCGCCGATATAACTCGGAAGATTTCATGCTAGTTTCCATTTGATGAGAGAGCAGGGCTTGTAAATCTTGCTGAACTTCAGGCAGCACTTTACAAACTGTTATTTCTAACAATCGAGTGGAGATAGCTTGCACTTCGTTAATATCATTAATATTGATATATTCTTTTTGCGCGGGTTCTAATAAATTGCGGGTCAATTCTCCCCGTTCTACGCTCCCTTTCATCTGATTAATGGTTTGCACAACCACGACTTCCGTCAGTTCTTGAGCAAAATTAGCGACAAAACCTAATCGGGCTTGTTTCTGCACCCATTCGATGTTAACCAGGTTGGCTTCGTTAAGTCGAATCACGACAGGAATCACCCGCAACCACCGCCAAAAGGGGAGAAGCAGGATAATATCATACCATCGCCATAGCATTGCACCTTCTAAGGTCATGTTGGGATGACGTCGCACTATCAGCCAACTTCTAAATATTAGATCTACGAAGAAGATAGCCATAAAAAAGATATCAATTAGCCAAAAGCGATCGATATATTCATTGGCGACTCCATAATGCCTAAAATAGTTGGATTGCAGGGGAAAGCGAATTTCTTCATTAAAAAATGCTAATTCATTTTCCCAGCCATTTGTCTGCAAATTTTCCTGACTCCAAAAGGTCCGAAAAGCTCCTGTTGAGGATTTGTCCGCCCATAAGACTTCCGGGGCTAAGAGTTCGATGACTTCCACAATAATTCGGGGACCTTGGGGCCGGGGTTCGGTGCGCGAATAGATATGTCGGCGCATATTATTTTTAATCTCTTCTAGGGTGCCGTTTTTATGGGCACGTTCAAAGAAGTTTTGGTTGATCATCGCCGCGCTGAGTTCTCGCAGTTGCCCAAGTAAGGGTTCTACGCGATCGGATTGCAAGCCATCCCGCTTTAACTCAATAGTCAGACTTTCGACAAGTTGAAGATAGTTTTGTGTATCTCGATAGGGTTCAATTCCTTTAATGGGATCATAAAATAGCTGGGGTTCATAGAAGGACATTAAAAATCTGATATCCCGATTAAAAAAATCCATTGCTTGCCGCCATCCTACGGAATTTAGGTATTCCCTACTCCAAAAGGCTAGGAAGGCTTGTTCGGCATTTTCCGCCCCCATTGTGGTTTCCATGCGAATTTTGATTTCTTCTAAGGCTCCATAGCGATCGGTTACTCGAAAGCGTTCTTTATCAACGAGTTGAACGCTTTGTTCCCTTAATTCGCTTAATAAGGTCTCTACTTGCGGGTCATCTAATCCGTTTTCTTGTAACAGGGTTTGGAGGCGATCGACTTTTGTTAGATATTTTTCTCGTTTAGTTTCTCTAAATTTCTCTACAAATAAATCGCCTCGGAGGTAAAAGTCTCGTCCGGGAACGTAGCTGAGGTCAAATAGGACGAGGATTAAGTTAACTACGGCGATAATAGCAACTCCTTTTTCTATTAACTGGAGCCAGGGGGGGAGGTTTTCCCGATAGCGTTTTTTAGACGGCATAATTTCAGTCTAATTGCGGTTGAATGGAGTGGGTTGAAATCAATTTTAAACCAGGGTTTGAAGGAGCCAAAAGGTTGGCCGTTTTGTTAAAACTGGCGGCAGGGTAATTTTTACCGTCAGCAACAAATAGAGTAACTGAAATTTGAGAGCGCTGGCAAGGGCTAAGAGTTAATCTTGCCTGGGCGATCGCAATCATACAGAAACCGGCAAGGGTTTAGAACCCCTGCCGGTTGTCCCTGACTTGGTAATTTTTTATTGTTAATTTCTAATCTGAGTAGTCGTCTAGGGGTTCGTCCCTATCTTCTGCGAGGGAATAGGGCTCGGGGAGGGAGGCCGATCGCTCGGTAAATTCTAAGGCTCTGCGTTGGGACGGGGGTAAGCGATCGCCCGATGATCGGCGATGGGGACTGGTTCGTTCTGAGCTGCGCGTAAAGGTTTTCCAGGCGGTTTTCATGCCTGTAAACACGCTGCGGGTGGTGATTTGCGCTTTTTTAGCTTGCTGCTTGGCGCTGCCGAGGCTGCGATCAACTTCTTTCACCACGTTGCTAGCACTTTGAACGCCTTGGGTCACATCATCCGTGAGATCGCTGATTTCCATGCCGGTGAGTCGAATCGCTTCCAGGGTAGGAGGAAATTCCCGAGAAAGGGTATCGGCTAATTTCTCGACGCTGCGTGCGGCTTGGGCGATCGCCTGCAAAGCCGGAAGTGCCGCCAACAACACCAGGATCAGGCTGACAGCAACGAGTAAAAAAGAAAGTCCAAGCCAAAACAAAGGGTCTGTCACAAGTCGGGTTCTACAGGGGAGGATTCAGGGGTGTGCAGAATCGGAAATGCGGCTTTGATAGCCAACATTAGGGCTGATGATCACTAGACTCGGAGGACATCTCGACTTCCGTTTTATGGAGGATTTCTTGCTCCTGTTGGGTCGCTTCAATCCCGGCAGCGATCGCGTCTTTGAGTCGATCCAGGGTTTCATCCCAGTTTTTCAAGGCGGATGCGGAAAGGCGATCGGCTTGGATCTGGACGCTGCTAGATAAATCTTCGGCGATTTCTGGCAACGCTTGAGCCGATTTCTTCAAGACCCGCCGCGTCTGGCGTCCCGTTTGGGGTGCCACTAGCAAACCGCCAAGGGTCCCGATCGCTGCTCCGAATAGCATTCCACCAATAAAAAGAACTGAACGATTCTTGGACATTGTAGTTAGTTTCTAACCTTATTGACATTTTAGGTGGCTTTTGCAGGAATAGTCAGCGGTTGACTCCACTTGCCAGTCTTTTTATCTCATTTTTCTATCTTTTGGAGTAGGTTTATAACGACCGGCGTGGCTTTTGCTTTCTAGGGCGGCGCTTAAGGATAGACTGACGAGCCAAAGCCGCTTGACCGAAACTCAACAGTTGGAGGATCTGTCGCAAGCGTAAGAGTTGTAACTCAACTTGCTGGTATTGGCTTCGCAGGTTGCGAGTCCCTCGTTCTCCTTGAGCGATTGCGGCTGGGGTGCCGTGGAGGACATCATAGGTAACGCGATCGGCGCTGAGTATCGCTTGGGTTGTACCGTTGATTGTCTGTCTGAGTTTCCACAGTCTCCAAGCGACAAAGAGGAACACTCCCGATAAGATAACATTAGTGATGACGACCGCGATTACCATCTTTTCTTTCCTCCGATCCAAGTCTTCGGCGAGTTTAATCTCATTTGATTGATTTGCTCAGTTTATCAATATCTTTGCTATGATTGCTAGGATCTAAACTTTAATCATTGCGATCGCAATTTGACGCTTTTAATGAGCCAATTCACTCACGGAATGATTGCCGCAGGTCATCCCTGTACTGCAGAAGCAGGAATGGAAATGTTGCGATTGGGTGGCAACGCTTTTGATGGGGCTGTTGCAGCTATGTTAGCATCTTTCGTTGCTGAACCCGGACTAACTTCAGCCGCAGGTGGAGGCTTTCTCTTAGCCCATACGGGCGATCGCAATCTCCTGTTTGATTTTTTTGTCCAAACTCCTCGTTCTAAACGGAACGTCCAGGAGTTAGATTTTTACCCGGTTTCGGTTGATTTTGGCGGCGCAGTCCAAGAGTTTCATATTGGGTTAGGTTCTATGGGAGTACCGGGTAACCTGGCTGGGGTCTTGGCCGTTCACCAAAACTTAGGGAAATTGCCTTTTAAAGTGGTGATTGAACCGGCCATCCAGTACGCCAAAGAGGGCATTACTCTTAATTCTTACCAAGCCTATTTATTAAATATTCTCGGTCCCATTTTGACTGCATCCCCAGTAGGGCAGCAGATTTATGCCCCCGGAGGCAAACTGCTGGAAGCGGGGGATAAACTTTACCAGAAAGATTTAGCGGCGACTTTAGCTTATTTAGCAGAAGCGGGAATTCAAGAATTTTATCAAGGGGCGATCGCGGAAGAGTTAATTAAAGATTGCCAAACTCACGGCGGTTACTTAACTCGGGAAGATTTAACTCAATATCAGGTGATAAAAAGACAACCCTTAATCACCCAGTATCGAGATGAAACCTTTATCACCAATCCCCCCCCAAGTTCGGGCGGAGTTCTAATTGCTTTTGCTTTAAAGTTATTGGAATCAGTCGAGTTAAAGGACATCCCCTTTGGCAGCAGCCACCACTTACAAAAATTAGCTGATGTCATGCGTTTAACTAATTTAGCTCGCAGCAACGACTATGATGAAAATCTTTATATTCCCAATTTTTGTAGCCAGTTTTTATCCCCAGAAAATTGCGCTGAATATGCAACAGCCTTGCACTCCAACTGTAACAAATTGGGGAGTACCACTCATATCAGTATCATCGATTATGAAGGCAATGCTGCCAGCGTCACCACCTCCAATGGCGAAGGGTCTTCCTATATCATTCCGGGTACCGGAATCATGGTGAATAATATGCTGGGCGAAGCAGATTTAAACCCGACTGGATTTCATCACTGGCCGCAAAACAGGCGTCTTTCTTCGATGATGGCCCCGACAATTGTCCTTAAAGATAATCGCCCAGAAATTGTCCTGGGTTCCGGAGGTTCCAATCGAATTAGGACGGCAATTTTACAAGTTATTTCTAATGCAATTGATTTTAACATGGATCTAGAAAGTGCCATAGAGTCTCCTCGGATTCACTGGGAAAATGGCCTTTTCCATCGGGAACCGGGATTTCAAAAAGAAGAAGAAGAGGAAAATCTACTTATGCCCCTATTTCGTCAGACGGAAAAGCGGGTTGAATGGGAAGAAAAGAATATGTTTTTTGGGGGAGTAAATGGGGTAAGAATGAGAGCAGATGGTAGAATAGAAGGAGCGGGAGACTCCCGTCGCCAAGGGGTGACTGCCCACTCTTAAAAACTCTCTAGGTCCGTAGTTGCCAGATTTATAAATCAAAGGAATATCAATCAATCTATAGCCTTTTTCTTGTTGGTGAAGTACATTAAATATCCAACTAAAGCTCCCTTAAAAATCGGAACTTTCCAGGTCTCTCCTTAAAAAAAAGGGTTTAAGTCGGGAGCGATTAGACGTAGCTCATGAAGGGGAAAATTGCTCTAAACTCTTCTATAATTTTAACCTTCCTCACCCTGAGATTTATCCTTTATCCCCAGAAAAGAAGCCATCCAGTTTGTACCGAGAAAACCTAGCAAAAATAGCTGATCCTCCCTGAGAGGATTTTACTTGATGGAAGCCAGTCGTTGCATGATTCCTGTGGTTAAGTCACCCCAAGACTATCAAGCCTATCGGATTAGCCCTACAGCTACCAATCGTCTTGCGATCGTCTTCGATTCCACCAACTCTGATGCTTCGGTTACCTATTGCATAGAAATTTTTGATGTGGACGGAAAAACTCCACCGAACCGCCATCAATATGCGACAGAAATATTTTTTATCCTCAAAGGAGAAGGACGAGTCAGTTGTGATGGCAAAACCGCCCTCATCCGAGCAGGAGATAGCATTTTAGTCCCACCAACTGGCACTCATCTTATTGAAAATACGGGTAAAGAACGACTCTATGCTCTTTGCATTATGTTTCCTAATGAAGATTTTGCTGAATTAATTCGGAGTGGCATCCCCGTTCAATTAGATGACGAAGATTTAGCGGTATTAAACCACTTTAACCTTCCTGTCTTCTGCTAAAATACTTCCTATTTAGGTGCCTTCTGCACAACCTCTAATAAAGTTTTTAGCATTAAATAAGAGGACGTGGCACCGGGGTCTAAATGACCTACGCTCCTGTCTCCTAGATAACTAGCACGGCCCTTTTTTGCAACCATTGTAACTGTGTTTTTCATCCCTTCTTCCCCCGCCAAAATGGCTCGTTTTAAAGCATCTAAGGGTTCTGCGCCTTGGTTAATCGCAGCTTTGAACCCATCAGCAGCAGGGGAAAGAGTATCCAGCATAGTTTTATCTCCTAAATTCGCTCTACCCCGCTGAATCACTCCCGCAACTGCAGCATCTAAAACTGCTGCTATGTCTTCGGCGTTGAGTTCATCTTTCCCGACAGCAACACGACTCGCTTGCAGAAATAGGGTGCCATATAGGGGACCGCTGGCACCACCAATACTAGAAATCAGCGTCATACTGACGGTTTTTAAAATAGTGCCGATATCTGAATCGGTTAAATTGGTGAGTTGCTGGCTAACTTTTTGAAAGCCTCGATTCATATTAATTCCGTGGTCTGCATCCCCAACTGCTGCATCTAATTCGGTGAGGTAGTCTTTGTTTTCTTCGAGAGTAGTGGTAAAGGTTTTTAACCACTGGAGAATGTGATTTTTATTAATCATAGTTCTGGGTTTAAGGGAATTTTTACAGCCCCCAGCGCCAAGTGGGGGTGTTGACAGGTGCATCCCATAAGTGAATGAGTTCGTCATCCATTTTTAGGAGGGTAATGGAACAGCCTGCCATATCTAATCCGGTGATATAAGGGCCTATTAAATTTCTAACAATTTTGAGACCTTTTTTGTCACAAATCTCGGCTAATTTGCGGTAGACAATATACAGTTCGGAAATGGGGGTGGCCCCCATGCTGTTGACAAAGGCGAGAACGGAGTCCCCAGATTGTAAGGGGCGATCGCTCACTTCGGCTTCGATCCATTCGGCGCGATCGCTATTCCAACTGCGGACGGTGCGATGATAGGTGGGGTCTTCCAAAATAGACAAAGCCAACATTTCGGCGATCGCATCGGCAGACTGAATCGGCATTCGTTGACGTCCCGGTTCTCCATGAATGCCAATCCCCATCTCGATTTCATCCTCACCCAACTCAAACGTAGGTTTTCCACGACCCGGGGTCGTACAGGAAGTTAGGGCCATTCCCATACTCCGCGCAGATTGATTGACTTTTTGACATAACTGTGCTAAATCTTCGAGATGATATCCGCGTTCTGCCGCAGCACCACAGATTTTTTCAGCCAGAACCGTCGCCCCCACCCCGCGCCGTCCTTGGGTATAAAGGGAATCCTTGACAGCCACATCATCATCGATGAGGATATTTTGAATCGGGATATTCTCCGAGAGTGCCAATTCTGCGGCCATTTCAAAGTTCATGACATCGCCGCTATAGTTTTTTACGATATTGAGGACCCCAGCGCCTCCTTGGACAGTTTGGGCCGCCGCTAACATTTGGTCCGGAGTGGGGGAAGTAAAGACTTCACCGGGACAGGCAGCATCCAGCATTCCGGCACCCACAAAACCAGCGTGCATCGGTTCATGACCACTGCCCCCACCGGAGATCAGGGCAACTTTACCTGGAATGGGTGCATCAGCGCGATAGACGAAGTGGGGGTCAAAGTGAACCTTGATTAGTTTAGAATGGGCGATCGCCATCCCTTCCAGACTTTGACGCACAAAATCATCCGGGTTATTAATGAGTTTTTTCATAAAAAAGTTGGTAATGAGCCAGGAATCAGTAAATAGGATAGCTAATTTAAGGGACTAGAGGCCGACGGATCGATGAGCGGTTGTAAGGCCACGGGATCGGCTAATTTAATCGCTCTAATCCAGGATTGGATACTATTTCCAGCATACAAAGATTTAAGGACACTGGCTTTAAAGATTTCCAGACTAGACAAACCAATTCTATCCATTTTTGCAAAATTGGTATCGAGACGGTAAGGAAACCGGCCCGTAAGCTCTCGCAAGCGGATTTGATAATCGCGATCACTTCGGTATTCTCTAGACTCTGGTCCCCATGAATTAACGAGGGCGATCGCTTGATTTAATTGCGTCTCTGTACCTTGAAATACTAAGCCATTACAATTGGTTTGTTGGAGGTTCAGAGTCCGATTTCTCGTATCTTCTGGTTCCATGACAACATAGTAAGGCGGGTTATGATAGTGGGTATCCCTAGCTTTTGCAACATCTAGGGCATTTCCAATCCAGATATTGATAATTTTTGGTTTTCCCGCCAAAACTTCTTCTAGCATCCAACAAACCATTACTACTTTTATTTGATTAGCCTGGAAATATGTTTGACTATCCCGAAATCTAGCCGTTATCTCGGTTGAGAGGGGGAACCAAGTTTTGACTTCAATTCCGGGTACAATATTTGGAATCCCGCTCAAAATTGTATCAGGGAAGCCTGGGTCTTGTCTAATCCATTGACACCCCTTCGGCCAAACCTGTATTTCATTCAGATGTCGGACAATAGCATATTCTATGAAATTGCCGATTATCGGAGATAATTTACTAACAATTTTTGAAAGTTCTATCGCGCCTTGGAGATCGCTGGGTCTCGATATTGTGATCACGTCGATTCTATGGCTCTCTAATTCGACTAAGGCAGCCGTTGCAATTTCAAGCGCTTGTTGATAATCCACTAATTCTACCTGGTTTCAATTTTTGATTCTAATTGTTCAATGAAGTCTACAAATGAAATACCGATAGCCCGACAATATGCCCTCAATTCAATCACATCAATTCGTCTTTCACCTCGTTCGCATTTACTTACAAAAGACTGAGTTTGCCTCAACTGCTCGGCAACTTGTTCTTGCGTCATTCCTGCAAATTGTCTTGCAGCGCGAAGTTGCTGGAGGAATAGCAAATATTCTTGTGTAAAAATTGACTTTTCCATTTCACCTAACCTCCAGGGAAATGATATAGTCGATTTTAGAATAGTCCAAAATCAACTATTGCCGAGGCACTAATCCCGGTAAAATTAAAATTAATCCCGATTAAAATGATTGTGGGAAAAGGCTATCCGGCCAAATTTACTCAAACCATGCAAGATTTAATCCAAGTCCCCACCACCGCCCTAGGGGGCGTGCAGATCGAGAACGCTGATGTTGCAACCCGATATAAATTTTGGCCCGCACCCACGGTTATAGTGTCAGACGGTGCTTATGGATTGGGGCTTTTTCCCGGTGATCCGCAGACACCAACGGACTTGGCAGTCTGGTACCATCACCACATTGAGGCATGGTCTCGCTATTGTTTGCCCGAAACAACCTTATGGTTTTGGTGTAGTGAAATTGGTTGGGCAACGGTACACCCTTTATTAGCAAAAAATGGCTGGCAATATCGCTCAGTCAATGTTTGGGATAAAGGGATTGCTCATATTGCCGGAAATGTCAATAGCAAGACGATTCGACGTTTTCCAATTGTGACTGAAGTTTGTGTCCATTACGTTCGTAATGTGGAATTACCCACAGGAGATGGCGACTGGTTACCGATGCAGCAGTGGTTACGGTATGAGTGGCTCAGATCCGGACTTCCTCTGAATAAAACAAACCAGGCGTGCGGTGTTAAAAATGCCGCCACTCGTAAATATTTTACTCTGGACAGGTTGTGGTATTTTCCCCCCCCAGAAATGATGGCTTGTCTTGTAAATTATGCAAATCAGTATGGTAAACCTACAACCTGGCCTTATTTTTCAATTGATGGTAAGTCGCCGATGACCGCAGACCAATGGTCACAAATGCGTGCCAAATGGAATCATATTCATGGGGTGACCAATGTATGGTCAGAACCGGCAGTTCGAGGGGCAGAACGTCTCAAGGATAAACACGCTAGGTGCATTCACACTAATCAAAAGCCTATACGTTTAATTGAAAGACTTATTCTATCTTCTAGTGATTCTCATGATGTAGTTTGGGAGCCGTTTGGGGGCTTATGTTCAGCAGCCGTAGCTTCAATGAAGAAAGGTCGTTTCTGCTACAGTGCTGAAATTAATACTGATTATTATGAAATCGCCAAAAATCGACTTGAACAGGAATATGATATTCGGAGTTCTGCGCTATTTCCTGACTTAGTTTAACACTAAATAATCTGCAAATTGAATTTTGGGCCTATTCTGTTGAAAATTTAAAAATCGATATCAGATAGGTGGACAACTTCATCGGGGTAGGCTTCCATTAAAGCGGGCAAAACGGGACAGGGTGGTATCTCTTGTAAATTGGCGGGTTTACTCCAGGTAAAGGGGGCTTGTTTAGCAGCAGATATCCATAACAATCGCTTGGCGCGGGTCATGGCAACGTAAAGCAATCGATATTCTTCGGCGATTTTTAGTTGTTCTGCTTGTTGCCAGGAATCGGTAATGGAGGGAAAATGAAAGAGTTCGGTTTCCCATGGATTGGGTTCGCTTTTGTGGTGAAGATGGGCGCGAATTTGTGCTCGGGCAACTTCGGATAAGGTGTATTCACCGAGGAATTGTGCCGGAGGCGGAACCCAAAACTTTCCGGGAATCATATTTTCATGGAGAAAGGGGATGAATACATAATCCCAATCGAGTCCTTTGGCTTTGTGCATGGTGACAATGGTGAGTTGTCGGGGACGAGTATAAATTTTTTCGGCGTTATCTTCTGTATCTACGGGTTCAAAGCGTTCTGAGGTGACTATTTCGGTGAGGACGGTTAAAATCCCAGACAGGGAAGGATTTCCGGCTGTTTGTTGGGCTAGCCGATCGCCCAATTTATCAGCGGTTGCGAGTTCTGAGGAGTCGTAATGTAGGGCTAATGCCAGAAAGGAAATCAGCTGATACAAAGGGAGTTCTATCCGCGCGGTGAGCAAGCTGCAACAGAAGCGCCGCGCTTGGAGTACGGCTGGGGCTTGAGGCGCTTCTAAAGGGCCGGGATAGAGAAATTGTTCCGGTAAGCTGGTAAGGGCGTTTAAGTCTTGGGAGGGGATTAAATTGCGATCGACTAAGACGCGTAAAACGCTTTTTAAATAGTCGGGGGAATGGGGGCGATCAAGGAATTGCAGCAACGCCAGCATTTCGGCGGGAACCTGAGAACGGCGATCGCTGGCAGATACATCAAATACTTCTATATTATGTTGGTCTAGCTCACATTGGATTCCATATAAGCGCGGATTACTCATCACTTCTTGTATCAATCGCCCTTGGCGGTTTTCCCTCACCAAGATTGCTGCCGATCGCTCCTCAGATGTCTCACTAAATAACTGCACCGCCCTCCTGGCGATTAGTTCAATGGTGTGATAAATATCCCGAGGTCGATACATCTCTAATCCTCCGCCCGTATGGGGGGGATTGGCATCGGGTTGGGGGTCTCCAGATTCTACGGATCGAATATTTTGGAGGCGAAAGGGTAATTTAGCCGCAGGGCGACGGTGTTCTATTTCGGGGGGGGCCTGATGTTGCTGGGTATAGTGACGATTGACCCAACTTAAAATAAAATTGGCGGCATTGATGATAATCTGGGTGCTGCGTCCAGCGCGGTCCATTGTTGCGAGGAGATTGTCGCGATCGCACGCTTCACAAAACCGGCGAAAATAGATCGGGTCAGCGGGGGTAAATGTGGAGTTAATCGCTTGATTAGGGTCGCCGACACGAATCAGATTAGGCGGTGCATCCGGGGAGTCGCACTGCCTCGCTAAAATCTCTAATAATTGGGTTTGTAAGGGGGAAGAATCTTGTGCTTCGTCTTCAAATACGGCAAAAACTTGTTTTTGCCAGAGATAACAGGCACTTTGGTTTTCCAATACTCGTAAGGCAGCTAGAATCATGTCATCGTAATCGATGAGCTGACGCGATCGCAAGAGGGTCTCATACTGTTGATATAATCCGGCGGAAATCGCCAAAATGCCGTAGTCATCATCGGGAATTTGGCCGTCGGATTCCTGAGACATTTGTAATAAATCTTCCGGTAATAAACCAGAAGATTTCGCTTCGTGAATTGCCGTATGTGCTAATTGGGGAAGGACATCCGTTCTTAATACCGACTGACGGCGCAATCGTTCTGTTTCCTCTCCATCAAATTGACATCCTTGCACCAAAACTTGATAGCGTTGGGGATTTGCGGCAATCCAGCGTTCCACACTTTGGGTGATGAGGCGATTACTTTGGTTGGGGGTAACTAAGGTCATTTGATCCAGGTCCAAACCGGATAATTCGGGATGGCGCGAGGCGATGGAAAGTGCTAATCCGTGTAAAGTATTTACAGTAAATCCAATTTGGGGCATTGCCAATTCCCGTAGTGCCGAGCGAATTTTTAACTTCAAATTGGCCGCAGCAGAACGGGTGAATGTGACTACAACTAAATGGTGACGATAATGTAGTTTAAAACGAGCGATCGCCAACGCTGCCGCATCCGCCATTCCCTTAGATTTTCCGGCCCCGGGTACGGCAGACACCGCTAATGGACCTTTGGACCAATCCGCCATTTGTTGCTGTCCAGGACGTAATCCATTGCGGATGCGTTGTTCTGCCTCCCGGCGCTTTTGGGCGAATGGCGTCAAAGGTTCTGCAACAGATGTGGGCAAATCGTTATAAAAATCATTTGACATAGTGAGGTTAAAAGGGCGACAAGAACGAAAACGGGCAGTAGTTATGAGTTTATCGTTTTCTGGGAGCAGTCGCCTCTGTTTCAATTTTTGTAGCAGATTCTCCACTTCCCTAACCGTAAGGTTAGTTTAGGACTAACCCAGCAACGAACGTTAATTTTACACTCTAGCTATCCCAGGAGAAATCCCATGAAACCTTACCCCAGCGCTTCCCGGACCCCTCGCAAAATGGCTCAAACTCCCGTCTTATTCCCCCTGTTGATTCTGATCGGTGCGATCGCCAGTTGCGGCGCAATTCCGACTTCCCAAGACGTGAATAAGTCCCTCGTCGCGCAGCAAGGAATGGTTCCTGCTACGGCACCCATGCCTGAAGAATCCGCGCCGTTTACAGCTAACCGAGTCAGTTCTGAGGGGATGGTTGGGGATATCGCACAAGCGCCAGGGGATATTCCCCAAGCCACACCGCAACTGATTAAAACTGCCTCTATGACGATGGAAGTAGAGGGAATTGACGAGCAAATTGAAGCAGTTAACCAGATTATTAAACAAAAACAAGGGGATTTGTTACAGTTTGAAGACAACAAACCGCGATCACAAAATACGCGTCATGTGGTTTCGATGCAATTGCGGGTTCCTCAGCAACAGTTAGAAAATACCATTAATGCGATCGCTGACCTAGGGACAGTAATCAATCGATCGATTAATGCCGAAGATGTTTCGGCACAACTGATTGATAACGATGCGCGGTTAAAGAATCTCCGCAAACAAGAAGAAATGGTTTTAAAAATTATGGAACGTTCGGGTTCTGTGGGAGATGTCTTAAATGCAGCGCGAGAACTTGGAACAATTCGTGAACAAATTGAACGAATCGATGCAGTCCAAGCCAATCTCAGAACCAAAGTCGCCTATTCTACCCTGTATTTAAACCTGGAATCCCCCGTTTCTGCCGCAGAACTCCCCCAGAAATCTATCGGAAAAGAACTGCAAAAGACCTGGGGGAATGCCACAGAAGCCCTAGGGGATGTGACCGTAGGACTCCTAAAAATAACCCTTTATTTGCTGGCATTTAGTCCATTTGTCCTGTTATTTGTCGGTGTCGCATTTTTAGGTTATAACAGAATAAAGTCATCCAAACCCGACGAATCGAGCATCAATCAGTAGGCAAGGGGTAGAGAGGCGAACAGTTGGCGACATCGGTGCGCGACTTACCGCCTCTCTTGCGAAGAAGGATTAACCCAAGTCGCCCTCATCTCAGGCCACAGAATCAACCAAAATCAGGGGCATACTCATGCATCAACCCGGAGAGGTCATCAAGGAGCGCTATCGTATTCTGAACACCTTGGGACAAGGAGGAATTGCCACAACTTATGCAGCCGAAGACCTAAATATCGGACAAGAGGTAGCCATTAAAACCTTATCTCTGCATGAGTTAACCGATTGGAAAGCCTTAGAACTTTTTGAGCGAGAAGGCAAGGTACTGTCTCAATTAAATCATCCAGCAATTCCTAAGTATTTGGATTATTTCCAACTGGATACAGACGATGATTGCTACTTCTATATTGTCCAGGAAATTGCCCCGGGTGAATCCTTACAAGAATTAGTAGAAGGCGGATGGCATCCGAGTGAATTCGAGGTGAGAGAGATGGCCGAACAACTCTTGGAAATTCTGGAGTATCTGCATGAACTAAATCCCCCGGTCGTTCATCGAGATATCAAACCTCAGAATATTATTCGGCAGTCTAATGGCAAGGTATTTTTAGTGGATTTTGGCGCTGTGCAAGATACCTATTGTCATACTTTAAGCCGGGGGGGGACGATGGTGGGGACTTATGGATATATGCCACCGGAACAGTTTCGAGGACAAGCCCAACCCGCTACTGATTTATATGCTTTAGGTGCAACTTTATTGTTTTTGTTAAGCCATAAAGACCCGGCAGATTTTCCCGAAAAAAAGCTACATATTGACTTTCGTTCTGATCTGGCAATTTCTCCAGAATTAGCAGATTGGCTAGAAGGATTGCTAGAACCTATAATTGAAGATCGCTATAAATCGGCACGGGAAGCCTTAGAAGTATTGCATTCACACCGAGAAATTATTGCGGGGCGATCGCTGAGTAATCCACAACCCGCTAACAGTAGCGTTATTCTACAAAAAAGCCACAAAAAACTATCGATAACAATTCCATCAAATCCTTCAAAATCTTTAACAAGTTTACTATTCCTCTTCTTGGCAATTTTTTTATGGACTAGGATTTTCCCCGTTTCTTTACATTCGGAAGCCGGGGTATTTTTCCTGGTTTTTTTGTTAATTTGGATTTTAGAAAGTGGCTTTTTGGGTTCTAAATTCGTTGATTGTTTTGTTGCGACTCAACTAGACTTTCACGGTAATCAATTTCAGATATTCTGGAGTTTTCTGGGATTAAGGCGAAAAATTGAGGGAAATATTCAGGATGTTTTTAGAGTAGAAGTCCACAAAAAAAAAGTGCGAATTCATAAAAAAAAGTCCAGGAAAAAGTACCGTTTCATCATAAGCTGTGTTTTACAAGTTGGAGTTAAATCTTACCATTTTGGGTATAAACTGACCCAGCTAGAAAAAGAATGGTTAGTTACAGAAATAGCAAATTTTCTTGGAAAACCTAAAGTTATCGACGCCTAATTTGTCGGTTTATTAGATATAAAAAAAAACTAAAAATTGGGTTTTTTAGCCTCCCTTCTATCGAAAATTTATAACAGATACTGTACCCAGTCTTTAATATTGAGAAGAAAAAATCATGCATCAAGCCGAAGAAATTATCAAGGACCGTTATCGTATTCTTAAGCCCTTGGGAATAGGAGGAATTGCCACAACTTATGCAGCGCATGACTTAGAGATGGGGCAAGAGGTGGCCATTAAAGCCCTGTCTCTACGGCGATTAAAGGACTGGAAATCCCTGGAGCTTTTTGAGCGAGAAGGGAAGGTACTTTCTCAATTAAATCATCCAGGTATTCCCAAATATCTCGACTACTTTCAGCTGGATACAGATGATGATCGCCGCTTCTATATCATCCAAGAAATCGCCCCAGGTCAATCCTTGCAAGATTGGGTAGAAAGAGGATGGCATCCAACGGAACTTGAAGTCAGAGATTTGGCCCAACAACTCTTAGAAATTCTCGTTTATTTGCATCAAATTAGCCCCCCGGTGATTCATCGAGATATCAAACCGCCTAATATTATTAGGCAGTCTGAGGGTAAGATTTTGTTAATCGATTTTGGTGCAGTTAAAGATACTTATCGCCATACCATGACGAGCGGGAGTACCCTCGTTGGTACTTATGGATATATGGCCCCAGAACAGTTTCGAGGACAAGCAGAACCTGCCACAGATTTATATGGTTTAGGGGCAACCTTGTTATTTTTATTAACCCACAAAACACCCGCAGATTTTCCAGAAAAACGACTCAAAATTGATTTTCGTCCTTCGGTAAATATTTCCCCTGAACTGGCGGATTGGTTAGAGCAGTTGTTAGAACCGCTGGTGGAAGATCGCTTTACCTCTGCTGCAGAAGCCTTAGCTGTTTTGCAGGCAAAAAAAGCAATGCTTAAGGCAAAAAAAGAAAGGGTCCCGGCGCGAACAACTAATCATCATCACCTGGCGGGAAGTCGTGTTTCTCTCAAAATTACTCCTGGGAAACTAGAAGTAAAAATTCCATTTTTGGGATGGAAGTTACCATCTTTGTCTTTAATTTTAATTATTACAATTTTGAATATTTCTTTCTTTCCCTTCATCTTGCTGGCCGCGAGTCAAGCTCCAACAATTTTTTTATTTTTGTTTTTATTGGTGTTTTTGGAAATAAAGTTATTAGGTGATTTTTTATTAAATCAGTTTGGGAGAGTTAGCTTAGAGTTCCATGAAGCTCAATTTTATTTAAAATGGAATTTTTTAGGGATTCAACGAGAAATTCAGGGAAATATCCATGATATTTTTAGTGTGCAAGTATTTTCCACCCTGGTTTCCATACAAGGTTACTCTATTATCACCTGTGCCTTACAAACAAGATTTAAAACTTACCGATTTGGTTCGGGACTGACTCAGACTGAACGAGAGTGGATCGCAATGGAAATTGCTGCTTTTCTTGGAAAACCTCACTTAATCAAACAATAACAATATAGATCGGACCTACATCCATTGGATAAGGACCTGCTCTCATGGGCGACAAGGTAACAATGATAGTAACCGATTCCTTCGATAGGTTAGAATAGAATGAATCGGTTCAAACAAGACAAATCCAGCATTCATGGGTAGGCAAGGTATAGAGTGGCAAAGAGTTTGCGCCATGGCTGTAGCAACCGCATCTGTTGCCATCCTAGGCTGGAAGAGGGATTAACCCGATTCGTCCTAACATCAGAAACCAGCAGGGAAGAAAGAGAGGCGAAAACTCATGCACCAACCTGGAGATATCATCAGGGAACGCTATCAGATTCTTAACCTCTTAGGAGAAGGAGGAATTGCCTCGACTTATGCTGCCGAAGATTTGGAGATTGGCCAACAAGTCGCGATTAAAATCTTATCCCTGCGACAGTTGAAAGACTGGAAAGCCCTAGAACTCTTTGAACGGGAAGGCAAGGTTTTAGCGCAACTGGATCATCCAGGGATTCCCAATTATCTGGATTATTTTCAACTTGATATAGAGGGCGATCGCCGCTTTTATATCGTCCAAGAAATCGCCCCGGGTCAATCCTTACAAGACTGGGTAGAAAGCGGATGGCGTCCAACGGAACTTGAAGTCAGAGAGATTGCCAAACAAATCTTAGAAATTCTAGCCTATCTGCACCAACTCACCCCTCCGGTTGTCCATCGCGATATTAAACCTCAAAATATTATTCGTCAGTCCAATAACCAGGTATTTCTAGTTGATTTTGGGGCGGTTCAAGATACCTATCGCCATACGGTCACTAACGGCAGTACCATGACAGAACGAGAGTGGCTGGTTACAGAAATTGCGGACTTTATCGAGAAACCTAAATTCATCGATCGCTAAGAATAAAATAGGTGCTAGAACTGAACTAATCGGACAATTTTTGAAAAATGCACAGGTATCGACCTTATTTAAGTTTAGCGGGGATCCTCATTCTGGGTACTGTCCTGCGGTTTGCTCAATTAGATGGCAAACCCGTCTGGTTAGATGAAATTTTGACCGGGTTATTTAGTTTGGGACGCAGTTATCAAGATATCCCCTTAGATGTGGTACTTCCCCTGGGGGAATTTGCCGATATTTTCACTTTAAATACGGCAGCAAGTTGTCCACCAATTGCCCAAACGGTGGCAACAGAATCGACTCATCCACCTCTGTTTTTTTGTTTAACTCATGGCTGGTTGAGCCGGATTCAGGGGTCCTGGATATGGCAGACCCGATCGCTCTCGGTCGTGTTTGGAGTGGGTGCGATCGCTGCCATGTATGTGTTAAATCGAGTCGCCTTTTCTCGCCAAGCCGGGTTAATGGGTGCAGCAGTGATGGCAGTGTCTCCGTTTGCGGTTTATCTATCCCAGGAGGCGCGGCATTACACTCTATCGATGCTATTGATTACTTTATCCCTGATAGGATTTATTCAGATTCAAAAGGATTTATATCAACGGGGAAAAGTTCGCATTAGGGTAGGAATTAGTTGGGCGATCGCCAATACTTTGGGACTGTACACCCACTATTTTTTCCTCCTAGCTTTGGGGGCTGAGTGGTTGACTATTTTGGCTTTAATTATAGGAAATCAACAGCCTAAAAAAGTAGCTCCACCTGAACCAATATTACCTTTAAAGGCTGAGCTAATTAGAGGTTTACAGCCTAAATATTGGATATTTTTGGGGCTTTATGGGTTGCTTCCTTTATTATTCTATCTGCCTTGGTTGCCTACTCTTTACAACCATTTTAGTCGTCCCGAAACGGAATGGTTTAAACCCTTTGAACCCTCTTGGGTGGATAGTTTCACCCCCATTTTTCAAACTTTAGCCGGTTGGTTAGTGATGATAGTGGCATTCCCGGTGGAAAGTCAACCGATTTGGGTTGTTATTCCTTCGGCTATTTTTATGATTTTATTTGCAGGATGGTTTTTAAAATCTATTTTTTCTAGAGTAAAAATATTAACTACAAGCAAAAGAAATAATTTTTCTAGTTTAGCTTTAATATTATTTACCGGCTTTGTACTGTTGGAATATCTCGCAATTGTTTATCTATTGGGCAAAGATATCACTTCCGCAGTCCGGTATCATTTTATTTATTATCCGAGTATTTGTGCATTATTGGGGGCAAGTTTAACCCTGAATCCAACCCAACACTTAGTTAAGGTGGGGCGACAGGTAGGAAGCCCTACGGGGATTGAGGAGAAAGGATTGATTAGCACAGGTAGGGAAAAGGGAGAGTTTTATTTGATTCCTATTTTTCTAATCGTTGGGGTGATAAGTAGTGTTTTTGTGGTATCCAATTGGGTATTTCAAAAACCTTATGACCCTGAAGGGGTGGCGCAAACGCTTAATTTAGAACCGGCTGTATCGGTGATGGTGGTGGTAGGATATGAGAATACCCAAGAGGTGGCATTGGGGTTAAGTTTTGCTCTGGAATTGGATAAAATCAGAGAGAATAACTCCCCGCGTACCGCAGAAACTTATTGGGTATTTATGAAGCGATCGCCTAGCTATCAATCCCTGTGGGACAATCTAGTTCAAGTTCCCGAATTAGCCCCCCCTCCTCTGAATTTATGGATCGTAGCACCCGGTTTACGGCAACGGGAATATCCTCCGCAACTTCTCTTAGGTAGTCGCCCCTGTACCCTCGACTCCAGCCAGTATTATCGGTTAGGAATTCCCTATCAACTTTATAGATGTGGTTTGAGGTAGGGGGGTATTTCGTCCCGTCATAAATTGATGGTTGTTATCCTGAATTAATGACTGGACTCCCCCTAAACTCAATTTTAAAAGCTAACTACGATGGTGAAAAAAGGGTGGAGTGATTGCCCTAGAAGTAGGCAAAAAATCTATTCATCCATCTGCCACATTTCTTTAGTAAAATCTTCATCTAAGAATTTTTTAGGACGCAGAACTAGCAAGACTTGACCCAGAATTTTAATATCCGGTTCTTGTTCAAACCACTGCATTTTGAGTTGTCCATTTTCTTCTAACAAAAAATACCCAGTGGGGTCCCACTGGCGGGCAGCGCGATCAACTACAACTAACACTTCTTCGGCTTTTCCACGGAGGGTGATCGGCAAATCTTCGCTATACCAGAGGATAGTAACCGGATCTTCTGCGCGTAAGAGAACTTGCCAACTGGGGACGGGAACCCAGGCAGCATTTCCCGAAGATTTGACGATGCCAAATGGTTCTTCGGGTTCTATTAACGGAACCGCTTGTAAATCTTCTACAGTCAGGGGCATTCTGCCTACAACTGGGAGGATTCTAGGCAGTTCTTCAGCGGATTCTAAACGATAAACCGATAAGGTAGGCGCGGTTTGAGTTCGGGTGATGGTAAAATCAGTCAGCAGTTGTTCTACTTGCTGGCGGGCGCTGAGACTGTGGGCGAAGGATAATCCTCGGGCAATTAAGCGCGATCGCTCTTGTAAATCAGATTTTTGGCGGGCAAGTTTCCAACATTGATAGGCGACTGCATCCCCGGGATGGGTAGAAAAGGCTTCGGGAATTTTTGCCAGTCGGGATAAATCTTTGATCGCTTTTACCAGTTCGTGACTCTCATCCACATCCAGGTTTTTAGCGACAATAAATTCAGCGGAGTTAGCGCGTTCTTGTTGGTTAAGGATACGCAGTTCGTAAAGAATATCGCTACCTTTGCGGCTAAAGTAGGACTGGGTTTCCTCAGATACTCCGGCAGCGATGATGGAATTATAAACCTGGTAGCCGACAATGACTTGATTTTGTTGAATCTGCTCAAAGCCAGTGTCTTCAAAAATTTGTTGAGGATTATAACCGGCTTTTTGTAAGCGTTGGCAAGCCATCCCCCAGCTTACCCAATTTCCTTCTTTACGACGCAGCGATCGCACTAAATCTTCCAATTCTTGGGGGGATAAAGCCGGTTCTGTACCGGATTGGGGCATTTCGGGTGAGCTATCTGTCATGATTCCTCAATTAATACTTCAAGTTAAAGGTGAGCAGTTTTGATGGGGAGAGAGAGTTGAGGATTACCCGGGTTTAGGATGCGGAATTTTTGAGGCTGTCTACTGCCAATCGCAATTGTCCATTATGATTATCTAGCAACGCTTGGGCTGATTCTTTGTCTAAAGCAGTCCAATGCATCACTAAAGCCAGCTTAACCGATCGCCCACTTTTTTCTAAGAGAAACCCCGCGTCTTTTCGGCCTAACCCCGTTAAATCTTCCAGAATTCTTAAGGCGCGGTCTTGCAGCTTTTTATTGGTCACCGAAACATCAACCATGCGGTTTCCGTAGACCTTTCCCAGCTTGACCATCACTCCAGTTGAGAGAATATTTAACGCCATTTTCGTCACAGTTCCTGCTTTCAACCGAGTAGAACCGGCTAAAATTTCAGGTCCAACTAGCAGGCGAATGTCGATATCTACAGGAACCTTCACCTGTTCGGCAGGGACGCAAGCGATAAAGACCGTGATGGCACCCCGACGACGGGCCGCTTGTAAAGCCCCTTGAACGAAGGGAGTCGTGCCTCCGGCAGTAATGCCGACAAGCACATCTAAGTCCGTGATGTGACGCCGTACCACTGCATCTTCCCCATCTTCGGCGCGGTCCTCCAAGTCTTCAGAACTGCGGATTAAAGCCCCGGCACCCCCAGCAATGATGCCCTGGACCATTTCGGGAGGAGTGCAGAAGGTGGGGGGACATTCGGCTGCATCTAGGACCCCGAGACGGCCACTGGTACCCGCCCCGATATAAAATAGGCGTCCACCTTGACGAAGTTTGTCCGCAGCTTGGTCAATAGCTTTGGCGAGTTGAGTCCGGGCGCTGGCGATCGCCTCTAAGGTTTTGGCGTCCTCCTGATTAAACAGATCCACCAATTCCAGCGAACTGAGGCGATCGAGATTTTCGCTACTGGGGTTCACCTGCTCTGTGAGTAGATGTCCCCGTTCCTCTAAGTTTGTCATGATTGAGCAATGGGTAATGAATGATTAAAAATTTTTGAGCAGGGATGAGGGGATTTTGAGGGGATGGGCGGCGTCAGGGGTAGCAGTTGGAGGGAACCGAAACAGCCAGTGGCTGCCACTTGTGCTCCCCTCCCCAAGACACAGGGAATCGAAACAGCAAGTGGCTGCCCTTTCGTCGGGTTCCCGCCGGCATGGGATCCATAACCGTTAGAGTAGCCCTTCCAACTGTCGGCGAATGCGATCCAGTTCAGATTGGGGCAGATTATCATCATCCGGTGGCGGGGCCTCCTCCTGCCAATCCAGTTCTTCCAGATTGGTTTCTGGGGGAATCGCTAACTCCCCTTCATGGATCAGCTTGGAGTCATACCCGGCTTCTTGGCAAAATTCCTCAATCTCCTCCGAATCAAGGGCTTCAGGAGTGGGACTTGCAAAATCTTGAGCCTCCAGCAACAGGGCGTACCGGGTGGCGTCATCTTCCGACTCAAACATCAGGATCGTGTTGCGATCGCCAATTTGTAGGGTGTGGATACCTTCATTCTCCGTGCGGGGATTAAAGAGTAACACGAATACTCGCATAAGCTCAAACGATATTTCTAAACTTTGAGTAGTTTATCTTTAAGAAGGGGCAAGCGCGATCTGCCCAGGGACTAACCCCTAGGTAGACGCCGGACGAAACCCCTTGGATTAAATTAAAAATCTCCCCTCGCAGTCTCGGCCTGAATCATACGGAGTCTTTACTCAGTCTAAAGCCACATTGTCCGAGTCTCAAGCCTTCGGGGTCTGATCCTTGGGGTAAGCAATCGCCAATTTCTGGATTAAAGTCCTCCCCTAACCTTGGGGGATTGGAGTTTGATGCAGCTCCAGCGAAACCGGCAATTCTCGCGTTGTAGTAGATTAAGCGCTGTTGATATCACCAGATGACCCACTCCCCCAACTCTCCCCAACCTCAATCAGATCCACCAAAGCACTCCCCTGACTGGAGGCTGCTGTTAAAACGGACTAGCTGGACTGTCGGTGCCCTCTTCCTTGCGGGGGGGGCAACAGGTGCGGTCTATGGGTGGTATTTTGTGATGAATAAACTTTCTCCCCTGGTGAGTGTTGAACTCACGAAGCTGATTCAGCGCCCGGTGGCCGTGGGTCCGGTAACAGGGTTCTCCCTCTCCACCATTAGCCTAGGGAAATCCAACGTTCCCCCTACCGCCACGGACCCGGACCGGGCTATCATTGAGCGGGTGGAGGTATCTTTTAACCTCTGGAAGTTCTTACAAAGTCGCACCCTAGCTTTAGATATCACCCTCGTTGCACCGGATATCTATCTTGAACAAAATAGGGAGGGAGGTTGGTTAGAAACGACCCTTCATCCCGGCGATGATGAACCGGGCCCCATTAAGATTGAGGTAGACGCGATTCGGTTTGAGTCGGGATTTCTCGTCCTTGTGCCTTCTCCTCAACTGCGGGCAGAAATTGAAAACTTAGAAACGGTGCCACCCCCTCGCCCTCTGGCGATCGAAAATGTCCAGGGGGCCGCTAATTTTTTGGACGAACAAACTCGGGTATCCTATCAAGTCCGGGCGAATCCCCGATATGAAATTGAAGGCGATCGCGGGCCGAACCCGGAGTTAGTGGTGAGTGGGGAGACGCAACTGAAAACAACGGAAACAAAGTTGCGGATTCAGGGAAATAATTTGTATGCGCCGGAGGTTATCCCGTTAATTCCTAATTTACCTCTGGTTGCCTATCAGGGAAGACTAAATGCCAATTTGACCATTCATCTGAGTAATGAGGAACTGTTTGGATGGCAGGGCGTTGCCAGTTTTTGGGATATTAATGCCCAGTTAGTAGGATTACCCCAAAACATTACTCAAGCACGAGGTTTGTTGCGCTTTTCCGAGTTAAAGGTTGGGTTTGAAAATGCTAGTGCTGTTTATGGAACGATTCCCGCTACCGCGCAAGGGGTCATTGATACACAGGGAGAGGGGGAATACAATTTAGGACTCAAGATTTTGCCGGTGAGTACAGAGGATTTTATTAAATCCCTGCAACTGGAAGTCCCCCTAGAAATTACCGGGGAATTAGCCGGGGAATTGCAACTGACGGGACGATTGGAAGCACCTATTGTAGAGGCCGCAGTTGCTAATACTCAACCGATTTTCGTGGACCAACTTCAATTGGGGTTGCTTGAAGCAAATGTCACGATCGCCGTTGAACAAAGCACCCTCACGTTAAACCGATTTATCGCCCAACCGATAGCGGGAGGGGAAATTACCGGCAGGGGTGTCATCCCCTTAGAACCGATGCAGGCGATCGCCCTTCAGTTTGAGGCGCGCAATATCCCCGCCGATGCGATCGCTCAACCCTACCTAGAGTCTCCCCTCCCCATCCGCCTCGGTGTCGCCAATGCCACGGCTAAAATTACCGGATCCGCCGAGAGTCCTACTACCTTGATCGAGTGGGCCTTACCTCAAGCAACCTATCCCGGTCAAGGGGAAATTATTGTCCTCTCCGACACGATCGTAGTCCCCAATGCCCGCTTTCTAGTCGCGGGAGGTACGGTTACCGCTAACGGCAGTTTAGCGGATGAGCGTTGGCGTGCTTTCATCACCGCAGAAGGATTGGATATCAACCAACTGGCGGCACCGGGAGAGACTCCCGCCCTCTCCACACCGGGGACCTTACAAGCTCGGATCCAAGCCGAAGGTAACCTAGAACTGGATGCCAACGAACTCTCTGTGATCGCCCGGTCCTCGGTGGATACCCTTGGAGTGGGAACTCTTACCGCAGATGCCACCGTTAATAACGGCCAATGGCAAGCCAATGTCCGCGCCTCCGAGGTAAATTTAGCTGAATTTATCCCTAATTTGACGGTTCCGGCAAACCTCCCCACAGCTAACCTGACCCTGGGTGGCACTTTGGCGGGCTCTTTAGACCCAGAGAATCTCCAAGCAACTGCTAACGCCCAGTTACAGGTTCCGGGGGGGACTTTGAGTGCGGATGCCGCCTTGAATAATGGGGAGTTTCAGGTGATTGCTACCACTGCCGGAGTTGCCCTAGATGGGGTGATTCCCGGACTCCTCCCGGTCCCAGTGGCGATCGCCCAGGGTCGGGTCAATCTATCGGGGAATTTAGATAATTTAGCCTTAAGTGCGATCGCTGCCACCAGCCAACTCCAACTCACCGTAGCCGGAAATCCCCTCACCGCCAACGGTCAACTCCTTAACGGCCAATTAGTCGCCGCCCTCAACGCCTCCGAACTTCCTTTAACCCCTTTCCTTCCCCAACCCGCACCCCTCCCCGTCTTCCTCGCCAATGGGCGGGTTAACCTCTCGGCAGACTTGTCCGGGGTCGAACCCAGCTTAAATCCCGAGGATATTTTAGCCACGACTCAAATCCAGCTTAGAGTCGGGGATGCCCCAGTTACCGTAAATGGTCGCTTAGTCAATGGGGCGTTTGATGCTACCTTTAATGCTTCCGATGTCCCCTTAGAACCCTTCCTCGGTCCCAACTTACCCGGTCCTGTCAATGTGGCCAATGGTCAAGGGACGGTGACGGGAACCCTGGACAGTTTGGAACTCAACGGCGTAAATGGGACAGCCCAATTCAACCTGAATATTGCCGGTGCTCCCCTCAATGCCAATGCCACCGTCCGCCAAGGCAACCTCCAAGCTACTCTCACCGCTGATAACCTGCAACTCGATCGCCTATTCCCCGATCTCCTGCCGGTTCCGGTCCAATTAGCCCAAGGTCGGATTAACGTTGCCGGGAACTTAGAAACCCTCACCCCCGCTACTCTCAACGCCACGACCCAACTGCGATTTAATGTTGCCAACGGCACCGCAGTCGCTGACGGTAGGCTGCAAAATGGCAATTTTCAAGCGTCCGTGGTGACCAGTCCTTTGTCTTATCTCCCCAGTCCTTCCCCGAATGATCCAGGACTTCCTCTCACTTTGGGGCGAGGACGAGTGACTGCTTCGGGACGGTTTAATAGCTTTGCACCCGAGGATATTAACGCGAACCTTCAAGGTGAGGTGCAACTCTTCGGAGGCACAGTTACGGCACGTTCTACGGTGAATCGGGGGCAATTTGAGGGGGTGGTGAATGGGGCGGGATTAGGCCTAGAACAAGTAAACCCAAACCTAGCTGGGGTAAAACTCCAGGGGGGTCAAGTGGTGGCCCGAGGCAATTTAGCTAATGTTACCCCAGAGGCCGTGGTTGCCACCGCCCAAGTGCGACTGCAAACCCCCGGGGGGAGTCTTCAAGGGGAGGGCAAGTTAAATCAGGGTCAATTCTCCGGAACCATAACAGGCGATCGCATTGCCGTTAATCCTTTTGTAGCGTTGCCCGTGCCTGTGGTGGTGAATCAGGGACGCTTGGCGGTTTCAGGGGATATCGCCACCTTAGATCCCACGGCGCTAAATCTCACCTTGAATGCCAATCTCGATGTCGCTGATGCCAAGGGCGTTGCTACTGCCACAGTCCGGAATGGGCAGTTTGAGGCATTGGTGACCACCCGTAACATTCAGGGCAGTCAATTGGCCCAAAATTTACCTCAAAATTTAGCAATTGGTGAGGGTCGATTGGCTGCATCCGGCAGGATCAAGTCCTTGGAACTCCAGGGAGTTGATGGCAGCGCAGAATTACAACTCGCACTCGCCAATGGTAATCTCACTGGGAACGGAACCGTCCGTAATGGGCAACTTGAAACCGTAATTAATGCCACAGGTATCGACGCCAATCAGTTCGCCCCCGATTTAGCCATCCCGATCGCGATCGCCAATGCCGAGACTACCATCCGCGCCAATCTCGCCGAATTCAACCCCCTCACCCTGGATGCCCGGACTCAATTCCAGTTACTCGTCTCCAATGCCGCAGTCACCGGGGAAGGATTCTTACGAAACGGCGAATTTCAAGCTACCCTACTCGCCGACGAGTTCGGATTAAATCAATTTGCCCCCGGTGTGAACCCAACTATACAAATTTCCGATAGTCGCGTCGGATTAGGCGGAACTATCACCTCCTTTACTCCCAGCGGGATTAACGCCACCGCCGAAGCACAAATCGCCGTTGCCAACGGTCGAATCCAGGCAGATGCAACCTTAAACAATGGCAATGTGAGCGCCTTTATCAACTCGAACGGGATACAAGTCAATCAACTCGCCCCCGATTTACCCGTATGGGTAGAACTTGCCAATGCCGACTTCCGCGTAGACGGGAATATACAGCAATTAGAACCGCAAAATCTGGATATTGCCGGAGATGCCCGATTACGGGTCGCTGGGGCAACCGTAACCAGTACCTTTGGATTGAATGGCGGCACCTGGAACACCGTCTTACAGGCATCAGACCTCCCCTTAAATGCCTTTGCACCCAACTTGACCGAACCCTTAGCCCTCTCCACGGGAACCGTCCGCCTATCGGGGACCGCCGATTCCTTTGAACTGGCAGATATTCGGGCCAACGGACAAGCGGAATTAGTCTTAGACTCCCTCACCCCTAATTCTTCCCTCTCCCCCTTTGCCAGCAGCATTTCTCCCCTAACCAGCGCCTTTCGCTGGACCGGGGAAAGTTTAGAAGTGACTCAGATATCGGCACCCGGATTAACCGCCAACGGTTCTGTCTTCGTAGATGTCGCTGGCGTCGAAGCCCCGCAAGTCACTGGATTTGACTTTAACCTGAATGTCACCGACTTTAATTTAGCTGGGTTACCTCTGCCTGTGGCAAATCTTCCCACGGAAACCGCAACCGGCGAACCCCTGCCACCATTTATTGCCGGAACCGTGAATTTTGCCGGACAGATTACCGGAACCGTACCCCCCACACCCCAGCCCTTGCCTTTTGATATTGCAGTAATCGGGGATGTGCGACTAGAGGAATTTGCCATTGCTACATTGGAATTCGAGCCAGTTTTAACCGGCCCAATTCGGGTAAATAGCGGCGAAGGAGTGACGATCGCCATTCAGGGAACTCAGGATGCTATTTCTGTTGCCCTGGATGAAAACTTCTTCCCGGAATCCTTTTTAGTGAGAGCAGGAGAAGCCCTGGCCGAAGGTACCATTGATAATAGTAATCTTCTCAATTTTGAAATCTCACAATTCCCCCTTGCCATTCTCAATGTCGTTGTCCCGCCCGAACAAGGTCCCGTAGGCGGGTTACTCTTCGCCCAGGGTCAATTTAATTTAGACACCCAGGCAGCCTTGGCTCAACTCGAAATCCGCCAACCCCGCATCGGACTAATCCAGCTTAACGAAATTGTGGGTGAGATTTCCTTTGCGGATAACGTAGGCGTCCTCAATGCCGGTGCCTTGCGGTTTGGAGACAGTGAATATTTAATCCAAGCACGCGCCGTTTTGGATGACGACCCCAATTTTGAAGGACGGATCGAGATTGCCCGAGGTCAAGTCGAAGATATACTTCAGACCCTACAAATCTTTACCATTGCTGATTTGCAACGGGGGTTACTACCACCCGAGTATGCCACTCCCGAAGCCGTCCAACCCGATTTTGTGGGAACCCCGAATACCTCCTTGCTTGCCCAACTGCGGCGGTTCTCTGAAATTAGCACCCTCGTCCAACTCAATGCCCGAGCACAGCAAGCGCCGGGAGTCCCGGAACGGGTGGATATTCGGGGAACCCTAGGCGGTGAAATTACCTTTGCCGGTTCCGTAGAAACGGGGGTAGAGGGAAGTTTTAATATTGGAGGTGAGAATTTAACCTGGTTTACGCAAACCCCCTATCCCGCAATCATCGAAGGGGAAGTTGTCCGCTTGGAAGGTCGCACTTTAGATATTAACCGAGTCAGAATCCGGGGAAATATAGCCGAGGGTGCAGTAACATTCCTACCGTTACGAATCGAAGCAGAAGGCAGTACAATCGCCTTTACAGGTACCCTCGGTGGAGAAACTCAGTCGGGACAATTGCGCGTCGAACAGCTACCCGCCTATCTGATTCAGGACTTTGTAGAACTTCCTCCCAACTTTGATATCGATGGGTTAATCAATGTGCGGGCGACCCTTGCCGGTACCGTAGAAAGTCCCCAGGCGATCGGGGAAGTCGCCTTAGTCGATGGCACTATCAATGGGGAGGATATTCCGTCCCTGCGGGGTGGATTCAGCTTTGGCAATTCCCGGCTGAATTTTAGCAGCATTGAGCCAGAAACCTTCCAAATCAACGCAAGTGTCCCCCTACCTCCTACACCAGGGAACGAGGCAATTAGTCTTGATGTAGATATTCAAAATGAAGGGTTAACCCTAATTAATATCCTTTCCGCACAACAAGTAGAATGGGTGGACGGAATCGGGAGAGTCCGCCTTGAAGCGCGGGGAAACCTAAATCCAGAAACTGGGGAAATCGAGGAGTTAATCGCCCAGGGTGAGGCAATCATTGAAAATGCCACTATTAACTCCGAAGCATTACCAGAACCCCTGACTAACGTAACAGGAACCGCCCGATTTGCCAGCGATCGCATCCTTGTTGAAGGCGTGCGAGGAGAATTCAGCAATGGGACGATTGTCGCGGCTGGAATTCTGCCGATATCTATTCCTTTAAGTGCTGTCGATTCCGACGTCGCCAATAATCCCTTAACTATTTCTCTTAATGAATTAGGAGTCAATTTTAAAGGATTATATGAAGGGGGAGTTCAAGGTCAAGTTTTGATTACCGGCACGGCTTTAGAACCGCAAATCGGCGGTGAAATTGTCCTTTCCAATGGACAGGTGCTATTACCCACCGAAGCAGAAGCAACAGCAGACTCAGGGACGGGTACAGCAGCACCCGAGGCAGAAACCGGAGTGGAGTTTAATGATTTGCGAGTCGTCCTCGGGAATAACTTGCAAGTCGAAAGTCCACCTTTATTGAGCTTTTTAGCCGTCGGGGATTTAACCATCAATGGCTTTTTAGAAGACTTGCGCCCTCGGGGAACGATTACCCTAGAACGGGGACAAATCAATTTATTTACCACTCAATTTAGGTTAATGCGCGGCTATGATAATGTAGCCGTATTTAACGGGACATTAGATCCCTATGTCGATGTGCGGTTAATGGCAACCGTACCGGAAGTACGGGGAAATTTAGTCAGTGTCGCCACATCCTCCGAAGTCAACGAGGCGATCGATACCAGCGTAGGAAAAGTCAGAAGTGTGCGAGTTTTAGCTCGAGTGGATGGGTTCGCATCGCAGTTAAATGATAATCTAGAACTCAGCAGCGAACCGGCCAGAACTGAACAAGAAATCGTCGGACTAATTGGCGGTGGATTTATCAATACATTTGGACAAGGAAATACAACCTTAGCCCTTGCCAACATTGCCGGGACCACCCTTTTAGGAGACCTCCAAGATGCGATCGGTGATGCATTAGGACTCAGTGAATTTCGTGTAGGACCCGCCCTCGTCGATGAAAAAAGTGGCGATCGCTTTGCCTTAGAAGTAGAAGCCGGAGTCGATATTACCCGCAACCTATCCGCCTCCCTTGAACGTATTTTAATTGATGATAGCCCCACTCAATTCAGCATTCGCTACCGCATCAATGACCAAATTTTGTTACGTGGTTCCACCGATTTTGATAATAACAATCGCGCCCTATTGGAATTTGAAGGCAGGTTTTAAAGAAAGCCCGATAATCCTTCCCCTTAAGGAGGTTTTATTTAACAACACGCTTTCAAAATGTAGATTGGGGTGCCCTCTATTCTCTATTCTCTATTCTCTATCCTTAGCCACCCTAACTGTTTCTCCTAAATCTCAGTTAGAATAAAATAATTCCACCTAAAACCTGCCTCTGACCGTCAAGCTCATGATAGAGTCTACAACGGTGCTCAACCTCCTGACTGCTTTAACTGCCTTAGTCAGAAAGAAGGCCCCTGCCGGTGCCGTGAGCGCATTAAGCGGTAAAGTAGTTCATACAATTTGGGATCATGTCAAGTACCAGATGCAGCAAGGCCAAGAAACTGTGAAAAAAGCTATAGCATAATTTCAGTGAAAAAAGGAGAAAAGGATGGAATAAAAGAAATATTAAAAACTACTCTCACAGCGAAAGAACGGATTCGCGGTAAACGCAAACAGTTAAAAGCAAGGTGGATAATTTTGCAGATACACGTATAGGCTGGCAAAGGATGAAAAGAAGCAGTAGAGATGCTAAACCTTCTAGAGAAAGTCCGTAATTACCGGATTGCTATCATCGCCTCTCTCATGGCGAAAGTAAAGGATGGGAAAAACTTTAAACAGCTTTTAATTCCCGCTGCTTCCTCTCGGGAGACAGCTTACCGAATGTGTGGATATCTGGCACAGATGTATCCTGAACAAGCGGCAGCAGTAGCAGAGCAACTGGAGAGAACAGAGGTTTAAACCCCATGAATTTCATCTTTTCTAACCATGCTTTACAAGAACTACAGCGCCGAGGGCTTCAGCAAAATATGGTAGAATCAGTTTTAAATAATCCTCAGCAAATTATTGCCGAAAAAGAGGGCAGAAAAGCCTATCAATCTCAAGTAGATTTTGGCGGAGGTAAAATCTATTTAATTCGAGTTATTGTTGCAGATAATAGCGATCCAGCCGTTGTTATCACCGCCTATCGCACCAGTAAAATTACAAAATATTGGGTTTAGCCATGAAAATTATCTATGACCCCGAAGTTGATACATTGCGAATTATTTTTACCGCCAGTGCGATTGAAGAAAGCGACGAAGAAAAGCCGGGAGTTATCCTAGATTATGACCAAGATGGAAATATGGTGGGAATGGAAATTTTAGATGCCTCGAAGCGTTTGGACAACCCCCGTTCTCTTGAATATTCCATTCGCGATGGTTCCTCAGTAGAAAATTCGGGTAGTAAACTCTGATTCACCTCCTTTCAGAATTCAATGCTGAGTGATCATCGGTTAAGAATATCCCTGAAAAGGTGATGATAGTGATTGCTGTTTTACCCGGTAGGGTTGGGATAACGACTGAAGTCGTTACTAGGAACATCGGAGTTTGTTCGATTTTTAATTTTGATTGGGTAGTAGAAATCGTAAGACCGAAAGAATAAAAATAATTAAAAATAAGACTAGCCCAATGGTACAGGCATAACCAATTTCCAACTCTTGAAAGGCTTTTTCATATAAATAATAAACGATTGTTTTAGAACTATTTCGGGGTCCGCCTTGGGTCATGATGAAGACTTCTTCAAAGACTTTCGTAGCGGAAATTGAAGAAATGACGGCTACTAAGAGGAGATAGGGTGTCATTAAAGGAACGGTGATATCCCAGTGTTTTCGAGTGCCATCGGACCCGTCTAAAGCGGCGGCTTCGTATAATTCGGGGGAAATGGATTGCAGTCCGGCTAAGTAAATCATCATGTAATATCCCAGTCCTTTCCAAATGGTTACTGCCATGACACTAAAGAGGGCCAGTTGAGGACTGGTTAGCCAGGGAATTCCGGAACCGGAACGGACTAATCCGAAGGTTTGTAGGACTTGATTCAATAATCCATTTTCTGCGTACAGCCATTTCCAGGCAATTCCGGCGACGACAATAGAAATAACAACGGGGGTGTAATAAGCGGTTCTAAACCAGTTCATTCCGGGGAGTTTTCCGTTGACTAGGATGGCAAGTCCTAGGGGCGCGCTGACGAGGATGGGAACGACACAAACGAGATAGAGTAAGGTATTGCGGAGGGTTTGCCAAAAAATCAGATCGGTCCAGAGGCGGCGCAGGTTAGCAAATCCGACCCAGTTGGGGGCTTGGGTGAGGTCGTATTCATAGCGGGTAAAGCTGAGATAAAAGGCTTGGAGTGCAGGCCAGAATACGGTTAATCCTAAGATAAAAAGGGCGGGAATTAAAAATAAATAGGGTGTAAAAGAAATGTGGGGTTTAAGAGAGACAAAAGGGATTTTAGGCCAGGTATTTTTCAACATTTAAGGGTGAGTGGGATGAGTTTTGGGAGGGATGGAATATCTTTTTATGACAGGAGGTATGACCTCATTTTGGGCTTTTTTAAGTAGAATGGGGGAACGAGTCGAACGAGTTAATTAGGATTGAGAACGGTGAGGGTCTAACCTCTCTATTACTTATCACTCTATGTCGGGTAAAATGACATCGTATGAGGGAGTTTGTAGGGGAATTTTGACGATAAAGGTGCTGCCTCTGTCAATTTCACTTTCTATTTCGATTTGACCTCCATGTAATTCTACACACTTTTTGACGATCGCCAGTCCTAATCCTGTTCCTCGGATTGTTCCTACATTTGTAGCTCTCTGGAAAGACTCGAAAAGTTGTTGTAGGTCCTGTTGAGGAATTCCAATCCCGGGGTCTTTAATTCGGAAGATAACCTGGGTTGAAGAGGTCGGGTGAGTGGCTGTGACGGGTACGGATTCGGTACTGAGTTCTAGGATGATTTCCCCGCCTTTGGGGGAGTATTTGATGGCATTGGAGAATAAGTTACTGAGGATTTGTCGCAGCAGTTGAGAGTCCATGAGGGCGGCAATTTTGTCGGTGTGGGAGATTAAATTAATTTGGTGGCGATCGCTGGTGGTGACTTTTATCTGTTCGATTGCCCGAGAACAAAAATCAACGACCTCTACTGGATGCGGTTGAAATTCAAGATGCCCGCTTTCCGCTTGCCCCACTAGGGTGACATCTTCAATCATTCCTGTCATGTATTCAATGGCGGTTTTAATGCGATGATAATGGGTTTCTTTCCGCTCTTCGGGCCAGGTATCACTATAGACTTGGAGTAATTCGGCGGAAGATAAAATAACGCTCATTGGCGTTCTAAATTCATGAGAAATTGTAGTAATTAATCGGCTTTTAAATTCACTTAATTCTTTTTCTATTTCTAATAATCTGCGAATTTCTGCTTCTGCTAATGCCCTTTCTTTAATTTCAGTTTGTAATCGAATTCTTTCTTTTTGTAAAACTTCGGTTGCTTTTTTAGAAGTAATATCCCGAAAGACATAAACCGCCCCAATAATCTTCTCATTTTCTCCGCCAATGGGGGCGACGGTATCATCTATGGGAATTTTTGTGCCATTTTTCGCAATTAAAACTCGTTCATGGGGGGTTTCAGGCAGGTTGTCTGCCGAGGATTCCGAGGTTCCTAACTGTTGGGCGATCGCTGCTGACATTTCATGGGTAATCCGAAAAACTTGGGCAATATTTTTTCCCAAGGCATCGGCTTGTTTCCATCCGGTTAAACTTTCTGCCACGGGATTAATAAACCGAATCCGTCCGATTTCATCAGTCGCAATGACGGCATCCCCAATGGAACGCAAGGTGGTGGCAAACCACTCTTTACTTTGTTTTAATTCTTGTTCGATTTGATGACGATAAATTGCCATGTCAATCGTAGACTTTAAACTCCGGGGTTCTAAAGGTTTAATTAAATACCCAAAAGGGGTGGTCAGTTTAGCCCGTTGTAAAGTATCTTCATCACTATAAGCTGTTAGATACACAACGGGAATATTAAAGCGATCGCGGATTTGTTCTGCTGCTGTCACCCCATCAATGCTGCCTTCCAAATGAATATCCATCAAGACTAAATCCGGATGGATATCCGCTGCGGCTTGAATGGCTTCCTCTCCGGAAGCAACGGCTACCGGCACCTGATATCCCAAATCTTCTAAAATTGTTTGGACATCCAAGGCGACGATTCCTTCATCTTCTACCACTAAAATTTTCTCGTTACTCATGTCTTTCATCTCCAACATGATGTTTGGCTGAAAAGACAATTTCAAATGCAGTGCCACTATTCCGGTTTAACTCAATGGTTCCTTTGAGTTGTTTGACTAAAGTATTGATCAACTGCATCCCCAACGAGCGAGTTTTCCGAAAGTCTACCTCGGCGGGAAAACCTATCCCATTGTCTCGAACCCTCATCACAAGTTCGCGTTTTCCCTCATCCGCCTCCTGAAAGGTGCGATGGAGTCCAATCTCGATCGCCCCCGTTCCCTTCGGGGAAAACCCATGTTTGAGTGCATTACAGACCAACTCATTCACAATCAAACCACAGGGGATAGCCGTATCTACACTGAGGAAGATATCATCAATTTCAAGGTTGAGGCTAATTCGTTGCGGACTTGTTCCATAAGAGCGAAATAAATGGATACATAAAGTTTGAATATATTGAGAAAAATCCACCTGAGCAAGGTCCCGCGACTGATACAATTTTTCATGGATGAAAGCGATTGATTGAATCCTATTTTGGCTATCTTGAAATAAGATTCGGGTTTCTTCATCCTGAATGCCTCGCGATTGCAGGTTAAGCAAACTGGAAATAACTTGCAAGTTATTTTTTACCCGATGGTGAATTTCTTTAAGCAAGACCTCTTTCTCTTGCAAGGATGCTTTAAGTTGTCCGAGGGCTTTTTTCTGCTCGGTTATATCATACATGGAACCGACTATTTCTAAGGGATTGCCCTCGCGATCGCAAACCAGACGCCTTTCATCTCGTACCCAACGGTAGCTGCAGTTTTGGTGTCTCACTCGATATTCATAAATCTCTTGGGTGCGTTCTTGCAGACGAAAGATGTGAGCAAAAAGACGTTTGGCATCGTCGGGATGGATGCACTCAAACCACAGGTTGGGATTATCTAACAGTTGCTGCGCCTCGTAACCAAACTGGCGCAGGATATTTTGACTGATAAAGGTCAAGGCATAGTCTCCGGTTGGCTTACAACTATAAATAATCGTGGGATTAGTACACAGCAAATATTCTAGCCGTTCTTGAATCTGGCGCAGGGCTTGTTCGGCTGTTTTGCGCTGAGTAATATCGAGGACGATAAACCCCACCCCTCGCGCCCGACCATTTTTAAGGGGAACCGGAAAGTAACAAGTCAGCCAATGATGGAGTACCCCCGGTTTAGAAGGCTTTTCGCTGGAAACCTCTAAGTTGAGGATGGGGGTCCCGGATTTTAATAATTCTTCGATTAAGAATTGAACTTGGTGGCTGACATCGGGCATGATTTCAGGAGTGGTTTTACCGATATGGTCCAAAGGAGATAGGCCATGAATTTCGGCAAGGGCTTCGTTGACTTGGATAAACCGCATCTGATCATCTACAATTCCTAGTCCCAGAGAAACGCTAGAACTGGCTTTAAAGAAAGAATTTAGCAGTTGTTCTCTCTCCGAAATTTCCGTTTCTAGGCGCTTGCGATCGCTAATATCTCGACCTTCTGCTATCAACTGAATCACCCGATCGCCTTGATCTCGAACCGGCTTAATAGAAACATCAATTGTCACCGGCTGCTTTTGGGGTCCGAAAATTGCCACTTCATCCCGCCACAATTGTCCTGCTGCTGCCGTGGCGATCGCCCCTCGAAAGCGATTGGCCCCATGAATCGAACAGCAATCGTGATCTTCCTCACAGTCCCCTGAACTCTCCCCCGGTTCCTTCGGATCCATGGGCTGCCAACAGGGACATTCCCAAAACGGCCGCCCGATCGCATTCTTCCCCGCCAGCCCCCACACCTCAAGTGCCGTCTGGTTCATTTCCAGAATGATACCCTCGGGACTTAACAAGGCCATAAATTGGAAGGTTTGGTCAAAAATGGCATGAAACCGCCTTTCCGAAAGGGCGATCGCCACTTCTGCTTGTTTGCGTTCCGTAATATCCCGCGCCACCCCATCCATCCGGAATCCTTGGCGAGTCGGATCATAAAGCAAATGAGCGCGGTCCTCCAACCATCGGACCTCCCCATTCGGTCTCAGAATCCGGTACTCTAGATCCTGAGACCCTTGCAACAGTAGCGCCTCCCAAAACTGAGTCACCCGAGAGCGATCGTCTGGATGCACCACCTGACGCCACAACTCTGGATTCTTAAAAAACTCCTGGCGAGACCGTCCATAAATTCTCTCAAAAGCCGGATTCAAATACAACAATTCCCGAGTCTGTGCCGAAGCGGACCACACCACATCATTTAAGGAACCCAAAATGCTCTCCAAGCGTTCCTCACTCTGTCTGAGGGCCGATTCGACCTCCTGACGACGAGCAATTTCCCCTTGCAACTGCCCAATTAACTCGCGCAGTTCCGCAGTTTGCACTTGAACCCGCTGTTCCAACTCTTGATTAATCTGTTGCAGGGCCGCTTCTGCTTCCTTTCTCGCTGTAATATCCCGATCAATTCCCCGATACCCGATCAACTTCCCCATTTCATCAAAAATCGGTACGCCACTGCTTTCTAACACCACCACTCGGCCCTCCTTGTGGAGATTCATCCGTTCCTTGCAGCTAAACGGTTCCGGGTTGGCGGCGAGTTCTGCAATCCAGTGGAGTCCTGAATCCGCCCATTCTGGCACCATCAAAGTGTCCAGACTTTTCCCGATCGCCTCGGTCGGTTCATACCCTAAAATATCCTGAATTCTGGGACTGCTATAGGTGTATCGCCCCTGTGCATCCATCTCCCACACCCAATCCGTGGTCGTTTCCACTAACTGACGATACCGATCTTCACTCTCTCGTCGCGCGATTTCTGCCTGTTTGCGATCGGTAATATCCGTGGTTATCCCCGCTATTCGGTAAACCTCTCCCTCCTCGTTATAAACCGGAAATCCCCGAGAAAGCACCCAGCGCACGGTTCCATCTGGCTGGACAATCCGATACTCCAGTTTCCCCTCACTCAGCACGTGCTGGGGCCAATTCTCCCAAGCGGGTCGCCAATCTTCCCGATAGATACTCTCTTCCAGAATTTTGAGATAATTCCTCGATTCCTCTCCCTCCTTTTTCTCTAAAGTGTCTCGGGAAATTCCCCACACCTTCTCAAAGGCAGGACTCATATAAATCAACTGCTTAAGGTCACTTGAAACGAGCCAGAATACTTGCTCAATGGTTTCAGCAAGCTGACGGAATCGTTCCTCACTAAATTGCAGTAATTTTTGCGCCAATTGCCGCTGAAAAATCTCGGTTTGCTGTTGTTCCAATACCTGTTGTAAGGCTAGGTTAGAAAAAGCGCTCTCCTGCCGAAAGGCTATTTCCCATCCCTGTGCTTCCCGGTGATTCTTTCTCGGTGTCCCTTCCTGTTCAGAATTACTCACGAGTCGCGGTTGGTTGGGAATCTCAGTGCCGTTCCCATTCAGCGCCTGATTTGCATCGGGAATTTTGCTCCCACTCCATCCTTGCAGAATCTCCCTGGGAGTAACCATTCCAACTAATTCTCGTCCTGCTGTGACAATCACCCAATGTCGTACCCAAACCTCTTGCATTTGGTGGTGAATATGTTGGAGGGAATCGTGGGGGTTTCCGACTAATAAAGGTTGACTCATCACCTGGGAGGCGGGAGTATTGGCAAGGTCTAATCCCAAGCCATGATATTGGACAATATCCCGGGCGGTGATGATGCCAATGGGGAGGGGAGGATTGAATTTTTCAAGGGTGAATTTTCGGCTCAAATCCGTGAGTTCTTGGTTTTGACAAATCACCACAGAACTACTACCCTGGGCTGCCATTTGTTTGATTAATTCTAGGATAGAGGCCGTGGGGTCAGCGGTGGCGATCGCCTGACTCATCCTCTGCTGGGCAAGTTGAGGTTCTCTAAAATCCCTGGGTTGTAGCCCTTGGCAAAGGCTATCATCGGTGACCACTCCGAGTAGTTTTCCTTGACTATCCTGGATGGGCAAATAGCGAATTTGATGCGCTTCTATATAGGAAAAGAGGGCCAAGCGGTCGATGAGGTCAGCCCCACTTAGGGGGATTATATTTTCCGTCATCACTTCGGAAACAGTCACCGATTCTGCGGACATTCCAGCCGCAGCCCAGTTAACTAAATTCGCCTCGGTAAAGATACCACAGATTGTTTCTGCCCGGTGGGATTGAGACGGTTCTACAACTAAAACATAGCTTGATCGCGATCGGTTCATCAAGGCGATCGCGCTTTTTAGAGGGAGATTGCGTGCAACTTTCAGCGGGTGGCAGTCCAGGCATTGATTCAATCGGAAGTTTAGGCGATCGCTCATGTTTAGGTAATTTTGCAAAGTTGGTTTGTTTTCGCGCAACCACAGGTTTTAAATTCTTCCGTTTCAGGATGGATTACCGCCTAAATAAGTCTACTAAACCACACGGGTTTTAAACCTACACCTGTAGAAATACCTCATTTCTCTTCTTGCTTAACCCCGGCAAAACCTTGCCATTGGTCGCTACTAATCTGACAAATGACGTGGGTTTTGAGGTTAATTTTCCAACTGCTTACCTTCTTCAAGCATTCGTTTAAATTCTTCTGCTTTCACCGGACGACTGAATAAATAACCCTGAATATTATCACATTTATTTTCATACAAAACTGCCAACTCTTCTCGGGTTTCCACTCCTTCTGCAATCACTTTTAAATTCAAAGAGTGTGCCATTTGAATAATGGCTTGGGTTAAAGCTGCGTTGGTAGGATTGGTATTAATATTTTGAACAAAACATCGGTCTATTTTTAACAAATCAAAGGGAAATTGTTGCAAATAACTTAAAGAAGAATAACCCGTGCCAAAATCATCAAGAGAAATTTTAACCCCCATTGATTTTAATTCATTCAATTTAGCAATAGTCAGGGCAATATTTTGAACTAAAATACTTTCCGTGAGTTCTAATTCTAAATAACTAGGGTCGAGTCCACTTTCCTCTAAAATCCGCACTAACCGTTCGCTGAGGTCGATTTGATTAAACTGGCGAACTGAAAGGTTAACCGCAACTCGCACCCGAGGTAAACCCTCGGTTTGCCAACGTTTGGTTTGTTGACAGGCAGTTTGGAGTACCCATTCCCCGATCGGGGCAATTAAGCCAGTTTGTTCCGCCAAGGGGATAAATTTGACCGGAGAAATCATCCCTTGTTGAGGGTGTTGCCAGCGAATCAAGGCTTCAGCCCCGACGATTTTACCGTTCTTTAGCCCGACAATGGGCTGATAATACAATTCCAATTCATGCCGTTCTAAGGCATAGCGCAGGCTAGTTTCTAGGGTGAGGTCATCCAGGGATTCACTTTGTAGCGTAGGGGTGTAACATTGATATTGATTGCCCCCCAATTGTTTGGCGTAGGACATGGCAACCCCCGCATTTTTCATCAATTGGTCCACATCTTCCCCGTCCTGGGGAAAACTACTAATACCAATGCTAGCAGTAATAAAGATTTCGCGTTTTTCTAAATAAAAGGGTTGGGTAAGTCGGTTTAAAATGGGTTGAGCGACTGCCTCGATTATTCCTAAACTGTTCACATTTGGGGGAGCTTCTGGAGCCTCTGGGGAACTTGACCGATCGCGGTTGTGGGAACCCGATACCAGGACGATCACAAATTGGTCTGTATGCAATCGCGCTACAATATTCTCTGGACCAACCGAGCGGCTCAATCTCTGGGCAACTTGGATCAAGAGGCGATCGCCAAAGTCATGGCCGAGGGTCTTATTAATCCGCTTAAATCGGTCCAACCCAATGGACAAAACTGAGATAGTGCCGCCTTCTCTACGGATGCGATCGTGCAAGAGTTCAAACTGCTCTCGGACTAACAGTTGATTCGGTAAATTCGTTAAGCCATCATAATAGATCGCCTCATTCCGCTCAGACTCCACTTCCTCCCTGGGGGCGATCGCTCGGCTGTGTTCCCGACCGTAACCTTGATATAAAGTATCATGTTTGATCAGCCTTGCGTCGATCGCCCCCAGTAATTCTTTGCGGCGAAATGGTTTAGTCAAATAGTCATCCGCGCCCAAATTCATCCCTTGACGAATATCCGTTTTCTCGCCTTTTGCCGTTAAAAAAATAAATGGAATCGTCGCGGTTACCGGATTTTTTCGCAGTGCTGCCAGGACTTCATACCCATCTAACTCAGGCATCATCACATCACATAAAATCAGGTCCGGTAGCTGTTCCTGTGCCAGTTGGACCCCGATACCCCCGTTTTCCGCTCCAATCACCCTAAAATCCACCGTATCCAGAATTTCAAGAATGTTGTTACGGACTAATTCTTCGTCCTCAATCACTAAAATTTTTTTCATAACCCATTCATTAGAGCTTTAACATCCTGCATTTTGGGAGAGTCTTGGTTTGCGATGCGGTGGCGACACCTTGGACAATGCCGATCATGCTTTTGATTAAATTTTCCCAGATTTGGGAACGAAAATTTCCCATGGGGATAATTTAGTCCTGATGGCTCCCTCTACGGCAGAGATTAGTAGCGTTTGTTAGGCGGGTTTTCTAAATTGCCTCCCAATAGGTTGAACTTCCGTAACAGGGTAAAGTTATCTGCTGTTAATAAATCTTGTAACTCCGATACTTGATTAATCAGATGAATTTCCCGCTCGAATTCTTCCTGCAAAATCTCCAGATACCGTTCTGTAGATGTTCCAGCCGGTGTATTCTTCAGCATATGAATCGCCAAATTAATCTTGGATAGCGGATTGCGTAGATCTTCCACTAATTTCTTTAACAGGCCATCTTTGGTCTGGCTGAGTTCTTCCAGCTCATACATTTTAGCTTGCAATCCTTCGGCTCGCTGACGCTCAGTTGCATACTGCTGCATCACCGTTGCTTGTTTATTCAGACGAGTATTAATCGCTTCCAACAAATCTTTGCGCCGGAATGGTTTTGTGATATAATCATCAGCTCCTAAATTCATGCCTTGGCGCAAATCCGCATGATCCGCTTTGGCGGTCAGAAAAATAAACGGAATCGTCGCCGTTGGGGGTGACTCTCTCAGTTGAGTTAAGACCCCATGTCCATCCAGTCCAGGCATCATAACATCGCACAGAATCAAATCGGGGAAATATTTCTTGGCTTTTTCTATCCCAATCAGTCCATGTTCCGCGCCAATGGCCTTAAAGCCTCCTCCTTCAAGGATTTCCAAGATATTAGTCAAGACGGCCTGTTCATCTTCAATCACCAAAATGGTTTTCATCGGTTGCGCTCCAGTTACTTACTCTTTCCATGACGATAAATCTCGTTCCGCTTGAGGCTTCACTATTTACTGTAAACCGGATAAGTTAAATTAGACCAAGTTACTTATACCTATTTTCCCTCTCTATAAAGGAATAACCTCCCCCCTGTACCTCCTGTTATCGATGATGCCGTGGGCATCCTTTTCGACTCAGGTTGTTGGGGAGGACTAACTTCCCTCTTCAATTCTACGCTGCTATCCTCTCTTGTTTTCAAGGGTCTTTAAATTCTTTCTAACCTCTCCCATGGTGAAGATTGAAGTAATTTCCTAACCTGAAATTATAACCGTTATTAAATTAATTAATTATTTTACTTATTAAAATCATAAAATTTTCTGATACTTAGGGCTTTAAATCTAATATTTTGGCTCTGTGGTTCTGACCCTTTAGCTTTTTACCTAAATTTAAGCAGATCATAAATTTTATCTATTTACTAAAACCTCTAAAAATAAGACCTATAAATAAAATAGAGGATTTTAAAAATAATTGGCAACATTTACTTTGCCTTACCGGAAGAGGAAGAGCAGATACTGCCATTTTTGAACTTGAAGGTCAGCATAAGTTAGAGGAAGGTAGATATTCCGGATTCATTTGGGTAAGGGGATTCAAGCAAATCTGCGCTACATTATTGTCCAATTGCTGCAACACGAGCTATCTGGGAAGGAAAATGCCTATTCAGAACGAAGTTTTACCGGGTCGGCTAGTAGGGTCATCCAATTGATAAAATAGGCTAAGTGAATAATAACCGGAGTCCGGATAATTGAGTTGCCCGATCGCCGGGAGTAGGGAGTTGCCTGGTTTAGCTGATCAAACAGTCCCTCCTTTTATCAATAATCTGCCCCTAGAGTCCTGCTTGATCAGCCAATCGGGGCAGCAGATGAACCCGGTACAAAGGCTCTTTAATTGATGAGGGAACGCGATCGCCCCACAGAAACTCCTAAAAACCCTAACCCGCATCCTAGGGCTTACAGTCGATTATGTCCCGCTTTAACGTATGATTGAAATTTGAAATTGTTCGTTATCTTTGACTTGCGAAATTAAGACTATGGATATTCTGACTGTGGGTTGGGCTGCTTTTGTAGGTGTTTTTACTTTTTCTATCGCAATGGTCATTTGGGGTCGCAACGGTTTCTAGGCTAGTTCTGGCTACCCTAGACTCCGGGATCTAATCCCAACCATCCTCTGATTACGGCAGGGATGATGTCAAAATGAAGCAAAGCTGACACAGTAGAAAGCCAGCTTTGCTTCATTTTTTTATCTTAAACCTGGGGTAGGAGTCCAAAACATGACTGGAAAGCGGATTTTAATGCTGGTGGGCGATTATGTGGAAGATTATGAGGTGATGGTGCCATTTCAAGCGTTGCAAATGGTGGGCCATACGGTTCATGCAGTCTGCCCGGATAAGACTGCCGGGGACAAGGTTCGTACCGCCATTCACGATTTTGAAGGGGACCAAACTTACAGTGAAAAACCGGGTCACAATTTCGCCCTTAATGCGACGTTTGCTGACGTGGATCCGGCGAGCTATGATGCTTTAGTCGTACCCGGTGGACGTGCGCCGGAATATATTCGGCTTAATGAGCGGGTTTTGGAAATTACTCGTCATTTTGCTCAAGAAAATAAGCCGATCGCCTCGATTTGTCACGGATTGCAATTGTTGGCGGCAGCGGATGTTCTGCAAGGTAAACGCTGCACCGCTTACCCCGCTTGTGGTCCAGATGTTACTCGCGCTGGGGGAATTTATGTGGCGATCGCGGTGGATGAGGCGATGGTAGATGGAAATTTAGTCACGGCCCCCGCTTGGCCTGCTCATGGGGCCTGGTTAGCGGAATTTCTTAAGGTTTTAGGCACCAAAATCGAGCATCGCGACTTAGCGACAGTCTAAGGGCTATCCTTTGTGAAAATTTCCCCAACCCGCAAAGGTGCTCTTGCCTGGGTGGGTTTTAATCGGGGGTGCAGATCTCATTAAAACCATCGTCCCAGGAAGTGCCAAAAGCGATCGCCCCATTGGGCGGCACAGACCCCAAATAGGCTGCCCAATCCTAAACTCCAGGCGATCGCACCTCCGGCAGTCATCCCATCCCAGAAAAAGAATATGGCAATAAATATTCCAGCGATCGCCCCACAAATAAATCGGACAATCCATCCTGTGAAATCTGAGGGACGCTGGGGATCGGGATGTTTTTGGGTCATGACTGATTCCTGTTATTTTAGGTGCTTTGCAGCGTTCTATACCATATTTTTGTCAAGTTAGTGACGATATTTACAAAAATTTATTAACAGCCGCGTCATAATCAGAATCATAAGAAACCAGATGTAGGAAAATCCATGAGTTTAACTCAGTCTGTTAAAATCCGACTTTTAGAAACCATGCAGTCTGGAATGAGTGAGTTTTATACCCCTCAGTCCAGTCATGAAACCATATTAGTCCAGGTGAAAGCGGGGGCCTGTGATGATTTATTTGTCCACCGTTTTCAGACCGATCAACTGCTGGTGGTACGGGGCAGTTTTGTGTTAGTAGTGTTACAGAATCGCCACTATCGCTATATTCCCTTGAGCGATCGCTATCCGGCAGTGGTCACGATTCCTCCTGGGGTTCCCCATAGTGCCATTAATTTCAGCAATGAACCCTGTCTCGTTGTGAATGCCGTGTGGCGAAATGGACCCCCCAATCTTCGAGATTATCGCCCAATGAAACCTCGGATTCCTTATGATTTAGTCGCCGCGCGATCGGCGTTGGATCACATGGATAGTCCTGTTGTTGCTTAATCATGCCTTTATACCAAGTCAAAGTTAAACCGAATTCTAAGCAACAGCAGATTACGGAAGAACCTGATGGTAGTTTGACAGTTCGACTGAAATCCCCTCCGGTGGATGGCAAAGCAAATGAGGAGTTAATCAACCTGTTAGCAGATAAGTTCGAGGTGCGCAAATCTGCCATTGTGATTAAATCCGGTTTTGCTTCTCGAAATAAATGGGTTGAAGTCTTGTAAGGTTACAAAATAGGGTGGCCGCCTCGGGTCTCTCTATCTTTAAAAATACACCTAAAGGTAAGCTGGAATTTAACCAGCTTCCTTTTTTTATAAGACAGGTTTATAATAGGCTATACTGGGTTGAGCGAGGAAGAACTCGCCGGTAAAAAGCCCAAAGCAAAATTAAGAAAATAAGCAAGTATCGTGGCATCTGAACTCAGACTAAAATCGGAAGCAACTTCTAGGCGACTGCGATCGCCGATTTCTACCCTGTGGGAGGATAGCGTCACCATTTTATGGGGAGACTGGCTAGATTTGCGGGTGCGAGTAGTACAAGTCGCCGCCTCGGGACTGGTCTCCCCTCTGATTTACATTTTAGCATTTGGCTTAGGATTGGGAAACACCATGCGATCGGGAATGGGGAATAGTTACCTAGAATTCCTGTTACCTGGTATGGTCGCCCTTTCCTCCATGACGATTAGCTTTGGAGGCACCGTGTTTTCCATTTGTGGGGAACGCTTGTTTACTAAAAACTTTGAAGAAATGCTACTCCTGCCGATTCATCCCCTCTCTTTGTACTTGGGGAAAATGATGGCGGGAATTTTAAGAGGATTAATGACATCGGGTTCAGTCATCCTCGTGGCTATTCTATTTACCGGCAAAATTTGGAGTTTCCTCAATCCGTTATTTTTACTGTTGTTGGTTCTCAACTGTGCAGTCTTTTCAGGATTGGGAGTATTAGTTGGATTAACCGTAAAATCCTTAGAAAGTGTGGGAATTTATAACAACTTTATTATTGTTCCGATGTCTTTTTTAGGGGCAACTTTTTTTGAGCCAAGTCAACTGCCTCCGGCCTTAAAAGTCATAGTTTACCTATTGCCTTTGACCTATACAAGTATTGGATTAAGGGCGGCCGCTTACGATATGAAGCAGTTTCCCTGGTATAGTATTGTGGTCTTGGCGATCGCCGCTTTGGGGTTATCTATTGTCGGGGCGCGTAAGTTTTCTAATCAGCAGGATTAAAGAAATATTTTTCCCTAAATAACTCCGCATCCTAAAGGGTTTTGATAATTTTTCAGGGAGTGGGAGCCTCTCGCTCCCTACTCCTACATTATCTTTATTTTAAGTCCAGGTAAAGGCGATCGCTTTGGGTACTGGGGAAATTTAGCAGCAATATATGCAAATAAATTTTTCAGTTCCAGACTTAAAGATTTCCCACCAGACTAAACAAGAGAGAGTTGATAAAGCTAAGGGCTAAGGTGCCAATGAGGGCACTCCAAAATCCCCAGCGTAGGCGAAACCCTGTGACTAACCAAGCGGCAAGTCCAAAAATAATGGCATTGATAATGAGGCTGAATAGACCCAATGTGAGAAAATTAATGGGTAAGGTCAAAACTACTAAAATTGGCCGGATTAGAGCGTTTAAAATTCCAAAAACGGCAGCGGAAAGTAAGGCTTTGTTAAATCCATCTATCTCTACGCCGGTGGGGAGTTTAGAAATAATAAACAAGCTGACTGCGGTCACTAGCCAGGTAATGAGCAGACTAACCAGATTCATGAGCAGGTCTCCTAGGATAAGCTAAAGGATATGATACAGGTAAAGATTGCCTTGTGCTTGGACGATTGAATATTCGGTCTTGGGAATGGAAATCCGCATGGAATAGAGGATCAAGGAATCGTTATACACAGGTCAAGCTATTTTGGGGGGTTTCCTTTGGGTGGAAACAGAAAATTTATATAAACAGGGCGATCGCCTCTGATGCCGGTTGCCCTAAATTATGCCTGATTAGGGGCGCTGAGGGTGTCGATGGAGGAGGAGGGAGTGGGGTTTTTCCAACCCATGTGCTTCCATTAGGGATGCGTCTGCCATGACTGTATCAGGGGTACCCGTGGTGATGATGCGTCCTTCGTCCATCAAAATGACCCGATCGCACACTTCGAGTATGAGTTCTAAGTCGTGAGAGGAAATGAGTATGGTTTCCTGGGATGCCTGCAAAAAGCGGATTAGACGCCGACGTGCTCGCAAATCCAGGTTAGCGCTGGGTTCATCATAGAGGATAACCTGGGGACGCATGGCCAGAACTGTAGCGATCGCCACCATCCGCTTTTGTCCCCCCGACAGATGGTGAGAAGGACGAGTTTCTAGTTCCCGCACTCCCGTCAAGTCGAGGGCGGTTCTAACCCGATCTCCAAGTTCTGACCCGGAAAGTCCCATGTTTTGGGGTCCAAAGGCGACATCATCCCAGACGGAAGCAGAGAATAGCTGATCATTGGGGTTTTGAAAAACTAAACCAATTTCAGGGTGGAATTCTCCCGGGATTACGGGGGAGTCGAAGAGGCTGATTTGGCCTGAAACTGGCTTGAGAATGCCACAAATCGATAAAAATAAACTGGTTTTACCTGCACCATTGGACCCAATCAGTCCCACGCGATCGCCGGTATGAATTCGCAGCGTTACATCTTGTAAAACATCAGCTTTGTCGGGATAGGAAAAGCACAACTGATGGGTTGTGATCGCCACATTCCTAAGTCCGGCAGTAGTAGAGTTTGGTGAGACTTCTAAAAGATTGCCGGAAAGATTGTCTGAAATTAAGGGTTCTATCTGTTCTTTCATCGAATATGATACCATTTTCCAGTAGTGTGGATAAATTTTTAAGCGTCATGAGCTAAATAAAACATCATGAGCCAATCCCTAAAAGCTAGAGTTTATGGAATTCTAGAATCCTCTGATTCTAATGATTTATTAAGTCAAGTTGATGACTGGTCCGTTAGCCTGTTAGTCATTTTAGACGTTACGGCCTTTATTTTAGAAACTTCCGCCTTTATTTCCTCTAATTTTAAGTTGTTTGTTAATGAAATCGAAGTTTTGGCCGTGACCTGCTTTACTTTATTATATATTGTACAACTTTGGTCTTGTACCGTGGATTCCCGATACGCTCATCCCTTCTGGGGACGCTTGCGTTATGCGATGACGCCGTTAGTCGTGATTGATTTAGTCGCAATTTTGCCCTTTTATTTAATGCTATTATTTCCTTCTATTCGATCTATAAAATTTACTAATGTTTTTCGCCTGTTGCGGCTGCTTAAATTAATTCGATATTCGGAATCCCTCCAAACCATTATTCGGGTGATTGATTCTAAAAAGAATGAATTAATTATGACCTTATTTACGGTCTTCATTTTACTAATTTTTGCCTCAAGTTTGATGTTTTTTGCAGAAAGTCAGGAACAGCCTGAGGCTTTTCCGAGTATTCCTGCGGCGATGTGGTGGGGAGTTGTGACGTTAACGACGGTAGGTTATGGGGATGTATATCCCGTAACTCCTTTGGGTAAATTATTTGGATCAGCTCTTGCCTTTATCGGGATTGGATTGTTTGCGTTGCCAGCGGGGATTGTTGCGGCTGGTTTTTCGGAGGAAGTGGAAAGAACAAAGGTAGTAGAAATAAAAATTCCAGATATCCCTCTCAGGGAAGATGCAGAAATTTTGGCGATCGCCCAACATCTAGATCGCTCCTCTGAGGTCATGAAAACCTGTATTGAAATGGCGAAAACTAAATTTGGCGATAGTTTTGAGGATGAAGAAATAATCCGAGATTTAGCTTTATCCTTGTATCAAGAAGCAGCGCGTAAATTCAACTTATAAAAAACTGGAAGATAGCAAAAATTCAGCGGCGATAAAAGTAGCGGCAAGGGTGAGAACAAATCCCAAAGCGACTACATCTGTTGTTCGCCAAGGCTGACTTTGGTAAAGAACGGTTTTTTGACCGTAACCCCGCAATCGCATTGCTTGATAAATCCGTTCGGATTGCTCATAACTCTGCACTAACAGAGTTCCGGCAACGGAGGCAAATGTTTTTAAAGCGGTAGGGGTGGGGCGGGTGGGTTTAAATCCCCGCAACCTCATAGCAGATTGCATGGTCCGGAGGCGATCGCTAACTTCAAATAAATAACGGTAAAACAGCACCATCATATCTGTTAAAATTGGAGAAAGTCCGAGCGATCGCAGGGTTCTAATTGTGGTTAAAAAAGAAGCTGTACCAAACAAAACCAAGGACAGGGTAATAATGGCTAAAAACCGACTGGCGATCGCAATCATGGTTAGAGTACCTTCCCTGTACAAGGCAAGCGGTCCCACTTCAAGTAGCACAGTATTTCCTGAAATAAAAGGCAAGAATCCTACAACTCCCACCAGAAAAAATCCTGGATAACGCAATCGACTCCGCCAGTAAGAAATCGGGAGTTCAGATAGGGCATAAATTCCCGCACTGACTCCTAACATGGGAAGAAGTAATCGCTGATCCCGCACCATCGCAAAAGCAAAAATTAATCCCATCAACCCAATTAATTTACATCGGGGTTCCCACTGATGCAAGGGTGATTCTAAATGGGCATAATCGTCTAGTCTAAATTTCATTCCGTTTCCTTTTAAAAGCGGTTATAAATCAGTTTTCAGTATTGTTCCAATTTGGAGTGTGAGAGTCTCCCTCGCTACTATTCCAATTGCCAGCTATATATCCTAAATTGGACAACTGCAACCCCTCAATCCCGGATAAGTTCGGGTTTAACCCGTTGGAGAAAGGCTACTAACATTGCCGTAAACACTCCTTCAATCAACATCAAGGGAATGTGAGCTAGCATGAGTCCATAAATGGCATTTTTTTCCATTGCGACATCTAATTCCCCGGAAATAGTAGTGATGACGAGAATGAAAAAGATGGCCGCAGCCAGCCCTAACCCAACCGCACCCGCTAGAAAGGCAAACAAACTGGTGGTAATCTTTCCCGGGCGCGGTTTAAACCAATGGCGCATCTGAAAGACTTGGTGAGCAATCAGGGCGGGAATTCCCATCATAATGGCATTGACTCCCAGGGTAGTCAGTCCACCATGACCAAACATAATCGCTTGAAAAAATAACCCAATCAGAATAGCGGGAAAGGCATAATAACCAAGGACAGTGCCTAAGAGTCCATTGAGAACTAGATGTACGCTGACGGGAGGGACGGGAATGTTAATCCAAGAGGCGACGAAAAAAGCAGCGGTGAGTAAGGATGCCTTGGGAATTTGGGCTTGGGGGTTGCGATCGCGATGAATTTGGCGCAGGGAATACCAAGTGGCTGCCCCGGTTGCACCATAACCGGCGATACAAAGACTAGCTGGGAGAATACCATCGGGAATATGCATTTAATCAAACCGAAAAGGGAGAATGCCAGAGGACAGAATTTATATTAAGGGAGATAGATAATTAGGCAACGGAGTCTTCTTCCTTGGGGGTTCCTCCTCCCGAGTTGCCGTTAAACCGGGAAAAAAACAGGGCAGTCCCGACAAATCCCCAAACCCCGGATGCGATCGCCAAGCCTGTCGGAAGGGGGTTGACAGATGTACTGGGGGAAATGAGAGGGCCAGAACGGGAGGGGCTGTTTTGAACCCCATTAGAATTGGGGGAGGCGATCGCTAAATTGAGGATTGTCCCGTGACCCCCTTGCCGGACTCGAACCGCCCAATCTCCGGATAAAGAGGGGTCAGGGGCAAATAAAAACCGACCGTTTTCGTCGGCAGTCCCTTGCCGCCAGGGAGTTTGGGGATCGGTTGGTGCATAAACGGTCACTTGGGCATTCGACATGGGGTTGCCATTATCGTAAACGGCTTGAATCTCCACGGCTTCAAGGGTCTGATGTTTAAGTTGAACCCCATGAGCGATCGCCGGTAGAGGATTCCCGAGGGTCCAGGCAAATAGCCCACTGGCAAGCGCCCAGAGGACTGCCTTCGCAGCGGTTGGGGTGATACGTCGATTCATCATAGTTAAATTTCGATCCCTGAGTAGAGGTTTCTCCCGCAAGGGTGGCAGGGTCAGGCTGTCTATCATCATGACGCAGATTCCTGGCAATGACCTTCCCCGACGTGTCCCAAAGAAGGGAGGAGGGTTTGCAGAGTTTGATAATCTTGGGGGATGAGGGCTTGCTGGAGTTGCGAGGTATTCAGATCCACCTGATCCCCGGAGGATAAAGCGGCGATCGGCTCAAATCCCAGGGCCTCGACGTTCATTTCATCGTCTGCCGGTGACTGGGCATCCCCAAACAAGTGATCAAAATGGAAGGTCGCTTCTAACTGGCCCTGACTTCCCGGGGAGACGATGCCTTTACGTTCATCCCCGACAAACTCCCCACAGGTAAAAGTCATTTCGCGATCGAGTTTGATCACAAAGGCAACGGTTTGCCCGTCTTTTTCGGCCCTCCCGTCCATCATCAGGGGATAGCCTGCCGCAGGGCCTTCTGTTGCCTCGACCATTTTCCAGGAGAGGGCGTTATATTGACCCGGAGGTGCTGGGACTTCTGCAATCACTGGGGTGGGGCTTTCTGGACTAGCCGCCAAGTCTACCGTTTTGACTCCCTCCACTCGGACTTGTTCTGTAGGGTTGAGGGAACCGCCCGCTTCGGGATTATAGGGGGGTTGGGTTTGATAGGCAGTGACTTCCCCTAAGCTGGCGTAAACATGATTAAAGGTGATGTTCCAGCCATCTTTGGAGGTAAAGCCTTCGCGCACAAAGTCCTCCCCATTGGCAACAATTTGAAGCATTCCGGTTTCTCCTGGAGTTGTTTGAGTGTCAGGAGTTGCCGTTGGGGTGGGTTCTGTGGCGACTGGTTCAGGAGTTGCAGTGAGGGGGGTGTCATTTTCCGCGCATCCGAGGAGTAGAGTTGGCACCACTCCGGCTAAAAAGGCTAAAATGATTAAATTTTTCTTCATTTTTTAAATTTTAAGGGATGATTAGCTGAGGCGATCGCAATGGCCTGATTGGGAAGAACTGCGAGGTTTTCCCCGATTAAGGACGAGATGCGATCGCTCCCCTATCAATAGGAAACCGCGTTTTAAAAAATTTTACAATGCCCTCCTAGGGGATAAGGTTCTGAGTTTTAATAGATGGGTAAAGAGCTTGAAAAGCTGACGAAGTAAGGATTTTTACCTTAATTTTCTCTCCTTTCAATCGGCCAAAAATTGTAGATTTTTTTCTTTCCTTTCCGGGTAAGTTATGAAACCCTAATTTTTAGCGCAACCCGGTTAAATTTATTAAAATTGTGGTAGCAGATTAGATATAAAATCCTTTATCCAGTTTAATTATCCATCCCTGGGAGGATATCAAAGGTTAATTATTTTGATAAGCCTATCGCTCCTCAAAAAAGCTGAACTTGATCCCCTTGAGATTGCCTGCTGCCACGGTCAACAACCGTTAATTATTGCAGGTTGGTAATTTTTTTCAGATGCCCGTAACCAATAACTCGTCGCGGCAGGGAAATCCCTACTTGATAATTCAGTCCAAAAAATGCTCAAATAACTAAACCCATCTGAAACTATCGGAAACTATATGAGAGAGCTTGACCTTCCAAAAACCATTGATTTGCTCAATACCCTAATGGAATTTGAGTTAGCTGGCGTGGTACGCTATACCCATTATTCCCTGATGGTAACTGGCCCGAATCGGATTCCCATCGTCAGCTTTTTTCAAGCTCAAGCAGCGGAATCCCTCACTCACGCTCAACAGGTGGGAGAAATTATTACCGGGTTAGAAGGACATCCCAGCTTGAGAATTGCACCAATTGAAGAAAGCGATCGCCATTCGCTTCGTGACATCTTAGAGGAAAGTCTCAATCACGAGAAAAGAGCCCTGGATATGTACAAAGAATTACTACATACCGTAGAAAATGCCAGCGTGTATTTGGAAGAATTTGCTCGGACTCAAATTGGACAAGAAGAAATGCACAACATAGAAATTAAAAAAATGTTGCGGGATTTTATCTAATTTAACCGGCGATCGCCTCCTTCACTCTACTCCTTACCCCGCACCGCCTTCCGGAGTTGTCAAACTTCTGTCCGGTGGTGCAACGGGTTCAAACTATCAGTTTTCCTTTAGTTTAGATGGGAAAACCGAGAGTTTTTAAGATTCATCTACTTACTCATTCGAGAATATAAAGTAAAAAATGAAAGAACTTAACCTGGAAGCCACAATTGACTTACTTAATCATGTTATGGAGTTTGAACTCGCTGGGGTGGTGCGTTATACCCACTATTCCCTAATGGTAACCGGACCCAATCGGATTCCTATCGTTAATTTTTTTCAAGCCCAAGCACTGGAATCTTTAACTTACGCCCAACAAGTTGGGGAAATTATCACGGGTTTAGAGGGGCATCCTAGCCTGAGAATTTCTACAATGAAAGACAGCTATAAGCATTCAGTGGAAAGTATCTTGGAAGAAAGCATTAATCATGAAAAAAAGGGGTTAGAAGGCTATAAAAATTTATTTGTAGTCGTTAAAAATAGTAGTGTTTATTTGGAAAAATTTACTCGTAAAATGATTGCTTCATCAGAAGTTAATATTATTGAACTTAAGAAAATGGTTCGAGATTGGTCTTAATGATTAAATCTAATTATAAACTTTATTTTTTCTCCAGGCTAGAAGCTCAAATAAACCCGCCCGCTTTCCTTCGTGAGTAGGGAGCGAAATGCTCCCAATCCTCACAGAATGGTGCAAATTATTTGCACTGTTAATTTTAAAAAATTACCTTTTTAAATTCTTCTCTATTTTCTTACAAAACTTTGTAGACTGAATCTAAAACCCACGATAACGATGGATATAACCGCTGCTTTACCTACATTTTTAATCACTTTACGCGAAGGCGTAGAAGCTGCTCTAGTCGTGGGGATTGTCTTAGCTTGTTTGAAAAAAGCTCAACAAAGTCAGCTTAATCCCTGGGTGTATGGAGGAGTAGTGAGTGGAATTTTTACCAGCGGATTAGTGGGGATTTTATTGGGGGGAATTTTGCAAGCGGTGGACCATTCAAATTGGCAATATGCAGCGGCGATCGCACCTAGTCTAAAAGCGGGGTTTTGTCTGGTTGCGATCGCCATGTTGAGCTGGATGTTGATCTGGATGACAAAACAAGCCAAATCCCTCAAAGGAGAAGTAGAAGGGGCCGTCAACGCTGTTCTATTTGAAGGAAAAACTAGGTCAGACTTCCCCCAAGAATCTGACAAAAATTCAGAAAATTTACCTTTATACGGGGCGGGTTGGGGAGTATTTACCTTAATTTTTATTGCCGTCCTCCGAGAAGGATTTGAAACCGTCGTGTTTATTTTAGCTCAATTTGAGCGGGGCTGGACTCCCGCCTTTGGCGCTTTTGCTGGATTAGTCGGTGCGTTTGGAATTGGTATTCTCCTCTTTAAGTGGGGGGTTAAAATTAACCTCCGCCTCTTCTTTCAAATCATGGGAGTGCTGTTACTATTAATCGTTTCAGGATTAGTGATTTCTGCCTTAAAAAATGCCAATATTGCCATCATCGAATTAAGTGCAGTTGCTCCTCAATTTGCCAAGTGGTGCTTCACCGGGGCGGATTCCTGTATTTTAGGACCCCAGGTGTGGGATGCAACCCAGATTCTCCCCGATAACCGCTTTCCCGGGGTAGTTTTAAAAGCCTTATTTGGATATCGATCGCAACTGTATCTTGTCCAGGCAGTCGCTTATCTGGTATTTTTAATCACAGCCGGGGGATTGTATTTTCAAAGTATCACTGGGAATGCAACCGGAACTCCGGGTTCTCCAAGTAAGAGAGGGTTAAACAATTGAACGAAGCTAGAGTTAAGCAGTTATTCTCCTATCCTATTAAAGGATTGACACCTCATCCCATCCATCGGGTTGAACTAGAATGTGAACGGGGTATTCGGGGCGATCGCGCCTTTGCTTTGATGTTTTTAGATAACAGTGAAACCGAAGCCTCAAACATCGTCCCTTGGATGAGTAAAGGACATTTTGCCGTTCAGAATGACTGGCCGAAATTGGCACAGCTAGAGTGTTTCTATGATCCCAGTAGCGATTGGTTAACCGTGCGACATCAGGGAGTAACTCAATTAGAATCGGGAACTGAAATAAAAGAAGGACGCGATCGCATCAGTAGATTTTTTAGCGAATTTTTGGCTGACGCAGAACCCACCCCCGAAGCGCGACATCCGCAGCAGTCGCCCTTACATTTAGTCGGTATTTGCAGCGGCGAAACTCGCTATCCTGATCGTGCACCTTTCCATATTTCCCTAATGAGTCAAGCCACCTTAGATGAGTTAAGTGAAGCCTGCGAAATTCCTGTAGATGTGCGCCGATTTCGCCCTAATATTTTACTAGAAGGAGTTGCACCCTGGGAAGAATTTAATCGGGTGGGACAAGAATGTTACTTAGGAGAAGCTAAGATAGCGATTACTGCCAGAATTGGGCGCTGTGCCAATATCGAAGTTGATCCAGAAACCGGCGATCGCAATTTGAATTTATTATCCGTCTTACAAAGCCGATATGGACATTTACAAACTGGCGTACTGGCTAAAATTATCACCCCAGGGTCAGTGCAAATAGGCGATCGCCTCACCTGAGAAGCGTTAGCCTAAATCTCTGACCCCTTTAAAGATTTTACCTCACTCCTCAGTCGCTTCAAGGTAGAGTTACCTCTAGTTTTATCCCCAAAGCACCCAGGAGGGTGAGGAAAGATTCCACGGTGAAGGATTGCAGTCTTTAAAATTACACCGGAATCGGCACAAACTGCAATTCCCCCACGGATCTAGAGAGGGCTACAAATGACTCTAAAGTGAGAGTATTTGCCATATTTTCGCACATCAGAGGGGCGATCGCCAGAAATTGCCAGCCCTGCGGTTGCAACTTACTTCGCTTCCATCCAATTATCTCCAACATGAATATCCACCATCAACGGAACCGAAAGTGGAACTGCCATTTCCATTGTTGACTTAATTTTAGGCTGCAACTCCTCCCACTCTTGCGGAGGAACTTCAAACACTAATTCATCATGGACTTGCAGCAATAATTTGGCTTTATAGTCTTTTAAAACTTCATGTATTTTCACCATTGCTACCTTAATAATATCCGCACTTGACCCTTGAATGGGTGCATTAGCAGCAGCCCGCAAATTTTGAGAATCTTGCATTCCCATATTCTTAAGTTTGTCCAAATCAATCGCCTCTGGAGAGGTTCCTTGTAGTTTTATCAGACTTTCCCCTTGAAATTCAAAATACCGACGTCTCCCTAAAAGAGTTTCTACATACCCTTGGGCGATCGCCTCCTTTTGTAACCCATTCAAATATTCAAAAACCTTCTTGTAACGCTGATAAAACCGCTGGATAAATTCCTTTCCTTCCTGGGATGTTTTCCCGATCGACCGAGCAAATCGTACCGAACCCATCCCATAAATCACTCCAAAGTTAATCGTTTTCCCCATCCGTCTTTCGTCTGCCGTTACCGTCTCTTTATCAAATAGTAATTGTGCCGTCACCGTATGCACGTCTCGGTTATTTTGATATGCCTCAATTAACACAGGTTCTTGACTCAAATGTGCCAAAATGCGTAACTCAATTTGAGAATAATCTGCCGATACCAATAACCAGCCCGATTCCGGTAGAAATGCTGAACGAATTTGTCTAGAAAATTCGGTTCTAATCGGAATATTCTGTAAATTAGGATTAGAAGAAGACAATCTTCCCGTTGCGGTTGCAGCTTGATTAAAATTGGTATGCACCCGCTGGGTATCTCCTCGCACCATCAGCGGTAGCGCATCGACATAAGTTGATTTTAATTTGGCTAACGTGCGATTTTCAATAATTAAATCGACCAGGGGATGCTCCCCTTGCAGCCTTTCCAACACGGCTGCATCCGTTGAGTAACCTGTTTTAGTTCGGCGAGATTTACTAATGGGCAAGTCTAATTTTTCAAATAAAATATAACTCAGTTGTTTGGGCGACCCTAAATTAAATTCTTCTCCCGCCTCTTGATAGGCTTTAATTTCTATATCCTGCAATTGCTTCTCTAATTGTTTAGATAGCGTCCCCAAATAGTCGCTATCGATTCTAATCCCGGTATATTCCAATTCAGCTAATACAGGTTCTAGGGGTTGTTCTACCTCTAGCAGCAGTTGATGCAGTTGGGATTTATCCGCCAGTTCTTCTTGCAGTTTCCCGACTAACTGATAAGTAGTATAAACATCCAAACCGCAATATTGGGCAGCTTGAGGAATAGATAAATCGGCGATGGTTTTTCCTTTGGCAAGTCCTAAACTTTTATAACTTTCTGCCGTTACTTCTAAATATCGGCTGGAGACATCGGTCAGATTATGGGTGGTTTCGGGATTAATAATGTAACTAGCAAGCATTGTATCAAATACCACCCCTGCGAGTTTGATTCCCTGACACCGCAATACCAGGCGGTCAAATTTAGCATTATGGAAAGATTTAGGATAGTTGCTACTTTCTAAAATAGGACGTAACGCATCTAATACCTGAGTTAAAGGCAAAGTCTGGCCGGTTTTATGTCCGATCGCAATGTAGGCTAAATCCCCCTCCCCAGTTCCCCAACAACAACCTATTCCCACCAATTCTGAATCTCGCGGTTCTAAATCGGTTGTCTCCGTATCCCAAGCTACCGGATGCGCCGAATCTCTATAAGTTTCTAGGCGTTTTACTAATTCCTTCAGCTTATCCGTTGTATCAATAATTTCTGGGGCGATCGGCGAAGGGGCAATTTCTGTTGCCGCTTCTGTGTCTTCTGCTGTCCAAAAAAATAGATCATCATCTTCTAATCCTCTCGATGTTTTTTTGTTAGATGCTTGTTCTCCTCCCTTACTCTCCCCTACTAAAGGTCCTCCTCCAAACCGTTCTTGAAGTTGCTTTACTTTGGGTAAAAAGGACTTAAATTCCAGTTGTTCCAAGCGGGGAATTACCTCCGTTTCATCAAATCCGCGCAACTGGCACTGAGCTAATTCCAGTTCTAAGGGAACATCTATCACAATTCGCGCTAAGTGTTGGGAATGATAAGCCTCCCCTTTCCCTTCTGCTAGTTTTTTATGATTTGCGCCTTTAATTTCCTGTAGTGCCTCGTAAACCTTATCCAAACTTCCATAAGTTGTCAGCAACTTAATTGCCGTCTTATCTCCAATCCCTTTTACCCCGGGAATATTATCTGAAGCATCCCCGCATAAGGCTTTATAATCTACTACTAATTCCGGAGGAATTCCCATCTTCTCTTGCACCTGTTCTGGCCCAAATTCCTGGGATTTTGCCCTACCCGATCGCCCGAACGCATCTCGACCTAAATAGAGAACGCTAATCTGTTTTTCTGTATTAACCAATTGAAATAAATCGCGATCGCCAGTTAAAATTTTCACCTGAAAACCCGCCTCACTTGCTCGGGTTGCCAAAGTTCCTAATACATCATCCGCTTCATAACCCGGCGCAGTGACAATTTGAAGATTAAGCGCCGTTAGTAATTCTTGTAAATATTTAAGGTCCGTAATAAAATCTTCCGGCGTTTCCGCGCGATCGCTCTTATAAGTATCATCCGCTTCGTGGCGAAACGTCGGCAACCCCAAATCAAAGGCGACAGCCAAATATTGAGGATCTTGTACCGTCATCACCTCAATCAGCGACTTGAGAAACCCAAACGAGACACTCGTCGGAATTCCCGTAGAGGTACTCAAACCTCCATCGCGACTTTTTGCCAAGGCATAATAGGAACGAAAGGCCAAAGAATGACCATCAACCAGGATAAAAGTAGGAGAAGTTGCAGACACGAGCGATCGCCCCCCAGTATGAAATATACTGAACCATTGTATCGAACTCCAAGCCTGCTGTACTTCCAGCACCCCTGCATCCGTCCTTTTCAATCACGCACCCATCGTAAGACAAAGGCGACTGTACCCTGCGGCATTGACTTCCCGACAATCCCTAACCCTTACTGCACGATCGTGCTGACATCCACATCCGTGAGATTAGCTCCCTCCAGATTAGCCCACTGTAAATTAGTCTTCGTCAAATCTGCTGTTCTTAAATCCGCCCCGCTCAAATTGGCCCCGCGCAAGTCAGCCCGAGTTAAATCCACCCCGCGCAAATCCGCTTCGCTCAAATTCACCTGATTTAAACTCGCCCCAGTTAAGTCCGCTTCTCGCAAATCTGCTAATCTTAAATTCGCCCCGCGCAAGTCAGCCCGAGTTAAGTCCGCCTCTCGCAAATCCGCTTGAGTCAAATTCACCTTATTTAAACTTGCCCCAATCATATCCGCCCCTCGCAGATCGGACCCTTTCATATTGGCATCCGCTAAATAGGCTTTTCTCAGATTGGCCCCGGACAAATCCGTTCCCGTCATGTCGGCGTCGCTTAAATTGGCGCTCCCTAAGCTCGCGCCTCTTAAATCCGCTCCACTGAGATCCACCCCGACGAGGTTCACTTCCGATAAAGAGACATTCGGTGCAATCCAGTAGGCTCCTGCTAAACTTAGGTCTATACCTTCGCTGACGATGGTTTTTAAATCGTAAACCGCCTTTTGAAAGTTAGTCGCTTTAAGATTAGCTCCCGTGAGATTCGCCCCACTCAAGTTGGCTCTAAAGAGATTGGCTCCCTCTAAATTTGCCAAGGTTAACTTGGCATAGCGCAAATTTGCCCCCCGCAGATCTGCACGTTTGAGGTTAAATCCACTCAAATCCACCCCGCTGAGGTTCGCTCCCGCTAGGGAAACATCGGACCCAATCAGGTAAGCGCCGGTTGTCTGGGGGTCGAGACCCTCACAGAAGCGAGTCCTCAAATCATAAACCGCCTTTTGCAGAATCGTGCCGCGCAGATCCGCCTCACTCAGATCGGTTCCGCTTAAGTTGGCACCACTGAGATTGGCTTCCGCAAGAGTGGCCCCGATTAAGTTGGCTCCTTTGAGACTCGCACCGCGCAGATCTGCCTCACTCAGATCGGTTCCGACTAGCAGGGCACCTTTGAAGTTGGCTCCGGTTAAGTTGCTCTCGCTGAGATTGGCTAAGTTTAAATTGGCATCGCTGAGATCCGCGCCACTCAGGTTCGCACCTTTTAAATTTGCCCCAATCAAATCGGCATAACAGAGAATGGCTTCGCTCAAGTTCGCGCCGCTCAAGTCCGCATCTCGAAGGTAAGAACCGCGCAGGGATGCACCAATGAGGTCTTTGTTTTTTAAATCTGGGGTGAGGAAGTTTGATTTTTGGCCTTCCGAGCTCAGGGGTTCTTGACTGGATAATTCTGGTGGGAGGCGAAAGAAATTTTGGCTATTGTCTTGCATAAATCCCGAATCTTGGCAACGGATGGGAGCTCTCTATAACTTTAAATCAATGGCGCTGGAGTTTTGAACGGTCCGGGATAGATGCGGGACCCGCTTCGATCGCAGACAATCAGCATAGGCGAAGCTGTTGCGATCGCGCTTGTATTAACCAGGTTATATGAAAAATGGTAACGCTTAAAACCTTGCCATCTCAGAAGTTTGGGTTTCTACTCTTCTCATCACGGCTTAAAATCATGAGAATAACGATTGCAAGATAGGAAGTGGTGAAGTGACATTAAAACTTTATGGCGGTGTTCGTTCTCGGGCAGCCATCGTCCAGTGGTACCTAGAAGAACTGGGGATACCCTATGAATTTGTGTTGTTAGATATGCAGTCGGGGGAACACTTACAGCCGGATTACCTGAAGATTAACCCCCTAGGAAAAGTCCCGGCGATCGTGGATGGAGAGTTTCCACTCTGGGAATCCGGGGCGATTTTAGTGTATTTAGCCCAAAAGTACGGCAATGGCGGGAAGTCGCCGGAAGAAGAAGCCACTCTGGTACAGTGGGTGCTGTTTGCGAATGCTACTTTTGGTCCAGGAATTTTTATCGAGTCCAACCGCGATCGCGAATTGGGTCGATTGATGAAGCCCCTAAACCAAATTTTTGGCACCCAAACCTTTTTGGTGGGCCAAGATTTTACCGTCGCTGATGTTGCAGTGGGTTCGATGCTCGCTTACACCCAGATGATGCTCAATCTTGATTTGGGGGAGTATCCGGCAGTGGTTGAATATATCAAACGGATCAGCGATCGCCCTGCATTTCAAAAAACCATCGGTTCCCGTTCCTAGTCACTTAATCTCGGGGAAGTTTTAGAGCAGGAAAGGGGCGCTCGAATGAGCGCCCCTTTCCATTTTTATGGCCTTTCCGTTGGATTGAAGTCGGTAATTTATCTGAACCCGACCGCTGCTTGCCACACGAAAGCCAGCAACAAGAAAAACACGGGGATAATTGGCAAAACATCTACCAGGGGATCGAAAATCGAGTAGGCTTCCGGTAGTTTTGCCAGTAGTAGTGCTGCTTCCATGTTGATATCTCCCTCTCAAACACAAATTTAATAATCGACACAGATTTTAACATACGGGAGGATTTGGATTTCATTTTTCTGCTCGGGAAACTCCTCGGTGAAGACAGCCAGAGTTTAGGGAGTCGGTTCTAACCAGTGAGCAAAGTCTGTGGCAAAGCGATCGCTCAGAATTGCCTCCCGAATTTGCCGGGTAAAGCGAATCAGTTCCGTGAGGTTGTGAATCGAGAGTAAGGTATAAACCAGGATTTCCCCCGCTTTCCACAAATGGTTTAAATAAGCCCGGGAAAAATTTTGGCAGGTGTAACAAGAACAGGTTTCATCCAGGGGGGTAAAATCCTCCCGAAATTGAGCATTTTTAATATTCCACCGTTCCCCTTGCACCATGACGGCCCCATGTCGCGCCCATCGGGTGGGGATTACGCAGTCAAATAAATCGACACCGGAGGCTATCGCTTGGGCCATTTCCCGATAAGTCCCTATCCCCATTAAATAGCGCGGTTTCTCTACCGGAAGCATCGGCGCGGTGGCCCTGACAATTTCCGAGATAGTTTCCCCCGGTTCTCCCACGCTCACCCCCCCAATGGCATATCCCGGTAAGTCCAATTGGGTCAAATCCTCTACCGCTTGCAACCGCAAATCAATATAGACTCCCCCTTGGACAATGCCAAATAAGGCTTGCTCCGAACGAGTATGAGCCTGGATACAGCGCTCTAACCATCGATAAGTTCGTGCCGTTGCCAACTCCACCGCTTCTCGGGATGCGGGGTACGGTGGACATTCATCAAAGGCCATAATCACATCGGCCCCCAGTTTGTTCTGAATTTGAATTGAGCGCTCGGGGGTGATTTCTATCTTGCGTCCATCCCGAGGCGATCGAAAAGTCACGCCTTTTTCCGTAATGGTCCGCAGTTTGCTTAAACTAAAGACTTGGAATCCGCCAGAATCGGTCAAAATCGGGCCATCCCACACCATAAAGCGGTGCAACCCTCCTGCTGCGGCTACAATGTCCTCTCCTGGCTGCAAGTGCAGGTGGTAGGTATTTGCCAAAATCATCTGAGCGCCCGTCGCCTCTAACTGCGCCGGTGTAACGGTTTTCACCGTAGCTAAGGTTCCCACCGGCATAAAAATAGGCGTTTCTACCGGGCCGTGAGGCGTCATCCAGACCCCCGCCCGGGCGTGAGTATGGCTGCACTTACCCTGACACTGAAAAGTAAAGTCGCGACCCAAAATGAATGATTACTGTGTAAATTTCAACCCATTATACCCGCCTCTTGACAATAAGTAATTTAGGAGGCATGAAAAATAGAGACTGCGGTTAAAAAGTAGCAGAATTAGTAAGAAAATTAAGTTTAAATAGGAAGCGGCGATCGCCTCTCAAAAGGGCAACATTCCCTCATCATCAATTTCGGCATCTAATTTAGCAATGAGGACCTCTCGCAATACGGCCTCTAAAGCGGCGGCGCTATCAAAATTTCTAGGAGATGGCTCCTTGAGCGGGTTAGACAGAGGAAGCAATCGCAATTGACGGTCATCTTGAACAAGATCGAAGTAAGATTCAGATTCCGAGGATTGTTTTAGTTCTAAACAATCAAAACTCTGGACATTTATATAGAGTCGATGATTGGCGATCAAGGTGGAGCGTTGAGGGTCAGCAAAAACTTCCATCACATAGCCTTCCCCTTGAGTTTGGAGATGACCCTCTTGGAAATGTGCGTACCGGACTCGACCTAAATCGGCAAGGAGTCTATACATATCTTGCTTATTGACCACAATACCTGTATCGACAATGCAGGGAGCAGGCAGGCTGTTAGGAGATTGATCTGGCATCATAGTAGAAACCGCCTTTAATTTACAATCGAAACCCTCTCGGGATTTTAGACCCTCCGACGGGTGCCCTATAGAGGGAATAAAAGAAAGCGTTGCGCCTCATCCCGAACCGAGCTCGGCAACTGATAACTTTCATCAATCCAATTCTGGCACAGGTGATCAAGTGGACGGCTCAGTAAAATGGCTGAAAAAATATAGATTTTTACTATGAGGGTTAATCGCCGGGTGAGACAGAGCGTTAAGTTTGTACAGACAAAAGTAGACCAATTAAAAACCCTAGGTTCGGGATTGGCGGCAGCGACTGCATTCTATACCTGTTTGCCCGTTCCCCTGAGTTGGACTTTAGAGTTTCGCGGGATTGCTCGCTACGCACCCTTTGTGGGAGTGGCAGTCGGGGGAATGCTGGGTCTTCTGGATGTCCTATTGCAGTTTTTAGCCATGCCGGGACTGACGCGCAGCACCCTGGTAGTGGTGGCTTGGATTGCGATTACCGGCGGATTGCATCTAGATGGGGCGATCGATACCGGGGATGGTTTGGCGGTGCAAGAACCTCACAGACGCCTGGAAGTGATGGCAGATAGTGTCACCGGGGCATTTGGGGTAATGGCGGCAGTGGCCTTAATTGCCCTAAAAATTGCCGCCTTGAGTGATTTAAGCGCAAACCGGGTAATTGTGCTGATGGCTGCCGCCGGTTGGGGACGCTGGGGACAATTAGTGGCGATCGCCCGCTATCCCTATTTAAAAGTTTCCGGTAAAGGAGCCATTCACCAGGATTCTATGGGGTCTCCCTGGAATTTGCTGCCCGGATTCCTGTTTTTAGTGGCATTGAGTGGAGTACAACTCATCCTCGATCGCAACGCCTGGATTTTAGCCGCCGGAATGGTCACCGGCGGCAGTGCAGTCGCCATCCTCAGCGGCGCTTGGTTTAATTACAAACTAGGGGGTCATACTGGAGACACCTACGGTGCCGTTGTGGAATGGACCGAAGCCCTTTTACTCTGTCTGTTAGCGGGATTATAGACGGGCGATCGCTCCTCCCCAATCCCGAGTTCGGGAGATCCCTAGGACAAGAAACCCGGTTTCTTGTCCTAGGGATCTCATCCTGTTGCGAGACTCTACTTGCGATCAATATGGATTTCCATCCCTTCCACCCGTAGTCCCATGCCGCGACGTCCGCAGAAGTCGCCGTTAGAAAACTCCGGCGTATCCCCGACTCGCTCAATATGCGCTTTGTAATAGACCGAGTAATTAGCAGCCTCGGGACCCGTTAATTCGATCGCCAAACCCTCAATACGCAAACCCGAACCCCGAGAACCAACCCACTCACCCTCAGTTACCCAAGGTGTATCGCCATTGCCCTGAATATGGGCCATATAGCGAATACCCAAGCCCGGAATCGGGGGATTGATTTCCAGAGCAAATCCTTCTAGGCGGAGGGATTTCCCCCGCGTTCCAGCAAATTCGTGTTCATGGAATTGGTGATCGCCCACTCGTTCAATATGAACTAAAACGTTGAGTCCTACCTCTATTCCCACACCAGAAAGCCCTGAAGTGGAGGGAGAAGGGGCGGCAAAATTCGGTGCAGGACGAGCGATCGCACTAGGGGAGGGCGACTCGTCTGCACTGGGGAGGATAATCACATCGGGCAAGTTAGAGGGAGGTGACGATGGCTGTTGGGAAAGTAAGCGTTCCACTTCTGCTTCGGTATCTGTCGGTTCCACCGTCTCACCGGATCCGGCAATGACCACCATTTCAGGCGATCGTCGGGGTGCTGCGGTTGGGGGTGTTACCGTAGGGGCTGGGGCGCTCACCGTCCCCGAAAATTGCAATTTTCCTCGACTTGCGGCGAGAGTGAGGGGTTTGCCAAACGCTCGCCCACAAAAATCTAGCAGTCTTTCCCACTGTTCATCTTGTAGATTGGGGTCCGGTTCGATCAGGGTGAGGAAGGCACAACAGGGATGTTGACCCGAAATTAACGCCGGGACATCTGGGGGAAAGTTGCTGGGGGAGGAGTTGAGGATAATCTGACGCAATTCTCGCGCTTGGGCTTGTGCCTGCTGCAACGGAGCAAAATTCGGTTGCTCTCGATGAGTCAGAGACAGAAAGCGATCGATGTACTGTAGCGCTTTTTGGGACTCGTTGACTTCTCCTCCCGACCGGGCGATCGTCTGTAAAATTCCCTGGACATCGTGCAAGGAAGAAATCTGTGTCGGTGGTACCACTCCGGGCACGGAGTAGGTTTTTGCCACTTCGATCGCTCTTGATTTGAGCGCCGTAAAATCCTGCCGATAAACTACCAGTTGCTCGATCAGTCGTTCGTCTAAGGGGACTCCCGCTTCTTTCAGTTCAACGGCAGCTTGTGAAAGGCGACTGCTCAATCCCGGCACGCGTTCTTTGAGATGGTTCAGTTGTTGTTGCAACTGTTGATGATCTGCATTCATGGTCAATAGCGTCTAATCGGTTCCCATCTTATTTTGCCCGATCCTAACCCTTTCACTCGTCTAATCCCCGGGGTGCATCCCCAATTGACGGATAAGCCTGGTTTATTCATCAACGAATCAAACCCCACAAATCACGAAGACTCCCTAAATTGGGCTGAAACTTCCTAGGTTCCGCTTTAAAATCAAGACAACATTGCTACAAAATTGACAGCTAGACTCTAAAGGGCCAAATTCCCACGGGATAAGACTGTGGGAATGGTTGGGGTCTTACCCAGATTGCGGCGAACCTGCATTTTATGCGATCGCAATACCTCTGAAGGTTGGCAAACTTATCCGGTCGCAAGCTACGATCCAGTTATTGTTCGTCAAGGAGAAATTTTTTATGAATCCTAAAATTGAAACCTCAGAAATCTCTAGCGCAAAATCGGCACAGTTAGCCGCGGAAGCCGACCAGCTTAGAATCGAGATCAACGCAGCCGAATCCGGTGCTTTAGCGCCTTTTTCCCCTACTACTCAAGAGCCGACTCGATTCGAGGAAATCGTGGATAGCACCACGGAAATCTTAGGGGATCTACCTCTGTATGTCACCAGTTTTTTCAGCGAGTACCAACGACCCCTTATCACCGTCGGACTGTTTTTGTCCGCACTGGTTACCGTCAGAGTGATACTTGCCATGGTAGATGCCGTGAATGACCTTCCCTTACTCGCGCCGTTTTTTGAATTTGTCGGAATTGGATACTCGGCTTGGTTTGTCTATCGCTACTTACTGCGTGCTAGTAATCGTCAAGAGTTAGTGCAGGATATTTCAGCCATAAAAGACCAAGTGCTCGGAAACCATTCTTCCTAGTTATTTTCCAGGGCTGGCAACGGGATGTCAGTCTTGGAAATTCTGGGAGGGGCAATCGCACCCGTGCGTTAACTTACCTTGAATGGGGGCGGTCAATTTGTCCGCCCTGCCCTATTGACTAATACTCTCCAATCCAAAGTTTATTCCCTTATTTTTTTTTTACGCTAGGAATATTTATAAGGAAGGCGGATAGGTCAGGTGATGGAGGCAGAGGACCAAATCTTCTACAGTTTCCATCGTCTGAAGGTCAAAGCGATCGCCAATATCTATCCCAAACTCATCAAAAAAATCATCACACAGATAAAGATTCCAGTCAAACCAGGATATCAGGGTTAACTGTAAATCCTCCTCTAAGCGATCCCCAGGCAACAGTCTTCCCATCTGTAACCCTGAATATTTTTCCAATTGAACATAGACAAAACTCACCACTGAAAAAGAAATTGCACGCGATCGCCAAAAACAGTTAAACCACTCATCCCGAGACAGGTTAGCTCGTTCCGATAATGTCTGATTTACCTGCTTCCTGATGTACAAATCGGGACTGAGATCTGCATAAGTCCGCACACTCCAGAAGATATGTTTAATCTGGCGCAGCATAATTCCGTGCGCTCCATTACCTTACCTTTTTTCCAGTATTCCCATCTTTTCCAAGGGTTTCTCATCGATAGGTTCAATTCCTATATTTTTCTGATATTAACTTCTGATTCCTCAACCCAATCCAGACACAGGGTAAGGTGATTTTTCGATGAGTTAACAAACCCTGTATAGGGTTGAGGGTTTTTCTTGGGTAATAAGCCGCCCCGGATGAGATCCAGTCCCCTCCCCTGTCTCTTGGTCTAGGTTAAGGTGGAGTCTTCGAGGTTTTTTAGGTAGGTATTTAAAGCTAACGGACAAGACAAGGGCTTTCTAGTCCGAAGTGATTCGTAATCCGTATAAATTTCTTCAAAAAACCCGGTTTGTCTTCCTGCTGTACCGAGGCCCTACTGGTTAAGGCTTCGGGGTTGAGTCGGTTGTTGCCTGAGTTTTGGGGGTCGCTGAGGGAGCTAAATTGGGGACTGGCGTCTCTAGAGACTCCCTGGGAGTTGTTTCCTCATTTGTAGGACTCGAAAGAGTCGTTCTCTCATTGGCGGGGGTAGGAGTCGCTTCCGCATTTGTCGGGTTAGGGGCCAAAAAGGGGAGTGCTAACCCACCCCAAGCGCCTGGATTGCCTGAGATAGGAGTTGAATTGTCTTGAGGAGAGGTAGCGGGATTGGTGGATCCAGGCAAAAGGCTGGGAACTTGTCCAGGATTGACCGATGGATTCAGAGGGTTTTGGGGTGTTTGAGGCGTTGACGAAGGAGACTCAGAAGTGGGAGAAGTCGTTCTATTTTCAAAAATATTTAAGCCCCTCTCCGTGCTGGGAAAGGATAATATAAAAATTGTACCTAGGGTCGAAAACGCGACAAAAATTGCAATAATTTCATCAAACCCAAGCGGACTTTTGGGGGTAGAACCTGAATTAGACATGGGATTACTCCTGTTTGGATTGCATTAATGTTAGAAAAATTTTTAAATACCGATCGCCCCGGTATCATTTCCAGCCGTGAAACTTACCGAGGCGATCGATTGTCCTGAATTAGCATTCTTCGCAAACTTGTCGCAAAGTCGCCGTAAAATCGGGGTAAGAAATAGCCGCGGCTTCGGCGTGATGAATCGTGGTTGTTCCGGTGGCATTCAGGGCAGCGATCGCCAAACTCATGGCAATCCGATGATCGTCATAACTCTCAACATCGGTCCCCGTTAAAGGAGTCCCCCCTGTAATTTCCAAACCATCCGGCATCTCGGTAATCTTCGCACCCATTTGATTGAGTACCGTAGCCGTTACCGCAAGGCGATCGCTCTCTTTCACCCGCAATTCCGCGGCATCTCCTATCACCGTCTTACCTTCGGCAAAAACTGCCGCCACTGCCAGAATCGGAATCTCATCAATCAGTCTGGGAATGATATCTCCCCCCAGGGTACAACCCTTGAGTTGAGAATGACGCACTCGAATATCTGCCACGGGTTCCCCCGCTACCATGCGCTCATTTTCTAATTGAATATCCGCATTCATCATCTCCAGGGCCTCTAAAATCCCGGTGCGTGTGGGATTGATCCCGACATTTTCAATCGTCAAGTCTGAATCGGGCACGATCGCTGCCGCCACAATCCAAAACGCCGCCGAACTGATATCCCCAGGCACAATCACTGATTGACCATTCAGTTGGGTGGGTCCCGTAATCATTACGCTCTTCGTCTCTGGATCCGTGGAAATTTCTGCCCCAAATGCCTTCAACATCCTTTCGCTATGGTCCCGAGAGACTGCCGGTTCAGTGATGGTTGTCGTTCCTTCTGCCATCAAAGCTGCAAGCAAGATACAAGACTTAACCTGAGCTGAGGCAATGGGGGAGTGATAATGAATGGGGCGCAAGGATTGGCCTTGAATGGCTAGGGGGGCGATCGCGCCGCCGTTCCGACCCCAGATTTGAGCACCCATTTGTTGTAAAGGTTGAACCACCCTAGACATGGGACGCGATCGCAGGGATTTATCCCCAGTTACTGTAAAAAATCGGTCTGGATGACTGGCGAGGATGCCCAGCATCAGTCGCATCGTAGTCCCCGAATTTCCCGCATCTAAAATATCCGTGGGTTCAATTAATTGACCGACCCCAACACCCCGAACCCTCACCCGTTGTTCATTTAAAGGGGAAATTTCTGCCCCCAATGCCTGAAAGCAGCGGGCGGTACTCCGAGGGTCTTCTCCCAGTAGCAGCCCCTCGATCGTGGTTTCCCCCTTGGCGATCGCCCCCAGCATTAAAGCCCGGTGGGAAATTGACTTATCCCCCGGCACTCGGATGCGTCCTTGTACCGATAAACCTTTAGCGGGTCTATCAATGGTTAATTGTTGCTGAGATTCCGTAATTCTTACATTTATGATCGAACTGGGCATTGGGCTAAACTGTGATGGGATGGCTTAGGGCAATCCTACACCCTTCTTGACCCTGCTGCCATACTAAAATTGAGAGCAGGCCACACCTTTATCTTGTCGATTGTTGGAAAACTCTTCACACTCTGTTCTTTACAACCCTCATGCTGACCCATCGCCGCAAACCTGTAAGCCTTTGCTTAATCTCGACGGACCTCCCTCTGTGGTCTGTAGTTGAAACCGCTGCTACCCTTTATCAAAAGGACCAAGATCGGTTTCACTTACTCTTAACTGAACCGGCCCTGTGTGATTTTCAGGAGTCAGGTTCGACTCCTCAAGTCAGCAGCGGACCCACTCCCATTACTTCCCGACTGTTGTGGCTAGAAATTTCTCCCTACCGGGTGATTATGACCATGCAAGGGAATGGGCAGTTTAGCTATCGTCACCAGTGGGAACGGGGAATGTATGGAACTAGCCGCTATTGGCTTCAAAATGAGTCCGACGGTAGTAATGAGCAGTTACGGATGCGAAATTATACTCGCAGTTTAACTCTATCGGGTCGCCCTATTCCTGAACATTTGCGTCTCGAATATGAACTTTGGTCTCAAAATCTTCAATTAGGTCACTATATTTTAGACCTAGAAATTCATCTTTAAAAGGTCAATTTATCGATCTAAAACCAGAATAATTTTTCAATAAAGTTTGGTCAAAAGTGGCTTAATTTTCGGCTATATAGTTGTTTTCGCCGGTACGAGGTATAGTCCTTCTTTTGGAGTGTAGACGTTACGCGAACGCACTCCCTACTCCCTATTCTAACCCTCGTATCTATACTTTCCCGGACTGAAAAAGGCTATAGCCCGTTTAAATCAGGGAAACAATAGGGGTGAAGAGTGGGCAAGCCTGATCTGACAATTACCGCCACCGTTGCAATGGGGATCAGACGCCCTCCCTCCTTGAAAAATGATCCAGCCGAGTTAACCCAGCCTATATTTTCGGGATGCTATTTTTTACAGTAACTATGAATTTGTCCGGCTACTCCATCGGCAGTTTTTGCGGCTAAAGTGGCTACTCTACCGGCTTCTTCTGCCTTTTTGCGGGCAGCTTTTACTTGGTCTAAACCGGCTTTTGATAAAGGGGCGGCATCAACAATGGCGATCGCCTCTCCGATTTGGCGGAAGGATAGACTTAATTGTTGGTAACTTTTCCCTAACCGGGGAGGATAGGGGCGGACTTGAGCATCGGAGGTCTTCATTCCTAATAACTCTTCCGCAAGGCGATCGAGATGTTGCGCCATTTGGTTCGCGGCAGCAGCATCGGTTCCCTCTATTTGAGTTACTTGTTGCCCCCCCTCGTTGATCGCCTCCAACAATCGCTGACACTGATATGCTGTACTGCTACGAGTCCAGAAAAACCACGATCCCAATCCCCCCACCAGTCCAATCACTGCCCAAATTCCCCATACCCCTGCTAAGCGCGCCCTTTTTCTATCTGCTTTCACGGGAGGTGCTGCATCAGCCTTGTCTTTCACTTTTCCCGGTAAGACTTGAGGAAAACTAGGCAGTTGTAGCCCCGGCAAAACTAGATTCCCCTCGGCGACAGATTCTCGATCCGGGGCCAAGGCGACTGCCCCCCCAGATTCAGAAACCCATTCAGTCTGTGCCACCGGAGGTTGCAGTTGCCCTAACTCCTGTAAAATTTCCTCGGTATTTTGGAACCGCTGACTCGGGGCCGGATCCATGAGGCGGTCGATAAAATCCGCAACCTGTTCAGAAATGGTTAGAGGGCGATCGCGCCAAGAAAACTCCCCAGTCTCTGCGTTGTAAAAGTTCAAAGGGTCCGAAGCCGTGAGCAAATACACCATTGTTCGTCCCAGGGCAAAGAAATCCGATTGCGCTACCGCTTCATTTTTGAGTTGTTCCGGTGGCGTATATCCCCCGGAATTAATACTCTTCAAACTTGGCGAGAGTTCCACGGTGCGTAAATAGCTAGAAGTCACCTGCCGTGCAGTGCCAAAATCAATTAAGACCAATTGCCCCGAATCAGTCAGGATAATATTGCTGGGCTTAATATTCAGGTGTAAATATGGGGTTTGATGAATTGGCTGTAAAATTTCGACAATCTGTTGGATCCAATTTAGAGCCAGGTCTTCAGAAATCGATTGATAGGCGCGACTTTCCATCCACTTCGCTAAATTTAACCCCTCAATTTTTTCCATCAACATCCCATGCACGGCGCTAGCACTATTCGTTGCCGCAAAGCTGAAGTAGCCTCCTTGTTGAAGGTGGGGAATACCAGGATGGTGAATTTTCCCTAGAAGTAAGGCTTGTTGTTGAAATAGGGTGACCGCTACGGGATCCTCAAGCTGGAGGACCTTCAAAATTTTGTCGGTTCCTAACTCCATGACTTCAAAGGTTTTTTCATAGCTGTTGCTGCCCAAGAGTTGGAGTGCTCGACAGCGTTCTGCTACTAATAAATCCGATCCACAGTGGGAGCAATAGCGGGTGTTGGCATTAACGGGATCGCTGGGATTGGGGCAGCTTGGATTGAGGCAGTAACTCATGATGGGGGGATGGGGAGGTAGGGGAGAGAGGGGCTTAGGGTTTTGGGAGACAATATTGTTCGATTTCGCCGAGTAGGATGGCGGCATCTTGGGTGGATTGTTCGATGGAGGCGATCGCCTCGGCGACTTGGGCTTTGGCAGCATTCTGGGTTTGTAAACCCTTCGGGGTGGGTTGGAGATTACTCACCATTGTGGCAATGCCGCTCGTATCTCGCAGGGCGATGCTAATTTGTTCATAGATTGCAATCGCCCGGGTTTGAAAGCGGATGATGGTTTCGTCGGTTAAGGGGGAGGTTTTGAGCGCTTCAATGGAGAGATCGACTTGACTGGCCGCTTGATTCCCCGTCATTGGAGTGAGTTCTAAGCGATCAAGGGCGGTGCTACTTTGGTCGAGGACCCGAATTAGGCGGCGACACTGGCTGGTTTTAGTGGGGCTGCAACTGGCAAGTAAGAGGATCAGGACAGCGCACAGGGGAAGATGCAAGTGGTGTGGGTCAGAGTGGTTCATGGGGGTACGGCGATCGCTAGAATCGCGCTAGGGATGGGAACTTAAGCAGAGCGGCTGGGTCTAATTGAACTGTGGCAATGCTTACCCTGCGTAAAAAAAGCGGATAACTTCTAGAGAAGTTACCCGATTGTGAGTATGCCACAGGAAGTCCGAGTGAGTTTCCGGAAACCCAGACTTTAAGGCATTAATAGATTGGGGGCGACTGCCCACAGGACCGAAAACGCTGGCATTACCGGACCGATGCTCTAGGCATCGATGCTCTAGGTAATCGAGCAGATAATCCCGATTCGGGAAGATAAGCCAGGGGATTAACCGTTCCTTCTTCGGGAAGGTGGACCTCAAAGTGCAAGTGGGGTCCGGTGCTAAAGCCGGTACTACCCATTTGTGCGATTAATTGACCCCCTTCTACCTGATCGCCTTTGTTAACGAGAATGCGATCGTTATGGCCGTAGAGGGTAATACTACCGTCGGGATGTTGGATTTCAACAAGATTGCCATACCCCCCGGTATGCCATTCCGCAGTAATCACTACACCGCTACCGGCTGCGACAATGGGGGTGCCAATGGGGGCGGCTATATCAATACCGTGGTGCATCCGACCCCAGCGCCAGCCGTAGCCGGAAGAGAGGACCCCTTGCGCGGGCCAAAGATAGCCCGTCATGGTTGGGGCTATTTCGGGTAAGTAAATGCTGGCAGCAGCTAGGGGCGGTAATTCCGGGGAGACGGGGGGTGCATCGAGGGTCTGAAGCGGAAGGATTTCGCTGCTGGATCTAGGTGAGTCCGAGTTATTCAGAAATTGAGTGAGGGCAGCGATCGCCTGTTTATTAAGCTCGATCCCCGCAGCAACCGTGGCATTGTTATCGGGTGTGGGATGGGTCTGGTTTGAGGGTGTTTTTCTAACCGAATCACGGTCACGTTTTAAGATTGCCTCGGTCTGCGTGTCTGGGTTGACATCAGGTTGAGCTGTCACTGAACCTGTAAAGCCAAGTGCAATCACGAGTGCTGTGGTAGATAAAATTCCTGGTTTCATTTTCCTTCACCTGAGAGGGGGGTCACCCGCAAGTAAACTGCCCCAGTTAACCGGAAAGCTAGGCGCGATCGCTTGATAGTTTTCAACTACTCTAAACTTGATTAAAAATCAAGGGGTAAGCTGGTTTCAATTCACGATTGCCATCAAATTTACGTCTCTTGCTTTTCAGCTAGTGGGTCAGTTCATCCGGTTACTTCCTTCAAATTTTTTGTAATGAACGATAAATCACTGTATAGCCTGGGATAGACTGGCTTCCCAATTGGAGTTGGGGCATAAAGGTAACTGCTGCCCACTCTGGATCCGGCACACCCTGAATTTTAAAGAATGCTTGCTTTCTACTAATGGCCGCGCATTCCCTTGAATTTTGCTCCGTAATAACCGCAATATTTATCCCTGACTCGTTGTAGTTTGCCCTAGCACCCTTTAAACGATTCAATATCGTTTTGCATTGCACCCCATTCATTTTTATTGTCCCTGGAGATTATTATATACGCAAGGGGGAATTGTCAAGGATGCGATCGATTCTTGTAAAATTTCCGTGAAGTTGCTCTCCAGGATAAGCGTTTAAGCCTAGGGAAACTTTTTAGAAAATTTCTGCATATCCCCCTAACTTTATACTAATTAATTCTGAAAAATTTAGGGCGATCGCCCTAAATTTTACCCCCTATAAACGGAACCTCTTCCTCTGGAGACTCGGACTCCGCTTCGCGCACTCGGCGATCCCCCTTAAAAAATTGCCCTTTTAAAATGATCCCGGTGCGAGTGGTTAACTTATTCTTATTTTTTTAAATTAGCCCGACCCCGGCTTTAAGTCCAGAAAGAATCGCTTAAAAAAACTCCCGGCAGACTGCTTTCAACCCTTCAATTCGGGTCTGGAAAAACCCTAAAATTTAATTCAATACCTGCCGCCACTGATTTGTCTTTCGACTGCCTCAACTTTGCCGCCTGGAATACGAACCCGTTGATGGGTTGCCCAGTGGGATTCATTCTTGGCGATCGCCTCTAGAGTCGCTTTATCATGATCAAGCTAGCACACCTGCTTATTTTTTGAGGGATTTATGAGAAATTTATAGTAATTCTCCCTTAAAAAAGAAAAATTTAATATTTTTTAAGACTGTAGCGTAAAAAATCACCCTCTTAGAGTATAAGCTATTACATCAAACGGGTAAATACTTGTCTAAACTCAGTAACAGTCTAACCCCATCTTCAAGGACAAGCTTGCTCAAGTCCTACCCGTAAGACGATGCAGGCACAACTAGACCTATAAACCTTATCCTATAGCAATGCCTAAACTGTCCTTATTTTTCCAATGGTTTATCGGGGTGCCACTCCTCCAGGCTGTGTTGATGCTGGGGGGGTGCAACAGTCGAGATGTGGGCTTAAACTCCCACAGTTACTTCAACATTGACCAAGCTACCGCTCAGCACATGGAAAATCACGACTTTATTAAAGATATTGTCGGAGTAGATGCGCAACTGAATCGTACTTTTTGCGCGTATCAAGTGTATGGAATGGAAACGAAACCCCAAAAAATCCATCAATATTTGTGGGTAGTTTGTCGCGAATATGAGCTACAAGGAAATCAACTCACAGAGATACGAGGCGGGAGTTTTCCTGTAGCGCTAATTTTCAATAAAAATTCGCGGGGATATCAAATTTTTAATCATAAAATTCCTCGGCAAGGAAAAGAAGGGGCCTCCGATTTAAAATCGATATTTCCAGATTTTATTTTGGAAAATTCCAACTTCCCTTTAAATAATACCGCCTATAGCGAGTATCTAATTACGCGGTTGGGAAATGACGCCAAGCAAAGGGCTAAATCTTATTTTAAGATGGATTAAATCCGCCGGGGTACGACCTAACCGTACCCCTTAACCGGAGATATCTTCCGACTACCCCAATTTAACCCTCTTAAACATTAAACCGGAATAGCATTACATCGCCTTCTTGAACCACATACTCTTTCCCTTCACTGCGAATCAAGCCTTTTTCCTTAGCAGCATTCATGGAACCCGTGGTAACGAGATCCCCATATGCAACGGTTTCAGCGCGAATAAAACCGCGCTCGAAGTCCGTATGAATCACCCCCGCAGCTTGGGGGGCTAACATCCCTTCTCGAATCGTCCAAGCCCGAGTTTCTTTCGGACCCGTCGTTAAAAACGTACGCAGTCCTAACAATTGATAAGTGGCTGCAATCAGAGACTTTAACCCCCCTTCTTCGACCCCCAGGGAGGCTAGAAAATCCCCTCGTTCCTCTTCCGGAAGTTCGACCAGTTCCGACTCAACTTGAGCCGAAATGATCACGACCTTGGCATTTTCTGCTGCGGCAATTTCTCGGACTTTTTCTACCCATTCATTGCCGGTGGCTAAGTCATCTTCCGAAACGTTGGCCCCATAAATAATCGGTTTACTGGTCAGTAACTCCAACTGCTGGATAGATTCAGCTTCATCGTCGGTTAAAGAAACATGACGAGCTTGTTTGCCTTCATTCAAGGCTGACGCTAATTTTTCTAAAGCGGCCATTTCAATTTGACCCTCTTTACTGCTGCGCGCTAATTTGCGAGTGCGATCCATGCGCCGTTCAATCTGTGCTAAATCAGCTAGGGCTAGTTCTAAGTTAATGATTTCAATATCCCGTACCGGATCCACCGAACCGGCGACGTGAATGATATTTTCATCGTCAAAACAACGCACCACCTGAACGATCGCATCTACTTGTCGGATATGGGATAAAAACTGGTTGCCTAGACCCTCGCCTTTGCTGGCACCTTTGACTAAACCGGCGATATCCACAAACTCAATGCGGGTTGGCACGATTTGCTCTGATTTGGAGAGTTTTGACAGCATCGTTAACCGCTCATCGGGCACCGCAACTACCCCGACATTGGGTTCGATGGTGCAGAAAGGGAAGTTAGCCGCTTGTGCTTTAGCATTCGCAACTAGGGCATTAAATAAAGTAGATTTTCCCACATTGGGAAGTCCGACAATTCCGGCTCTTAGCATTTTAGAAATCAGAAGTAGAAGTTTCGGGATCGAGGGGCATTCACCCTGAGTCACAGAGGTACGGGCTAGGTATTCCTTGACTCCGAATGAAATACTTTAACAAACGTTGGGAAGTGAGGACTATCGAGGCGGAATGCAGAAGGTGGAACCCCCTGCTACGATTCTTGCCTTCTGTGCCGAAGCCCTAGGGATGGATTGACCCATCTGGCATTGTAGCGCCCGTGAGGTTGGCATGGCTAAGATTGCTGCCGCTGAGGTTTGCCCCAAACAGGTTGGCACCTTTGAGATTAGCACGATAGAAGTTGGCTCCACTGAGGTTGGCATTTCGCAAGTCTGCCTGACTTAAATCAGCCTCACTCAGGGAAGTCGGTTGCCGATTCTGCTCATCCTGTAATTCAAGCTCATCCCCGTCCAGGATTAATAGGAAGGGTCCGATCCGAATTCTAGCCCCATCAGGTAAGACCATTGATTCATCGATCTGCTGGTCATTGACGAAGACGCCATTGGTGCTGTTATGGTCGCGGATAATATATTGTCCGCTTTCTTCGATGTCAATGGAGGCATGACGACGGGAAACGAAGGGGGAATAAAGCTGTAAGGAGACGCTGGGATCACGGCCAAGCATGACGGATTTTTTGTGTTTGAGGGAGACAGACCGCTCGGCGATCGCATCTTTCTTGGGACTTGAGAGATCCGCTCCTACTAAATTCGCTTCACTGAGATTTGCACGACTCAGATTAGCATCGCACAATTTGACCCCGCTGAGGTTCGCCTTCCGCAATGTGGCTTCACTTAAGTTTGCTTCAGTCAAGTTTGCTTGCATCAAACTCGCTTCACTCAAGTTTGTACGACTCAGATTACTTCCAGAGAGGTTGGTCCCATCTAGCTTGGCTTTGCTTAAATTGGCTTCACTAAATTTTGTGTTGCGTAAGTCGGCTTCTAGTAAATTTGCTTCGATTAATTTGGCCGTGAATAGTTCGGCATTTCTAAGGTCTGCTTTTTCTAATTTAGCCCCGGTGAGGTCACTATCAAAGAGTCGAGCTTCACTCAGATTTGCCCCATTCAGTTTAGCGCCATTCAGCTTGGCATTATTGAGGCTGGCAAAAGAAAGATTACTATCGCTTAAGTTGGCTTGACTAAGGTTCGCTTCATTCAAATTAGCACGAGTCAGGTTGGCTCCACTGAGGTCGGCACGGGTGAGATTGGCCCGGTGTAGGTCGGCATCGCTGAGTTCGGCCCGAAATAAATCGGCCCGAAACAAATCGGCACGGCTGAGGTCAGCATAACTTAATCGAGCCCCAAAAAGCTTACCGTTACTTAAATCTGCACGGCTGAGGTGAGCATTTTCTAAATTGGCTCCACTGAGTTTGATGCCACTGAGTTTGGCTTCAAACAAGTCAGCACAACTTAGGTCGGCATCGTATAAATCCGCCAGACTGAGTTCAGCAAACATCAAGTCAGCACGGACTAGGTTGGCACCCCGAAAATCCCTTTCTCCTGCTGCATACCGCTTCAGCAGTTCGTTAGCATCCATAGTGATTTGGTGGTAGAAGGTTAGCAAGGAAAGCTGTATCTAGATCTTCCCAAAACCGAACCCTTTTGATTGTGTGAATTGAAAATCTCTTGGGTTAAGCTGTGCCTGTTGTAGAGCAGATTTATGAATCGCCCCTACCTTTAGGGTTCACCGTCAAGGTTGGCGGCAGTGCAGTTACCCCCGGGGAAAATGTTGGGCTAAAAAAGCCTCAGCATCAGAGCGGCTGTGGATTTCGCCATCTAGGGTGGCGGCTAGCAGTCGGCCTAAAATGGCCTTAAAGTGAGAACCGGGTTTGTAACCGAGGGTTTTGAGGTCGTTGCCGTTGAGTAGGGGTTTGGCATCTATCCAGTGCTGAATATACTCCCAAATTCGCCGCCTTACAGCTTTCGGACTGATGAGAGAGATCGCCATCAACATGGGAACGTTATAACCTCTTAACAATCGGACTACCTGACTGGGCCGTTCTGTCTGGCTTAGGGAAGTCACTACGGCTGAGGTGCTCTCTAATTCTTCTAAGCGCTCAATACTATCACTACTCATTTGCAGATTTCTGGCAACTTCCCCCCGAAATTCCGGCTCCAAATGAGCAATCAGCAGTTCTAAACGAATCTGCCAGGATTCTGGGAGAGTTTTTAGAGGGGATTCTGCTATATTCACGGTCCTTTGAATCTGCCGAATCCAGCGATCGACCCGTCTGAGTTGTCGCCATAAATCCTGGTCTAATTTTAAGGTGGGATGGATGCAGCGCAGGGCATCAAAGGAATCGAGTAATTGCAATGCCCGTTGCCAGTAGGGTGCTTGTAAAATATATTTAAGTTCGGTTTTCAGACGGGTTTCCAAGGCGGGAACGCGACGAGTTGCAAAAGGCGATCGCAGGTAAACCCCACTCTCCATTGCCAGCCGAATATATCCTTGGGTCTGGGGTTCAATCTCAAATCCCAAACGCACGGCAAACCGAACCGCCCGATAAATCCGCGTCGGGTCCTCAATAAAACTATTGGCGTGTAACACCCGAATCCGGCCCGCCTGCAAATCCAACCATCCCCCAAAGAAATCCAAAATTTCACCGCGCCGATTGGGCCCGGTGAGTCTCACGGCTAGGGCATTCAGGGTAAAATCTCGGCGGTAGAGGTCTTGGCGAATTGAGGAGGCTTCCACTTCTGGGTTAGCGGCAGGATAGGGATAAAATTCGGTTCGTGCCGTGGCAATATCGACCCACAGGGAATCTAAATCTGGATCTTTATGCCACAACAGTGCAGCGGTTTGAAATTGACCGTGAATGTCTAAACGAGCATTGGGATAAAGTCTTTGGAGGTTTTCAGCGAGTTCTACACCTGCCGCGTCATCGGCACCCTGGGCGGACCCATCCACGACCAGATCAATGTCCGTAAGGAGGACGGGTGGGCGATCGCCTTCTTCAAGTCTGGATGTCTCCTCTGGAGATCTAACCCCTGGGTTGCTTTCAGCCCGGTAGGTTGCCCAGAGTAAGTCCCGGACGGCTCCACCCACCAGATAAAGGTGCCAACCCCGTTGTTCGGCAAGTTGGGCGGCGCAGTCGAGGAGGGCCATCTGTTGCGGTGCCAGGCGATCGCCCAGGAGAGAAACCATTTCCCGAGGTAACGGACAATACAGCGGATTTCCACTCAAATTGCTCTGGGAGCCGATCGCACTATCCTGATGCAGTTGTCTCAACACATCGGTGCGGGTGACAATCCCCTGTAATTCTCCCTGGAATAACACGGGCAATCGTCCGATATCATAGGTAACCATTAAGTCCTCAATCTCCGGTAAGGGAGCATCCGGGGCGATCGTTCTGACGTTGCTGCTCATGTAGCCTTTCACTGGGGCATGACCTAATCCATGATGTAGGGCAATATCGAGGTCACGACGGCAGATCACCCCGACCAGAGTTCCCCCTTCATTAACCACCGCTAAGCCCGAATGACCGTAGCGCAACAGAATCCGGCGGGCTTCATCAATGGTGGTTTCGGGCCGAATAGTCCGCACCGGAGAGGACATTAATTCTCGCGCAACAGGTTGATGAGGAATCTGTTGTGTGAATTCTTCTAGGACTTGATAAAAGGTAGCCCTGGGATCGCTCAAACGCAAACTGACGGAACTGGCACGGGGATGTCCACCGCCACCCCACGGGGTGAATAAGGTTTGAAGATTGGTCCCCCCAATGCGCGATCGCCCAATTACAATCAGTCGCTGTTCCTCGGATCCTTTAATGGGATAGCGATTTCCTAACAGCAGGGCCTCGGTGTCTGTAATCTCCATAATTTGAGCCGCGACACTGGATAACCCAGCAATGTAGTCGTTTGTCTCCAGCAGCACCGTGGAAACGGGATGTCCCTGGATGGTTTCGGTTTGTAGGGTGTCTAATGCTGTGGTGAGTAAGTCTTGCAGCCTCGGAGATAATCCCGGTTCGATATATTCAGCAATCACCGATAAGGAAGCGCCTTGCTCCATTAACCAAGCCAAGGCGATCGCATCTCGTGGGGTCGTATGGTCAAAGGTTAGGGAACCCGTATCGACATGAATACCCAGGGCCATTACCGTAGCTTCAGCTACAGTCAAAATCGGGGAGTCCGAACTCTGGGGGGGTGTCTGCGGTGGTGACTCTGACGGCTGAGGGTCCAAACTTAGCCGTAGCTGTTCTACGATCGCCGTGGTTGTGGCTCCCAGGGCTTCAACATGAGTATCTGTGCCACCGATATCGTTGTGAGCATTGGGGTGATGATCCCAAACCGAAATCGGCACCGGCAAATCTAACCATTCCGCTGACTTACCCAGGCGATCGCGCTGTTGGGTATCGACCACTGTAACCGAACGAATCCGATCAGGACTTACCGCGCGCCGTTCGATCATCGGGTACTCATCTCGATGTAAAGCCAAAAATTGCCGGACTCCTGGATGGCAGCCTCCAGTCAGTACAATTCGACTTCCAGGTAACAACCGTGTCAGTCCCACAGCGGCCCCCAACGTATCGAAATCTGCCGTGGTATGACACAAAATAATGTCCATTTTTCTATTTATGGGGTGGGGATGGGAGAGATTAGGGAATGAAGCAAAGGTCCTTGCAGCAAGAAAGCCGCTTTTACCTCTATGAGAGCGGGTCATTTTTTGGTAGCGTAAGAATCAGCGCAACTAATTAACTTTAGTCTGCTCTAGTTTGAACCCTAATTATCTAGGCCACTGCTGTCAAAGGAAGAAAAAAAAATGACAATTATTTTTCAACTGGCTCTTGCCGCTCTGGTTTTCTTGTCTTTTGTGATGGTCGTCGGCGTCCCTGTCGCTTATGCCTCTCCCCAAAACTGGGCGCAATCTAAACCCCTGCTGTACATTGGTTCCGGAGTTTGGTTTGCTCTAGTGATTCTGGTGGGAGTTTTAAACTTTTTGGTGGTATAAGCCCTCAGTTGTGGTCAGCGATCGAAAGGTTCAATGGGCGATCCGCTTTGTCCTGATGGTCTTTTGCCCTTTCGATCCCCGATCACTGTTTTCACCAGGGGAGCACCAGCGCTTACCCCGACAAAATTATCGATAATCAATTAGATCTAAAACTGATATGGCCGTTTTTGAGGGAACGTTTACCCAGACTGAAGGCTTGCGCTTTGCGATCGTGATCAGTCGCTTCAACGATTTGATTGTGGGCAAACTGTTAGAGGGATGTCAAGATGCTCTGAAGCGCCACGGTGTGGATGTAAATCCCGAGGGTACTCAGGTAGATTATGTTTGGATCCCTGGAAGTTTTGAGATACCCATTGTGGCTCGTCAACTGGCCGTTTCTCGGCGCTATGATGCCGTAATTTGCCTGGGTGCGGTGATTCGAGGTCAGACGCCTCATTTTGATTATGTGGCCTCGGAAGTCTCGAAAGGGATTGCAGCGGCTGGATATCAGACGGGGGTGCCAGTAATTTTTGGCTTGCTCACTGCTGATACCATGCAACAAGCTCTGGAACGGGCTGGGATTAAGAGCAACAAGGGTTGGGACTATGGGATGAATGCGATCGAAATGGCGACGTTAATGCGGGGCCTAAATCAGATCACCGCTCCGGAATCGAGTCCAACCCACTCCGCTGTCTTAGCCTCGGGCGATCGCGGGTTACCAGCCTCGGGTTTAAAACCACCTCGGGCGATCGAAGTTTCTCGGGATGAAGAACTGGGCTAAAGTGACGGCGGCTGGTGGTTTCCAGGCTGTTTGCGTCGCTCAAAAAATTTTTGGGCGATCGCCTTGACAAAATCCTGAGTAATCTGAGATACTAATAAAGTAATGAATTTGCGGGTATAGCTCAGTGGTAGAGCGTCACCTTGCCAAGGTGAATGTCGCGCGTTCGAATCGCGTTACCCGCTTTAATAAAGCAGACATAAACAAAACAGGAACCCAAAGGCGACCGTTTAAACGGTCCTAATCACTTGGGATTTTGTTGAATTAGGTATGGGATCAAACCCAAACCTCCTATTTTGAGCTCGGGCCCCTGGAAACTGAGAACCGGGTTTTCTGGCTGCCCTGTGAGGGGAGAATCATGATGCCCGAGGCGGTGAGCCAGTTTAAAGCCGGAGTGCCGGTTTTGATGTTAGGCGACTGCTCAAATTAACAAACGATGTTAAGATCCGGGCATATAACTTAGGGGTGATGAAAACTCCCCAATGCTACAATCATTCGTGTGATCCTAAACCGGAAAAAGTAGTATCAAACTCAATATCATAAGCTGTCAAAATTTCCAGGCGATCGCCAACAAGAACCGATCGCAAAGGTTGGCAAGTCTATGTAAAGTCGTGGAATTTTTATTGATTAGCGCTTGTGCCCTCTCAGAAATCCCAGAAAATTGACCTAAATGCAGAATACCCCTGTCCATGTAGGCGACGGGGGCGTTTAGTGCCGATCGCCCTGACAGAAGCCTTAGGCTGCGATCGGTGTCAAAATATTTTTGTGGTCACCGAAGATGCACAGGGGATTGAGCAACTCCCCACCAACTCCCCTTATAAACGGCGTTGGAACTGGAACGGCAATCAGTGGTCCGTGGCAAATACCCGATTGCGGGAGAGCTATTTACCTGTATCCCTAGTCATTGTCATTGGCCTAGTGGTATTCTGGTTACCCTACGTTTTGGGTTTACCCCTAGGCCCAAGCGTGATCCCCTGGGTCATTTTAGCGGTGTTGCTGGCAACCTTGCCAGCCCTAATGGTGTGGTTGGCTTACAGGCGATAGGTTAGCTCCATGACAACAGATTCTTCTTTTCCCTCAAATCCCGATGCAATGGCTGTCGTTGAGAACGTCTATCAAGCTTCTTTGATAATGGCGCAGACTTCCAGCTATGACCGAACCCGCGCTTTGGAGGGGATGGCAAAATCCCTTAAAGAAGCCTCCGATGAGATTTTAGAAGCCAATACCCTTGATTTGGAAGCCTCCCGGGAAATGGCGGTTCCCGACTTGATTCTGGAGTGGCTCAAGTTGACGCCAGAACGAATCCAGACAACGGTCCAAATTCTGCAACGGTTGGCCGAGTTGTCGGACCCCATGCGCCGGGTGATGAATGCGTCCTATCAAGTGGAAGGGTCTCAATCCTACTGCCAGTTAATGCCATTAGGGGTGATTGCTTTAGTCTATGAAGCGCTACCCGATTTAGGAGCGATCGCCGCTGGACTGTGCGTCAAGACAGGGAACTGTTTGATTCTTAAAGGCGGAATGTATGCGGCTCACTCTAACGCCGCGATCGCCGATGCCTTGCAAAGAGCCTTGTTTAAAGTGGGAATGCCAGAAGGATGTCTAGAAATGATTCCTGCTGAAATGGGCATTTCTACCCGCGATTTAGTCCGCCAGGATAAATATATTAACTTAGTCATCCCCTATGGTCGCCCTAGTCTCGTCCAGCAGGTGATTCGACAAGCAACGGCACCCGTACTCAAAACCGGGATGGGAAACTGTTATCTGTATTGGTCCCCAAGCGGGAGTATGGATTTAGCCCGCTGGACGATTCAAGACTCCCATCAAAGTGAACCTGATCCCGTCAACGCGATCGAAAAAGTCCTAATTCATCGGAATCAAAAACCCTCTTCCTTGGCAATGCTATTTAACAGCTTGCAGGACAAAGGGTTTGAAATTCGGGTGGATAGCCTACTCAGTGAAGAGTTTCCCGAGTTAAAAAAGGTAGAAGAATCGGAATGGTCCTCCGCCTATTTAACCAAAATCGTGGCCTTTAAGGTAGTGGATAATCTCGAAACTGCGATCGCCTGGATCAATCAATACAGCAGCGGCCATGCCGATTGTATCGTCACCGAATCCTATCTGGAAAGTGCTCAATTTGGGGTAGGCGTCAACAGCGCTTCAACCTATATCAATGCTTCCCCCCGGTTTTACCGCTACCCCAAACAGGGAGACGCCATTTTTCTGGGAATGTCTAACCAAAAAGGTCATCGCCGAGGGTTAATTGGCCTAGAAAGTTTGACCACTATTAAACATATCATTCAAGGCAACGGACACTCTTAAAATTTTAAGGGTACAGAAGCCTCAAATCTCTAGTACGAGTTGAGAAGACCACCTATTTTTAACCTCGTTTACAGTGCTGAATCCCCCTCATAGACTTAGGACGGTGACAAAAATTTGGCTAATACTTCTCTTGGTTCTTCCGTCTTATGATTATCCAAAGGACGAATAAAACTCCTAAACTAACCAACACAACCCCAGCAACCGGGCCTAAAAACTTCTCTACCAGATGATAATTTTGTCCTAGCAGAAAACCTGCATAAGTGAGTAAGATATTCCAGGATAGCGTTCCAACTAAGGAATACAGCAAGAACTGAATCCAAGGCATTTTTTGCAACCCGGCAGGAACAGAAACGAAGGTGCGAATGCCTGGAATTAATCGTCCAAATAAAACAACGATCCCACCATATTTGTTAAACCATACCTGGGATTTATTGATGTCTTCACTCGATAAGGTTACCCATTTACCATACCGATCAATCCATTTTTTTAATTGTTTTTCGCCTATTCGTCTACTGACGTAATACCAAGGCAATGCACCCAGTAGTGAACCAATTGTTCCGGCAACTACCACTCCAAAAAAAGTTAGTTTCTCTTGGGTGACTGTGAACCCTGCCAAAGGCATAATCAGTTCTGAAGGAATTGGAGGAATAATGTTCTCCAGCAGCATCAACAGAGCAATTCCCCAGTAATTAAAGGTAGCGATGGTGTCCGTAATCCAATCGAGCATAATATTAAAAAAAGTGGATGAATGGAAATCAGTCAAGCCCGATATTTCAGCCTCGGTAAGCTAAAAGTAATGCCCCACTCAAAATTAGATGAGATAATTTTACCGATTCTGTCCGCAATCTGCCGGCAAAAGTGCCAAATGCCGGTAAATTACCTATGGGCTAAACCATAAAATCATTTTCCAGAGATTGTGCCAGCTGACTAACCGCCACCCGAACCCCCTGATCGGTCCAGAAAAATTAAATGCCTAATCGGAGTTAACCAAACAATATAGTTATAAATTCATAGGGCTCAGCCAAGCGGTTGAGATTTTAGACAACTCCATAAAGGCAATTGAAACAACGGCGCTATTGATCCATTGAGTTAGTTAGTTCTGGAGTTCATGATAGATAGAGATATAAATAAGGGGCCATGATGCGGATGTCGTTAAGTTGTCAAACTTCAACATTACATCTGACCCCTGATTGCTTCTAAACCCCCTGCCTCAAATTCCTGGAATCTTTTCACTTCAGGACTTCTTTGCATTGCTAAGGGCTTAAATTTTGATGTTTCGATTTTTCGATAGATTTTGGATTAGGGCTTAAAGCGATAATCCAAAATCCTACTCTTTTCAGCCTGAACTGAGTTCTACCCCTTTAAACCGGGGAGGTTATTTCGCTACTAACTTAACGTTTTTAGCAAGGCCCAGGGCTTGTAACACTTGAATTGTCATCCAAGTAAAGTCTATTTCCCACCACTGCATTCCATGTCGAGCGGAATATTGATAAGCATGGTGATTGTTGTGCCAACCTTCGCCATAAGTCACTAACGCCACCCACCAGCAGTTGGTAGAGCGGTCTTCACTGTCATAGGTGCGGTAGCCAAACTTATGAGTGGCGCTGTTCACAAACCAGGTGCAGTGAAACACGACTACGAGGCGGACAAAAATTCCCCAAACAACAAAGGACCAGCCCAGTCCAGGGGAGATGGCTTCTCCTAAGAAGTAGAAACTAATGCCTAAAACAATTTGAATCGGAAGTAAAAACTTGTCGCAAAACTGATAAAACGGATCCTCTGCAATATCTTTTGTTAAGCGAGGGATTTCTGCTTCTGCGGGAGAGTGATAAAACAACCAACCCATGTGACTCCACCAGAAGCCCTGATTGGAGTCATGGGGATCGGAGGAGTGATCCGAATGTAGATGATGTGCTCGATGTAGTCCAACCCAATCGATCGGACTCCCTTGACAGCTTAGGGTCCCGCAGAGTACGAGAAAATACTCTAACCACTTGGGCGCGGTAAAGCTACGGTGAGTGACTAACCTATGAAATCCTAGGGTAACTCCGAGACCCCCGGTTACCCAGTGGAATAAGACCGCCAAACCCACTGCCGCCCAGCTAAAGGTGTTCGGCAGGAATGCGAACAGGGCTAGGGCGTGAATTACGATCATGAATATGATAACCGGCCAGTCAGGCCGCATGGGCACATCTTGCCCTATTGTTTCTTGTGTTGAACTGACAATCGTCATCTGTGACCTTATTGTGACCTTATTACAAATTTTTCTGCCAAAATCTGCTGTGCGATGTTGCAACTGCACCATCAGCTATCAACCGTGAGGTTTCGTCTTTTCGCCCTACGGCGCGATCGCCTCGACTCCTGGTAAGAGTCTATAGGAACGCCCAAGTTGGCAAAACCCTCGATTGGCTGAGATTATTTTACAAGAGGGCAATTATTCCCTTAGCTCACTCTAACATTTCAGATGAGGTTTTGATGGATAGCTCTCAATGGCTCCAAGAAGCAGAAACGGCACTCTTTCCGATTTTTTTTGAAATTGACGCCCAGGTCAAGAAAAATTTGGAGCGAGTCTTAGCGGCTTACCGTCGTCAGCGCGTTGGAGTTCACCATTTTGCGGGGGTGACAGGTTACGGCCATGATGATTTAGGGCGTCAGACTCTAGACCAAATATTTGCTGAAGTGATGGGTGCCGAGGCAGCAGCGGTAAGAGTACAGTTTGTTTCCGGTACTCATGCGATCGCTTGTGCCCTCTTTGGGGTACTCCGTCCTGGAGATGAAATGCTGGCGGTTGCGGGCGCTCCCTACGACACATTAGAAGAAGTAATTGGTTTGAGGGGGACAGGTCAAGGTTCTCTGATGGAATTTGGGGTCACTTATCGCCAATTAGAACTCGCCCCCACTGGGGAAATCGACTGGCTTTCCCTCGCCGGTGCTGTCACGAAAAAGACCCGTTTGGTGTCGATTCAGCGCTCTTGTGGCTACTCCTGGCGTCCCAGTCTTTCGATTGCCGATATTGAAAAAATTATTAATCTCGTCAAACGTCAAAATCCCGAGACGATTTGTTTTGTGGATAACTGCTATGGCGAATTTATCGAGGATCGGGAACCCCCTGCGGTTGGAGCAGATTTGATTGCGGGTTCCTTGATTAAAAATCCCGGTGGGACGATTGTTGAAGGCGGAGGCTATGTGGCAGGGCGAGCCGATTTGGTAGAAGCGGCAACCTGTCGGCTAACAGCGCCGGGTATTGGCAGCAGTGGGGGGGCAACGTTTGATCGCAATCGCCTGCTGTTTCAGGGGTTATTTCTAGCCCCGCAAATGGTGGGAGAGGCGATGAAGGGAAATCATTTGACGGGTTATGTCTTCGATCGCCTGGGATATCCGGTGAATCCACTTCCGAAGGCACCGAGGCGGGATGTTATTCAGGGGATTCAGTTGGGTTCGGCGCAGAAGCTGATCGCGTTTTGCCGCGCTATTCAAAAGTATTCGCCGATCGGGTCCTATTTGGATCCCGTGCCTGCACCTATGCCGGGATATGAGAGTGAGTTGGTGATGGCCGGGGGGACCTTTATTGATGGCAGTACCTCCGAGTTTTCCGCCGATGGTCCGTTACGGGAGCCTTATATTGTGTTTTGTCAGGGGGGAACCCATTGGACCCACATCGCGATCGCCCTAGAAGCCGCAGTCGCTGCCGTAGGTCCCGCTTAAGCGCCTTTCATCTTCGTTAATGCTTTCGGTTGCTATTGAAAGGTCTTTGCATCTTGCCACCGGAACAAAGAGGGTGATCCCCCTCTTTGTTCAAGCTACTTGTTGTTCCGTATCGACGAAGCTAAACGAAGATTCTAAAAAACTCTGACGACAGGTAAATACCGTGTAGCCCTGAACTGGCACTAAGGATATAAATTCGCCACAACAATCAACGACCCGATAGTAGCGACCATCCCTGGAAATTAAACAATCTCCCGTTTGAATTTTCATAGACAACATTTAAAAAGGCTTACTCAAGATTTTATCCGCTTGTTAATTTAAATGGATTTTCACAAACTTTACTTAATTTTACCGGATATTTTTTGATGACACTCCCGGATTGTTTTAAAAAAAATAAACTTTTGTAAATAAACCTTTACAATTAGGAAGAAGGGTATGGAAACCCCAAGGGAGCAAATGTTTCAATGCTTGGAACGGAATTGTCCACGGTGGGAATAAGCACTTATCGCGCTTTAGGGGAAAGAGTACGGTTTTTGGGTTCAATTGCTGCTAGGTTTAAAATGGCATCTCCTTGGCTAACTAATGGGTTTTGGGTATGACCGATGATCACCCCATCAAAGGGAGCATACACTTTCATCGTCTGGTCCCCAAACGCATCACAGATAGTCCCTAATGGCTGTTTTTTAGAAATGGATTGGCCGAGTCCTACTTCTAAGTGAAGAATTCCGCTAGAGGGTGATCGCACCCATTGAGTTTTTTTAACCTCTAACGAAGGGGGGAGTTGGGAAGGGGCGTAACCCTCGATCATCCCCAGCATTGCCATCACTTGCATAATCCCCCGAGTCCCCACGGCGATCGCCTCTGCATCAAATCTCAGCGCTTCCCCACTTTCATACAGCAAAACGGGAATTCCGAGCTGGGTAGCAGCCTGCCGTAACGAGCCATCCCGAGTTAGGGCATGAATCATCAAGGGTGCGCCAAACGCCTGAGCACAGCGATAGGTTTCCCCATCGGAGAGATTGGCGCGAATTTGAGGCAGATTGATTCGATGATGGGAAGCCGTATGTAAATCAATCCCATGAGTCGATCGCATCACCACTTCTTTCATAAACAGATGAGCCAATCGAGAGGCCAACGAACCTCTTGCAGAACCTGGAAAGGAGCGGTTTAGGTCCCGGCGATCGGGTAAATAGCGAGATTGTTCAATAAACCCAAAAACATTAACAATAGGAACGGCGATAATGCTTCCACAGAGTTGACGAGGGGAGATTTGATGTAGCACCTGCCGAATAATTTCCACCCCGTTAATTTCATCCCCGTGAATAGCCGCGCTTAACCAGAGCCTCGGCCCCTCTTTTGTGCCATTGATTACGGTTACCGGCAGTCCCAAGAGGGTTTGCGTCGGCAGTCGGGCCACCGGCAATTCTAAGCGCCTTTGTTCTCCCGGTGAGATTGTCGCCTTGCCGATTTGAATGACTCCGGACATACTGTTTAGTTTCGCAGGCGGTTTGCTTACGGCGCAAGGGCAGGGGTGAATGTATTCTAATTTACAAGAGTTTGGGAGCAAATCAAACCGACACCTTCACGGATGCCGGTATCAATGGGAGCACGTAGGGTCAGGATTGAATGCGATCGCGGTTTTTTTTCGGGGCTGAATTTTTCTCAATAAATTCGATAATTTTGCTCGCTACATCCACACTGGAGGCCGCCTCAATTCCCTCCAAACCTGGCGACGAATTTACCTCAATCACCACAGGGCCGTGATTTGATCGCAGGATATCTACCCCGGCCACTTTTAACCCCATTGTTTTTGCGGCCCGCACCGCTGTTGAGCGTTCCTCTGGGGTGAGTTTGATTTTTTCGGCTGTGCCACCCCGGTGTAGATTAGAGCGAAATTCCCCCGGCTCACTCTGGCGCTTCATTGAAGCTACAACCTTATCTCCCACCACAAAACAGCGGATATCTGCACCCCCGGCTTCCTTAATAAATTCTTGCACCAGAATATTGGCGTCCAAACCTCGAAAGGCTTCAATTACGGACTTCGCCGCTTGATTGGTTTCTGCAAGGACTACCCCAATGCCTTGGGTGCCTTCTAGCAGCTTAATTACCAGGGGTGCACCGCCCACAATGTCGATTAATCCTTCAATATCCTTAGTCGAATTAGCAAACCCCGTTACGGGCAGTCCGATTCCCTCGCGGGCCAGGAGTTGCAAGCAGCGCAGTTTATCCCGCGATCGCGAAATAGCTTGGGATTCATTCGCGGTGAAGACTCCCATCATCTCAAACTGGCGCACCACAGCAGTTCCGTAGAAGGTTTTAGAGGCCCCAATTCGGGGGATAATGGCATCAAAGTCTTCTAACTGTTTCTCCTGATAAACAACCGTTGGCCGATGAGAGGCGATATTCATATAACAGCGGAGGTAATCGATTACCTTCATGTGATGGCCGCGCTGCTCACCGGCTTCTTTGAGGCGTCGGGTCGAGTAAAGTGAAGCCTTTTGCGACAAAATCGCGATTTTCATAGTCCTTTATTTTTATTCCCTGATATTAACTTTCTCGATCTACCCTAAAACGAACAAGTCCAAGTTGAAAGTATCCCCGAACTCAAAGAGAGATTGGCGATCCTTTTGTAAACCTGTGGCGCGATCGCCCCCGAAATTCAGCCGAAGTCTCCGGGTTTGGCTGCGATCGAGCTATTCCCTCTAGGTCTTCATTTGACTGGCCGACTTATATTTTTTACCCGTTAAAGTCGTTTTAAGCAGAAGAGGTATTTCAAAATTTTATTTATTTTACCTGATTTTAAACCCTTGTCAATCGTCTAGTTGCCTGAACCTTCTGAGCAAATCTTTGATTTTTAATGAACGGGTATAAGAAGTCGGACATTGTAGGGTCGTTTATCCACCGGCCATCGGGATCAATCCCCCTGTGTTTTAGTCGGGCTTGTTTAGACGATCGCCGGTTAAATTATAAATTAACGCCGCGACCTTATCCAAACCTAACCACTAATTACTAAAAAAAATAGCCTTCGGTTAGCATTAAAACCTACATTTTGATAAAAATTATGATTTATTATCCAATTCAACTTTTAAAAGCCTGAATTTAATTAACCTTTTTCATCGGATTTATAGCCCTCCTGCCCCACGTTCGCCTGTACCAGAAACCATCCCTCTGACCCGGTGAGGGGATTTTTTTATTTATGACTCAGCAAAAAAGACCGGCCTGGCTCGACTAAAAAGCGATGACGTAACCCTTGACGTCCAAGCAACATCCGAAATCCCATGACATCGCGATTGGTTAGGGTCAGTTCGATCGGCCATTGGTGACCCCCAATTTCTATTGGGGTAAGGATAACCAGCCTTAACTCGGCATGGCCGCCAGAATTGCGAACCTGTCTTTCATCTAACAATGGGGATACAGTAACAACGCTATGAAGAATATCCCGTTGATAAGGATGTACTTTAAAGCGAACTAGATGCCTTCCTTCATGGAAAAAGGGTTCAATATCAAAAGCATGGATGGCAGACGACCGCGCACCCGTATCAATCTTGGCTTTTATTTTATCAATCCCCAACTCAGGTAAAGAAACCCACTCCCGCCACCCAATAACCGGGAGTTGTGGTTTTTGTTTCATTCGCTTTTATTCCTATTCCATAATGTTATTGTTAGGGATGATCGCTCCGCGCAAATCGCTGTGAGAGAAGTTGGCATCGTTCACCTTCGCACCCCTGAGGTCTGCCAGTTTCAAACAAGCGCCCATCCAGTCTGTATGTTCTAAATTCGCGTTAGTTAAATCCACCCATTTGACATCCGCATTTTGGAGATTTGCTTGGCTAAGATTGGCTCCATCTAAAAGGGCTCCATTCATTTTGGCTCCCTCTAACTGTGCGGACGTTAAGATCGCACCGCTTAAATTAGTTCCGTAAAGTATGGCCTCAGTAAGTTTTGTATGGGTTAAATCTGCGTAACTCAGATTAGCACCACTCAGGTCGGCATGACTGAGATCTAATTGGCTTAAATTAGCTCTAGACAAATTAGCATTATAGAATAAAACTCCGGTGATGTTTGCGCCGGTTAAGTTAGCGCCACTCAGGTTGATCCCCCTCAAGTTGAGTCTCTGGAGATTGGCTTGCCTTAAGTTGGCGTCGGCAAGGATGACGTCACCAAATGTCACATCCCTGAGATCGGCTCCTTCAAGATTGGCACCGCTTAAGTTAGTCTCTAGCATATCAGCTCGACTTAAATCTGCACCGCTTAAATTGGCCTGACTGAGGTCGGTTCCCCGCAGATCTGCCGCTCTGAGCTTAGTTTGTTCTAGGTTAGCTCTAATGAGCGTTGATCCTTGGAGAAGTGCCGAACAAAATTGACTATGACTCAAGTTTCCACCCCTAAGATTAACGTAGCTCATGTTGACCCAGGGCGCTTTCTGCTCAGATAAATCCCAGTGGGAAAAATCTCTGGTTCCTTCCCTATAAAGTGTTTCAAATTTTTTGATTTTCATAACAAGTCTTGTCTATCATCGTTATGATAAATTGTAGGGAATGTTATCTGGGAATGCCCTCACTCTTTAGGTTGATCCCCACTCCTTTTCTAGGCATATCTTTGAGACGATCGCCTTTAATGACCCCGAAAATGAGAGCCTATAATTAGATATGATTTAAAATGAATTTATTAATAAAGGTCACCTATTTTAAGGTACAAAAATATTAAAAGTTCTGCTTGGGGACAGTGGCTAGGAAAACTGGGGTAGAAATTGAGGGAGACATAATTAAGGGCGAAATCGGGTGTAGATTTAGGGAAAATACCCAATTTCGCCTTCTCAATCCCCAGATCAAGATTCTGGCAATTTATATTGGCTCACAATCTGTTTGGCAAATTCGGGAACGTGAGCTTCTAATTTTTCAGGATGATTGCGTTTGACGTACAGATAATTGCGCGTGAAGTGGGAATCGATGGAGAAGCGAGCATACTCCAATCCTTTGGGACCAATTTTTTCGATCGCCACCCCCATCAGTTTAGCGGCCCACATCGGCAGGGTCACCCCTTTTTCATAAGCCGGAATGCTTTGTTGGACGGCTGCGCGGCGATCGCCTCGGGACATCACCGGCTGAGTTTCCAACTGTTCCGTGACCAAATCGAGCATCTCTTGTCCGGTTTGGTTGCGAACAACGATCCACTGCCAGCCATAGGGTGCACCCATATAACCCACCACTAAATCGGCGAGGGAGTTGACATAATCAAAGCAACTCAAACAAGAGGGTGCAAATACATCTTTGAGTTCTTTAGTGTTCAGTCCAAAAAATGGGACTTTCTCAATGGAACCGTCCTCATGTTTAAAATGGATGCGGAAATCCTGCATAAACTCGTAATGCACCACCGTATCCGGGGATTTGCTGGTGGTATCCAAAAATTTCTGTAATCCGGCTCGGGAAACGTTATCTACGCAGGGAGTGCCTAAAACGTACAGTTTTTCGATCCCCAGTTCATTTTGAACCGCACGCAACGCCTGAATCTGGCAACCGACCCCAATCACCAGTAAGCGTTTCATTCCGGATTGCTCAACTTGTTCGAGGACAGACAGATTCGGGGAGAGGGTGGGTTTATTGACTTTGGCTGCGAGGACTTCTTCTTTGGTGCGTGCCAGGACTGGCATGGGTTTAAAACGGTCTTCCGAGGTATTTTGGACGCAAACCACCCCTTCAACGAGGCCACGATCTAGCATTTCACAGGCGATCGTGCTAACGATTCCCGTCCACTGAGCGCCGGGGATAGGTTCCTGCTTGCGTGCTGCCATCATCTGTTGATGGACGCCAAAATAGAGTTCATCTGGGTTGTCTAAGTCCCGGCTGTGTCCATGTGCGCTTTCTTCGAGTGTGGCGATTTGTTGATTGAGAAAGGCGCAGGCTTCTTTAACGTAATGGATGTAATAGGTATCACAAAGGCCACACTCGCTGCACAATTCTTTAGCGGGAGGACGGCTACCGGGCTTGAGAGCTTTGGATTTCTGGTGCTTGGGGGTTGGCTGTACTGCGGTCATGGAAGGCTCTATCTATGAGAGAGAGGACTTTTAAACACAATACCGTAAAGATTGGGGGAATGGTAGCTTAGGGTTTTGCAGTGGGATCAATTTTTCGCCTCTGTGCCGGGGGATTTTGTTGGAGATTTTGGGAGTTTCCCCGCTCTCTTGAAGTCGCCCAATTTTTTAACGAGCGGTTTTAAAATAACTGTTAATTTAGATTAAGAAAAGGTTTTTGAAAGAATAAATAGAGGTTTGGCGTCCCAATAGGCGATCGCCTCCAATCGATCCCTTTCCGGGGAACCGATGACAATTGATTAATATAAAAACTATTTTTTGTAGCACTGCTTACATTATTTGGGCAATCAATCGGTTCAATAGTTACACTAAACCCTAGGGTTGAAGGCAAGTTATGCCAAACCTCAGACTGATTTAAATCGATTTTTCGAGGTGACTTAGCCTAAATTTGTTACGGCCGATAGAAATCATAAGGGTGTTTTTTTGCAGCCAGGGTGAGGATCACAGGAGCGGTTAGGCTAAAGATATATCAAAAAATTTTTGACTATGTAACTGAGTTAATTGTCACAAGTATAAAAAAAATCTTAAATTTGGAGGTATTTAATCAAAACTATTAGATTATTAACTTAAATGATAAAGATCCAGCTAACGGATGGGGATAAGAATCGTCTATGGAGTTTTTAAAGCAAATTCTTCCCTTTGACCCGGACATTTTTTATAGATATGTATCCCTATGCTCCTTCAACGGGATCAAATTTGTAGCCGAGGCTCTGGGAAGCCAAGCCCTGCTGCCAGTAGTCGCCTTTGCTGAATGCTTAATTCCTTTAATATTTTTGTATTTAACTCGCCGGGATCGCCCTATGCCGTGGCTGGGTTTACAGGAGAAAGAAAATCCTCGGTTTCGGGAAATTTTTAACTCTAGCTTCCAGTTTATGACGGTGTTAAACCCAGACGGCAATATCCTAGAGGTGAATCAAACGGCCCTAGCGTGGGGCCAGTTGCAACCCGAGGAAGTAATCGGGTCACCATTTTGGCAAGCCCCATGGTGGAGTTCGGGTACTGAACATCAAGACCGGCTGAAGGAGGCGATCGCCGTTGCTGCATCCGGTTCATGCCTGCGTTATGAAACGGAAATCGGGGGGTACGGTAGTCTCTGGAGAACCCTGGATTTCTCAATTAGGCCCGTAGTTGGCGAAGGTGGGAGGGTTACCCAACTGATTGCCGAAGGTCGAGATATCACCGAGCGTAAAGGGTATGAGTCAGAACTGTTAAGGATTCGCAAGGCGGTAGATAGTGCTGGGGATGCGATCGCTATCTCGGATTTAAGCGGACAACGCAGCTATCAAAATTCCGCCTGCACTCACCTGTTCGGCTATACCCGGGAAGAAATGAATGCTGCCGGAGGTCCCGCCATGCTTTATCGCGATCGCGCGGTGGGTCGTCAAGTCTTCGAGACTATCTCCAGTGGGGGTTCTTGGCAAGAGGAAGCGGAAATGGAAGCAAAAGGGGGTAAGTGCTTACAAATTGCCGTTCGCGCCGACGCAATTACGGATGATCGCGGACAACTTGTGGGATTTATTGGCATCTATACCGATATCACCGCCCGACGAAATTTAGAAGCTGAACTTCATCATCAAGAAACCGACTATCGTCAGTTAATGGAACAAGCCTCAGAAGGCATTTTTATTGTCGATGGATTGGGAAATTATCTAGATGTAAATCCCCGTGCCTGTGAGATGTTAGGCTATTGCCGAGAAGAACTTTTACAACTGAATGTTAAGGCACTTGCCTGCAAGCCTGAAATCAAGATATTTTCAACCCCACTGCAAGGGCTACGGTTGGGAGAAACGATGAGGACTGAACATTGGTTGCGGCGTAAAAATAATACTTTGCTCCCGGTGGAATTGAGTGCTAAAATGCTGCCCGATGGTCGAATGCAAGCGATCGTTCTTGACATTACCGATCGCAAGCGGTCCGAAGCCGCACTGAAAAAATATCAAGAAGAACTTGAGAATTTAGTGGCCTATCGGACCGCAGAACTCACGCGCACCAATCAACAACTGCAACGAGAAATTATCGCGCGGCAAAAGGCACAAGCGGAACTCGAACAATTTTTTAAAGTGTCTGTAGATTTGATGGCGATCGCCTCTTTTGATGGTTACTTTAAACGGGTTAACCCGGCGGTGACCGAGATTTTAGGCTACAGTCCTGAAGAGTTTTCTCATCAGTTTTCCCTGGATTGGGTCCATCCCGATGATCGCCACCAGTCTCATGAAAAAACCCGTCAAATGCTTAATGAGAACGTGGCGATCGCCTTTGAAAATCGCTATCGTGCTGTGGATGGTTCTTACAAATGGATTTCTTGGACAGCAGTCCCCGTTCCCGAAGAACAATCCATTTATTGTGTCGGACGGGATATTAGCGATCGCAAGTCCGTCGAGGAGGCGCTTCACCAAGAAACCAGCCGAGTTACCGAGCTCCAGAATCGCTTCCAACGCTTAGCGGATAATTTACCGGGAGTGATTTATCAATATCGAGTGACAACGGATGGCACAATTTCTTTTCCCTACGTGAGTTCCGGTTGCCGGGATATTTTAGAATTAGAGCCGGAAGAAATTGAACAAAATGCACAGTTAATTGGGTCGGCGATTCATCCCCAGGACTGGCCGGATTTTAATGAATCTATCACGCGATCGGCTAAAAGTTTACAACCCTGGAAGCGTAAATTTCGAGTGATTACCTCGTCGGGAAAAATCAAATGGCTTCAAGGGGAGTCTCGTCCGGCACCCCAGGTAAATGGAGATATTCTTTGGGACGGCGTGGCGATTGATATTACGGACCTCAAACAGCTTGAGCAAGAACTGTTACACAGCGAAGAACGGTTTCGCACGTCCGTTGAAAATATGCTGGACTGTTTTGGGATTTATTCAGCCTGCCGAAATGACTCGGGGGAAATCGTTGATTTTCGCTGCGAATATGTGAATGCTTCAGCCCGTAACCAATGTCATTGTAACCGGCATGAAGTGGATCACGACTGTTCATTTTGCCAAGTGATGCCAGACCCGCGCCAAAGCATTTTATTTAGTAAATATGCTCAAGTTATCCAAACGGGAGAACCCTTAACGGAGGAATTGATCCTATATGAAGCCGAGGGAATTCAGGGCTTTGATGCGGTAAAAACACGTCCCCCAGTCCGGGAAGCATTTGATATTCGCGCTACGAAACTGGGCGATGGATTTGCTGTAGTGTGGCGGGATATTAGCGATCGTAAACAAATGGAAACAGCGATCGAACGGGAACGGCAGCAGTTACAACAGATTGTCAACTGTGCACCGGTGGCGATCGCCATGTTTGATACCCAAATGTGTTATCTCGCCCATTCTAGTCAATGGCTAACCAATCACGGTTTAGACTCTTTTGAGCGATCGCAACACCCTGGGGATAACAACTCTACTCAACCCTCTCTGATCGGCTGTAATTACTATCAAGTTTCATCGGATATTCCCGAACGCTGGCGACAAGCTCACGACCGGGCTTTACAAGGAGAAATTGTTTCTGTCACCGAAGACCTTTGGGAAAAATTAGATGAGTCTTCTACTTACGTTCGCTGGACGATTTCTCCCTGGTATCTTACAGAAGGTCAGATCGGGGGAATTGCAATTGCCATTGATTGCATTGATGAATTAGTTAAAGCCCGGGAAGCCGCTTTAGAATCTGCCCGCTTTAAATCTCAATTTCTTGCCAATATGAGCCATGAAATCCGTACTCCCATGAATGGTGTATTAGGGATGGCGGGCTTGTTGTTAGAAACAGACTTAAGTACCCAACAATACGACTATGCCAAAACCATTCGCGCCAGCGCTCAACATTTATTGAGCATTATCAATGATATTCTGGATTTCTCTAAGCTCGAAGCTGGAGAAATGCACTTAGAACGATTTGATTTTAATCTTTACGAAAGCGTTGAACAAGTTCTGGATTTGCTAGGCGCACAAGCTGAAGCCAAGGGGTTAGAATTAAGTTTCTTGTTTGACCCACAATTGGCCCGTAATTTACAAGGAGATCCAGTTAGACTCGGACAAATTTTACTGAATTTAGTGGGAAATGCCATTAAATTTACGGAAGTCGGGGAAGTTATTATTCAAGCGACGGCAATCTCCGAAACCGAACAAACGGCTTCTATTCGCATGAGTGTCAAGGATACTGGCATTGGCATTTCTCCAGAAGGGCAAAATAAACTGTTTCAATCCTTTTCTCAAGTCGATGCTTCTACAAGGCGTCAGTATGGAGGTACGGGCTTAGGTTTGGCAATTTGCAAACAACTTGTAGAAATGATGGGCGGACAAATTGGGGTTGACAGTAAAATCGGTGAAGGGTCTACTTTTTGGTTTACAGCTGAGTTGAAGAAACAACCCAATTTCACCCCCGCAGATGTAAATCCTCGGCAAAAGTTACCCGGGTTGCGAGTGCTAGTGGTAGATGATAACCCTCGAATTCGTCAGTCTGTCCGGGAGTTAACCCAAGCCTGGGGAATGCAGACCGATGATGCTGAAAATAGCGCAGAAGCATTCCAGGCCTTGCAAGAGAAACTCACTCTCAATCAACCCTATGATGTGCTGTTATTGGATTTACAACTTCCCTCAAAAGAAGGATTAGAATTATTAGAAACTCTGCACTACGACAGTGATCGGTTTGAGTCCTACCTATTTCCTGAAACTAAGGTCATTTTAATGACGAATCAAAGTCAACGGCACCTTGCCGAATCCCTAGTAGAAAAAGGAGTAGCTAGTTATTTCTTCAAACCCGTACGCGCTTCGCGGTTATTTGATACCCTGATTAATGTGGTGAATGGTCAATCCTTTGACTCCCATCATTTGGGGCAACTAAACTCACCCATCACCCCAGCTTATGCGATCAATATTTTAGTGGCTGAAGATAACCTGATTAACCAAACGGTGATTTTAAGTCAATTAGAAATGTTAGGGTATCAAGCAGATTGTGTCACCAATGGTATAGAAGCCTTGGAATCTCTTGCTCAAAAACCCTACGATTTGGTTTTGATGGATTGTCAAATGCCGGTGATGGATGGATATGCGGCTACCAAAGAATTGCGCCGTCGAGAGGAAGCCCAAAAACATACCCTCGTGATTGCCCTTACCGCTAATGCCATGCGTGGCGATCGCCAAAAATGTCTTGATGCTGGGATGGATGATTATCTCAGTAAACCCATCGAACGCGAAGATTTAGCCGCTGCCATCCGCCGCTGGATTCATAAAAAAGCCGGACCCAATAATTGTCTACAATTCCCCTCCCCCCTCATAATTCCTCGTGTTGAACCTACCGCTATTCTCCCTAGTTTGCTGGTCCTTCCTACCTCATCCCCTTTGCCTCTTTCTGTTCCAGAATACCCTGTAAATCTAGAGCGATTGCTGAAAGTGACCCGAGGAAATCTTTTGTTGCAACGGCGGCTTTTAGAGGTGTTTCTTGATAAAATACCAGAAGATATTGAAACGCTCACTCAGGCATTATCTACCCAAAATTTAACAATGGTTGAGCATTCTGCTCATCGAATTAAAAGTGCGGCTAGTAATGTAGGAGTTCTTTCTATGTCCGCGATCGCCGCGCAACTTGAAAAGTTAGCCCGCAAACAAACCCTAGAAGGTACCGCCGAACTTGCCGCTCAATTGCCTAATATTTTAAAACAAGTCCGAGAGTTTTTTGCTGATTACTTTTGCCAACCAACCCAAGTTTAAACAAAGCCTCACCCTTCAGGGTAGGGCCAATAAAGCACCCATGACAAGGGCTAATTTAAAACGGGATTGGGTTGGTTGGAATCACGGCAATAATTCCCTGCCCTCGCTTTAACCTAGAGGGAAGTTTTTCATGAACGGATTGTGGGCTATATAGGCGATGAACTCATGCTTGCTTCTGTAGTCAACATCACCTCATAAAAGCTACAATTTTAAGGGAATGTTCTCCCCTTAATCAGCACCCGGAGATGAGACTATGGCATTAGGCGATCGCATTAATCGGTTGATTCGCTCAAATATTACCGATTGGCAAAATCAGCGGAAAGACTACCCGCGCGAACTCGAAAAAACTTTGCTTGAATTTAAGCAAAGCGTTCAAAATGCAGCAGGGAGTCAAGAAGTCCTCCTGCGTGACTATCACACCGCCCAACAGCAGGTTCATGAATTAGCCGAGTCCGCTAAACTCGCCTTGCAGCAGCAAAATGAACCCCTGGCCCGGGAATTACTAACCCGCAAACAAACCTACAGCAAACAGGCTGAGGAACTCAAACAACGACTTGATGAATTAATCCCCACAGTGACCACCCTCAAACAGCAACTTTCTGCCTTAGAAAGGGAAAGAGATATTTTTAAAGCCAGTTTAGCTTCCGCCAGCCTAGAATCAACTTTAGAAGGAATGCCCGACCTAGATTTTGCCCAAATCGATGCCCAATTAGAATTATTGAGATCGCGCTTGCATCAACTGTAGGGGAGTTTTCAGCTTTGCCATCCACTTCTAAATAGGAATCCCCTCAAAATTTATCCTTCATTCCGTTAATAACCCCCTATAATTTGAAGTCCGACTCATTCTAAATAAAAAAGTAGGTCATAATGGCAGAGTCCAAACCTGGCCTCTATAGAATGCAATCGCTTTCTTCAATCTCAACTCTAAACTTTAAATGTCTAATCCCCGTCAAATTGCCTTTTTAGCACTCCGAGATGTCCATCGGCGGAGTGTATTTGCCGATATTGCTCTCGATAAATGGCTGCAAAAAGCCAAAGTCGGGGAAGAACCCCCCCTTATCCCCAGCGATCGCAGATTAGCAACCGAATTAGTCTATGGATGCGTCCGTAGAATGCGAACCTTAGATGCGATAATCGACCAACTTGCTAAAAAGAAATCGGCCAACCAACCCGATGACCTCCGCACCATTCTCCATCTGGGATTGTATCAACTCCGCTATCTCAATACAATTCCTGCCTCTGCTGCGGTTAACACCACCGTTGAATTAACTAAAGAAAATAAATTTAAAGGACTTGCCGGTTTTGTAAATGGCTTATTGCGGCAATATATTCGTTTAGCCGAAGCCCAAGATAACGATCCATTAGTGCTTCCCAGTGATCAGATATCCCGCTTAGGAATGTTGCATAGCTTTCCCGATTGGATTGTCGCCAACTGGTGCGATCGCCTGGGATTTGCAGAAACTGAAAAACTCTGTACCTGGTTTAACCAATCCCCTAGCTTAGATTTACGCATTAATCCCTTAAAAACTACCCTAGAAGAGGTTGAAACCGCCTTCCAGTCCGCCGGAGTGCAAGTTGTAAGATTGCCCCATTTACCCCAAGGATTGCGCTTATGTAGTGGTGCCGGTGCCGTTGAAAACTTGCCAGGATATCAGGCCGGATGGTGGACAATTCAAGACAGTAGCGCCCAATTAGTCGGATATTTACTAGAACCAAAACCCGGACAAGTAGCGATCGATGCCTGTGCCGCCCCGGGCGGAAAAACCACCCACATTGCGGAAATGATGGGAGATACCGGCACAATTTGGGCTTGTGATAAAGCGCCTTCCCGACTCAAAAAAGTCAAAGAAAATGCCGACAGACTCCAGCTTAAATCCATTCAAACTTTGAGTGGAGACAGTCGCAACTTTACGCAATTTCATCAAACGGCTGACTGGGTACTCTTAGACGCCCCTTGTTCCGGACTCGGCACCCTCCATCGTCGCGCCGATGCCCGATGGCGTCAAACCCCAGAAAATATCCAGGAACTGTCCCAACTCCAGGGGGAATTACTCGAAGAAACCGCCCATTGGGTGAAACCCGGGGGTCACCTGGTCTATGCTACCTGTACCATACATCCAAAAGAAAACGAAGACGTGATTCAAAGTTTCCTAGGCAGTCACCCTGACTGGGAGATCGAACCTCCCAACATTAACTCCCCAACCGCCCACTTTGCCACACTGGAAGGCTGGATTACCGTATGGCCCTACCAGCATGACATGGACGGATTTTTCATGGTGAGACTGAGGAAACAGCAGACAGAGTAATGCCAGGGCGATCCATCTGCGATCGCCCTGACTAAGATTTTATTATGGGGGGTATTGACTTAAGTTTTACTTATCAACCTTGGGTACAACATCGGGACGTTCTTTATCTTCCCAACCGGGGGGACGCTTGGAGTTATACCAGGCGATCGAACCCAGGGTCACTGCCGCAATAAAGCCTACGACATAAACCAAGGTAAAACTTAAAGGAAAATTGTTAGCACTAGCCCCCGCAGCCGCAGAGACTTCCATCAATATATTCATAAGCGTTTTTCACGAACTACACTCCCAGCTTACGGCAAGAGTGACCCTCCTGTATCCCTCTAAAGAGGAATATGGGGTCAAATTGAATGATTAGAAAAATTTATGGTTTGGGGGTGGCGGTGAGGGGAGGTTTTAGGGTGATGGAGTGGCGATCGGGCTTCCTCATTAATCCCACCTGTAACGACCTCCGACTGCAATGGCTTCTAAAACTTTGGTGAGGGCATTGTGTTGGGAGTACCGCGCCTCTCATCTGCCGCTTTTGTCCTCGAAGGGAATCATCAGCCACGCGATCGCGCCACTCGTTCAGAGGGAGTCTCAGCTTCCTTCATAATTGTTACTAGGGGGAAGGAATCAGCTGAATCAAACCTGTATTAAAAGCAGTGTCCTAGGTGAGAATCGGCAGATTTTCCAGTTCTGCCTGAGCCATCAGCATTCGATCAAATGGATCTCGATGGGAAATGGGTAGATTTCCCGCTCTAAGGGCGTGGGCGGCGGTGATATTGAGTTCGATGAACTTTGCTTGCTGTAAGATGCCCTGATAATTATTAACCAAAGGTTTCGCTTCAGGAAGTTTGCCGATGCGGTATTTGGTGGCAATTTCCCAAGCAGAGGCGCTGCTAACCCGAATACGATGGTCGGGATTGCGAATGATTTCTCGACACTTTTCGTTAAGTTTAGGGTCATTAAACAGCCACCAAAGTAGGATATGAGTATCCATGAGATAGCTCATTCCCATTGCCGGAGTTCCTCTTCTGGTAAAGGTTCAAAAAATGCGTCTGAGAGTTTTCCAGTGAGTAAACCCGGGGTGCGGGGTTCGACGTCGCTCACCGACGGTGGTTCGGTATTTTCTTGATTCAAACCCAAACGGAAGTAGTGAATCAGGTCATAAATTTCTACAAGTTTCTCTTCTGGGATATCTTGTAACTCCTGGATAATTTTTTTGAGTAACATAAATTCTCCCGGCTTCAATTGTCATCGGTGAGGGGGTAGCCCGTCCCTTCTCCAGAGCGGTTCTGGAAGGACACACCCAGGTAAGCGGCAAACTTCTCCTGAGAGTCGAGATCGGACCTGATCCTAGCCCCTAATATGGGTCCATCCGCCTCTACACAGATTATAATTGATTATCTTTTTTTACCCTTCTGCACTCGTTAATTTATCCGGATTGGATATTACTCAAATAAAAAGGGTCTAACCGATGATCTCAGGCGTTCTAACTCAGGGTGGTTGTGCCTGAGCAGTTCATGGTTCCAAAATGTTTGCTGATTGTCAGAGCAATCTTGCGCTAATGCTTCTCCAATTCCTTCAAAAGTCTTTTTGAGTTCCGCTTTTAAACGCTCGGGTTCAGACCAAGCCCCCAAAACGAATACCCGATTTTCTAAGTCTTCGGGAATTTGTCTTTTGACATAAGCCAATCGGTTCGTATCCTCATCGAAATCAATCAGCAAAATAACCCTTCGTTCAAGAAATTTGTTTCGCATATCAGAAGCATAATTTTTATTAAATTTAGCTACAACATTTTCCCATCCGCTTAATTCCTTCATAACTTGAATCCGATGCTGGTTCACGTTCACGTTACGATATTTAATAAATCCATTAGCAATTTGGCGGTCTGCATTATCTTCTGGCAAAACTAAAACATGAAATTGAAATCTATTGGTCTTCAATCTATATCACCCCGAATTAAAGCCTCCACTAAGTCACCTTGAATTGGAATCTCTTCAAGGGGTCTGATTAGAGTGGGTTCTACGTGGCTGTTTCGATGAATCAACCAGGTATTTTCATTAGAAAATTTGAGGATACCTTCGGCATTATGGGAGGTCACTAATAGCTGACTTCCATTTTGAAATGACCGCCTGAGTGACATAACGAAATGTCCAACTTCGGACAAAGATAAATAGTTGTCTGGCTCATCCCAAAAGCAAAATAGTGGTCCATAAGATTGATTGGCAGCGACCAAAACAGCCCCCAAAAAAATACATTTTTCTCCATCGGATAAGTCGCTAAAATAAACGCTTAAATTGGCATTGTTTTCTTCAAACCGAACTATCATGCTTTTGAAGTCTTTACCCATTACTTCATTCCGAACATCTTTAAAGTCCGGCATTACGTTTCGCAGATATTTGTCTACCTGGGTATAGGCCGCCGGATAGCGACTCAGCAACCCAGAAAACCACTCCCCAAAATTTGAACCATTCCATTGAGGTTCCAAGGTTTCACCGTGCGAATCGCCGTTCATGAAACTGGGGATTGGCGCTAAAATAATCATCCGGGTCAGCCCGGTTTTGAAAATATGTAGGGGGTCAGTCTGAGATTGCTCTTGAATGAGAGGGAGGGCAACCAGATGCCAATCCATTAGAAACTCCGCAGAGCGGTTTTGTGAGCTTCTTAAAAGCGTAATTTGAGCTTCTTTTCGAGTGTAGAGTGCCGTTCCGTTCACAAGTAATTTTTCTTCAAAAACTCTCATTTCTTTAAAATTTTCTGGCAATTCAAAGGCTAGACTATACTGGTAGAGTTTCTCTTGCAAAAATAATTCGATTTCAAAGCGAATCGGAATATTAGACCGTCCCTGAGAGAAATCCTTTTCTTGCACCAGTTGACCAACTTTATTGATTCCTCTACCAATGCTTTGAAAAACTTCCAAGGCCCTAGCAATTGTTGATTTACCGGACCCATTTTTTCCAATTAAAAGTGCTGATGAAATTCCTTTAGTAGTGAATTCAAAGTTTTCTAAGCATCTAAAATTATTGACATACAGTCGGTGCAGCATCAAAAACTCCTTATTATCTTATTTTCAAAATAAACACCCCAAGGATTAGTCTAACTCATCCTTGGGGTGGTCTGGTCATCCATTCTCATCGACCTAATTAGTAATACCCCTCGGAATAACCACCAGCATTGGCAGAACCCGTTTGAGCATTATCTGGGGTGGTATCTCCATAGAAAATACTATTGGGAGTTACCGGATTTGTTTTTAGAAACTCTTTGCGTCCATCTAACCGTTCGGGAATTTTAGGAAACTCCTCAACAGGCATTCCTTCAACCGCTTTTTCCATGAATTGACGCCAGGTGAAGGCGGCGGTACTGCTGCTTCCCCAGGTGGGATAACTATCATCATTACCCAACCAAACGCCAGTGACTAATTGAGGAATATAGCCGATAAACCAGAGGTCTCGTGCTTCGTCGGAAGTGCCGGTTTTTCCGGCAACGGGACGGTTACCTAACTGCGCCGCTGAACCCGTGCCATGTTGGACGACGGGTTCTAACATCCAAGTGACGATCGCCGAACTCTCTGGATCCAAAGCCTGTTTGAGCTGGGGTTTCCCTTCGTAAAGGGTGTCACCTCGGCGATCCATGACGCGAACAATCCCGTGGGGTTCATTATGTTTCCCTTCAGCGGCGATCGTGCCGTAGGCGCTGGTTAGTTCCAGTAAATTCACCTCAGATCCGCCGAGAGCTAAAGAGTAAATGGGGTCGAGTTTCGACTTGATACCCATATTTTTAGCGAGTTCGATAGTGGGTTCAAACCCAATATCAATTAAGACTTTCACTGCCACGACATTAATAGAATTAGTTAGGGCATCGCTGATGGAAACCCAACCGCGATATTTGCCGCCATAATTGCGCGGTTTGTAACCATCAACTTTAAAATTGGCATCTTCATAGCCATCATAAGGGGACCAACCGGCAGCGATCGCCGCTGCATAGACAAATCCTTTAAAGGTCGAACCCGGTTGACGTTGTGCCTGAGTCACCCGGTTGAATTCGCTTTCTTCAAACGATCGCCCTCCTACCATGACTTTGATTTCCCCAGTATCCGGGGCGATCGCCACTAATGCCGCCTGATCAAATCCCTGGGCCGGTCCGTCGAGTTCTGCGGCTTCTTTGACCACTTTTTCAGCAATTTTCTGCCACTTCAGATCAATAGTGGTTTCCACCGTCAGTCCACCCATTTCTAGGGCCTCTTTCGAGACGACTTTAGGCAATTCTTTCTGGATGTATGAGGTAAAGTAAGGGGCCTCAACTTTGAGTCGTTTCGGAGAACTCGCTTGTACTTCTAGGTTTTTTTCTCTCGCCGCCACGGCTGCTTCTGGAGTAATGTATCCCAGTTCAGTCATCCGTTGTAAAACTATATTGCGGCGTACACGGGCATTTTCTTGATTGACTAAAGGGGAGTAAGCTGAAGGTGCCGGTGGCAATCCAGCAATCATTGCCATTTCGCTTAGAGTCAGCTGATTTACGGATTTACTAAAATAAACCCAGGCTGCATCAGCGATCCCGTATGCACCAGAACCGAGATAAACATAATTCAGGTAGCGTTCGAGGATTTGCTGCTTCCTCATGTTTTTCTCGATTTTTCTAGCTAGGAACACTTCTCGGATTTTCCTTCCGGCGGTTTGTTCTTGAGTTAAAAAGACCATCCGGGCGAGTTGTTGGGTGATGGTACTACCTCCTTCAACCACCTCTCTAGCCATGATGTTAGCAAGGGTTGCCCGAAGGATACCTTGATAGTCCACACCCCCATGTTGGTAAAATCTGCTATCTTCTGATGCGATGAAGGCTTCGATCAGGGGTGCAGGGATGTCCTGCATTTTCAGCTTGTCTCGGGTTGCAGGTCCAACTTGCTGCAAAATTGTTCCATCTTCCGCTGTAATGGTTAACGTGCCATCGCGGACAAAGGTAAAAACTTCTGAGATATCTGGCAAGCTGCGATCGATTTTCCACCAAGCCCAGACGAGGGTTCCGGCGCTACTACTTACCGCCAAGATTCCTAAACCGACCCAAAAGACTCGACGACGATAGGGAGGTTTTCCCCCCGGGTTAAACCAGAGGTGCTGGAGGTGGGCTAGAATTTTTCGACGCGGTTTGCCGGATTTGGACCGTTTAACCCCACTAGACGAATTCTCATCATCAGAGATCTGGATAGGTTCCAATTTTCTACCCCGGTCCCCAGGGGCTAAATTGAGGTGAATCCCTGGAATAGGTGTTCTAGTTGGAGGGCGAACCCCTTCGCGATCGCCTCCAGTTTGGTGTCGCAAATCCCCTGATTTTCTCGGATTGGTCCCGGTTGCACTCCCCAACTTCTTGGAGATATTTTTGAGCTTGGAAATAAAGTTAGCCACGTCAACTCCTCACACCGCCACTTACCGAGCCTATTGGGTTTTATTTTAGAGCTTGGGATCAGTATTTGCACTAAAATACGTCGAGCTTTATTTGTTAGCCGGAACCTGGGAGTTCCGGCGGCTTTCTGGGTTTAGCATTTGAGCGATCGCCGTTAAATTATACTGGCATGACCAATCGCGAGGGCTGTCACCAACATTCCCAACACCAGAAACGGCTGGGCTGATGCCTGATATTTGACATCATTTTCCAAAGGATTCCGAAGGAAATACATATCTTGGAAGGTAATTTGCGGAATAACTAGCAAAATTAGGATTGCCGCATACAGGTTTTGGTGAATCGCAATCAGGTATCCCGCGATACCCAATTGAAAGATATCGATCATCAGGACACAGATCCAAGCAGCGGTCCCCACCCCAAACATGACGGGTAAGGATTGTAAACCCAGTTGTTTATCTCCTTCCACGCTTTTAAAGTCATTGACGATCGCAATTCCTAATCCTGCCATACTGTAAATCAGGGTGATCACCATGATTTTGGGTCCAATTTCCCCAAATAGCGCTTGTCCCGCCCACCAAGGCAGGGCAATATAACTCGCACCTAGGGCATAGTTTCCTAACCAGCCGTTTTTCTTCAGTTTAAGGGGCGGTGCAGAATAAATGTAAGAAACAAAAGAACCCCCGACTGCCAAGGCGGTAATCGTGGGGAAATCATGCCCTGCCCAGACATCCAGGGCGTAGGCGACGCCAATACCTGCCAGTAACAACACCCAAATTTGGCTAATCACTTGAGGGACAGCGATCGCCCCGGAGGGAATTGGACGATAGGGTTCGTTAATCGCATCTAAATCGCGATCGTAAAAATCATTAATGGTTTGAGTGTAGCCTGCCAGCAAAGGGCCAGACATCAACATACAAGCAGCTGCGATTAAAATATGCTCTAACTTCCATTGGTAGTTACCGGAAGCAGCGGCCCCACAGACCACACCCCAAATTAAGGGAATCCAGGTGATCGGTTTCATCAATTGCAGGCGAATTTTCCAAATGGATGTCTCCTTGACATCCGCCCCTTTCATGCCCAACATCTGCCGAGTTCTAGCATTGCGGTTGGATGACTCAGGGGAAGCACTGGGGGTTGGTGTTGCTGAATCTACAGCCTCTGGGGTGGGCAGGCGATCGGGAGAGTTGGACAGATTGGACTCAGATGTAGGGGGGTTAGACATATCAGCCGTAGGGAGAGTTTCGGTTCGTTAAGTAATCAGTCTAGTTTATTATGCAAGCTGACGGGAACTTGCCTCTCTCCAAATATCAGAATAGCCCCCCATCAAGACTTAACCCAGATGCATAAAAGTAATAGAGCATCCCTTGTTATGGATTATAGAGTCACTAGGGTGGGCTTTTTCTTCCCTCAGATTCACCCCTAACCTTGAAGCATTTCCACGAAACCGCCTTTACTTGCTCCAGCTAAGTCGGCATATCAACTCCCCCTAAAATCTGATAAGATAACACTTGTTCCCGGAATTCGTCTTAGATTTAATTGTCACTCCTTCTGAATTAATCGCCAAAGGATTAAGCCCGATGCAACTCGGGTAAGTTATCGCCAGGATTGTCAGATGTCTACTTCCACATCATCTCGGAGAGCTTTGAAAAAACTTCTAGATAAAACGGATAGCTCAGTTTACTATAATCGATCTAAATTCTATGCTTTTTAATTCATTAGAATTTATTGGGTTTTTTTTACCTCTGGTGCTTTGGCTCTTTTATCAGCTAGGAAAGCGCGGCTATTATCGCTGGGCAGTCGCTTTCTTAGTTGCAGCCTCACTGTTTTTTTATGCTTGGTGGAACCCCCCTTATCTTGTCCTTTTGATGTTTTCAATTGGCGTAAATTATACAATCGGATTATTATTAAATCGAGAGGAAAATATTACATTTAATGTAAACAAAAAATTAATTTTAATTGTGGGATTAGCCGCTAATTTAGCAATTATTGGCTACTACAAATATTTTGAATTTTTTATAGAAAACTTAAAGTTTATAGCTCCACTTGAATTGCAGCAATCTTTAAATGTGATTTTACCATTAGGAATTTCATTTTTTACCTTTCAGCAAATTGCTTATTTAGTAGATTGTTATCGAGGAGAGGTTGGAAAATATAGCTTCTTAAAATATGTATTGTTTGTAAGTTTTTTCCCCCAGCTCATTGCTGGACCCATTGTCCATCACCAAGATTTAATCCCTCAGTTTTATAATCGATTAATTTATAAGTTTAGTTATAAAAATTTTGCGATAGGTTGTACTATTTTTATAATAGGAATGTTTAAAAAAGTAGTTTTTGCAGATAATTTGGCTCGATATGCCAATCCAATTTTTAATGCAGCCGCCCAGGGGACCCCCATCCAATTTTTTGAGGCTTGGGGAGGTGCGATTGCCTATTCTTTGCAACTTTACTATGATTTTTCTGGGTATTCTGACATGGCGATCGGTGCTGCATTGTTATTTGGAATAACTTTGCCCCTTAACTTTTATTCACCCTATCAAGCAACCAGTATCATCGAGTTTTGGCGGCGATGGCATATTACCCTCTCCAATTTTCTGCGAGACTATCTCTACATTCCCCTGGGTGGAAATCGTCACGGAGAATTTCGGCGTCAAATCAATTTAATGATTACTATGTTTTTAGGAGGTCTTTGGCATGGTGCCGGTTGGACATTTGTATTATGGGGCGGGCTACATGGGATTTATTTAGTCATCAATAGTCAATGGAGAGCGATTTGGAAAAAGTGGAGAGGCGATCGCCAATCTCATCCAGGCTGGAGTCGGGTTATCGGTGGCGGTATTACTCTAATAGCTGTTATCGTGGCTTGGGTCTTTTTTAGAGCCAATAACTTAGATACAGCCCTGTTATTATTGCAGGGAATGATGGGAGGAAATGGTGTATCGATTCCCTTAGCGATCGCCAATAAACTCGGATTTCTCAAAGTCGGTTTAGCAAGTTGGGGGATTACGTTTAAATCTTTTGGCGGAGAACAGTTCATCTGGACTTATGTTTGGGGGTTAACCCTGTTAGTAATTGCCTTATCATGTCCGAATACTTACCAGTTGATGAAAGGGCATAATCCTCACCCAGCCAAAGAAATAAATTTTTCCATAGCCTCAGAAAAGTCCCCCTTAAAATTCCTAGAATGGCAGCCCAATTTTATGTGGGCAATCATTATTGGAATTGCTACATTTATCCTCTTTAAAACTTTTTTAGGGGTTCCTGAGAGCGAATTTTTATACTTTAATTTTTAAATAATGAAGAAATACTTAAGCTACTTAGGTCTACTTGTTTTTACCTTCTTAATATGTTTGGTTATTTTCCTGGGGGCTGTTTTTTATCAACTGGGAACTCCTACTATAGGACTATCCGGTTGGATTAATAATCTTTATGTTAATAAATCACAAATTGCCCTTTCACTCCAGACTCCTAAATTAATCATTGCTGCGGGTTCTAATGCTTTATACGGCATTAGTTGCCAGGCGATCGTTGAAGAGGCTGGCATACCCTGTCTCAATGGCGCTACTCAAGCAGCAATGGGAACAGATTACATCTTTAGTAAAGTTAAACAGTGGGCTAAGCCCCAAGACATAATTCTTCTAACCCTTGAATATCATCTTTATAAAGAAATAGGGGTCCCCAATGATGTTTTGATTGACTATGTAATGAGTTACGATTCTCAATATTTATTTTCATTAAATTGGCTTCAGCAACTCAAATTTATTGGAGGAATTACATTTCCTCGGTTATTTGAGGGAATTCTCACAAAAGCAACTCCTTCGATTAGCGCGGAATCTTTAAAAAATCCTAATCTTTACCTGAATGAATATGGAGATACTATTCAAAATAGTGAATCGACCATCACAGCCAAATTGCTCCAAACTATTGATGACTTAGAACCCTTTGTCCTACAGGGTTATATTCAGTCGAGTTACGGAATGAAGAGTATTCATAAGTTTGTAGAATGGGCTAGAGAGCATAACATTCAAGTCATTGCCACTTGGCCAAATATGGTTAACTTTTCCATTTACCAAGAACCTAAGCAACAAGAATATTTCAAAAGTATCAAAGATTTTTATCAAGGCATTGGAGTCCCAATTCTGGGTGAACCCGAAGACTTTATGTATGAAAAATCAATGTTTTATGATACAATTTATCATCTTCACGATCGCGGCGTCAGTCAGCGAACTCGCCAAACCCTCGATTTACTTTTACCCTATTTAGCTCGCCCTAAAGAATTTCCCTAAGATCTACTTACCCTTCTATACCTGTCCCTATCAATACGATCGCCCGTCAGATGCCTCCAGTCCAACCGGAACCCATCCAACGAGCGATCGCACCCTTTAAAACAACTTAAAACCCGTTAAAACGAAATAATTAAGAATTGCTGCTGAAACTTCGCCCCTTTAACCGCTTTCCCCTTTAACTCCGGAGGCAAGGAAATGTTACGCCGTTGGTCCCCCGCTTCAATGGTCACTTCCGGACCATATTGCGTCAGCTTGACTTGTTTTTTGTCAAACCCGGGCAAAAATAGCTTCACTTGACTATTTATCCGGTCCACTTCAATCGGTTGGGGGACATCTGCTGGTTTCTTGAAGTCTGGCAAGGCATCCATCAGGGGTTCCCAGTCGTTCCCCTCCATTTGAGGAATGGAAGTCACCGGCAGGGGTGCAAATTGTTCCACCACTTCATCAGTAACTGGAGTTAAATTACAAATTAATCCACCTACGCTGAGACCGGCTTGTTGAGCGCTACCCCAGAGATAGCGACTGGTTTCTACCGCAGGGCGATCGCCCGTCGTCACCAAATAAGCAATCACCCGATTGGGGTCGCCCACCGACTGTTTCCCCCGTTCCAATAAATCCGTCGCTTGTTCTGCCGGTTTACCCCCGACATTATCCAGGGACCAGCCCGTATTAAACACCGTACTGGTGACAGGTTGCACAAAGGGCGACAGTGCTTTCCCCAGTTCTGATTCAGCCAACACCCCCCGGAAGCGGCGAATATACCAGCTTAAAATCTCGGGGATTCCCAACATTCGTAGGGTATCTTTATCCCCTCTGCCGTCGTAAACAATCACATCATATTGATTGCTGGCATCATACTCGCGCAGAGCATTTAGTGCCAGGGCGCTATCCATCCCCGGCAACACCCCCAATTCTTCGCCATAAACTTCTTTAAAAAAGGGAGTACGAAGGTATTCCGCTTCCAAATCTTTCACTTGCTGCCAACTCCGTTGCAGCAATACCGCTGATTCTAGCTGTACTGCTTTGAGGTTAGCGCCGATTTCTGTGGGATCGCAGGTGACGGTCGCACCGACGAGTAAACTAAAAGCGGGACTGCTATCCTGGCCGACGAGCAACACGCGCTTACCTTGAGATGCAAATCTTTTGGCAGCGGCGATCGCGACGGTCGTTCTTCCAGTCCCACCTTTTCCTAAAAAGGTCAAAATTAAGGCCATTTGTTTCTGTTGTAAGCCACTCGAACCTTTCTTATGTTAATCGTTGATCGCGGGAGTGACAGGTTGGATTCCCCACTGTTCTCACCGCGATCGCCCCCCTTATAGGGCTTCGACTTCATCCTCAAAGAACCAAGTGGTGATTCCGCTGTCCAACTGAACCACAACTCCAACACCGCTGGCATCCGTCATTCTAAAATCTTTGATTGTGCCGACGGGATTGGTTTTAATTTTGGCGACGGTATCAGCAGACAATCTTTCTCTGAGGCGGGTAACTTTAACCTTTTGACCGATTTTCATTTGAAATCCTGTGGGTTTCCTCTGATTGAATCATTCCACAGTTTATCAGTGCTTGCCGCTGATTATGAAGCCTTTGGACAAAGGTTGAGGGAGGAATTTTCTACCTTGATCCCTTGCTCCTGCGGTCTTTTCGAGTCCCCTAACCGAACCCATCATGCTTGCCAAACGAATCTTACCCTGTTTAGATGTCAAAGCCGGTCGTGTTGTCAAGGGAATCAACTTTGTCAACCTCAAGGATGCCGGAGACCCCGTAGAACTGGCTCAGGTTTACAATGAAGCCGGTGCCGATGAGTTGGTATTTCTGGATATCACCGCCACTCATGAAGACCGGGATATTATTTTTGATGTAGTTTACCGCACTGCCGAACAGGTTTTTATTCCCCTGACCGTTGGGGGTGGGATCCAATCCCTAGAAACTATTAAAAAATTGTTAAGAGCAGGGGCGGATAAAATCAGCATTAACTCAGCCGCGGTGCGAAACCCAGATTTTATTAATGAAGCCAGCGATCGCTTTGGCAATCAGTGTATTGTCGTGGCGATCGATGCCCGTCGCCGCACAGACCCCGAAAATGCCGGTTGGGATGTTTATGTACGCGGGGGTCGTGAAAATACTGGCCTTGATGCGATCGCTTGGGCAAAAGAAGTCGAACAGCGAGGCTGTGGAGAATTACTCGTAACCAGTATGGATGCCGACGGCACTCAGGCCGGTTATGACTTAGAACTGACTCGCACGATAGCCCAACAAGTTCAAATTCCGGTGATTGCTTCCGGAGGTGCCGGGAACTGCCAACATATTTATGAAGCCCTTACCACAGGACACTCTGAAGCAGCCCTGCTTGCCTCTTTGTTACATTACGGCCAACTCAGCGTCGCCGAGATTAAAACCTACCTCGCCGAACGGCAAGTCCCCATCCGTCAATTGTAGAGGCACAAAACCTCCTGTCTTTAAGGCGTCTAACTCGATTCCAACTCGGCTGGGTACTGCCCGCTTGACCCCACCCTGAAAAGGCGATCGCCCCTGGTGACTTGCTCTCTTATCTGAGCATCCTGGCAATAATTCTCCTTTAATTATTTGCCGTCTCTCTAAAGGATGAATATTGTATTAAGGTTTTCAATGGCACCCGCCGTGTTAGTCCTTAAAATTTACTTCAAACCCATACACCCTCAAGGTTTCTCCTCCCCATCTTTTTTAATTTACGGGACGGAGGTTTTTTTTATAGCTCTACCCACTTAATCTGAGAGGATGTTAAAATATGTAAAGTAATCGGGGAATATATGTAAAGTTATGATTCTGATCCTCATAATCGTCATAGCTTTGGTGGCCTGGTCCCTGCACCTCATGCAGCAAGCCGTCGATAAAAGCGAATTTTCGCTGATGCTGGCAGGGACCTTAGTAGCAATGGCTGCCGCTGCTATGATGGCCGTCTATTTCCTCATGGGCGACTATATGCTGTATGTCCGAGAAATAGCGAATCGAGGACTGCTTGATTCTTATTACACTTCTACCCACGCGGTTAGTGTTAGCCCTTGGATAGAAACTGAGACGATCGATTATTCTGGTGAATCGGGTGAGTTCACTCCACTGCTGCCATAAACGTAAATTTCATGAAGAGCTCGTCAGGGCGTATTATCCGTTATGATAATTGCCTTCCCGCAGGGAGCAGCCGATTCATTCACAAAACTCGGAAAAAATTTTTCAAACGGAGTTGACAAATTAATCGGGTTCGTGCCAATATAATAAAGCGCTGAATGGGGCTATAGCTCAGTTGGTAGAGCACCTCAATGGCATTGAGGGGGCCAGCGGTTCGAGTCCGCTTAGCTCCATACAATAAAAAAGAGGGACACATTAATAATGTGTCCCTCTTTTTTTGCATTGGGTACAGGCAACCTCTCTAATCGGCCCATATGTTGGGGGTAGGTTGTGTCCCACAGGCATTACGAGATCGGGAATTGTATCCATAATCTCAGGATTACCACAGCCCTTGTTCAAATGGAGGCCGGGGTTTCTTACGGTTACGTCTATATATAGAGAAAGGCCAGCTTGAGGATCCTTGTAACATTGGTCTTATCCCCAGGGCGATCGCTTTATATCCATATATATATCGCCTGTCCTGGAATCCATGAATCTAGTTTATCGACTCTAACCAAGGGCTTATCCCCAAACCGATCGCTTTTCTCGAAAAACTACCTTCAGAAAGAAAGGCGATCAGACCCTCCTCTGTGTAAGGATTGAGCAATTTTACTCGGGGCAATCAGTCTTAACGCAGCCTTACCCACCCCTTTCTAAAAAAACTTTCTTTCTTTAACTCCTTCCCTGTATGGCTTCCAGACTTTTTTTAAAAAAAGTCAAAAAAAACCTCAAAAACGCTTGACAAACCCGGGTGGGTTAGTTAAAGTAGTAAAGCGCGGTGAGGAAAGGCAACGAACCAAGTCGCGCCTGAACCAAGACAATTAAAGAGTTTGAAAGCCAATAGAAACCTGGTCTCGTGAAGAGAATCAGAAGTCTCTAAGGGTTATACCTAGAGACTATAAACTAAAAGTCAAAAAAACGCAAGTTAAATTTGACAAACAAGCCAATCACTCAAAGTGAAAAGCCTAGAGTCCTTGGAAATCATTCAGTGAAATGAGTCCTAGACTTTAGAATTAAAACGGAGAGTTTGATCCTGGCTCAGGATGAACGCTGGCGGTCTGCTTAACACATGCAAGTCGAACGGTGAACCCTCGGGTTCATAGTGGCGGACGGGTGAGTAACACGTGAGAATCTGCCTCCAGGTCGGGGACAACAGTGGGAAACTGCTGCTAATACCCGATGTGCCCAAGGGTGAAAGATTAATTGCCTGGAGATGAGCTCGCGTCCGATTAGCTAGTTGGTAGAGTAAAAGCCTACCAAGGCTCCGATCGGTAGCTGGTCTGAGAGGATGAGCAGTCACACTGGGACTGAGACACGGCCCAGACTCCTACGGGAGGCAGCAGTGGGGAATTTTCCGCAATGGGCGAAAGCCTGACGGAGCAAGACCGCGTGCGGGAGGAAGGTCTATTGATTGTAAACCGCTTTTGATAGGGAAGAAGATCTGACGGTACCTATCGAATCAGCATCGGCTAACTCCGTGCCAGCAGCCGCGGTAATACGGAGGATGCAAGCGTTATCCGGACTGATTGGGTGTAAAGCATCTGTAGGCGGTTTTGGAAGTCTACGGTTAAATCCCAGAGCTTAACTTTGGTTCAGCCGTAGAGTACTTCAAAGCTTGAGTATGGTAGGGGTAGAGGGAACTTCTCGTGGAGCGGTGAAATGCACAGAGATGAGAAGGAACACCAGTGGCGAAAGCGCTCTACTGGGCCATGACTGACGCTGAGAGATGACAGCTGAGGGAGCGAATAGGATTAGATACCCTAGTAGTCTCAGCCGTAAACGATGGATACTAGATGTTGCCACAAGCAGTGTCGAAGCTAACGCGTTAAGTATCCCACCTGGGGAGTACGTACGCAAGTATGAAACTCAAAGGAATTGACGGGAATTGACACAAGTGGTGGATTATGTGGTTTAATTTGATGCAACGCGGAGAACCTTACCAGGGATTGACATGGTGAGAATCTTTCCGAAAGGGAAGAGTGCCCTTTGGGGAACTCACACACAGGTGGTGCATGGCTGTCGTCAGCTCGTGCCGTGAGGTGTTTGGTTAAGTCCAATAACGAGCGCAACCCTTGTTCGCTGTTAAATGTCTGCGAAGACTGCCAGTGTAAACTGGAGGAAGGAAAGGATGACGTCAAGTCAGCATGCCCCTTACGTCCTGGGCTACACACGTACTACAATGCTTCGGACAAAGGGTTGCGAGCTAGCGATAGCAAGCTAATCCCGTAAACCGAGGCTCAGTTCAGATTGCAGGCTGCAACTCGCCTGCATGAAGGAGGAATCGCTAGTAATCCCAGGTCAGCATACTGGGGTGAATACGTTCCCGGGCCTTGTACACACCGCCCGTCACACCATGGGAGTTGGCCACGCCCGAAGTCGTTACTCCAACCGCTTGCGGAGGAGGATGCCGAAGGCAGGGCTGATGACTGGGGTGAAGTCGTAACAAGGTAG
>JBBQFN010000005.1:0-231805 GCA_038321985.1 Cyanophyceae cyanobacterium | reverse complement strand
TAGTATTTTGGGGATTTATGAGACTCGTTTTGGTCACTTTTAGAGCTAGAAGCCTTGACTTGTAAGGCTTTCAGTTCCTGGGCTGGGGAGCGAGTACAAAACTAATTAGAAAAACTTATCACCAAAAAGTCTGAAGAGCCTTTTAATTTTTATCCTACGACATGGCAAGTAGCTAAGTTAAGTGACCTTGGGGAAGTAAACCGAGGGCGTTCTCGACATCGCCCTCGGTATGCTGAACATCTTTATGGTGGGCCATATCCTTTTATCCAGACAGGGGATATTAAAGCTTCGGGAGGGCGGATTAACACCTACCATCAAACTTATAGTGAAGCTGGTTTAGCCCAGAGTAGGCTGTGGCCTGCTGGAACGATGTGTATAACTATTGCTGCCAATATTGCAGAAATAGGAATTCTAGCATTTCCAACCTGTTTTCCTGATAGCGTTATTGGATTTATTGCGGACGAGTCGCGTTGCGATGTTTATTTTGTTGAATATATGTTTCGCCACTTAAAGCGACACATATATTCAACATCAAGCAAGCGGTAGCGTTCAGGATAATATTAATTTAGGAACTTTAGAAAGGCTCCAATTTCCCCTTCCTCCATTAGACGAGCAAAAAGCGATCGCCCATATTCTCAGAACCCTCGACGACAAAATCGAACTGAACCAGCAGATGAACCGGACGCTGGAGGGTATCGCCCGTGCCATCTTCAAATCCTGGTTTATCGACTTCGACCCCGTTCGCGCCAAGATGGACGGACGACAACCCGCAGCCATGGATGCGGAAACGGCGGCTCTGTTTCCAGATGAGTTCGAGGATTCGCCTTTGGGTAAGATTCCGAAGGGGTGGAAGGTTGGTGCTATTGAGGATGCGACATCCTTAATTATCGATCATCGGGGGAAAACACCTAAAAAGCTTGGTGATGATTGGTCAAATAATGGAATTCCTGTTCTTTCGGCAAAAAGTATAAAAAATGGGCGGTTAATTAGAAACGATGCTATTAGATACATAAAGCCCAGTTTATATGAACGGTGGATGAAAGATCCTTTGGTAGCCGGGGATATTTTAATGACCTCTGAAGCTCCTTTAGGAGAACTTTTATATTTATCTCATCAGACTCTTTATTGCTTAGGTCAGAGGTTATATGGAATTCGGGCAAATCCTGCCAAATGTCAGTCAGCTTATTTATTTCATACTTTAGCTTCTAGGGACACTCAAGCAAGAATCATAGGTAGAGCAACAGGAACAACAGTTCAAGGCATTAGACAAAGCGAATTGCGTAGAGTTTCTTTGTTAATAGCCGAACTTAACATTCAAAAACAATTTTCATCAATTGTAGAGCCAATATTTTCTCAAATTTTCTACAATAGAGAACAAGAGGGGACTCTTACTTCCATCCGTGATATCCTGCTCCCTAAATTCCTATCCGGCGAAATCCACGTCAAAGATGCCGAAAAAGTCCTTGAGGAGGTAGTGTGAAACTGCCGAATCCTGAGCAAGCACTGATTCCGTTTGAAAAATTAGAGGGCTATTCACTTAATCCAAATCACTCTGAAGGTTGCCATAAAGCCGTTGTGTTTCAATCTGCCCTAGGCATTGGGCTAGAAGAAGCTGAAGAACTACGGGTCGCTCTGCGTCAAGCTCTCAAAGCTGAAGACGCTATCCCAACTAACCGCAATATTTACGGGCAGAAATACCAGCTCGACTTTGAAATGACGCGGGGAAGTAGAAATGCTATCATCAGAAGTATAGCAGTCGCCAGTCCAGTTAGGACATTAGACGCAAGCTAAGTGAAGAACATTTTCTATGGCCTCTCGTAAGGTGTCAAAATCTTTGAGTTGGTGTCGAATGCGGCTTTTGAGCCCAGACCAACATCGCTCAATTTTATTGAAGTCTGGAGCTGGGAGCGGGTAGATACCAAACTTCAGATCCAGCTTCATGTACCATCTGCTCAATACCTCCCCCTTTATGAAAAGTCGCATTATCAATTATCAATTTCTGTCCCGGTTTCAAATTTGGGATGAGGCAGTTTAAGAGCCACAGTTCAAATACATTTCGATTACAGGCTCCTTCTATAGTAAAAGGAGCCAATAATTCTCCATTACACAAAGCTGCAATCATATTTATCCGCCCTTGGCGTCGTCCTGACTTGAGAGCATATAGTCGTTCTCCTTGAAGACTGTAGCCATAGCTGTAATCGTCACGGCTATCCATACTAGCTTCATCAGCATAGACAAGCTCACCGGGTTTGACTGAGGCCAGTTTCAGAGCAAACTCTGCCCGTTTTACTTCATCGCGCTCTCGGTATCCATAAGTTTTTTTTGCGGGTAAATCCAATTCTTTTGAGCGCCCTACTTATGGTTCTTTCACTAATTCCACCGTCCCATAACTCAGCCATCGGAGATTGAGTTAATTCCGCATTTTCTTCGGCAAAAGCTCGAAACTTGGCCCAGTCCGTTATGCTATGACTATGGCCCCAGGGACTATAGGTCTTGGCGCAGAAGTCTCCGGTTTCCTCTTTACGCTTGAGCCACAAATTGATCGCAAAAGCGGCTAATTCCAAAAAGTTCACTGACTTCACTCTTCTTCATCCCGTTGAGTTCAATGGCCTCTATGACCTTGAGCGGTAAGTCGTAGCTGTAAGAATTAGACATGGGTAGGTTAATCTCGAATTTTGGCAACTCCTTTTATTTTGCGTCCTAACTCGACTGGCGACTGCTATAAAAGTAGAAAAGGGTTGGGTTAAGATAAGCTGATGAAACCTATCGATCCCCCTTATCATCGATGATTTCGGGTTTTCCTCGGGCTCAATCCGGGACCTGGACTGAGGGAGCATTCGGGGACTAGAATTAGGCCCTTCGTCATGCAGATTCCTAGGGGGGATGATATGATTAAGTTATATAAACTGCCCTTTCAGAAAACTATTAGCCTCTACCCGAGATGGAAAATCGTATCCTCTACGTTCGCCTTCCCTGCAATCCCATCTTCCCGATCGGTGTCGTTTACTTGGCCGATTTTGTCCACAAGCTGTTTCCCGAGGTCGAACAGCAGATTTTTGACCTGGGAACAGTGCCCCCCCTTGACTTTGCCCAGTCCCTCGATGCCTGTGTTGATAACTTTAAACCGACGTTACTGGTTTTCTCCTGGCGAGATATTCAGATTTACGCCCCTGTAGGCGGACGAGGGGGCAATCCTCTCCAAAACGCTTTTGAGTTTTACTATGCACGTAATCCCTTGATTAAACTCCGAGGGGCACTCGGGGGGTTGCGAATCACAACCGCCTATTATGGCGAACTCTGGCGCAATCTGGGGTTAGTGAAGCGGGGACTCAAACGCGCCCAAATCTATCATCCTGAAGCGCGGGCAGTGGTTGGCGGCGGTGCCGTCAGCGTTTTTTACGAACAACTCGGTCGAAGCTTACCCAAAGGCACGATTATCTCCGTTGGCGAAGGGGAAACTTTACTGGAAAAATACCTGCGGGGCCAGGATTTTCTGGAGGAACGCTGTTATGTGGTCGGGGAAACGACGCCGCGCGATCGCATGATCCACGAAAACCCTACAGAAATTGAGAAAACGGCTTGTGATTATGACTATATAGAACGCTTATGGCCTGAGTTTCAATACTATCTGCAAGACCAAGATTTTTATATTGGCGTCCAAACTAAACGCGGTTGTCCCCATAACTGTTGTTACTGCATTTATACGGTGATTGAAGGGAAGCAGGTTCGGATTAATCCCGCAGATGAAGTGGTGGCCGAAATGCGGCAACTCTACGATCGCGGCATCCGCAACTTTTGGTTTACCGATGCTCAATTTATTCCAGCGCGTCGTTATATCAATGATGCAGTGGAGTTACTCCAGAAAATTCAGAATGCTGGAATGGAGGATATCCATTGGGCCGCCTATATTCGCGCTGACAATCTTACCCCGGAATTATGCGATTTGATGGTTAAAACCGGGATGAATTATTTTGAAATTGGGATTACCAGCGGTTCCCAAGAACTGGTACGGAAGATGCGGATGGGTTACAACCTCCGGGTAGTCCTAGAAAACTGTCGCGACTTGAAGGCAGCTGGGTTTAATGATTTGGTTTCGGTTAATTATTCGTTTAATGTCATTGACGAAACTTTTGAAACAATCCGTCAAACCTTAGCGTATCATCGCGAACTCGAACGAATTTTTGGGGAAGATAAGGTTGAACCGGCTATCTTTTTTATCGGTTTACAACCTCATACCCATCTAGAAGAGTATGCGTTCAAAGAAAATATTATTAAACCCGGTTATGACCCCATGAGCTTGATGCCTTGGACAGCCCGTAAGTTACTGTGGAATCCCGAACCCCTAGGGTCGTTCTTTGGTGAGGTTTGTTTGGAAGCATGGCATCGCAATCCCAATGATTTCGGGCGGGAAGTGATGCGAATTTTAGAAGAACGATTAGGCTGTGCGGAGTTAGAATCAGCGTTATCAGCTCCCATTAATCAGCAGTCCCAGCCCCTTGCTACAGTCCGATAAGTTAAATAATGACGGGGCGCTTGAAGCCCCACCTCGTTATTTTTTTATGGGGCGATCGCCCTATTTTTAGCCCGTTCAAAGTGGTCATTTTATGACTTAACATAGGTGAGGAGCCATCGCTCTGTGTTCCGAGGAAATGATTTAGCAATAACCCATAATTAAGCCTTGTCAAGCCCAAATTTGAGAAGTGAGCCGTTAAGGATTGCTTATGCCTTTAATAATCTAGACTCGGGGGATAGAGAAACTTGAGACAGGACCTCTTCTCTAGCACACAAGAGGGCGGCTAAGGAAAAGACCTTTGTTACGAGGTCTGGGGTAATCTGAGGATACTGGCCGAAGACTTGCTGTTGCGTCCATCCCGCAGCATAGAGCTCCAGGACGAGTTCCGCCAATTGCACCGTCGTTCCGTTCGGCTTGGATTCCTGTTTTTTATTCATTGAACTCACGCAGGTGGGCCAAGTCATTTTTTCTTCCATAACCCAGTAAACTCCATTCTAATTATACGCAATTTATTCACGGGTGTCTCCCCGGTCTACTCCTCTTTTAATAAAGGTATTGTAAAGATTTGGCCTCAGTCTTTCGACGTAGAGTGCCCCAGTCTCTACCTAGGGAAAGAGTCATTTCTCGAAAGAAACATTCTCAGGCTTGTTGAATTTAGGCCGAAGTTTTAGGTTTTAGGCTGTTTACAAGGGTAGCTTCGGCGATCGCCATTGGAGGGAGACCCCGAGGCAACTACACACCATAGTACCCCTAAAATTACAGATTAAATAGATTTTTGAGCCGCTTTCTCACCCAAACTACCGGATTTTTATCATCTTCAGTGGCATCTAACAATCCCATGGTTCGTAATTGTTGTTGCCGCTGTACTAATTCTTCTTGATGTTTACATAATTCCTGAACAATTTCTTCGGCTAACTCCGGATGCTCTCGCAATATATTTTCAAACGCATTATGATGAATTGTAAAGAGAATAGTTTCTTCTAACGCTCGCACAGATGCGGTGCGCGGAATTCCCAACATTAAAGATAGTTCCCCAAAAAACTTACCCGCTGGCAGGGTGGTTAGATGTTTATTAATTTTTTCCACAAAAACTTCCACAGAACCCGATAACACGATATAAAACGCATCTCCGGAGTCCCCTTCATGAAATAAAAACTGCGAGGGATACAAGCGTTTGCGATGGCCTATTTCGATGAGTTGCCTTAATTCTATGTCTGTAAAGTTTTGAAAGTAACTCACCTCCCGCAGCAAATCTTTGAGGGATAAAGGTTTAGAAGAGGTAGCAACCGCTACCAAATCCTGGGGTAACTCGGAAGCATTACCATTTTTTTGGAAACTTTTTCTCGCTAGGAGGCTTAAGTCTTCTCCATTCCTAATCCATAAATCCCGCTGAGGAAAGGGGATCACGATATGGTTTTGGCGCAGGTGGTACTCGATAATAAAGTTTAAAGAACTCCTAATAAACGGTTCACGATCAATTCGGTTGACCCAAACCCACAGTTCAAAGTTGAGCGCATTATCTCCAAAGTCTTTAAACATCACTTTCGGAGGGGGCTCATGTAACACTGCCGGTTCCATATAAGCCGCATTCAAAAGAGTTTCAGTCACTAAAACTGTATCGCTATTATAGGCAACTCCCACGGGTAGTTGAATCCGAGCATGATAAGAATCGTAACTCCAATTTAGAACTATATTTTCTACAAGTTTACTATTGGGAACGACTACATCACCTCCGTCTCGGGTTCGGATTAAGGTCGATCGCAGGGATACTTCTTTGACATACCCTGACATTCCATCAAATTCTATAAAATCCCCAACTTTGAGTTTTCGTTCAATCAGTAAAGTTAGCCCGCTGATAAAGTTTCGGGTCATTTCCTGAAGCCCGAAACCAATCCCCACCCCTAAACCACCAGCGATGACGACGAGGGAAGCCAGGTTAAAGCCGGTACTTTGCAGGACAATGATCAGACCTAGCATGAAACAGCTATAGCTGATAATGGTTGCCATTGCTTCCCGGTTTCCTTCGTCAATTCCCAACCTGATAAGAAGCCGATATTTTAGAAATTTTTTGAGCGTGCGGGATAGGAATAGAACAATAATTACCCAAATAATCAATTGCAATATTGCACTGATTGAAACTGAATAATTGCCGATGGGAATTGGGGCAGTAAACCAGGAAAGGGATTGTGCTACTATTCTTTTTAACGCTTCGTTCATTGAACCTGGATCGAGCGAACAATCGCTAGTTTACTATAGGTTAGGAAAAAGATGCTAAACCAGGAGTTTAGGTTGCTCTAATGACGCGGGTTATTTTAATAAATTTTCTTCTGACTGGGGGGTTTTTTGAGGCTTCTCTCTAGCCCCTGGTTGACCTGGAGTCCGGTCAAAAAGTGGATCCTGTGTGCGAGATCGCCCTCGGGTCCTGCTTCTAAGAATGTTTAGACGCGATTGGTCTCTTGAGCCTGAAGCCAGTCCCATTTTTTCCCATTTTTCTCCCATTCTTCTACAATAATCGGAAAATTGACCCAGATTCCGGAGAATGTGGAGCGTCCCTTCGTTAGTCTGCGGTGGTTCCTTGTAGGTCCCCTAAATTCTAGGAGGGTTCGTCAAAGCGTTTTGATAGATAGAACGAACTAGAGTTGGGCCCAAATTTAAAGTAATTTTTAGTTTTTTTTCCCCCCAGTTGGAATAAAAAGAATGAGCACCCGTTTAAAAAGTTCCAGTTGCTAAAGAATATTGGGGGGATTGCTTCAGAATTATCCAAGTGGGCTGATTTAAGTCCCGAGAATCAAACTGTGACTGTTGTATCTACGGTGAGCGAAGTTGTAGCAAATTCAAAGGTCTGTCCCCGTTGGACAAAGCCTAGGAATCCATCTTGTTTGGCATCAGGAAGAGCTCCCGGTTGATATCCATACAACCACATTTTATTTTTGATGGGGTCGGGTAAGGCGGCTAATTCCTGGTAGTGAGCGTGAACTGTTGTAGGGAATTGAGCAGTTTCGCAATCCTGGAAAATCAGGTCAGCTTGCTGGTAATATTCCCAGATTTCTTCCTGACATAATTGGGTGTCCGTGCTGAAAAAGATTTGCTTTCCTTCCAGTTCAAAGAACAATCCATAGCTGGGCATGATAAAGTATCCATTATTAATATGGATGACTTTGACGAGATTAAATTGGATATTTTCCCAGATAAAGTGTCCATTGCGGGGAACTTTTTTGACCTCAAAAAACGTCTCTAGTTCTGTGACATCGCCTTGGATAGAGCGGAGGCCCCCGGATAGGGTATTTTGCCACAGGTCCCCGGCTATTTCTTTACTGATATAAAGGCGGGGCCGTTCACATCGGGGGTCAAATTTGGTGGTAAAGGAAATATATTCTAATCCTCCAGCATGATCCGAATGCAAATGGCTGATGTAAATAGCGGTGATATCCAGATGGGAATATCCCGCTTCGTGCAGAGAAAAGCGAATATCAGAACCACAATCAATTAAAAGTTTAGTTCCGCGATCGCTCTCTAACAGGACATTCGATTGATAATTATTCGCTCCTAGGGTGAAAGCCGAGCCGGAACCTAAAAAGGTTAATTTCATAAGACTTCTTCCTCTAATGTCAGTTAAACAATGGTGATCGCCCTCAAATTTTGAAAAGGCAATAAAACCCTCACTTATGACGGGGCAACTGTGTGAATCGATTTATACATTTGGTCAAAGTAAGCTGCCACTGCCGGAGGTTTTGCTGTAAACTTAATGTAAAAGCAATAGGGTTCAGCGGCTGGTTCTTCCAGGACTTTCGCATAAATATCTTCCCGGCTTTCTGGGGAGTTAGCCTCCAATAAATTAAGCTTGAGATTGCTCAATCCGAGGGGGATAATATCTCCCTCTCCCGGTTCGGTTCTCACTTGAGCGCCTTTGGCTGAAAGCTGGACTAAATGCCCAAGGAGGCGGGTTTCGCTGATGTGCTTTCCTTCCAACATGGTATATTGAATGGGGATTTTTTCGCTCAGGGTCAAAAATACCTCTTCTTCCCTGGACAGGGAGATTTTATAAGGTTCTTTAATCCCACTTACATCGTAAATCATGAGCGGCTCTTTCACCCCTTTCGGCATCACCTCCCGTTTACCCTGAATTTGGACAACCTCCTCACCTCCGGCATCCAAGAGAGTCTGCTCAGAAATCAGAATTTGCCCTCCCGTTGTATAAGATTCAATCCGGTAGGTTAAATTGACTTGACTGCCGACGACTCCGTACTTGGTGCGTTTTTCGGAACCGATATTGCCGAGGACGACTTCCCCGGTATTGATGCCAATTCCCATTTCCAGTTCAGGCAATCCCCATTCCACCACTTTAGCATTGACATGACGCATGGCTAACTGCATGGAAATTCCGCAGGCGATCGCCCGGGTTGCATCATCCGGTCGAGAGGTTGGTGCACCAAATAGCACTAAGATGCCATCTCCCATAAACTCATCAATAGTTCCCTGGTAAGAGGTAATTACATCGGCCATATATCCCAGATAAAAATTGAGAATTTTTACCACTTCTTCTGGGGGCAATCGTTCAGAAAGTGCGGTAAATCCGCGTAAATCTGAAGTGAAAATTGTCAGTTTACGCCGTTCCCCGCCCATTTTTAATCCTTCCGGATTTTCTAATAAATTGGCAACGACTTGATCCGTGAGATACCGGCCAAAGGTTTTGCGAATATCTCCGGCAGTGCGGGCAACATAAGCGACGATCGCCGTAGCGGAAGCGAGTAAGGCCAAAGCGGGAGGCACCACAGGAATCCACCACCCCAATACAAATGCGCCATAAGTGATTCCTACCAGGGCGGCAGCGGACAAAATGGCTGCTGATGTGCGCTGGAGGGAGAGCCATCCTGCGCCCCCTACATAGCGCCATTTCCAGATAAAAAATGCTCCCAAACTTCCCCAGAGGAAAATCCACAGCCATTCGTAAGGTTCGGCGATGGTTTTAATCACCGGGCGATCGTCGAGGGCAGCACTAATCATCTGGCTGATGAGATTGGCGTGAACTTCCACCCCTGCCATCCGGTTCCCGGCTTCCTTGGTGTAGGGGGTGAAAAATAAGTCTTGGTAGCTTTCGCCAACAGCTCCAATCAAGATAATCCGATCGCGTCCCCAGTCTTGGGGGACTCGATTTCTGAGGATATCCATCAGGGAAACCGTCTCAAAATGCCTGCTGGAACCCCCATAGTTTAACAGGACCTGATAGCCCCCATTATCTGCGCCAACGTAACCACCATCGTTGGGTTGAAAACGAGAGAAAACTTGGTTTCCAAATTTCCAGGATTCGCTCCCATCAATGGCTTCCGGGGCAATTCCTTCGGCATCGAGATAGAGACCGGCTAGATATAAACTAAAACTCGGGATGATGTTTTCTTCTTCATCACTCACCATCACTAACCCCCGGCGCTTGACCTGATCTTCATCCAAAATCATGTCATTGGAACCGGCATATTGTAGGCCTGGAGGGGGTGCAATGGTGTCTCGATCGCGGTCCCCGATCACTTTTTGAATTCCCACCAGATTCGGCGTAGATTCAAAGACCTGACGTAGTGCTGAATGACCCGGTTCGACGGGTTGATCCCGATAGATATCTAAACCGATCGCCCGAGGATTCATGGCTTTGAGGTTTTCAATGGCTGCCGCATAAACGCGATCGGGAATGATCGCTTGTCCCAACTCGCGCAGGTCAGCTTCATTAATCCCGACAATGGCAATTCGGCTGTCTGGAGGTTCAGAGGGTCGCGCCCTCATATAAAGATCGTAAACGGCCCATTCCCAAGGCTGGAGTACACCAATAAAGCGTAGGAGGATCACTGCTACCGTGACTGACGGAGCAGCAATCCAGACCCCGCGCCATTCCCAAACTTGCCGTTTTAATTGATTCCACATCACGGCTTATTCCTTAGTTATGTTAATTCTGCGAGGTTCCAATCGTTTGGATAGGCAGAGGTTCTGAAGCAATATTTCCTAAACCGACATATTTTAGCAGCCCTTGCCACTCAGTTGGATTAGAAGTCCGAAATCGAGCTAAGATACTGACCGCTTCGTTCCATAAGCTTTGGTCAACATACAGTTGCACCTGTTCCAGAGGCTGTGCCTGATTCAATTGAGTTTGCATTTCCTCAGTGAGTTCGGTCGGTTGGATTTGACCCTGTACGAAGACATCGGCTTGGCGGTCTGAAGGATCGCAGATCAGGCTAAACTGCCAATCATAGACTTTGCCGATTTCTAGGTTGGTATTGGTAGGGAGGCTGACCTTGACCACCCCAGGGTCATCAGATAGCTCGAAGGTAGACAAATAAACGTCATTGCCATTCCCATCAACAATCACAAATTCTCCAGAAGTTGCGCTATTTTTCGGGACATACATGAAAAATGCCGGGTTTGGAGTAACCGTTTTGACAATATCATGGGTCGGCATTAAGGGGGTCAAGGGAGATTCGCCCTCTATACAACTGGCAATCGCATTGCCTCGGACTCCTCCCCCTGCGGTACTGCGGGGACCGCCGATATTACGCGGTGCAGAAGGGAAGTTCAGGGCAACGAGTTCCCCCGGTTGAGATTGGGCGCGCGCTGAGGAGAATCCCGAAAGGGTGACCAAAGCCGGAGACAGGACCACAGCCAGGATACCCATTAAGTGAATCAATTTTGGCGATCGCATGATAGTAAAACCTCCGCATCAACAATTGAACGATGAGCAACTAAAAACAAGATGCTAAAAGTGGAAAAGAAGCTGAAAAAATTGACAGTTAAGCTCAAATTGTGCTCTACCGCTATCATACTTCCGAATTTTAAGAAACGGATGTGATTTGAAGTAAGCAGTTGAGTGTAAATTGAAAATGACGCGGCTGTTCCGGGACTCACTTTCAACAGTGACTGGGCAGGGGCGATCGCGTTTTAAGGATGTAATGATCACACCCCTGTCATTTTTAGATTCTTGCTCACCCTTGTTTCCATCCGGTTTTATGTTGCTTCCTGTCCTCCATTGACAAGTTATTTCCCCCACGGTTCCATTTTCCGTCAGGGCATCCGCTTCAATGGGGCGATTAGGGCGATCCAACGCCGTCGTTCCCCATGTTCCAGATGTAGAATTTCATCTAAGGACCAATGAAAGTAAAAGGCGATCGTGGCTACCTCTTGGTACAATTGTTCCAAGGGGTAGCCCATAACTCCCCCGAAGCCATCCCCTCCAATCCGGGCTGATTAATTTGGGTATAAAACTCTCGTAAATAAATAAAATCGGTTAAAAACAGTTGTTCTAGTAACTCCGGCGTCACCGATGAAAAGCCTCCTAGATGGGTAATCACCCGCGAGAGGAGGGAAATCATGCCATAAGCGGGATTTTCTTGAATCTGAGGGTCTTTGCTGACCCAGATTTCATCATGACCTGTGGCCCTTCGCATTACCCCTTGTCGATGCAGCCTACCCTCCCCATCCACCACTCCCACGGGAAGGGTAAATGTAAACTGGCTGTGAGGTATCTTTGCTCCATTCATGGCATCACCTTATTCATGAGTAGGAGGGTCCTGGGGGGTCTGGGGGTGAAGGAGGTTGTGAGTCTTGATCCCCCTGATTTTCAAGTTCGTTAATTTGACGATAAAAGGTTTGAAGATAATTCAAGTCTACGGCAAATAGATTTTCGATCGCCAAGGGAGTCACTTGTTCTAAAGCACCCAAACGGGTAATCACTCGCGATAAAATAATTACCGTGGCGTATGCTGGATTCGATTTAACCCGAGGGTCTCGTAGGGGAGCAATCTCATCGATCGCCCGGGATAAACGCATTACCCCTTGGCGGTGTAAGTTGCCTTCGCTATCAAGATACCCTTTGGGTAACGTAAACTCAAACTCGGTCTGAATCATGTTGACTTGGCCCTACCGTTACACCACCTTAACCCGTTTTAACTCTTCCACCGCCACTTCTAGTTCTTCTATTTCCAGATCACCGCTACTGACACTGACATCAGAAATAGAATAGCTCACCGGCCATGCCCGTTTAAACTCAAATCTCACCTGAGCCTGTGCGCCTTGATCATAGAGCGTTAAAGAGCCATCTCGCCGTTCGACGGCCCAAGCTCCATCTTGGATCGCTTCCAACCAATTCCAGATGCTCATGGAAACCGTCAGACCCCGACGCAGGGTTAAATTGGTATAGCTAATATTGCCCGGAATTTTAGTTTGGATAATCCGCCCTCGGGATTTCCCATCTTTGCCCCACAGCTGGGGGGTGACTTCGCAGATTTCGATGATTTCTTGGCTAGTTTTAAACCCCTGACATTCCATAAAGTAGGCATCGATCGCATCGACGCTATCTTTGAGTTGAAGTTCTAGGTAAAATCGCGAAGTGGCGAGTAATTCAGGAAATTCAGGCACGGTTCGATCTCCGGTAAACGAGTTACATCGGGGTTAAAAGGGGTGCATTTGAGGTAGCGATCGCCGATGGAGTAAGGAGAGGTCTTCCCTACCCGAGGGAGGGGCAATCCCACTCCTTTGACTGTCCATCCCTGTTTTATGAAACGCGCTTATTTCGTGCGTTCCACATACTCATAACAAAACGTGATCGTTTCTTTGAGGGACTGATTTCCTGCCGCATCTAACTCAGACATTTTATAGGTCATCGGCATCACCCCTTTAAACGTCCAGGTTGCCGAAGGTGATCCATCTTGCTTAAATACGGTCAAAGTTGCCTGATCGGTTTTGCCTTTGTTTCCTGTGGCACCGCCCAAGTCGGGGGTGGAGTGGGAATCGTAAAACCACTTGGAAACCGCTTGAGGGTCTTTACTAGAGGTGACAAATGTCACGGTGACATCGCTCGATTCTACAGCGGAAGGTGCGGCTTGACGATTCACCTTACTTCCGGTTTTTACCCCAAACGCGCCATCGGCATTGGTTACGGGAATGGTCATTTTCACCCCCGAAACTGATTCAACCAATAGATCTTTGCCCAAGCCATCGGCGGCAAATTCAAATCTAGCCTGAGAAAGTGGTTCCTTATCGACTGGCATTGTACTACTCCTTTGTTCTTTCCCTAATTACTTTCCTAAAATAGGGCGTCTATTTCTACAAAAATCTGGGCTTAATTCTCCCAAAAGGTTAGAAAGCTATTGCTTGCGTTCGACACTTTCTACATTCAGTTCAAATTTTTCGGTGAGAAATTGATCGCCACTGACATTAAATTCACTCACTTCATAGCTGACCATCTGACAACTTTTTAGGTTGTAGGTTAGAACTTCTTTGGCATCGGGGTCAAAGATAGTAATCGCCGCATCGGAAAAATTACCGCTCCATTTTCCATCTCCTCCGTAGGTGGCAGGCAAGCCTTTTTTGAAGATGTCGTACAGGGTTTTTGTACCATCTTGGAGGACTGATTCAATGGTAATATTTTGGTTATTATAGTATCCAGTTGAAACAGTCTGCCGGGACATTTGAGCATTTTTCCCCGAGGCGATCGGGGATTTATGTCCGGCGGTTTTGGCTTGGACATCAATGCCACTAATTTTAAGCAAAGGGAATTCTGTTCCCCCGTAGGTAAAAGAAAACCTATTTGAAGAAATTACAAACAGATCTGCCATTTTTTTACTCCTTGGACCTGGAAACTAAGTGAAAATAGTTGGGTTTCAGTCATCATTAGCCCTCAGCTTGCTGAGGATTGACTCCGGGCAACACAGAAATCACTAATAATGACTGACTCGCAATCAGAGACTAGCAATTATTGGCCCGGTGCCCATTGGCTGATGCGGAAAATCACGAATTCCGCAGGTCGCACAGGGGCGACTCCCACTTCGATGTATAGACGACCCATCATCATGGTGTCGGCAGTGTTCAGTTCGCCGTCGCACTTGACAAAGAAGGATTCTCCTGCAGTACCGCCGACTAATGCGCCCTGACGCCAGAGACCTTCTAAGAAGCTGGAAACCGTGCGGGTGACTCGTCCCCAGAGGGTGGAATCGTTGGGTTCAAACACAACCCACTGGGTGCCGATTTCAATGGATTTCTCGATATAGCTCATCATCCGACGCACAGGAATGTAACGCCATTGGATGTTATCGGGTTCGGCTAAGGTGCGAGCGCCCCAGATTTTAATCCCGCGATTGTAGTTGGAGAAGTTCCGGATACAGTTGATCCCCAGGGGGTTCAACAGTTCCTGTTCGCGGAAGTTGGTTTCATAGGACAGACCAATCACACCGCGTGGGGTATCGTTGGCAGGCGCTTTGAACAGACCCCGGGTTTCATCGGTGCGACACCAGACACCCATCATGTGACCGCAGGGGGGAATGGCGATCGGACGACCGCCGTTGCGGGGGTTGGCGACTTTGATCCAGGGATAGTAAAGGGCAGCAAACATGGACCGGCGGTTAAATCCTTCGCGTAACCATTTGGCTACATCTTGGGGTTTTTGCTGTTCTGGGGGAACGGCGCGATTCTCATTTTTTCCGGGCTTGATTGGGGGTGGGTCGAGGACGACCATGCGGAACGGGGGACTGGGAGCAGAGTTTTCACACATACTCACCATCATTTCCATGACACCATGTACCTGGTCGATGTCCATGAGTCCTTCTTGGTAGACCCGCATCAGGTCAGGACAGGCAATCATGGATACGTCGTCAATTTCAAAGATGCCTTGGACGCCGGTGCGATCGTCGCGCTTGCCTTGGAGTTCTCGCGGCAGGCGATCGGGGTCTTGAATGAAGGGGGGTGGAGGGGCAACTTCATAAGTACCATTGCCGGGGCGCTTGGAGAGGGGTGAGATGGCTCCTAGACCTTCGGGCATACTCACATCGATCGCCTCGGATTCCTGCAATGCAGTTAAGACATAGCTACCTAACTCGGCCTCTACATCTTCTTTCATCGTCAGGTTATCGTAGGTTTCCAGTACCGTATCCCCTCTTCTTACGGTAACCTTGAAGAATTGACCATCATCAATGGGTAGTTCTGTATCTTCATCTTCCGGGGGCTTGGGCGTACTGTTTTCGACTTTGACCGTTACCCGTCCGGTTGCTGCCGGAAGTGCTGGAGCTTCACCATCTTCTGTTTCCCCTGATGCGCCTTTGAGGTTAAACAATAAGGCCGCACGACCGGAGGAGGTGAGCAATTTGGTGGCGGTTTTTTCCGGCGGCGCGGGTTCTGAACCGGGGAGTTTGGTCCCAATACTGCTCACCCAACAGCGACCGCCGCCATTCAAGAACCATCCGTAAACAGCAAAGGGGAGGTAAGCATCGAAGTCGGTAAACCCATCGGAGCCAGGTTTGCCAAAATACTCTAAGTATTGATCCCACGTTGTGACCATCATGGGTTGAAAAACTTCGGCATCACCACGGACATCTTCGGTAAAGCCGATAAAGCCAGGAACGCTGAGACTGACGCCTTCGATAGGGCGACTACCTCGGTCTACTTCTTCAACGTAGACGCCAGGAGCAAAATAATCCAAGGGCATGAGTGGTTGTTCTCCAATTAATAGATAGTTAGATCTACACTGGGTAGCAAATATGAGTGCTTCGGGTCGGTGCGAGCCTCCGTAACACGGTAGTTCGCTAACCCCTTTTATTGAGACGAGGTAAAAGCAATTTCCTTCATAGCGGGTTCAGTTTGGCTGGTGAACGGAGCGGTTACCGTTAGATACAACCCGGGACGTAGGGGAATGCCTAATGCAGTCCAAATCGCTGAAATTTCACTCAGCCCCTTCGCAGAAATCCTCATCGGCAAAGTTCCCTGGCCTCGCAAGGCTGGAGCTAAACGTTCGGAGGGTAAACAATCGTAAGGGAGGAGAACTGTCACTACTTCTGACAAGAGATACTGCTCCCCTAGGGCGGTTTTATCCCAAGCGGTGATCAGAAACGAGACATCAACCCAAATGGTTGAGGGGTCGGTCTGTCTGGGGGAGCTTTGCATTTGGGGATTTTCCCGAACGTCGTAGCAGTAGAGGTTGAGCCTCGGAGCCTCATGGTTCAGTCCAAGAGTTGGAGAATTAAAATCAATTTGCTCCATACTGATCGCTGAGGTCCCGCCTACCAGGATTTCTGCTAAGGTCTGGGCAACAGCAGGAATCATAAACCTTGGTGATTAGGCAGCTACAGGTTATAGATTAATGAGATTGATGGACTCTGGTTATTAGACTTAGGTCGAAATTTTAAAATTTGTGTGGAATTTTAGAATTTCTCAGAATCTGAGGTTAAGGTAGGTTTGACTATCCTCCTATCGGGGATTGAGACTATCCCAAAACCGAACTGACTACAAAGAAGAGTAGGTATGGAACCGTTTAGTCTTGGAATGTTTTTGTCTCGCTCTGAAGTACCTTCTACCTCCGCTATCCCGGAATTCTCCTTAAAAGAGTCCCGACCCTTGTCGAATCGCTCTGTTTTGCGATCGCAATCCCCGGCGATCGAGTCAGTCTGCCGCAAGCAGATTGAGCAACTCATGGGCTATCTACCTTTGGTCGGTGCCTGGATTGTTTACCCGAATTTTGAGGAGGGACAACCTCGACGTTGGGTGGGTCAAGTGCGGGGCGATCGCCCTGAATTCAATGAGGCGGAGTTATCTTACCTAAAGTCTGAGGTTTGGTTACCCCATGAGTTGCCGGTTGCTCGTCTATCTCAACTCAATACTTATTCTGTTTACCCCCTCCCTTCCTGGGCTGATGAGGGTTCTACCGCGACTTTCCCTAAGATCAACTCAAATTCAGGTGGATTATTAGAATATCTCCCCCCTGGGATGGTTCCCCATTGCTATTGCCACGGGTCGGCAGATGAGCCAGTCGATGCTCAGAATCATCAGTTTTCTAAACAGGCTCCAATTCATTCTTGTCTGTTGTTATGGCCTGCTCAATCTTTGTCTCCTTTACAGATAGAATTTGTGGAACAACAGATGCAAATGCTGCACTATTATCTTCAGGGGCTAGTCGCCTCGAATCGGCCCTATGAAGAACTTGAATTCCTTCGGCAATCCCGCCACAAGGCGGAACATCAATTGCGGAATTCTTTGGCTCTAATTAGCCTTTATGCAGAAACTCTTTGTATGGGATTACCAACAGGTTCGTTTCAAGAACAGGCTACGGTGATTCGGGAATCGGTGAGTGAACTCAGTGCTAACTTGACCCAGTTACTCAATTGTGGCAAACCCGCTCAGAAATTGCCAGAACAGCGCCATGATTTATGCCAGATTGTCGAGGAAACCCTCAAATTTATGCAACCTCGATTGCAGGCAAAAGATATCACGGTTGAGGCTTCTGAAACTTCGGTGATGCTGCCTATAGATCGCTGGCAAATCAAACAGGTCTTTGAAAATCTCTTGAATAATGCGATCGCCTTTAGTCCCCTAGGCAGCCGGATTACTTGCGAGTGGCGAGTTTTTTATCAGGAGGTGCTGGTCTCCCTGAGCGATCGCGGTCCTGGCCTTTCCCGAGAAGACTTGCAAGAGGCATTTACTCCCTTTTATACCCGACGACCTGGGGGAACTGGATTGGGGTTACCCATCGCCAAAAAAATTATCCTCGACCATCAAGGCAGCATTTGGGTCCAAAATCATCCCGACGGTGGGGCGCTCTTTTCTTTTACTTTACCCCGTCATCCTGAATCGGATTAAAATTTTTTATCTGATGGAATTTTTAAAACTTTAAGTTTATTGTAAATTTGAAAAAATAGGATTTATTTTATTAGTTTTTATCTCATATCACCCTGTTTCTTGTAAATTGTCAAGTCTGTCGCCCAACTCAGAAAATTTCTTGAAGTTTTCCGGTTTGTTTCACTGTTTTTAACTAATACCCAATAAAACCATGATGACACCCCAGTTAGTCTCTATTCTACTTGTGGATGACGATCCAGTATTTCGTCAGGGATTAAAAACCCTGCTCAGTTTTTACAATAATAATAGTTTGTTTAGGATGGATGTGGTGGGGGAAGCCGCTTGCGTAGATCAAGCGTTAAAAGTGGCTTCCCAACAACATCCCGCTTTAATATTAATGGATTTAGAATTAGCTCAAACCGATGGGATAGAGGGATTACTCCGATTGCGGGAGCAATCTTTTCAAGGCAAGGCGATTGTATTATCGGCTCATCATGAAGATGAAGCGATATTTAGGGCCATGCAAGCGGGGGCGCGGGGGTATGTGTTTAAAGAGTATGTGGCAAAACAACTCTGGGATGCTATTACTACAGTCATGAAGGATGAAGTTTATTTAGCGCCCGAAGTCGCTACGAGCTTTTTCCGCATCTTTCATTTTTACTCGGGGCATTCTTTGCAAGGGTGTAAAAACATCCGCTTAACCGATCGCGAACGGGAAGTTTTAGAATGGTTAGTCCAAGGTGCTTCTAATGAGGAAATCGCTCGTCATCTTTACGTTACGGTGGCAACCGTTAAAGCTCACTTAACAGCTATTTTTGAAAAGCTCGGAGTCAGCAGTCGCACACAAGCGATCGTCAAGGCCTTAAAAGTCGGTTTAGTTGCCAGTTAGTCTCCTCTGAAATCATTCAGAAAGCGGGTTCCTCACTTAAATTGGGGTTCAATAAGGTTGTGAGAAAATCAGTTTTTAAAATACTTTCTGACCCCGGTTTATATATAGAGAATTACCGGGCAATTACCGCCGTTGACAGAGAATCCACCGCAACTCCATCGGGGGTTTCCCTAGGTTCTGTAAGGGAAATAAATTTTCACCCTGACACCATTTGATAAACCATCCGGTTGGGGGCCATGCGGCGATCGCCAGATGTTCCCGTTCGTACTCTAAAACCGATTCATCAGATAAGAGGCTTAAAGGCAATCTCTGCATCGCTTCGGCGAGTTCTGACCGGGTAAAAATACAGGACCAAGTGACCTGAGACAGTTCTCGGGTGAGTTTGTCCGGTTCATAGTCATTTACGGCTAAAAACAAACTAAATAATAATAAACCCCCCGGACGTAAGATATCAGAAATTCGGGCTAACAACAGGCGGAGGCGATCGACGGACCCAAAATGGGAGGCAATCACTTCACAGAGAATCACCCCTTGATAATAAGCGGGTTGTAGCTGGACTTGGCGATCGAGGATATCCCCCAAAATCCCTCGGACAGGCAATTTCTGTGCTTGTGCGGCTCTTTGAATTTGTTCGACAAAAGCAGGGGTTAACTCAACCGCATCCACGGGATAACCCAGTTGAGCCAAGGGTAGGGTATTTCGACCGGTTCCAGCCCCAATATCTAAGATGGGGGAATCCCCTGGATCGGCAAATTGGGCGGCTATTGCCATGACTTTGGCATCGGGATGAGTGCCAAATAAGGGGGGTTCGCGCAGTTTTACCCAATTCTGGTACTGATCGGCAACGGAGGAAATAAAGGGCTTGAGTGTCAGGGTCACCCCTTGCGAGCTAGGTTCGTAAGTGAGAATTAATTTGGAATGGGGAGAGGTGGCAAATCCAGAGATTAACTGCTTTTCCAGTTCCTTGGGCAGTTTGGCGAGGGTGGTGGGTTCGATGAGGCTGTTGAGACTGCTGAACAAGGCGGTAATCTGTTCGAGATACAGTGGCAACAATTCAGGAACACAGGGAAACAGGATTTCGCCTCTGGCTTGAAACTGGCCTTGCAGTTGTTTGAAGTATTGCTCCTGAATCTGGAATGAAGGGTGGGGGATGGGTTTGAAGGTAACGCCAGAAGATGGGGGTGGGTTAGGGAACATCAGGGTTAGGGGGTGGAGGGGTTACAAACGGCGGCAGAGAATCCAGCGCAATTCGATGGGGGGGAAGGCGTTGGGGAGATGGAACATATTTCGGCCTTGGGACCAGGTGGGATACCAACTGGTGGGGGGCCATGCGGAGGCGGGGAGATGGTCCCGTTCGTATTCAAAGGCGGATTCGTCGGATAGGAGTTTTAGAGGGAGGTTCTCCATTCCGGTGGCAAGTTCGGCCCGGGTAAAGAGGGTGCACCAGGAGGATTGGGAGAGTTCTACGACGAGGCAGTCGGGTTGGTAGTCGTTGAGGGGAAGGAAGAGGTTGAATAAGATGAATCCCCCGGGAAGTACGGCATCACTGAGTTTTGCGAGTAAGAGTCGCAGTTCGGAGGGGTTGCGAAAATGGGAGATGACTTCGGAGACGATCGCCAGTTGGTAATAGGCGGGGGGGAGTTTCAGGCGGCGATCGAGGATGTTCCCCGGGATGACTCGCAGGGGTAAGTTTTCACGATTGGCGGTTGCTTGTAGGTCCTGGAGGAAGACGGGGGCGAGTTCTACGGCATCTACGGGATGACCCTGTTGGGCGAGGGGAATGCTATTGCGACCCGTTCCGGCACCAATATCTACGATGGGGGCAGTGGCGGGATTGTCAAATTGGGCAGCAATGGCAGTCACCTTGGCATCAGGATAAGCCCCAAACAGCGGCGGTTCTTTGGTTTTGACCCATTTCTGATATTCTTGCGCCAGGGATGGGGTCAACAGAGAGACTTGGAATTTTAACTGGGAACTGTCGTGGGGTTGGGGTTCGTAGGTGAAGACGATTTTGGCATGGGGGGAGGTTTCAAATCCCTCCTGAAGTTTCCGCCACAGACTTTGGGAGAGGTGAGTTACGCCGTCATGGTCTAAGGTTTGCCCGAGGGCGCTCAACAGTTGGGCAATGCAGTTAAGGTAATGTTCCAACAGGGCAGGGATACAAGGCATGATGATTTGACCACGCCCTTGAAAGCGATGCTGGAGTTGGGCCAGGGGTCCCGGTTGCAGGGTGGGTGGGTCGGTTAAGGGTCGGTTTTCCGGGGTGGGAGAATCTATTACGGGGTCGGAATACATGAGGGGGAGGGGGCTACAAGGGTTTGCACAGAGTTGAACAGACTGAATCTGGGTTTGGAAAAACTATTACAGGGTGGGAATAGAGGATGTTCAGGGGAGTTACAAGCGTTTGTACAGAATCCAGCGCAATTCCATCGCAGTTTGGTCGGGGGGGGTGAGTAATAATTCCCGTCCGGTTGCCCAGTTGAGAAAGGATTCATGAAGAGGCCAGGTTTCTTCGGGGCGATGGGTTTGTTCATATTCGATCCAGGACTCCTCGGAAACCAGTTCTAGGGGCAATCCAGCCACTGCATGGGCGAGGTCCGATCGCGTGAATAGGCAGGACCAGTTAACTTGTGACATTTGGCGGGTTACGGGGTCTGGTTCGTAGTCTTCGGCGGCGAGAAACAGGCTAAATAGCAGGAAACCATCGGTCTGGAGGACGTCGCACATTTTCACGAGGAACAGGCGCAGGCGATCGCTATCAAAACAAAATAGGGGAAGGGTTTCGGTGGCGATCGCCAGTTGATACTGTCTCAAGGGCATCCGAACCAGGGGATCAAAAATATCTCCAGGGGTCACGGTGACGGGTAATCCGGTTTGTTCGGCAATCTGTTGGAGGCGATCGCCATAGGCTGGCACTAATTCCAAAGCATCCACGGGATGACCCCGTTGCGCCAAGGCAAAGGTATTGCGTCCAGTTGCTGCCCCAATATCTAAGATAGAGGCTATCGTTGGGTCTTCCGCTAATTGGGCAATATCGAGAACTTTCGCATCAGGACTCATGCCAAACCAGGGCTGTTCGTTTTGGTTCATCCATTCCTGATATTCCTCGATATCGGATAAGATCGAGACGGAAAATTCAAAGGTTAATCCTGTTTTTGGGGGTTCTGCGGGATGGTACTTGAGTCTGAGGCGAGCATGGGGGGATAAGGCAAATCCCTCTTCTAACTTTTTGTCCAGGATTTGATAGAGTTGATTTCGTTCCGCTTGTTGAAAAGGGATGGCTAGACTATCGAATAGGGAACCAATCCGATGGCGATAATACTCTCCCATTGCTGGCACTCCGGGCATAATCAATTCGCCAACGGTTTCCAGTCTTTGATTAAAACTGGTCAGCATCGCTTCTTTGAGGACGGTAGGGTCTGTGATCACGGGTACTGAAGCAGTTGGGTGATTTGGATTTGGCGATGTCATTCGGGTTATTAATTTTAAAGTCGGTTTGTCTGCTGCCTGGTCAAAGGGGAGCGATCGCATGAATGTCCTTCCGCTCTTTTCTTCCTTCCCTGGTTCTGCATCAGAACGCACAAATTGGTAGGGTTCTCTCCTCCTCAAGGGGTGAATTAAAGACGCAACAGCTTACTCTTTGTGGGCTTAGGCTACCTTGCGGAGAACAAACCAGTAACTGCGGCCTGAAATACACAAAAAATGGCTTTTGTCAATCTTTGTTGGAAAAGTCTTTAACCCTCTTCACTCGTAGGCCATCTCACTAACTCAATTAAAAATGAGCGAACCCTAAGGAACAATCCAGCATCTTTGGGAAAAGTTTATCTTAAATTTCCCAGAATATCCAAAATTTAAACTTTGTTTAAGTTTTAGCCCCGCCCCCTCTCCAACGGTTATCATGAGAAAATTAATCTCTTATTTTCTTCAAAAATCTAACCCGCCGTTGTGTTAAACTCCATCCCAGAGTTTCACCCAATTTACTCCCTCGCGATTAAACCGCTCTCGTTTAACAATTGAAAGCCCCAATCTTTCTTGACGCAATTCTCATTTTACTATCAGCCCAGAGTGCATAATAATATGAGCAATTATCTGGCTATTGCCACCGTAACAGCCTGTTTACAACGGATGTTACAGTCTTCCGTTCAATTAGATTTAGATGGGGCGCGAGTCACCACCGTTCGCCCTAATAATTTAGGCAGCGGGACTCCCGAAAAGGGGGTCAACCTCTATATGTACCAAGTTTCCCTCAATCCCGTGTGGCAAAAGAATGCGGAAGTCCGAATGCGGAGTACCCGGGATGCTGGGGCGAAGAAATCCCGGACGGCATTAGATTTACATTATATTCTCAGTTTCTACGGCAATGAAACAGAATTAGAACCGCAACGACTCTTAGGCAGTGTGGTCAAAATTTTGAGCGATCGCACCACCTTGACCCGCGAAACCATTTACGAAACCCTGGCTGATTCTAGTTATCCCTATTTAACCGATTCCAACTTAGGGGATCAAAGCGAAGAAATTTGCTTTAGTCCGATGGATTTATCCTTGGAAGATTTATCAAAAGTTTGGTCAGTATTTTTTCAAACGCCTTATAGTATATCATTAGTATATAAAGCAACGGTGGTAATGATTGAAGGAGAAGAATCCGCTTACCGAGCTTTACCCGTACGCGAAGGTGCCCTCAGTGGCGTTATTCCCTTTTTCAATCGCCCGTTGGTAGAACAAGTGGTCTCTCGTTCAGGAAAATTTGACCCCATTCTGGCTGATAGTACCCTACTAATTCGCGGCAAAAACCTGAATAGCCAAAGTACAACAGTGCGGATTAATGGCGTAGAAATTACCCCCCAATCCATCAGCGAAACTGAGCTATGGGTTCCTCTTTCCTTAACCCCGGAGCAGTCTTTAAAAGCCGGGGTACAAAGTTTACAAGTTATCCATCATATTTCTACTGAATCGAGGGGAGGCAATGGCAACGGATGGCACGGAGAATCAACTTATGAAACTGCGACTCAAACCTTATCCAAACCGATAGTATTTTCTCAACGGTTAGAATCGAATGCCGTTCCCTTTATTTTACGTCCGGTGGTAACTAAGGTGACGGTTTCTAAGTTAGAAGGAAAGGAGGAAGAAGTGCGATCGGCTCAAATTAAGGTGCGGGTGAATCTGACTTTGGGCAAACAGCAACGGATTGTCTTAGTTCTGAATGAAAAATCAATAAAGAACCCGGCTGCCTATATGTTTGAAGCCGCAAACCGCCATCGCGATGGGATGTTGGTAACCATTCCGGTTAAAAATGTTAAACCAGGAGAGTATTTGGTTCGGTTACAGGTGGAGGGGGCAGAAAGTATCCTGAATGTGGATGCAGATCCGAATAGTCCTCATTTTAATCGTTATACTGAGCCTAAGATGGTGATTCGGTGAGGGGGAGTTTTAACCACTGATTTCACTGATTTTCACGGAAGGGATTGGGAGGATTAATTGGATGGGTTGAGATGATTGAGGGATTAGAATGAAAGACCAATAACAGAGGACAAAAAGAATTATGAATGAAGAAGAGTTGAAAAAACGGTTGAATCAAGAGGTTGATATGATTAGTATTAATCAGTTGAATGAGTTGGGAAATCGGGCGGTGGAATTAGGGTTGATTGTTGGACATGGATATCGGGGGGGCAAGTATGAAGTCTTGCGGAAGGGTGAAGCATTGATGATGAGTCCAGAGGAAGCTCAGAGTTATTTGGAAAATTTGATTAAAGAACTTGGGGGGTAAATGTCGGGAGTCAAAGGGAATCAGACTAAAACTTGGGCGATCGCTAATCAAGAGTATTTGATGAGGGCGATCGCCCGGGTTCGTTCCTATTTACAGCTTCACATCCAACGGCTGAATCCAGAGGCGGATTTTGATACAACAGAATTCTTTTTGGGGAAGGAACAGGCAATTACTTGGGATTTACAGACGCCACCGAGTTTAGACGAACTGGTCGAACGTTTTGGTTTATCTAGTTTTGAGCGCGATATCCTGCTGTTATGTGCGGGGATGGAACTAGATGGCACTTGGAGAACACTCTGTGCTACAGCACAAGGGGATGCTCAAGCTCAATATCCTACGTTTAATCTGGCTTTAGATATCTTACCGTCACCAAATTGGATAGCACTAACGCCTGTGGGAGGATTGCGGCGTTGGCGCTTGATTGAGATTGGGGTGGGGAATGCACTCACCCAGAGTCCCCTGAGAATTGATGAACGGGTGTTGCATTATTTGGTCGGGATAGAACATCCCGATGAACGGTTGGTGGCAGCAGTCTCCCGTATCCCCATTCAGGTTGGGGAAATGGAGCGTTTATGTGGATCCCATCGCCAGTTGGCGGAACAGGTGGCGGGAATGCTGGTGAGTGAAGAGATGGACAAAGTGCCCATTGTCCAATTATGTGGCAGTGATGTCGCCAGTAAACGAGCGATCGCCACGGCTGTTTGTAGTGCGATTGGGTGGAATCTGCACGTCATGGCAGGGGATGTCATTCCCATCGCCTTGGGGGAAATCACGGAATTGATGCGGTTATGGGAGAGAGAGGCATTTTTAAATAACAGCGCCTTGCTATTAGACTGTGATGAAGTTGATAGCAATGATGTCGCCCGAGAAAGTGCGATCGCCAGAATTATCGAAAACTATGATAATCCCTTACTGATTACCAGTCGCGATCGCCGCCATCCCCGGCAACGTCCCTTAATCACCTTTGAAGTCGAACAACCCTCATCCCAGGAACAACGGGAACTCTGGAAGAATACCCTCGGTGCTGACGCTGCGCGCTTAAACGGTCACATTGAAACCTTAGTCTCCCATTTTAGCTTAAGCGCCCCCGCCATCCGTGCCGCCTGCCTCAAAACCAAAGGAACCAACAAGATCGCCAGCGACAACGGCAACGACTTCGGCAGCCAACTGTGGGAGACTTGCCGAGTTCAGGCGCGATCGCGTATGGAAGACCTCGCCCAACGGATCGAATCCGGCAGCCAGTGGGATGACCTCGTACTCCCTGACATCCAACAAGATACCCTCCGCGAAATCATCGCCCATGTGCGACAACGGGCCAAAGTTTACGAAACCTGGGGATTTGGCGGCAAAAGTGGCCGAGGATTAGGCATCACTGCCCTCTTTTCTGGTGCCAGCGGAACCGGCAAAACAATGGCCGCCGATATTATCGCCCAAGAACTGCACCTAGATCTGTATCGCATCGATCTAAGTTCCATCATTAGTAAATATATCGGAGAAACCGAGAAAAACCTGCGCCGAGTCTTTGACTCCGCCGAAGCAGGCGGGTCCATCCTCCTCTTCGACGAAGCCGACGCCTTATTTGGCAAACGTAGCGAAGTCAAAGACTCTCACGATCGCCATGCCAACATCGAAGTCGCCTACCTCCTGCAACGCATGGAAGCCTATCGCGGATTAGCCATCCTCACCACCAACCTCAAAAGTTCCTTAGATCAAGCCTTCCTCCGCCGCATCCGGTTCGTCATCCAATTCCCCTTTCCCGACGCCAATCAACGGGAAGAAATTTGGCGACGCATCTTCCCCAAACAAACCCCAACCCAAGGCTTAAACTATCCCAAACTCGGTAAACTCAACGTCGCTGGAGGAAACATCCGCAATATTGCTTTAAACTCCGCCTTTATTGCCGCCGACGCTAACGAACCCGTCATGATGAAACATATTTTAGAAGCGTCAAAAAGTGAATATATGAAATTAGAAAGACCCTTGACAGATATGGAAGTGAAAGGGTGGATTTGAACCACAGATTACACAGATTTTCACAGAAGAAATTATCAGGAAAATCTGTGTAATCTGTGTAATCTGTGGTATAATTTTTTCCAAATTGATTATAGGAAAGAATTCCTGATGAGTTATTTGTTTGAGGAGCAAACTTATCAGATTATTGGCGCAGCGCAAGAAGGGCATCGGGAGTTAGGACCGGGCTTTTTAGAGATTGTTTATAAGGATGCCTTAGAAATCGAGTTTCAACAGCGAGATATTCCTTATATTCGAGAAGCACCGATTCCCGTCTATTATAAAGGAATCCCTTTAATCCGAACCTTTAAAGCCGATTTCCTCTGCTATAACCAAATCATTATCGAAGCCAAAGCCGTTCAAACTTTAAACAATAACTTCCAAGCCCAAGTCATCAACTACTTAAAAGGCAACCGCCTCCGCCTTGGACTCCTCCTAAACTTCGGCGAACCCAGCCTAAAAATCAAACTTCTAATCCTCTAACCCCTCCCACTCCGTGCCCCTCTCCCCATCTGTGAAAATCAGTGTAATCAGTGGTTAGTAATCAGTGGTTAGTAATCTAGACCTTAGTCGAATAGACCTAATTTACCCTTTCATGAAATAGTAGCCAAAATACTCTATCAATGCGATCGCTGAGGCGAGACTATGGCAACCGGACGGCAGATTCAGAAAAAAGGACCATCGAGCGCCACACCGACTTCTGCCAAGGGGATGTTCAAACCCCGTCCTTTTGGGATGCCCCCCGAACCCGAAGCAGCAAACGCACCGGAATTACAAACAAAAGCAGAACCGGGACAAGTCACGGGAAGCCGCCTCTCGCGCATCGATGTTTCTACACCCCCACCCATCCAACCGAAACTGGCGATCGGCGCACCGGACGATAAATACGAGCAAGAAGCCGATACCATTGCTCGAAAAGTCGTCAAACAAATTAGTACCTCCACACCGCCAAATCCGAACGGAGGTGGGGGTTCTGTGCAGCGTCAAATGTTCTCCACACCTTCAATCATGAGACTGACGGTGCAACGCTGGGAAGCCGTAGAGGGAGGCGCAGCTTCATCAGACCTGGAAAGCACCATTAGTCAAGCCAGAAGCAGTGGAAAACCTCTAGGGGAACCAATTCGTCGCCAGATGGAAGGGGCCTTTGGCGCTGACTTCAGTAGCATTAGAGTTCATACTAATAACACGGCTGACACCCTCAACCGTTCCCTAAGCGCTCGTGCTTTTACTACAGGAAACAATATCTTTTTTAAGCAGGGAGAATATAATCCTAGTAGTTCAAGCGGTAAAGAATTACTCGCTCACGAACTGACTCACACCATTCAACAGGGCAGCAGCCCCACAGTGCAGCGCCAAAGTAATACCCCTCTTATCTCAGCAGCGCATCAATCCCTACAAACTTCAACCTTTTTGGTGCAACGCAAGGGTATGGTCCTCAGCGCTAAAACTCGTCTCCACAAGATTGTTGATGGGAAAGATAAAGGGACAGTAGGAGCTAATATTGCCCCCGGGACATTGGTTGAAATTAGTGATAATGATAGCGATCATATTCAGGTAGACGGAAAAATTGAATGGTATCGCAATGCTCAAGGAGATGGGTATATTAGAGCCACTAAAATTTTCCAAGGGATTACGGTTGGAAATGCTGAAAATCCTGAAAATGAAGTTGACCTCTTAGGAGGATTTAATGATTCAGCCATCAGTGTCAGCAAGGATAGCCTAGATAGCTTCAGCAAAGAAATGGAAAAGAAAGAGACCAGCACGACGGATGTTGACATTTCTTCTGGGTCTTTAGGAACCGCAGGGGGCCTTCTGGGGATGGCTTTATCTATTAAAGGTTTTGTGGGGAGTAAGAAAGAACTCGGGGATTGGGTTGACATGATTTGGAATGGAATCATTGTCAATTCCGGTAAAGCTACCGCTGGAATCAGTGGGATAATTTCATCCGCCTCAGAAAGCGGGTCTACTGGGGCTACGAAGGCTAAAGAGGCTAGTGGCTGGAGTGGTAGTTTTGCCAGCGCCTTTGAAACATTGGGAGGAGCGGTTAAGACGATTAAAAGTGTGATTGACCTTATTAAAATGTGGTCGAGTGACGAGAAATTTGGTAAGCCCGAGTATGCCAAAGTGGGCTCGGAGATTATTTCCGGTGCTTTGTCAACCGCAAAAGGGGTCGTGGACAGCATTAAGAGCTTTATTGAAATTTTTAATGGCCCGGTTGGGGGTTTGGCTGATGCTGTTCCTGGACTGGATATTGCCATCAATGCCGTCAAGATGATCATGGAAAGCTATTATCTGGCGACATCAGCTTACCACTGGAGTAAAATGCGAACGGCCTCATCGGATCTTATTAAAGGGTTAGAAGCCGGAGGGAAAGGCGATCAAACAAAAATCAGTACCGCGAAAAAAGAATATGCTACCCAAAGAGCTGAAATCACCAACCTGGAAACCCGTAAAAGTGCTAAAGAAGCAAAAAATCAATCTCGCCAGCAAGCTATTACTCAACTGTCTACAGAACAAACTGAATTAGAAAATAAAAAACAGATACTAGAAACTGAACGGCAGCAACTCGAAGCGGATAAATTGAATTTGGAGCAACAAAATACAAAGCTCCAAGCTGGCAAAACTCCCGATCAAGCAGGCATAAAAGCCAATCAGCAGGCGATTAAACTTCACTCTAGCCAAATTAACACGAAACAAAAAGAGATTGAGGTGATTAATGATCGGCTCAATGGTACTCTATTCCGCTCAGGAATCATCAAAGAAAAAGCGGAGTTACAAGATAAAGTTAACATCACTGCCCCGAAGATTAATGACGCCGCAACAAAGATTGCGACTAAGCAAGGGACAATGGCTGCTTATGCAACGGGGACTGGGCTAAGTCAGGAAGATATTGAAGAAGTGGATCTAGCGGATGAACTTACGTCAGGTAACCAAAAGCGGATTATTCGCCAATCGATTCACCTGAGTTCTGATGCTGTTAAAATTGCAGGCAGTATTGCTAACTTAACAGGGGTTGGGGCAACAGCTGGGGTCGCGCTGAAAGCAAGTGCAGCGGGGGTTGATCTCAGTCTGCCTTTCTTGCGATCTTTAAAACAATATGGTCGGAAGAAAGCCGCAGAAGGTCAAGCTAAGGGAGAAACGGGGACATTTTCTCAATGGCTGTTTAATGCCAATAAATCAGATATAGCCAAGTTGCAGGAACGGAAACGACATACCGGCACTATCTTTAAAATGGTGAATAAACTGAACGCTCATATTCCTCTGCCTGGAGATTTACCGGCAGATAAGGCGAGCAAACTGGAACAATTCCGGGTGTCCAGCGCTAGGGTGGAACTATTTATTCACGCCACCGGATGCGAACCCAAGGCACTCTATCGTCTGAATGGGAAACCTAATGAACAAGCATCCTTGATTCTCAAATCATTGTACAAGCGGGAGTTTTAGATGAACTTAGAAGCAATTTATGCTCGGCATTTAGTTGAGTTAGGGTATCTCCAAGAGATTATTCAAGGGTTGGGATATCCGGCTGAGTTGATCGAGCGATCGCCTGAAATTCCCTATCATACTCTGGTAGCTCAATTGGATCATGATTCTGCCGATCGCGTTCGGGAGATGGCTTGTACCTTCTACCCTTTAAATGAGGAAGATACACAAAATATCCTCTTGTTACAATATTTCCTAGAACTTCCCTTTGAAATTCACCCCCAAGCCTATCCCGAAGTTTATAAACTTCTTTTAGAAGTAAACAACAAAAGTGTCTTGGGTCATTTCAGCATCACAGCGGATAAGCCCAAGATCCATCACCGTTATATTCAAACCTTACCGGCGGCTAACCTACTAGCAGAAGAAGCCACCGCTGAAGTTGTCACTCTCTTTAATTACACATCATTAATGCTGGGGGATATCATTGAATCAGTCGCGACTCAAAAAAAATCTACTGACGAAGCAATCTAGATGATTTAAAGTTTTCCAGTAGGTATTCCGTTTCTCAGTCTTTGGGAAGATGAATAGCTAGGGCTTGCTGAAAAGAAGCGAAATGCTGACTGTACAAGGATTTTAGAAGTATTGCCAGGACACAAAGGACCGGAAAAAGAGGTAAAATGGGAAATTTTTGTGCATTTGTGCCGGAAAAATGTATCGAAAATCACAAAACCCTCTGGGGCCAGAAGAAGCCTTTGAACTTCCCTCATTGGGTCCAGCTATGTGAAGAAAATCGTTGGGTAGTTCTGTCGAAGCTAATTCCATGGTCCTTGCTTTGAGTCAGAATATGCCCAAAATTTCTCTGAAGAAATAGAAGTGCCAGCCAAACCTTACTTACAGTATTTTATTGGAGAAAATAGTTATCAGAACGAAGCGCCCTTTGACCCCTCAATGATGGTTCATTTTCGTAAAAGAATTACTCCGGCTATGCTTCAAAAAATTAATCGAAGAATCGTCCAAAAAAGTCTAGGACTCAATCCGGAGGGCCCCAGCACAAAAAAGTTAGAAGAGGCCGAAAACCCCAAAGTAAATAGAGGTCAGCTATTAATGGATGCAACGGTTTCCCCTGCGGATATCAAATAGCCCACGGATGTGGACCTGTTAAATCAAGGGAGAGAAACTACCGAAATTATCATAGGCTTATTATATAAATCCCTGAAGGATAACCTAGACAAGAAATCAAGAACTTACAGAAGAAAGGCTCGAAAAGATTATTTAAAATTCGATAAAAAAGGAAGTTATCTGTTCAAGAAAGGAGAGAATTCGTTAAAAAATAACTGCCATATATCAAACGAAATTTGGGACATATTGAGAAGTTAATCGAGAACAGGGCCAGCCTAGAACTCTTAAACAGAAGGAAATACAGGAATTTATTGGTCTCAAGCGAAATTTATCGTCAACAGCATTGGAGGTGGTCAAATAATCAAAAAAGAACCGAACATCGAATTGTCAGTTTAACCCAACCTCCTATCCCTCCAATCGTTAGAGACAAGTCAGGAAGTCCTACAGAATTCGGAGCCAAGTTATCAGTTAGTTGTGTAGAAGGATATGTATTTCTCGACAAAATTAGCTGGGAAAACTATAATGAAAGTGGAGATTTTATTAGTCAAGTAGAATCTTACAAAGAATATACCGGATTTTACCCGGAATCGGTTCACGCAGATAAAATTTATCGCCCCCGAGTCAATCGAGCGTGGTGTAAAGAAAGAGGAATTAGATTGAGCGGTCCTCCATTAGGGAGACCTCCGGCCCAAGTCAGCCTTCAAGCTAAAAAACAAGCCCAAGAAGATGAGCGAATTTGCAACGAAATTGAAGGGAAATTTGGACAGGGTAAAAGAAGATTTAGTCTGAATCGAATCATGACTAAGTTATCTAATACTTCGGAAACTTCTATTAATCTTACGTTTTTAGTGCTCAACAGCAGTGAAACTGCTCAGGCAGTTTTACTGTCTTTTTTTGTGTCAATTTTTCCAAACTCTTGTAATTTTATCCTTAAGGACTAACTTGAGATATGAATTGACAACTCGAAGTAAAACCCTGCTTATACCGTGAAGAAACTGGGTCTCTGGTTCATTGCCCGCCCCCTCCTTTTTATAACTTTTTCAGCAAACCCTAGTTATAAGTCTGTTAAAAAGAGCTCAACTTAGTGGACCCCACCCTAACCCGGACCGATGCTTTGGTCCGGGAAACATCAGATGAAATTAAAACGACTTTTGATACCCGGATTTGGTATAAAGCCCGGATATGAGCCACGTTAAAAGAAGGATAAAGCGGATACCGGTACGATCGCCTCTTCAAGCCGCCCCGTCTTTACAAAGGGTTTGGGCTTGAGTGAGCACCGTTTCCGTGGTCTGTTGTTGTTTAGCGGGTGGGTAGCCATACTTGCGTAACAACCGTTTGACAATCCCCCGAACTTTAGTCTGAACCGTTTCCCGTTCCGTCCAGTCAATAGATACATTGTTTCGGATAGCGGTAACTAGATCACGGGCGATCGCCTTGAGTGTGGGATCTCCCAACACCTGCACTGTACTATCATCCACCTCCAAGGCATGATAAAAAGCCAGTTCGTCTTCAGTCAAACCGAGGTCTTCTCCTCTGCGGTTAGCATCCCGAATCTCTTGAGCCAGGTGGATCAGTTCTTGTATCACTTGTGCCGATTCAATCGAGCGATTTTGATATCGCTTGATGGTATTTTCCAGCATCTCCGAGAACTGCCGAGACTGCACCACGTTACGGCGCGATCGAATCTCATCATTGAGCAGCTTCCTCAACATCTCCAAAGCTAAGTTCTTCTGAGGCAGTCCGCGCACTTCTTCTAAAAACTCATCTGAGAGGATGGAAATTTCAGGTTTGCCGAGTCCGGCAGTGGCAAAAATATCGATAACCGGGTCAGAAGCGATCGCCCGGGTGACAATTTGACGCACTGCTGCATCTAGTTCGGCTTTGGTTTTGCTGCCTTCGACGGTATGTTTAGCGAGGGTGGCTTTAATTGCTTGGAAAAAGCCTAAGTCTTCTCGAATGGCGATCGCCTCATCTTCGCTAGCGCATAACGCGAAGGCTTTGGACAGTTCGGTAACCGCTTGGATGTAGCGCTGGATGCCGTTTTCCGCTGCAAACTCGGGACGTAGAATCCAGTCGGTGGCGTTATTCAAAACGGTTAGCCGTTGGGGTGGAGTGCCGCTCTGGAAAGCAGAGTAATCGAAGCCGTGAAACATCGCCCCCACGATTTCGTATTTTTCTAGCATGACGGCAACTGCTTGCGCGATGGGGATGCCTGTTTCGGTGCGATCTCCTTCGGTATAATCTTTAAGCGCGTTTTTGAGGTCTTGGGCAATCCCCAGATAGTCCACCACCAGTCCCCCGGGCTTAGAACCAAACACCCGATTCACTCGGGCGATCGCTTGCATCAGGTTATGACCCCGCATGGGCTTATCAATATACATGGTATGCAAGCAAGGCGCATCAAATCCCGTCAGCCACATATCCCGGACAATCACGAGCTTGAGGGGGTCGTTGGGGTTGCGTAACCGTTTGGCGATCGCATCTCGGGCTTTCTTGGAATGAATGTGAGGCTGGAAATTTAGCGGGTCGGAGGCGCTGCCGGTCATAATCACTTTAATGGCACCCTTGCTATCGTCCTCATCGTGCCAGTCCGGATGCAGTGCGATCAGTTGGCTGTAGAGGTCAACACAGATGCGGCGACTCATGCAGACAATTAGTCCTTTGCCCTCCATTCCCGTGAGACGGTTCTCGAAGTGCTGGATCATATCTTGGGCCACTTGGGCGAGTCGTTTTTCTGCGCCAACCATCGCTTCCAACTGTGCCCATTTGCGCTTGAGTTGCTGTTTAGTGGATTGCTCCTGGGCTTCGGTTAGTTCTTCAAAGTCAGGGTCAATGGTTGGTTTTTCGCTCTCGTCTAGGTTGATTTTGGCGAGTCGAGCTTCATAGTAAAGTTTGACCGTAGCCCGGTCTTCAACGGCCCAGTGAATGTCGTAGATGTCGATATAGTCGCCGAAAATCTGTTTGGTGTTTTTGTCCGTGGCTTCGATGGGAGTGCCGGTAAACCCGATGAATGGGCGTTGCACACCTATGGTATGATAAGGGGGTAGCCTCTACCCCTAGAGAATATGATTTGTCCTAAGTGTCAGTCCACCAATATCAGTAAAAATGGCTTAAAGAGAGGAAAACAGAACCATATATGTAAGGATTGTGGTCGTCAATTTATCGACGTCTATTCTCCAGTAGGTTATCCCGAAGAAGTCAAGCGACACTGTTTACATCTCTATGTTGAAGGTAACGGATTTCGACGGATAGAAAGATTAACTGGAGTTTGTCATAATACCGTTATTAATTGGGTAAAAGCTGCGGCCAATAATTTACCACCTGACCCAGATTATCAAGAGATTCTTGAAGTCTCTCAAGTTGATGAGTTACAGACTTATGTGGGTAAAAAAAACAGAAAGTCTGGGTCTGGACGGCTGTAGACAAAAGGTTTCCAGGAATTTTAGCTTTTGTGGTCGGGGATAGATCCTCTGAAACATTTAAACCCTTATGGAAAATCATTCGAGGCTGGGAATGTTTTTTTATGTGACGGATGGCTATGCAGTTTACCCTCAATTTATTGATGAACTTGACCATATAGTTAGCAAGCCCTACATGACTCGGGTAGAAGGAGAAAACACGCGATTAAGACATTATCTAGCCCGCCTCCATAGAAAAACTTTATGTTATTCAAAATCTGTAGAAATGTTAAGGATTTCTATCAGATTGCTTCTGTACTACCTGAAACATAAGACTGTACCCCTGCCTAATTGAAGGATGGGACCCCTGTTTAATGCAATCATACCATAGATGTGCAACGCCAAAAATTTTGCCAGATCCTCTTCAGTTGGTAGTCGCGTTTACAGCTTGCGGGGATCGGCTAGTGTTAGGGTTAGAGGGTATAAAGTTTTTTTGAAAAAAGCTCCTCCAAAGGTTATGGCTCAAATCCTCGATCCCATCCCAGCTGACCGCCGAGGTCAAATTCTCTGCTGCTATGTCAATGCCACTAGCAAAATCCAGATTGCTCGGGTTACTAATATTCCCAACTGGTATTTTGAGCGGGTTGTGTTTCCGGGTCAGCGTCTTGTTTTTGAAGCATTCCCAGAAGCCTTGTTAGAAATTCATACGGGGATGATGGCTAGCGCTATTTTATCCGATAGAATTCCCTGTCAGCGGCTCCGAGTCATGGATGAGAGTGATCCCTCTTTACAATCTTCTACACCAGAACGGCAGGAAATGCCCAAGCGTCCCCTTATAAATCCCCCCATTGATAATAAAGGGATAGCTTTGAGTGATCCCTTCTGTATGACTGCCTTAACTTCGGTTTAATAAGATGAAGATAGATAGGTTTTAAGGGTTGCTTGTGTTACTAATACTGCAACCCTCTATCATTTAATAAGCTACTTCCTGGGCTGAAAAACTAGGAATCAAAAATCAGGGTGGCATTAACCCATCCGAGTAAACGAGTGTTATCGTTAAATTTGACTGGAACGAGTATTCAGCAAGAGTATTCACCGGAAACGGACCAGTTAGGTCACTGTTTAGGATAATAGTTTGTGGATCTGCCTTCTTTCCTCTGGTTGTGGAAAATCGCAGCCTGGTCAATGGGTTTTTCAATACTCGCCTACAGCTTACTCGCGGTGAGTGGGGTGTGGATGTACGGCGCGCGTCTCTCCCGTAAACAAGGACGGATTTTCGTGCGATCGCTCCACTATGGATTCGGTGTGGCGCTAGTAGCTCTAGTCTTGCTACTCTTGGCCGTGGGGATTGTGGGTACTCTGGGCCATTATGGATCCCTGGGTCATTCTGTCCATTTAGGGGCTGGATTGTTAGTAGTGGGACTGGTGATCCTGTCGGCCTGGAGTGCGCATCAGATCGCGCCGGGGCGTCAATGGGCGCGATCGCTTCACGTGACAAGCAATGCCATTTTATTTGTGGCCTTGGCCTGGGTATCCTGGACGGGGTGGACGGTGGTGCAAAAATATCTACCTTAATCCCCGTTGATGCCCTCGGGAAAAACCCGGTCTAGGTTTGCCCCATACCTAACTGTAGAGACCCGAAATTTCGCGTCTCTACAGGGGTGATACCCTAGCCGATTTTTATAAGAAAAACCCACAGCCCAAACCCTGGAAGCTCTACGGATAAAGCCCGTCGAAGCGGGCTAAAGGGAAAACCGACTTTTTAATACCAGATTTGGTATTAAACCGGCCTGAAATGCTCTGATTTTTTTAAAAGAATTAAAATGGCTCCTGTCAACAAACTAGGCGAGCAAGGTGAAACCCAAGAGATGGAAGTCCGGGAATTTCGGATTTCTCCTCTAATTCGGATCACGCTGTTGAGCTTATATATTGCCCTCACCCTGCCTCTACCGTTTTTGTCCAAAGCAACTGGGGCCGCGATTTCTCCTGGGGTGCTGTGGGTGGGTTTGGCAATGGGGGCGGTGGCCCTGTATGGAGCGCTGAGTGAACGAGCGATCGCCAATGCAGAAGGAATTCAAGTCACCTATCCCCAGTGGGTTCCCCGTGTCCTGCGTAAAGGCTGGATGTTGCCGTGGCAGGAGGTAGCGCAGCTTAAACCGCGCACCACCGGCCAAGGGGGGCTGGTTTATTATTTTGTAAGTAAATCAGGGCAAGGTTATCTGTTGCCGATGCGGGTGGTAGGGTTTTCCGAGTTGGTCAAAATTGTGGAAGCGAAAACGGGAATTGATACCCGGGATGTACGTCCGTTAGCGCAACCTTGGATGTATTTTATTTTGCTAGGATTTACCATGCTGTTGTTACTGGTGGATCTTTGGACGATCGCCACGGCAGTGACTTTGGGGAGTTAAGGGCAAAGTACCGCAAGTCTGGGTCCTTTTTTAAGGGGACAAGCCCGATAAGATTAGACTAGATCAAGATGAATTTTAAAGATAAAAAAACTCTTGCCAACAGAACGAAATGCTCAACTGCGGCTGGATCGGGTCAGCCTGAAAGCGGCGATCGCAGGGGCGAGGGTGGAAAAACCCATCCTGAATGAGATTTGTTTTGAAGTTTACCCGGGCGATCGTCTTGCCATTGTTGGCCCATCTGGTGGGGGAAAAACTTCCCTGTTACGACTCATGGCTCGACTGATTGACCCGAGCAGTGGCACCCTTTACCTGGAGGGCCAAGATTATCGGAAAATCCCGGTACTGCAACTGCGTCAGCAAGTGACCTTAGTCCTGCAAGATTCAAAACTTTTAGGCATGACCGTCAAGGAGGCGATCGCCTATCCCCTGAATCTACGCGGAATTAAATCCCCAGAGATTCAGGAGAGAGTTTCACATTGGATGGATCGCCTACATCTACCTGCCGAATGGCTAGGACGAACAGAAATGCAGCTCTCGGCAGGACAGAGACAACTTGTAGCCTTATGCCGCGCGTTAGTCATTGAACCGAAGATTTTGTTACTAGACGAACCGACCTCCGCCTTAGATGTGGGTCGTGCGAACCACCTCCTACAAGTCTTATCCGAAGTGGCCCTGAACACGGAGACCACTCTGATTATGGTCAATCACCAACTCGACCTCGCCCAACAGTTTTGCAACCGCTTATTATATTTACACCAGGGTACCCTCCTTGAGGACCTGCTAGAGGAGCAGATCGACTCAGCCCAGTTACGCTCGGCGATCGTCCAAGCGGAAGTAGAGGCGGCCTCGGAGTGGGAATGAATTGGGGGAATTGACCGATTCCCTTGTAGGCGTCAAGGGACTTTAACCGTGAGACAGAGGAACCGCGCCGACTTGAGTTAACTGACGCATCAGGGTTTTTTTCCCCGCTTGTTCAATTTGCGGGGGGAGAGTCGCATTGAGCATTTCAGTATTCAACCGATACCCAACATTACGAACCGTTTGAATCAGGCTCGGTTGTCGGGGGTCAGTTTCGATTTTTTTCCGCAGGGAGAGCACATGAGTGTCAATAGTGCGGGGGTTATCAATGGCATCCGGCCATGCTCGGCGCAGCAACTCCGGACGGCTCATGGGCAGGCCCCCAGCTTGAGCGAGGACGTAGAGCAGACTAAATTCTTGGGGTGTGAGTTCGATCGCGTCCTCTTGATAGCGAACCCGGCGCTGGACTAAATCAATTTGCAGGTCTCCGTAATCTAAGCTCGCCGGTGGTGTCATCCGGCGATGACGTCGGACCAGGGATTCGACACGGGCCAAAAATTCCTGCATCCCGAAGGGTTTTTTCAGGTAGTCATCGGCTCCTGACTTCAAGCCTTCTACAATATCGGATTCGGTATTGCGAGCCGATAGGATTAAAATCAACGTTTCTTGCTGCTGGTAGAGCCAACGGCAAAATTCCAAACCATCGCCATCGGGTAATTCGTTGTCAAGGATGACTAGAGTCGGATGGCGATTATAGAAAATTTCTCGGGCATGACGGATGTCCGCTGATTGATAAACCCCATATCCCACTTGCTGTAGGTGCCACCCTAACAGCGATCGCAGATGAGGATTGCCTTCCACAATTAAAATGCAAACAGATCCCACAACTGAGTTGTTTCCTTCACGTCGGTGAAATTTAGGTTAGCAAACCTTTTGTCAGGGTTTTGTAACTTCCGCTACTCTGAGTCCCCCATAAAGGTTAAGGAATTCCAAAAAAGCCGCGATCCAGGTAAAAAGTTTGTGCCCTGGGCGATCGCAATGCCACAATAACCAGACCCTTCCTGAAAATGGCACTAAAATAAGAGTAGCGCAGTGATCCGGTGTAACCTCAGACCGAGTTCTCTTGGGCGATCCCCCGATCCCCAGATTTTTCCCTTGGGTAGAGTAAAGGCTCCGAGATTTGCTGGGCGTTGCCGCTGAAGACTTTTTGAGCGGCTTGTTCATCAGTCTGGATCCGGGAGTACCAACCCTAGGGTTGGCACTGACTTTAAAGCTCAAGGATAAGAAACAACGGACTTTGGCTACCGGCTAATTGCTAACTTTTACACCATTCGAGGTTTTAATTATGCTTCAAGATACTGCAACCATTCGCCATTATCAAAAGCTCACTGACTCCCTTGTGGATATGTGGAACCGGGGATATCGCATTGATGACCTCCGCCTTTATTTAGAAGGGTATATTGCCGCCTTGAGACAAACGAATACCATCGAAGCCTTTCACATCCACAGGTTTGAGGAAGAAGTGATTCGCTTTCTCCATGACCCGTCTAATTTCGAGATGGTGCCCCAGCCTCAACCTGAAAGGGGCTACTATTGACACCTCCCCTGGGAATTTGACAGGAGATCCCAACCCACAACCAGCATCATAGCGCGATCGCTATTGATGCTTGGGTTTCTTGAGCAATGTATTAATAATTTAAAGACTATTTATTGGAAGATTTCATAAAATAGAAAGGGCTTGATCAATCAAACCCTTTCTAACCCTAAAATAAAACACTTTAACCGTGGTGTTAAACCTTAAATGGCTTCAGATTAAGAAGCCAGAGCAACTTCTACCATTTGTTGCAATTCACCGGTTTGATAGAGTTCGATAAGAATATCAGAACCCCCAACAAATTCCCCATTAACATAGACCTGGGGAATGGTAGGCCAGTTAGAATAGTCTTTGATCCCCTGACGAATATCAAAGTCTTCTAGAACGTTAACGGTTTCGTAAGGAACGCCCAAGGTGTTGAGAATCTGCACCACATTGTTGGAAAAACCACATTGGGGCATCAGCTTGGTTCCCTTCAGGAAAACCGTAATTTTGTTACGGTTTACGATATTGTCAATTCGCTCTTTGAGTTCGGGAGTTATAGTCATGATTGGTGTTCGTTAAGGTAAGGGGGTGTTACTGTGCCAGAATTGGGTACGGGAGTAGCCAGGGCGATCGCCCGTATTGACAGCTTGACGAGACTGGGTAGTGATCAGACGGCCCCAGAGACTTCACTCCAAGCGTTAGGGGTATAAGTCTTCATGGTTAGCGCATGGATCGCCTCTGTGGACATAGCCTCTTGTAGGGAACCATACACCAACTGATGCTGCCGCACTCGGGGTAGTCCTTCAAAGTGGGAAGAAATGACGATGACCTGATAGTGATCTCGGGTGCCAGTCAAATCTTCAACCTTCACCTGAGCATCGGGCAATTTTGCCTCGATCATTGCCTTTACCTGATCCGGGCTAACCATTGTTACTCCTGTCCATACTTCATATTAGTAGTCTAATTTAATTGTAGAAGGGCGATCGCCACCGGAACAGGGAAAACAAGGGGGGTAAATTTCGCAAAATTCCCTAGGCAATCGCGCAGTGTTACTGAAGCCCCGAGGAACTCTGGCGTCCTCCAGGATAGGGCGCATCCACAAAACCCAGTTCCCACAATTGCTCGTAGGCTTTTTTCCCCAACTCTCGCGTTGGCTGCTGAGAACGGATAATCTGAATCAACAAAGGCACCGCCAATGCCGGTTGATTTTGCACCCGATGCACGAGGGCCAGTTCGTATGTGGCTAAATCACGCATTTCAGCGGTTTCCGCTGCCAGGATCCGATGGTTTTCTGCCGTCGCGTTATCGATTCCTGAAAAACTCGTAAAAAGCTGCTGATAAAAATTAGACAGCTGATTGAAAATCTCCCGGGACCGTTGCAGTTTACTCACCGCGTCTTCATACTGTTCCGCACCGGCAGATTGTCGAGCTTCTTCCATCAACCGATTTCCCGCTTGAATGCTTAACAGTCCAGTCTGTTGAGGATTGATACGGGGTTCTTCCGGGGAGACTTCAGTGTTGGCATCCACTTCTGCGGCATCGGCTGCGGCATCGGCTGCGGCATCGGCTTCTACGGCATCGGCTTCTGCGGCATCCGAACTGGTAGGTTCCTTGGGGATATCTACAAAGCCGATTTCACTTAGCAACTGATAGGCTTGGCGACCGAGTTCTCGGGTTGGCTGTTGAGACCCCACAATCTGAATGAGTAAGGGGACAGCGAGTTCAGGTTTATTTTGGGCGCTATGGACCACCGCTAGTTCGTAACTCGCCTCGTCTCGCATCTGGGCAGTTTCTGCCGCGAGCGTTCGTTGGTTATTGGCGATGCGGTTATCAATGCCGGTAAAGCTGGTATAAAGCTGTTGGTGGAAAGTGGAAAGTTGATTAAAAATCTCCCTGGATTGTTGCAGCTTACTTACGGCTGGGTCGTACTGTTGAGCGGCAGCAGATTCCTTAGCTTCTTGGATTAAGCGCTGCCCCGCCTCCATACTGAGTAAGGTGCTATCCGCAGCTAATCGGCGCAAATCCTCGGGGTCTTCGGGTAGAGTGACGCCCTCCGGTGGGGGTATGGATTGCGAAGTTGGCTGCAATGGGAATGTGGCCCCCCGCTGCGTCGGAGTTGGAAGCGTTAGGGTTTCGGTTGGGCGCTTAGAGGGCTGCAATCCATCTAATCCATCGGGTTGAGACAGTCCTTGCGCCCGAAGGGGTAGCGGAGAAAACAGGGTTAATCCTGTTAAAAGGGGTATGGACAATAAACCCGCGAAACCGAGCGGGGGAACTTTCACAGCAGATCCCATAAAGTACCTTTGTGTGCGGAGAGAACACCAGAGCGATAAAAACTTTAGGTATCTTAACATTGCAATGTCCCGGCTTGTTGAGGAAACTGGAAATGAGAAAAATTTAAGGGGTGGATTCTCCCCGGGGGAGGCCCTTAGCGATCGCCACCCCAGAATCAGGGATGAGTGTTTCGGCAATTGACTAACCCGCGCCTGGGGGGTGGGTTCAGTATTAAGACAGTAACAGTAAAGGTTAAAAACTCGGTTTCTTTAGGCAATCTCTACAAAAAAAGTAATGGGACTTATATTTATGCATTCAGGAGTTCCTCTCCCAGTCGGTGCAAATTTCGCTCAACCTGGGGCGATCGCCCGAAACTTGGTGATCACCGGATGCAGAATTACGGACAGCGCTGCACACAAGTGCTCGCGTTGCACGGCGATCGCCTCAAATCCTGCGCCACCTACAATCTTACTGATTTATCCGTTGGCTAAATGAATAAAACTCCTTAGCCAACAGATAAATCAGCAAGGAATACATCCAATGACTGGTCAAGTTTATCGGTCAGATGCCTCTGAATCCAATCCCGTAGCAATCGGCGTATCCGATGAAAGTCTCGGGACCCTATTGCAACGAGGCGGAGAAGAATTACTCCTATTAAAACTCAGCGATCGCTTTACAGTCCGCCCCCTCGAACCCAATGCCCCCAAAGATTGGTTTAGGCAAATTCCTGCCACCCACCAACAGCAACTCCCTAATACGGATTTAGAAGAATTTACCGTGGACGAGGCGGACCTAGAAAAGGTCATGATTTGGGTGCGTAATTTAAAAGAAGTCGCCTTTGTCAGTCATGTTTATAAAGTGGATAACAATCCGCAAATGCGGGTTTACCTCACCGATGAGGTCACGATTCAATTTGCTGAAACCGTAGATGAAACCCAACGCCAGGCGATCGCTGATTCCGTAAAACTTGACCTCGCCAAACCCATCGGAGGCATCCCCAACACCTTTATTAGCTACCTCCGTCGTACTGCCACGGAAAACCCCATCAAAATTGCCAACCGGCTGATGCGAAAATCCGAGGTTCTCACCGCCGAACCCAACATCGTCATCACGACCCAAAACCACTACCTGCCGCGCAGCAGCTTCTATCACAAACAGTGGTATTTACATAACAAAGGAGGACAAGACCTCGCCCCCGGTTCCCACATTGAGGCAGAAAAAGCCTGGGATATTACCCGAGGCATCCGTTCTGTGGTAGTTGCCGTCACCGATGATGCGATCGACCTCAATCACCCGGATTTCCAAGGCCCCGGTAAAGTCGTCGCCCCCAAAGACTTTAAGCGTAAAAACTTTTTACCCCTCCCCGAAGGAGAGTCAGACAACCACGGCACCGCCTGTGCAGGAGTCGCCGTTGCCGAAGAAAATGGCGTCGGTATTGTGGGTGTTGCCCCCGGTTGCGCCCTGATGCCAATCCGAACCACCGGCTACTTAGATGACGAATCCATCGAGCAAGTCTTTGATTGGGCCGTGACCAAAGGAGCCTCAGTGATTTCCTGTAGTTGGGGGGCTTCTGCGGTATATTTTCCCCTCTCTCTGCGTCAACGAGCTGCCATTACCCGAGCCGCCACCCAAGGACGCAATGGCAAGGGTTGTGTTATCGTCTTTGCCGCAGGCAATGCCAACCGTCCCACCACTGGCACCGTTAACGAGAGTGGCTGGCCCAATAACGTACTCACCGGGTCAGTTAAATGGCTCAGTGGTTTTGCTGTCCATCCCGATGTCATCACCGTGGCGGCTTGCACCAGCCTGAATAAAAAGGCAGCCTATAGTAACTGGGGGAGTTCCATCTCCGTTTGTGCTCCGAGTAATAACGCACCTCCGGGAATGTGGCTTCAAGAAATGGGCTCGGTGAACACCCCCCCAGAGATTAAGGGGTACTTAACAGGTTTGGGTATTTTCACAACCGATCGCCTCGGGTCTCTCGGTTACGATGACGGAGATTATACAGGCTATTTCGGGGGGACTTCCAGTGCCTGTCCTGTGGTTGCCGGTGTGGCTGCTTTAGTCCTTTCTGTGAATCCTCACTTGACGGCGGCTCAGGTCAAGCAGATTTTAGAGCAAAGTGCGGATAAGATTATCGATACTGGTGTCGATATTCAACTCGGCAATCGCTATGGCACTTATGATAGTAAGGGTCACTCTCAGTGGTTTGGCTATGGAAAAGTGAATGCGTATAATGCAGTAAAACGGGCTCAGCTTCTGTTTGTAATGCCGACACAGCTTACTCATTCGATTCAGGAACGCAACACTCGTCGGCAGGCAATTCCTGATTTTGAAGCGAATCAAGCGAGCTTATTTCCCTTTAACGTTTTCGGAAGCAATAATCGCCCTGGATTAATGAGCGAAATCTCTGTTGCCGATTCGAGTGTCGTTGGTGATATCCGAGTCACGGTAGATATCCAACACAGCTATCTCGGAGATTTGGAACTTTACTTAATTGCGCCCAACGGTCATTTTGTGCAATTGCAAAGCCGGACCCTGGGGTGTCAAACTCAGTTGAATAAAACTTACTCCATACAGACCACCCCAACCCTGCGCCAGCTTTGCAATCAATCCGCTAAGGGGGTCTGGCAGTTGTGGGTCAGAGATAGTGTTCCAGGAGATATGGGAACACTGAACAGCTGGGATTTGACTTTAGCGGTTTAGTCCCCGTCGAAGGCAGGATAAAGGGGGAGGGGGTTGAGTTTCGGGCCTATTCTCCCCCTGTTTTATGTGGGCTGTAAATTTCTCAAAGAGATTCAGCTTCAGGCGATCTTCTTACCTTTTCTCTACCTGACAGCATCAGATTATTTTAGCAATGATGCAGTTGTTTAAGTGAGATTCGATTAAATCAATTTTGCATATAATTGGGAAAATCTGCGGCGATTCTTCCGGCCTTTCTAGGAAGCTAACAAAGAATCAGTAATTATCTGTCAATTGTCTGTGATCGCGATCGCACCTGTAAGGGATTGCGATCAATTTCCTTTTGCAAATCAGTCCGAATTAAATTAACTTTTTTTAAGTTTGCTGCTTTAACAAAGATTTATATATTTAGTCTTGACAGGTCTTATCTATTCACTTAAAGTAAATTCAAGAACTAAAAACGAAACTCAAAAAATATAGGAAACAGGGAGAGGTTCACGGATGTTATACTTGTTACGGCTACCGCTTATCTAGGGGCGTAACTATCCCAGCATTTGGGGCAGAATCGTTAATATTTCACCCATGAACTCCCTTGTTATAGCACATGGAGTGAGAGTTAGTCCAATACAGTCAAACCCACCGATCCAGCAGACCACAGGAGGAACGGGAGCGTTTAGCTTGACCATTTTTCTCGAACCGACCGGGGTTGAGTTAGCACATTCATCGCAACTCAACCTATCCGGGAGGCAGGTAATGTACACCAGGAGTAGATAGATGACTTCAGCATTTCTCAATCGTGTTGTCGAACTGACCAACGTAGAGCGCGCGCAACAGGGTTTAGCCCCTCTTACGTTCAATCCGCAATTAGCGGCGGCAGCACAAGTCCATAGCGCCAATATGGGAATGCGCGATTTTATGGACCATACCAATCCGTTGGATGGATCGTTGGCAGCCGATCGCGTAACAAGTCAAGGGTACAACTACCAGACGGTTGCTGAAAACGTAGCGGGGGGTCAACCGACACCGGAACAAGTAGTCCTTGACTGGATGAATAGTCCCGAACACCGGGTCAATATCCTCAATCCAAACGTGACCGAAATTGGTGTGGGCTATCATTTTCAGGGAAATGATACCGGCAATATTAATTTCTCCCATTATTGGACCCAAGTTTTTGCGACTCCCCTTATAATTGAGGATCCGATCAGCCTAGAAGACCTGATCCCCCGGACTCCGAGCGCCCCTCCGGTTGAGGGAGTCACCCTCCTTTCTGAACCCTTAACTTCCAACAGTCAGGGATTTTTTGACCTCACCGCCAATGTCGAGCGCGTTCAATTGGCTCCTGGGGCGGTGAATGCCTACCCATTAGGACTACGGGCATTAGATGGAGATGATATCATCATCGGTTCCGCCTCCGGTGAAGTCGTCAATGGCAATGCGGGTCGCGATCGCATCTACGGGACCGGGGGAAATAACTTTTTACGCGGCGGCAAAGGCGAGGATGAACTCTATGGCAGCGCTGCTAATGACGTCATCAATGGCAATAATGATAAGGATGTTGTTTTTGGCGGCGATGGCAACGATATTGTTCGCGGGGGTAAAGGCAAAGATTATCTATATGGCGAAGCTGGGGATGATTTTTTAATCGGCGATTTTGGTCCTGACGTTCTCAGGGGAGGCACAGGGGGCGATTTGTTCGTTCTGCGTCGAGATACCGCTGTTGGGGTGGTGGACCCGCAGTTCGCCGATCACATTACCGATTTTAACCGCGCAGAGGGCGATCGCATCGGCTTGACTGATGGGTTGACTGAAAATGATATTAGCTATCAGCGTTTCGTTAATGTAGATGGCAATCAGGTGCCTGATGCAGTCATCCAAATCAACAGCACCAATGAAATTTTAGGGATTGTTTTAAATGTAAATCCGTTCGAGTTAAACGGGATGTTTCAAGCGGTATCCCCGGACATCTTAGGGGCGGGTTAAGGGATTCATTCTGCTTCACTGGATGCAGTTAGCCTAAGCAGGTTAGGGTAAAAGTGAATAGAATCGATTGGGTGGTTACTTAACCACCCCACTTTTTTATAATTAATAACAAGGCATTCAGTTTCCGTGACCCGTTATCTTTCTCGTGATAAAGGGATAAAATGGCCGACGAGTTACCCCGGATTTTGACCGATCGCCCGCAGTGCTGTTTCTAAATCGGCTGTCAGTTGATTTCCGCTCTCTTTAGGGGTATCTAGGCAATAACCCGAAACTTCTAAGGGAGGGGCAATTATAATTTTAACCTGCGATCGCCACTCGGGAATCGTCGGTTGATACTCCAAACTCATAGGAACAATTTTTACGCCCAAATTGGGCTGGAGGGATTCGGCTTGAATCGCGAGTCGCGCTAATCCAGGTTTGAGGGGGTGAATTTCATCATCTTGAAAAATAGCACCTTCGGGGAAAATTGCCAACATTTGGCCCGATTGGAGGAGTTCGACTCCGTGGCGTAAACTCGCAATCCCCGGACGTTTTCTATCAATGGGAAATCCACCTAAACGGGGAATTAACCAACCCTCAATTCCTTTAAATTCATCAATAGAGACCATATATCGTAAGTCGCGTCCCGTGATATGTCGGCCTGTGGCATAAGCGACTAGAATCCCATCCCATCGAGAGCGATGGGTCGGAGCAAGGATGGTGGGTCCAGAGGTAGGGAGATTTTCTCGCCCGATTACTTCAATATTTTTAAAGTAGGCAGGGAGAACAATAAAACGACCTAAGGGATAAAGTGCACTGGCTAACCAAGGGGAAACTTTAGAACTCACGAGTTGATTTTTATCGGATTGAGCCAGAGGATTAACTGTTTGATTCTGCATGGTATTTCTAGGGAATTGAAGGTAAAATTACCAAGTAATTTTAAAAGTTAAACGGATTTTTTAATTGATTTTATTGAAAAAATAATATATTTTTTTTAAATAATTTATAATTCACTACGGCTTAGAGATAACATAAAACTATCTTACCCTTTATTTATAACAACTTATTGCGGGAATTTTCTTCCCAATATTTAGTCTATTGTACTGAAAATATTTAATCAGAAACGGGAATAAAGGGACAGTTTTAAGACTGTCCTAATGCAACCATTCAGATAGAATCAAATATGCCCTGACCCGAGATATTCTGTGTTTAAAAATTTGGCCCAGGGCGATCGCCCCGGTAATTCAGGACCTTGTTACCGGGGGCTGTCGGCGCTGAGAGAACCAGGATTGTAATTGCTCTCGACAGGGGGATTCTAAAATGCCGCCTAGGACGGATAAACGGTGAAAGGAAGCAGGACTATCGGGAATATTGAGAACGGTGCGAATTGCGCCGCTTTTAGGGTCGTCAGCACCATAGACGAGGAGACTCAGACGAGATTGAGCGATCGCCCCGGCGCACATAGGACAGGGTTCTAGGGTAACATAGAGCGTGCAGCCGTTCAAATGCCAATTCTGTAACATTTGACCCGCTGCACGCAGGGCAAGAATTTCGGCATGGGCGGTGGGGTCGTTGTCTCGTTCTCTACGGTTTTGGGTTTGAGCGACTGCCTTTCCAGAAGAGTCTAGAACGATCGCACCCACGGGAACTTCTCCAGCCTCTGCGGCAGCTTGGGCGAGAGCGATCGCCTGACTCATCCAGTCCCGGTGTATAAGATACTGCGGGTCTTGCACCACTAGGATTACCTTGGATAATTACAGGTTTCGCAGTCGCCGGGATAACTAGAGTGATAGGTATCCGTTCGTTGACCAAAGAGTTGATAACGATTATCCCGGATTTGTTCATAGAGGCGATCTCCGGTCCATTTCATCCCAGGAAGTGCGCGATAGGCGCTGACGAATAGGCTGCCTCCGGGTAATATATTCCCCAGTTCTTCTGCCGCCTCACTTCCCTGCCACCGTCGTTCCGGGGAGTCAGCATCGATTAAAATCATGCCTTGTTCGCAGTCTTTTGGGGTCACACCCAGGCGGGAGAGACTGGTTTCATCCTGCATGGGAATGTACCGGAAAATGTCTCCTTTGTCGAATGTTTCTAAAAGCTGGACAACACTCACACAAAGGTTGCAGTTACCGTCATAAATAAAAAAATAAGTCATAGTTTTTGGGGGTTGGGTTAACTTTGGGGACAGATGTTAAATGGAGTTCATCTCGGGAGGAATGGTCCCCCTTAAATTAATTGGGTGCCAGGATTAGTAGGGGATCTAACTGTGCTTTTGTATCGAGTTCATACAGATCATCACATCCCCCGATATGGCGATCGTTGATAAAAATCTGGGGAACGCTGCGGCGTCCATTGGCACGTTCTGCCATTTTTACTCGCGCGGCACCATTGCCATCAATTTTATATTCGGTGAACTTGACCCCTTTCCACTTCAGGAGGACTTTAGCCCGAATGCAGTAGGGACAGGTTTGCCAAGTGTAGATTTCTACATAGGCTTTGATGTTTTCTGGGTGACGACCTAACAGGCGATTGAGGGAGTTTACCATTTTTAAGGGCTTAGATAGTCTAGGGTAACGGGTACAGTTTTAGATTTATTTGAGATTATATCATTTTTTCGCCCTACCCTTCCGACTTTAGATAGTCGCCTGTTCACCTCAGATGCGAGGGTACTCTTACCATTTCCGAAGCCCAGTTTCTCTGAAAAATATACTCAATTCCCCGAATAAGAATTGTTTTCTAGTAAATATTGATAGCCTGGGACTCGTTTAGGAGGTAGATTTTTGGCGTGTATTGGTGTTCGCGTTCACAAAGCGTCTGGGTTAGCACGTAGAACAGGGTTTAAGAAAAATCAATAGGTTTTTGTAATAATTTTAACACCGGAGTCTTGAATCACACAAATGGTATTGGTAAATAAATAAGAGTTGGGAATTAAGATTTTTTTGCTTTCTCCTTGAAGGGTGGTATAACGTAAGTCAATATCAATCACCGTCCCTTCAAAATTTCCGACTGCAATGCGATCGCGACGTCGGAAGGGACGATAAATTAAAATCAAAGCCCCCGAGACGAGATTAGAGAGGATATCTTTTAAGGCCAACCCCACCGCAAACCCGGTCAGACCCAATCCGGCAATTAAGGCAGAAACATCAATACCTAGGGTTCCCAGGGCGGTGACGATACCCAGAATCCAAACTGTGCTAACGAGGGTTTGTTCCAGCAATTTTAAGGCATCTAGACTTAAATTGCTGGTTGTACTGAGGCGGCGAATCAGCTTTCGTAACAAGGCACTCGCAAACCCAAAGCTGATGACAATCACCAGGCTGGCAGCGAGTCGAGGTAGACCAATAATAATTAAATTTAATAACGGGTCTAGCATTTTTAGAAGTTCCACTTTGGAGACCTTTAGGCAGTTGCAGAGGGAATAACCTGTGGGATGCCAAGTTCTCCTGAAATATTGACAGGTTTAAAAGGATAAACCTTTCTCTAGTTTACAACCAATTGCCGACTAACAGATAAGCAGCCCAATAAATAGGATGTTGATAATCAGGATTTTGCAACAGTTTGAGTTGGGCTTGGCGCAACGCCTCAGCTTTGGTGAGATCGGATTGGTTTAAGGAGTGGTAAAAATCAATCATCAGGGGAACTGTGGCTGCGTCATCAATGTACCAGAGGGTAGCAAGGGTACTGCGTGCACCGGCCCGAACGGCCATTCCTGCTAGTCCCAAAGCTGCGCGATCGTCGCCGCTTGCGGTTTGACAGGCACTGAGGACCAGTAATTCTAGGTCATCGGTACTGTTGCTGCGGTTTCTCACTCGGAGTAAAGTATCTAGTTCATTCACATTGATGCGATCATCCCAAGCGAGAATAAAAGTATCTTCCGCACTAGAGCTAAACTGACCGTGGGTGGCAATATGTAGTACGGGAAAGGGAGTTTTTAAAAGCTGTTGTTGTAAGGTATCGCGGGTAAAGCTGTTATCCATGAGAATAATTCCCGGGAGTGCGGCATTGATTTGCTGGATTTCGATCGCCACATTTGGGAGTCGTGAGAAGCCAAACCGTTCTTGAGTTAATCCGGCAGTTAAAGCTTTTAAGGTTCCTCGTTTTAAGCGGTGGGGTGCGGTGAGTTTGAGCCCGGGACTGACGGCAATGCTGTATTTTTCTAACAAAAATTGTTTTCCGTCATATAGGGCAGCCATTGGAATATTTCTAAACATTCCATCGGAAACAAAGACTAAAGTTTTAACCCCACTGTTGGCTAAAGTATCTTGAATTGGGGCAATTAACCAGTTATAAACGGTGTTGGCGTAAACCCGATATTGCAGGGAAGTGCGAGTTACTATAGTTCTTCGCAAGGTAATCAGGGTTTGTTCTATTTCCGCTTTGGATAAGGGGGTTGAATAATGCTGTAAGGGTTGATTGGAGAGGGAAACGATTACTTCTAAGCGATCATCCAAGATGATCGGATAGATGATCGCGGCTGTGGGGTCAACCTGTTGTTTATCCAGTTCCATGGGATTGCTATCGATACAAGCATCGCGAAAAAAGTTATCGAGTTCGGCTAACTTCAGGGATTCGATCGCCTGTAAGGCTTTTTGGAGGTTTTCCTGGGAGACGACTTGGGTCGCTTTGCCATTGGGCGATCGCGTGTCTAACAATAAAGCAACTAACTCTCGATAGACAGGTTCGACACTATCGCGAAAGGAAAACTGGACTTCCCGATTAGTCGTAACTAAATCTTGGCGCAAAGACTCCAAAGAGGTTACCGCTTGAGAATAGGCAACGATTGCCCCAGGGCGATCGCCCTGGGCCTGTAGTAACCGTCCCTGTTGCCATTGCCAGCGATATGCAATATCTACTGCATTGATATATTCGGCCAATTCCAACGCCTGCTGAGTTAAGCCTAGAGCTTCTTTCCCAGGGCGATCGCGTTCGTATAATGCCCCGAGAGTCCCTAAAGCATAGGATTGAGCGCGGCGGTCACTTATACTTTTGGCTTGTTGTACTGCCGTCGCTAAAATTTTAGCCGCCTCGGGCAGAACCGTACTCATGGAGGACTTACCCTCATGCCACTGCACCCAACTCTGTGCAAACTTAATTCGAGCATACACTGTCATCCGGCTGGCTGGCAACCCTTCAATTTGGGTCTGGATTTGGGGAATCAAGGTTTGAATAAGCAATTGAGAGGCGGAATCGGAGAAAATTAGAGGATTTTCAATTAAGAGAGACAGGGCATTGAGTCGGGCTTGTACCTGGGTACTTGGTGATTCTGCCGTTGCTGCTGCTTGTTGATACAAGGCTAGAGCAGACTTCCCGTCTTTGCGGGCCTGGACCGTATTACCTAAGGCGACTGCACTTTCGCTAATGGCGGCAGGGGACTGTAACCGTTGCGCAGTTGCCAAACTCTCCCGTAAGACACTCTCGGATTGTTCTAAATTCCCCACCATGCGTAAGGCATTCCCCAAGGCAAGCAGAGAGGTTACCTGAGTCGGAGAATCGGTTTCCTGGGCTAACAAAGTTTGAAGTTGTTCTAAGCGAGTTACCGATCGCCGATACAATCCTAATGCCTGTAAAGCTCGCGCTTGGTTAATCCATGCCCGATACTCCCCGGATTTTTCCCCGGCTTGGCGGTAGGCATCTGCCGCCTGTTCCCAAGTTGTCACCGCCGATTCTGTTTGTCCTAGGGTAAATTCCAATCCGCCTCGGGTATTGAGCACCTGGGCGAGTATCCGGACTGCTGAGGGAGAGTTAGACTCACTTTGAATCAAAGCTAGACTTTGGGCGACTGCCTCTTTTGCCCTCTCCCACTCTCCCAATTCTTGTAATGCAGCGGAAAGATTGCTCAGGGCGAGCGCTTGCTGCAACAGATCGCCTTCTCTACCACTGTGACTCGCCGCTGTTTCCCAAACCGCCGCCGCTGCTGAAAACTCACCGGATTGGTAGAGTTGACGTCCTTGTTCAACCCACTCCTCCGCAGTTTGGGCGATCGCAGGGGTGGGGAATGCCAATAAAAAAAGGCCAACAGATAACAGCAGTCCCCGTTTTAACTGAGATAAGGGCATTCGCTGGGAGTTTAGCATTTTCATAAATAACTCTGGAGTAACAAGTGCGATCAGACCCAAAAAATAGCCCTGAATGAGAAAAATAAGCGATCGCCAAGGGAGGCGGTTACAGTTGCGAAACCCTGGCCCTGCGGCCCTAACCCGTCAAGACAGTTTTCTCCGACCCCGGCCTTTAGCCGAATTATCCCGACTCACGTCAGTTAAAATGGGGTAGATATCAGGGAAAAATAAAAGCCGTTTTCTTGCCATGTCCTCTCCCGAGATGGATTGTCTATCAAAGGATACCCCCAATCTAACCGGGCGCGTAAGCGGTCCCCAAAATCAAGCTGTAAGCCCAGTCCTGCCGAAGCGAGGGTATTTGGGTCGGGATTGTCTCCACCATCGCTATTCCAAGCGGTTCCCACATCCACAAAGGGGATCACTTGTACCCCAAACCAATTTTTGCGATACACAGGGATACGGAGTTCAGCAGAAGCGATCGCACCATTATCCGTCAATAAGGCATCTTGGCGATAGCCTCGCACACTTTCTAACCCTCCTAACCCAAATTGTTCCAAAGGCAGTAGCGATCGCGAAGCGAGTTGGATATCACCCCGGACTAACAAAGTCGGGGACCGTTGGGGGTCGCTGTTTTCCGAACCCAGAACCCGCAACCATTGTCCCTGTCCCCGCCAACTCAAAAAGCGACTATCTGGGGCCGAAGAATTGACCGTGGCATCAAACCAGCCCACCCCAAGATTAAACTGCGATCGCGCGGCTAACACTTCCCGAGAACTTCGTCCCGTCCATTCTTGAAAGAACCGGAAAGCAGAAATTCGCGTTTCGCCATCCTCATTCGCCCCGGGAGAGAGGGGAAAATTAACCCCTAAAATGGAAGTTTCACTGGAACGGCGGGCGAAGGTTAATCCCATCGCAAATTCTCGGGTAGGACTTTGCACCAACGGTTGCCGCAAGGTAAATTCCGTATTGCGAGATTTGGCTTCAATATCCACGCGATCAAAGGGAGATTCGATAATTTCGCTCTGAGTGCGACCGTGAGAGACACTAAATGTGCCATTGTGGGCATTAATGGGTAAAATGTAGCCGACATCCCACTGATCACTCCCTTCGGTGTTAGTGTAGGAGAGATTGAGGGTATCCCCAAACCCGAATAAGTTTCGGTGGTAAACACTTGCTTTACGGCGAAAACTCCCCACACTCGGCGATCGCCCATTATCTAAGACAAACTCGCTACCAACCGCCGAAGCCTCCGTAATTTGCACATCTAGTACATTTTGACCCGGGCGAGACCCTGCTGCAAGTTCGGCGGAGATAGTTTCAATCCGTGGATCTAGTTGTAACAGGCGCAAGGCATCTAGAAGTTTGTCAATATTGACGGGTTTTTCCGTGGCGATCGCCAACCGAGAACTAATATAATTGGGACTCAATCGCTGATTCCCCGTCACATTAATTTCTTCTAATCCCCCTTCCACCACCTGAATTCTCACCACCCCATCTTCTAGGGTTTGGGGAGGAATCAACGCCCCTGAAGTAATATACCCTTCCTGAGTGTATCGTTGAGTGACCGCAGTCCGCGCTTGCAACAGTTCGGCAAAGGACAGGGGTCGATCCGTAAACGGGGCTAAAATCTCCGCCCAGATTTCGTTACTAAACACCGTACTATCGAACACCTCAAACCGCTGCACTTCAATTTCCCCGGGAATTTCTCCCGTGGGGTCTACTTGCAGAGGTGGCGCATCAGGATCCGAAGTAGGCGGTTGTAGAAGTTCTTCCGGGGGGGGTAGCAACGGAGGACGTTCCGGTAACTGGGGGCTAGACGGCGGCAGGGGATTGGGAAATTGAGAACCCTCGGGGAGACTATCAATTCCCCCCGGATTAGGCGTTTGTGCTAGGAGTGCGCCCCCATTTACACCTAAAAATAATAAGAAGGTTAGAGTTAAGCCCATTAAGGGAGTGATTTGGAGGGACTTACAAGTACCATCACTCGATGGCAAGGCAAATCTAGATAGGGTGAAAAACAAGGGGGTGCTCAGATTTCGGTCGGAGATGGGATCTTGAGGGAGGTTAATCTTTGGCATCACTAATGAGCTGATGAAATCCAGATGGATCGAGTTGAGCTTAATGTATCGTAAGATCGGCCTTTGTACCTGATGATCCCTTCACGCGTAGTGAAATATGGGTTTTCAGTCATGACAACCCGGACTAATTCCATATCAGTTTTGATAGAAAAGTAGCAGAGTGGGTCATGGTGAATCAGGAGAATCGGCAAAGCGTTTACGGAAATTGTGCCGATTTTTACCTTGCTTCTGTTTTAGAAGATTTTCCGCTTTGAGAGGCACCCGCCTTTTACTTTAACCGTATATGAGGTTTTCTGCCAGGAGACTGAGGCGGCGATCTCAGTGAGTCAGTTTTCAGGCTGGGCTTGTTTTGGTGTTTCTTATTCAATTTGAGGGAAATTACTACCCCCAAGATCGCCTCTGCGGGAATAATTTTCTGAATGCCCTTCCTGCTAAATTTACCCTTAAAAATTATCCTTTAAAATAGTTAAGGGCCTAGTCACAAGACTAGACCCTTTTACGGAATGACTGATTCTTCAAAATATATAGCAAAAAAGACGAAAGGTTTTAGAGGATGGACAATTGCTTACTAGGGTTTACAATTAACGCAGCTTTACCCTTCCTGGGCCTCACTGCACATCGGTTCTCAAGACAGGAGACACGCGGCCTTTGGAACCTACAAATCTCTTAAGTTCTTCTCCTTCTTTTCTTGTCTTTCCCGTGTCTATTATTAAACTAACATATCCTTTTTAAACCTTCAACTAGATTTTACAAAAGTTTACAAAAAAGTCTTGAACCCCGGGAGCAAACCTTGACAACTGAGTAAAAATCGCTGGGGAATCTGCCACTGTCCCCCCCAGTGAAGATGAATATAGGAGGCATGAAGCTGGGGTGTTGCTGTTAAGGGAGAAAATCCCCATCCTTCCTGAGTCACTGCTGAGGACCGATTAAATCCCTGGAGTTGAAATAGAGGGGAAGTGGATTCGGGGGTAAGGCGCGATCGATGGAACTCGTGACCCCATACGGTTTCTCCTGCTACGAGTAAGGGGGTATCTTGAAGGGTTGTAGCGCGTCGATATCCCAAACTGAGGCGGGGACCCATGACAGCGTGGGTGGGTAAAATTCCCACCATCGGCCAAGATTTCCCGGCAAAATCAACCAGATTTTGACATAAATACATCAAACCGCCACATTCAGCATAAGTAGGCATTCCCGAGGCGACTGCCTGATAGACAGATTGGAGTGCAGCCGTATTTTCAGCTAGGGTTTCAGCAAAGATTTCCGGGAATCCCCCGCCTAAATATAATCCCTGCACACCCTGGGGTAGGACTGAATCTTTCAAGGGACTCCAAGGGATCAGTTCGGCACCTAGGGATTCGAGACTGTCTAGATTATCTTGATAGTAGAAATTAAAGGCAGCATCGGTGGCGATCGCCACCGGGATTTTTGATTTAAACCCGTCCCAATTTGGGATGATTTCTGCTGGTTTTACCGGAGTTGCCGGAGTGGATTTTAGCAGGGGGAGTAGCTGTTCCCAATCAAAACAAGTTTCCGCTAAATGTGCAAGGCGATCAATTAAGGCATCCAGTTGGGGGAGTTCGGCGGTGGGAATTAATCCGAGATGGCGATCGGGAATCGTAATGTGATCCTGTCGCCGTAACAAGCCTAAGATTGGAAATTGAATGGTTTCTAACGCATCTTGTAATAGTTCTAAATGGCGATCGCTTCCCACTCGATTCAGGATTGCACCGGCTATTTCCAAGTTAGGATCCAGAGTCCGATACCCGTGGGCGATCGCAGCTATAGAACCGGACAATCGACTACAATCCAGAACTAAAATTACCGGCAATTTTAACAATCGAGCAATATGTGCCGTACTGGCAAAATCCCCGCGAAAAAATAAGGGGGATGAATTCATTAATAGGGGCACGGGTTGAATCCCATCAAATAACCCCATTACCCCTTCAATTAAGGAGAATTCTGCCGATTGAGAATGGCGATTAAAACAATTTTTGACATAATCAGTTGAAGTTAAAACTGGATCTAAATTGCGGCAAGGGCGGCCCGTGACATAATGATGAAACATTGGATCAATATAATCCGGTCCAACTTTAAAAGATTGAACCTTCAGCCCTTGACGTTGCAGATATGCCAAAATTGCTAAAGTTATCGTTGTTTTTCCGACGCCGCTTCTTTCCCCGGCAATTACTAAAGTCATTTTGATAACAGGCGAGTTTAATTCAGTTGAGGCCATCAATTAGGTTTACTATATCCTACTTTGCCATTAAACCTGATGCGATTTATCTTCTGCCACACCATAACTTGACCCAAGGAAGGGACTGGGTGAATTCCCGGGGATTCAGTTAAACTAAATCTAGCAATTCAATGGAGAGAGTGCCATGTCTGCCGAGGCGATCGCAGAAACTACGAACCCCGTCCCAGAGACAGCCGAGTGGGAACCTCCCATGCCTCCTACGGACCTAATTTTCGATGACGGAGAACCCTTGGAAAGTAATCGACACCGCATTGCAATGAATGCCCTCATTGATTCATTTCCGGCCCTATTCCCGGACCGCAATGATTATTTTATGGGGGGTAATATGTTTATTTATTACAGCAGTACCCAAGCCAAAAATCGAGATTTCAGAGGGCCGGATTTCTTTGCCGTTTTGGATGTAGAACCAGGCGATCGCCTGGGATGGGTCGTCTGGGAGGAAGAGGGTCGTTATCCAGATGTGATTATAGAACTGACGTCCCCCAGTACCCGAAAAGTTGACCTTGGACCGAAAAAAGACCTCTATGAACGAGTATTCCGAACTCCGGATTATTTCGTTTATGACCCCTTTAATCCCAATTCTTTGCAAGGTTGGCATTTGGATGCCAGTCAACAGTATCAACCCATTGAACCCGATGAACGGGGCTGGTTATGGTGCGAAACTCTAGGGGTATGGCTGGGAAATTGGGAGGGAACTCTAACGCAAGTTTCTATCATTTGGTTACGCTTTTACAATCCCGATGGAACTCTGGTTTTGTTACCCAATGAAGCAGCACAACAGCAAGCTGAATTAGCTCAATCCAAGGCTGATCGCCTTGCTGCCAAATTGATAGAAATGGGAGTTGATCCCGATACCATTTAATACGGAAGCAGGTTTTCAAAATAAAAAACCGCACCCTTTAAGGTGCGGTTTTTTATTTTGAAAACTTAATATTAAGGGAAGGAATTCCTCAATTCCCCTCCTTTTTTCAGCAAAATTAGCCTTTTTTCTGCCCCTTTTACCGTTGCTTTAATACGACCAGGGTAATATCATCAGATACTTTTTTATCGCCAATAAATTCTCGCAAGCTATCAATTGCAGCTTCCCAAATTCCTTCCGCAGACTGCTGCCAATTCTGGGACACAATCTGGCACAGTCGTTCTAATCCATATCGCTGTCCCGTCTGATTTGCAGCCTCCGTAATTCCATCGGTATAAAGAACCACTCCATCCCCAGGATTTAACTGGACTTCGGCTTGGGTAATAAAATCCGAAATATCCATCACCAACCCAATGGAAAATCCTAAATTTATTGTATCAATTAGCTCAATTTCTCCATTTGTCCGAACAACTATTATTTCTTCATGTTGGCCGCTAATTTTTAAGACTCCCTCCGCATAATCCAATAAAACTAAACTCAGGTTTTTCTCCGAGTTCATTCGGGCTACGTTATCATAAATCGTGCGGTTGATGGTACTTAAAACCTTAATATAACCCGTTTCATTATAAGCCAATAAAGTTCGCACAGCCGTTTGCACCATGAGCATAACCCTACCGGATTCTAGGCCATGTCCGGTAACATCACTGATACCAATTTTTACCCGGCCCTCATAATTGAGGACATCGTAATAATCTCCCCCACTTCATCTGCCGGTTCCATAAATCCGGCAATTTCCAAGCCGGGAATTTCCTGTAATTCTTCGGGGTTCGGGAGCATTTTTTGTGGCAATTGCCGGGTAATATCCAGTTCGGCTGGGCATTCACCTCATCCAAGGGATAGCCCGTCAAAAACAGATCCACACAATAATCCTTGATGCAATATAGCATTCCTAAATGATTTATAACATCTGTCTTCTCCCCTCTCCCGTTCTGGGAGAGGGGTTGGGGGTGAGGGTCCATTCCACAACTGATTTAGGATTGCTATAGCTGGCATATTCATGATCGCCACAGTCCAAACCGCTTTGAATCCCTGCTTGTAAAGGCTCTAAATTATTGCGGGCGGGTTCGCCCCAATGCCGCACTAATGCAGAATGAAGATTGTACACCATCAGTCATCAGGGTTGGAAGTGCTCCGAAAAAAGTGGGGCGATCGCCCCCTTACAAACTGGCGATCGCCCCACTAAATTAGATTACTGACGTAACTTGAGAATCTCAGTCGTCACCGAGAGACTTTCTTCATAGAGCATATCGCGACCCCAGCGCTGTAACTGTTGACCCAGAAGGTATTCTGCCTTTTGGTCCGTTAACGGTGTCACCTGTTCTGTGCGGCAGTTTTGGGCGCTACCGCCGGACTCCATCCGCATACAGCCCGTGGTTTCTGAACACAAAATCGTGCAGCAATTTGCCTCACTATTGGTAGAAGTGAGACGCAATCCTACCATATCCCCTGTAATCTCACCCCAATCGGCAGTGGGAATAGCGGCTAACTCGGCTTCGATGGTATGACCGCCCGGGCCTTTGAAGGAGATGCGGCGAATATCGTAATCCCCCCCCTCGTCCTTGTAAGACAGGGGTTCCCAACCGAGGCGAGAAGAGAGCCACCCGAGGAACATCAGCGCTTGAGAGGCATTTCCTTTTTCATAGTCAATCGTCACGCGATCAAGTTCTATCAGGGAAGCGCGACGTTCCGGGGGGTCAAAAGCCGCTGCAGCCAACTCTTGCCAAGAAGTGAGCCGGTGCCAGTTCAAGTCCGCCATATAAGTTTCTTCATCGATGAGCTTTTGCATCTTTAGAAACTCTGACTCGGGGTCGCTAAAGTAAGACGAGTCCATAATCATGCAATTGCATGATTCCGAGAGCTTTTGGAACAACTCTTGCTCGGGATTTGGGGTTGCCTTCCACCAGACAAATTTCGGCAAGGAGGGAATCATCAAAGACACCACCAAATCGCCGACTCGTTGTAGTGCTTGCTTCGTGCCGCGCAGGGTGATGTACTCGCAGCAAATTAAGCGGCTGGAGTTGCCTTTTTGGAGGGGACAATAGGCCGAAACCTGAGCCGTGACGCCCTCATCTTCACCGAGGACGGGACAGATGGTGATAATGCGGCAGGGATTTTGAGCGGCGATCGCCTCGCTGATACTGAACCCTCTGGCATTGGGGTTGGTGACTTTCTGGCGATCGGCAGGGATTTTATCGTACTCTTCGCGCAGCTTTTTCAAAGTTTCCGGGTCAATGCGACCTGTAACTCTTATCCCGTATGTGATTTGGGCTTCTTTAACGGCTTCTTTTGTCAGCGCTCCGTAAATGCCATCAATTGGCCCTTCATAAAAGCCTAAAGCCCCCAGCAATTGCTGGAATTCTTCTGGCTCATACACCACCATGCTAAACGTTGCAGCGCGGGTAGCAATGCTAGCAGCCCTTCCGCCGCTTTCCGAGAGCCAGATTCGACCCAATTCTGACTCAATCTCATCGAGGGAAATATCTTTCGGTTGTTGGAGAGCAACAATTGGAGTAGCCATATTGATTGTTGAGTGTTGAGTAGTGAGTGTTGAAGAAGGACTCCTGGGCAGGATGAAGGATGAAAGACTAATGTTTTGAGTCCTCTGCTTTATTTAGACGAGTTGCAGAATTTCGGAACTCTCCCCGGATTGACCTGATTAAGGGGGGTTGGCAGGAATTTCTTTGTAATTCTTCAAGAGGTCTATTCCCGATTAGGGGTTCCCTATTTCCTGGTTCCCCCCCCTTCATCCTTCAGATATCAAAAGTTACAACCTCCGCCAGCGGCGAGCGTGACGATTGAGTAGCATCTCCGCTTCCACAGGTCCCCAAGTTCCGGCTTCATAAAGGGCGACTGCCTCCGGATGAGCGGGAGCATCCCAGACTTGCAAGAGGGGTGTCAGGACTCGCCAAGACTCCTCTACCTCATCCCCTCGGGTAAACAGAGTTTGGTCCCCTAACATACAGTCTATCAACAGGCGGCTGTAAGCATCCGTATTGGCCTGACCAAAGGTGGTATCGTAGCGGAAATCCATATCCACTGAGCGAGTCCGCAACGAGGGTCCCGGCGTTTTCACCTCAAAACGCATAGAAATCCCTTCATTCGGCTGAATCCGCATCGCCAATACATTGGGATTGGCCTGTTTTGCGGCAGACTGGAACATCAAAAATGGCACTTCTCGAAACTGAATCGCAATTTCGGTAACCTTTTTCGGCATCCGTTTACCGGTTCTCATGTAGAACGGGACTCCCTTCCAGCGCCAGTTATCAATATAAAGTTTGAGGGCCGCATAAGTGGGCGTCGTCGAATTCTCGTTTACCCCTTCCTCTTCTCGATAGCCGGGAACCTGTTTCCCTTTCATCCATCCGGAGGTGTACTGACCCCGAGTGGCTGAAAGGTCGAGATTTTCAATATCAGCTAGATGAGTGGCTTCTAGAACTTTTACCTTTTCATTCCGGATGCTGTCGGCATCGAGAGAGTTGGGAGGTTCCATTGCCGTCAGGGTAAACAGTTGCATCAGGTGGTTTTGCACCATATCCCGAAGCGCTCCTGATGATTCATAATACCCAGCGCGTCCTTCCAAACCGACGGTTTCCGCGACGGTGATTTGAACGCAATCGACAAACTGACGATTCCACAAAGGTTCAAAAATTGCATTGGCGAAGCGAAACACGAGCAGATTCTGCACGGTTTCCTTGCCTAAGTAATGGTCGATGCGGTAAACCTGCTTTTCTGAGCAGACTTTTTGAACCACTCGGTTGAGGATCTGTGCCGAACTCAAATCATGACCGAAGGGTTTTTCAATGACTAGGCGCTGTTTTTCGCGATCGCCTAGCATTCCCGCCTCACCGAGTTGCTCAATCGCTTCGGCAAAAAAGCGCGGTGCCACGGAAAGGTAAAACACTCGGTTACCTCGAGTGCCTCTGCTGTCGTCCAGTTCACTCAAAAATCCTTTGAGTTTCTGGTAGCTTTCCGCTTTGTCTATATCCCCAGGACAGTAGAACAATCCTTTGGCAAAGTCTTCCCAGAGCGCTTCTGAACCAATCCCGTTGCCAAATTCTTCGACACCTTCGCGGCAATGGTCTCGGAAAAATTCGTGACTCCATGTGCTGCGGGAGACCCCGACAATGGTCAGTTCAGGAGGCAGTTTGCGCTCCATCTTCATCTGATAGATTGCCGGAACGAGTTTTCTCTGGGTTAGGTCACCGGAGGCCCCGAAAATAATCAAAATCTGCGGTTCGGGAATCCGATCTTGTTGGAGTCCCACGCGCAGGGGGTTTTCTAATAGCGTTACCATCTGGTTTGATGCATAGGTTAGAGGTTAGGACATCAGACATTAAGAACCGATCCTGAGATTGAGGTATCAATCTGTTCTTTCGGGCTCTGGGTCGAGAAATCATCCGTTGGATCAGCCGAAAAATGGGTGACGGAGCAATGCCGTACCCATTTTCCCTTCCCGACTAAGCGGGAGCCAGTTTTTTGACTTTAGCTTCCAAAGAGCTCATCAGGGACTCAAAGGGTTGAATGAATTTCTCAATTCCTTCGTCTAAGAGTTCTGCCATGACTTGATCCAGGTCAATTCCGAATTCAGGCAAGTTCTCGATGAGGTGGTAGGCTTTGTCTACATCGCTTTCGATTCGGCTTGCCACGTCGCAGTGATCCGCACAAGCTTCAATGGTGGCTGGAGGCAGGGTGTTGACGGTATCGGGCCCAATCAGTTGGTCTACATAGATGACGTCACTGTAATTGGGATTTTTGCTGCTGGTAGAAGCCCACAGTAAACGCTGGGGGTTGGCTCCTTTGGCAGCGAGAGCTTGCCAGCGATCGCTGTTAATGATTTCTTTGTATTTTTGATAGGCAATCTTGGCATTGGCGATCGCCACTTTGCCCTTGATTTGCTCTAGCTGGGCTTTTTTCTGGAGCTCAGTCTCGTGATGGAGCTTCTCGTCGATTGCTTCATCTATTTTAACATCGATTCGGCTGATAAAGAAACTCGCCACCGAAGAAATCTTACTAATATCTTCACCGCTCTTAACTCGCGCTTCTAAGCCGCGAATGTAAGCCCAAGCTGTTTCTACATAACTGTCTACAGAAAATAACAACGTAATATTAACGTTGATCCCCTCAGCAATTACTTTTTCAACTGCCTGTAGACCTTGGGTAGTACCGGGGATTTTCACCATCACATTTTCCCGCTCAATCTCCTTGTAGTAGCGCTTGGCTTCTGAGAGAGTTTTTTCACTATCCAGGGCCATGTTCGGGGGCACTTCAATACTGACATAGCCATCTAAACCCTCTGTTTCATCGTAAATGGCTCGAAAATGATCGCAAGCATTGCGAATATCTTCAAACACTAACGACTCATAAATTTCCTGAACAGATTTACCCGCTTGGATGCCTGCTTCGATGTCATCATCGTAGATAGCATTTCCCACAATTGCCTTTTCAAAAATCGAGGGATTTGAGGTCAGTCCCCGCAATCCTCGGGTTTCAATGAGGGTTTTCAATTCACCGGACTTAATCAGGTCTCGGTTCAAATTATCCATCCAGATACTTTGACCGTATTCTTGTTCAATTTTTTGAAGTAAGGGATTGATTGCCATAAGTTTTATCTCGTTGTATTCCTAGGTGACTACAGGTTATCATTGTGGATGTTTTCAAAGAGGATGATGAGTGTCTATGGGATGAGACTCTCTCATTTGGCTCTTAGGTTTTAGCTTATCTTTGAATTGGCCTAAAAGGTAAGGGTTGATCGCCGTACTGTGTCATCAAATCATCATGAATGAGTGGCGATCGCGGGTTTGTTCTCCTGTTTGTGATCGCTAATAAAGGATTTTACCAGTGCCACATCGTCTTTACTGCCAATAATCACCGGGGTACGGGTATGAAGTTGATCCGGAACGACATCTAAGATATCTTGAGTTCCGGTACTCGCTTGTCCCCCAGCTTGCTCAATTAAAAAGGCCAAGGGTGCTGTTTCGTACAGCAGGCGTAATTTTCCTTCGGGTTTTTTGATGGTTCCAGGATACATGAACACGCCCCCTTCATGGAGAATGCGGTGAAAGTCACCGACTAAAGCACCACTATAACGAGCCGTATAGCCTTCGTGCCGGTGCACGTAGCGGATGTAGTCTCGGATAGGTTCCTCCCACTGCCAGAAGTTCCCTTCGTTCACGCTATAGACTGCACCATGCTCCGGGACGTTGATATTTTGATTGGAGAGGATAAACTCTCCTAAACTGGGATCCAGAGTGAAGGAATGAACCCCTGTCCCAATGGAATACACCAGCATGGTACTGGGTCCATAGAGGATATAGCCGGCGGCGAGTTGCTTGCGTCCACTTTGCAGCAAATCTAAGGCTTCCCCATTTTCATCGTTTCCTTCTTGTTGGCGAATGGAGAAGATAGACCCAACATTCAGGTTGCTATCAATATTCGAGGAGCCATCAATCGGGTCATAAAGCAGGGTATAACGACCAATAGGGCAGTTTTCTGGGATGTAGTAGGGTTTCTCCATTTCCTCCGATGCCAAGCGACAAACTAGGCCGCTTTGCTTGAAAACGGAGATAAAGACCTCATTGGCATACACATCCATCCGCTTGACGCTTTCTCCTTGAACATTAATGTCGCCACTAAAGCCGAGCACGCCTTCCACTAAACCAGCGCGACTTAACCGGCGCGAAATCAGTTTCGCGGCTAAAGCAATTCGGCTCATTAAAGCGCTGAGGTCCTGGGCGTCCGCAGAAAAGCTATGAAGTTGCTGCAAAACGTGCCGGGATAGGGTCGTACAATCGCGATCGAGTGACTGAGTATGCTCAATGGGATTTTTTGTTGTTTCGTCTGCCATCGTTGTTGTCTCCCTTTGGAGTGGTTTTACTGGGACGACGGGGGATCTGAGCGGGTGGATTGATGCCCCGTCGTCTTTCCTTACTATCTTAAAGAAGCATTTTGATAAGGCTGGTTTACTTTAGGGGAACTATAGAAAACGCAACATTTTTTTAAGTATTTATACTGTTTTACCTCCCGCTGGTCCCCCTAAATCATAAAATTGACTAAAAATCAGTTAACCCGGATACAAACTCCCCTAAAAATCCAATATTGGAAAATGCGATCGCCCTTATTTCGGGGTCCTTACCTTTGTACCCCCTTGATTTTATGGCTACATTTACCGAAAACCTGGGACAAAAAGATAGATAAGTGGTACAGGGTCCAGAAACCAAGTTTCTGTAAAAGAATGAGGGTAATTTCCTAATAATGGGGAATAAATTAGTTTTTTTATCAATAACTTTTACCCCTTAAAAGCATTAAAAATCAGCTTAAATAACCATAATTTATTTAATAAAATTGATGAGATTATATATTATAAAGCGTAATTTTACAAGCAATTGAGATAATTATTTCCGGAAAATTATACCCCACAATAACAGATAACAATTAATCTAAATAATTCGTCCAATTATTAATAGGAGGGTAAGAGCTGCGCCGGCTAGGGAGCCAGACGCTCCCACTTCCTGCATCCTAGTGATTCAACTCAATTAGACTCGCTTTAAACATTTTTAATTTTAAAAAATGGACTGCCTCAGATTGGGGCAGTCCCAGATAGGCCAAACCGATTAGTCAATCGAAATAGATTGAGGGCGGTTGTTGTAACCTCCACTGCCATTATTATTGCTGGTGGAAGAACCAACAGGGGAGGCTCCTTGTTCTTGTAGCCAGCTTTTCACTGGATCATCCGAGAGATTGAGTTGGAATACCCCGGAGAAAAACCCGCCCAAAAAAGCAACAGGATGTTCGGTCATTTCTTTAAAAATTGGACTCAGTTCATCTAAAAACATGGGATATCTCCTTATAGCGGCCAATGCAGTCAGTGCTAGGATACCCCCCGGATTTAGCTACCCTGGGGGTATTGCATACTGCTGGTATCCTAGCGCGTTTAACACCGGAGTCGCTGTCGGCATCCCGCACCTCTCGGACCTCGGGTCCTGATAGGCTGGCGAAATGCCATCCGATCATGAACTAGGAGGGATTCTTTTCCGGTAACAGGCACTTATCGGAATCGCAACCGGCGGGTCCCGCTTCAGCTAATTCGCCGAGATCATAACGCTGGAGTGCATTTTTAAAATCATCGGTTTTGCGACGAACTAGCACCTGGGCACTGAGGCGCTCGTATTCAGCTTTATCAATCGGTTCAAAGGGGAGACGGGGGAACGATTGGCGATCGTCAAATCGAGCGAGAAGGGCAGCGGAAATATAGCCTTCATCATTTTGGATTGCCTCATAAATCCGGTTACCCAAGAGTTCAATTTCTGACTCTCGAACTTCAACTGTCGCCGAGGTGTTATGAGTGACATAGTGGGTTTGAACGTTCATGTAAAAGTCCATTTGAGCCAAGGCACTAAATTGACTGATATCAATTTCATCGGCACCGGGTAAATCAGCCCAACTGACGGCGATGGGGATTTCTACTAACCATTCGGAACAACGCGGATCAAACGGATCATTGAGTAGATTTCCGTTTTCATCCTTATCCGATTGGGAGGGAATCACGTTATAACCATAGTCGATACAAGCCAAGGCAACGGGGTCATTTTTACCGAAGGTAATTCGACGAATAAAACGCTGGGCTTTTGGCGGATGCCAACCGGGAGATGCGCCGGTTAGTAAAGATTTGGTCCCGGAGGGTTGAACCGTGGTGCAACGATTAGGACGGCGCAATCCGTGGCGATCGCAATAATCCCACACCTGAGCATGAACAATGTCACGCCAGCGCGTCAAATAGGCTTCTTCTTGACGCTTAAATTCGATGCCTTCCGGGGTTGCCGGACGACCTTCAACCCACCACCGCAACCAATCCACACCAAAGGCATGAACAAAGAAATCAAATAATCCGGTAAAGGAAACCCCAACAATCGGGTCAATTTCCCGGCTGTATTGATAGCGGGGTTCAATGAATTTATGATTCAGCAAGGTTGCCACAGATAAAGCCCCGGCAGCAAAAGCATCTTCTTGTTCGCGATCGTTTTGGGGGTCAATTAAATTGAGATGAATCTCAGATAAATTGCACTGCCCGGTGAGGGTTCCGCCGAAAACGCCCTTATGGAATTCGGGCTCGTTAAAGCAGAAGGTATCATGCTCACCCTGAATGGGGACAATGGCCCGAATTACTTGGCATTTACCTTTATTTTTGGGGTGATGACCGTTAGAGGTATTGACGCGCTGACAAGGAATCGCGGCACAATCGGTAATTTGCAGATACCACAAATCCTTGTTGCGAATGCCGAGATTTGTGCTTTCACCGGCTCGGGATTGCAAATTAACCGAGGAGCGAATCCCGCATTTGAGCAATAACAGATAGACGCGATAAGCCCGGTCATAATCAGACAAATACAACCGAACGCCACTGCTTGACGTGGCGGAACCATCGGCATCAATTAAGCCCGCAATGAAGTTTAAAATCCCTTCCCGGTTCCAACTTGCCAAGGCTTCCAAGGGTTTGGCATTGGCTTTTAAATCGCGGACTTGTTCTGGGTCGAATTTATCTTGGAAACCCGTATAAAGCAAGCAAGGGGTTTCGGGATTTTCTGCGTAGTAACGCAATTTTCCTGAAGTCTGACCGGCAAGGGCCAATTCCGGATAGCTTTTGGCTCCATATAAGCGCAGTTGGAGTTGAGGCTTGCCATTGGATTGGCATAGGGAGCCATCCCCCACCAATTGTCCGAGGGTATAAGCCCACAAGGGATCTACAAATTTACCATCTTGATAGTCAATCTGGAATGGTTCAGTGTGCAGGGCATATTTGTGGGTGGAAAGACGCTCTTGCAGTTGAGCGGTGGTCATTTCCAGATAGGTTTTACCAAAGCGATCGCTCACGAAGAAACGATGTTTTTCGGTGACATCTAACCAGGTCCCGTCGGCAAAAGAGACGCGATAAAGTTGGCGATCGCGTCCTGTCAACATCGGAGTCACGCGACTCCACCGCTGACCATTCCAAATTTCCACCGATTGACCGACGAGCGATCGAATCGGGTGCATTCCATCTCGCGTCACCAGCATCGTATCGCCAGAAACGCAATGAAAATCGGCACCAATAATTTCACCACATGGATTTAATCCCACGCGGGATAACCTATGTTCTAACTCTGTTTGAGAGATTTTTGGATAGCGATCGCCTATCCATTCCATCCCTTTGCCCTCATTATAGGCTTTCAGAAAATCCCGTTTAGTTTCGCGAGTTGGCATTAAATCGCAACTAGCCCGGGCAACGGCTTCCCCAGCCCATTGAATAGCTCCTTCCCCAGAATAGTATTGTTGACGCACCGCATCAATACATTCATTAAGGGTTGGTTTATGGTGAAAAACCCTTGTGTGATTTGCCATTCTTAATGCATCTCTTTCCGGGTCGATGCGCCAGTTTCCTGCCTCATCTTGTTGCCATAAATTCATTTTGGCATTGGCAAATAATTCATCATCACTTGCGCTTTGGCGCATTCCGGCACTGTTAGAAACCAGAATGCCCTCGCAGACAAATTCATGAACTGTCGCTACCTCAATATCGTAGGTAGGACAACGGCGAACATCAAAGTCAACCTGCTCAACTTTGATAGGAACGAGGTCGGTTGCTTCTGGAATGTAACGTTTTAAGGTTAGCGGAATCATTTGTTTTTGATTCCCGCCCCAATGATACTGGTAAGTATTGACCAAGGGACGAACCATGTTGACCGGAAAGCCATGTTCCTTAAATGACTTCGGGCGGTTTTTTTTCTGGGTCGCAAATTGGATTGAATAATTAGAAAAGGTAGATTCAACAGCGCTAAACGCTTTTTCGCCTACCGTGACTAATTCACCTTCCCATTTTCCTGTTCGTTTGCGAATGGCACTACACATCCGAACAGTAATACCTAGAGAGGCATAAAGGGCCTGGACCTGCTGTAGAAATTTCTGCTGGGAGGAAGTGACGAGCACCCCTTGGCTATGACAACCATCGGCATCGGCGAGTCCTGCTAAAAAGGAGGCGCGAATATCAATGGTTCCTAAGAGAATGCAGTCCGGAATAACTAAGGGTTGAAAAGGTTGCTTAAACTGCTTGAGATACAGGTTTAAGGCAGAGGAGTTAAATTGCAGTTCATACGCCTTGGTCTGGCATTGCTCAGGGGTTCGGAGGGTGTAGGTATCCAGACCAAACTCCCGACCAACGGCAGTTAATCGGTCTAAGATAGCAGGACTATCTTCGTGAACTCGGAACCGAACTCGTGAACCATCCGAAGCAACCGAACCATCCCCCTGTAAATATCCTAAAAAGTAGGCTACATCAGTAGTCAAAGCTGGGACTTGGATGGGTTTTGCCGCTTTGTGAATTTGCCCTCGAAACTCAGGGAGTTCTGTTGCAGTACCGGGGATAGATTGAGGTACAAATATGAGGCGATCGCCTTCTTTAAGTTCCTTAGCCTTGACCATCTTGTAATTGCCATAGATATCAGTCAGTACGGCTACTTTATGGTCAGGGGTACAGTCTAAGATGCCATCCTGGGTACGAATGCGGCAGAGGGATTGCTCTCCTTGAACAAAAAAGTTGGTGACTGGGTAAAACCCTTTACTGGTTAAAACGCGATCGCCAATCCGGACTTTAGCAATCGGAACTAAGCCCGATTCTGTATGTACTAAAGCATCTTCTGGCAAACAGCGGCGGATGTTGCCTGCCACGATCGTAGAAGCTGCTTCATCAATGAGCAAGCAGCATTCCACTGAATTTAATCTTCGTCCAATCGCTTTATTTAAAATTAAAGCAACTCGCTTATAAAGGTCGGCTAATTTAACTGGATTGGCTACGCCTCCAAAGCCTTTTAGAGCTTCTCCCGCCGGACGAATATCGCACAGGTCCACGATGACTTCAACCGTTGAATCAAACCGCTGATCTGTGGAGAGTTCTAGGAGAGTTTGATAGGATTGTACCCAACCCATCCGGGAGTCTCCGACAGTCATGATCACCCGGTTGCCATCGTAAGTTACTTCAGTTTCTTGACGACGGCGATCGCTGGGGGTTAAGCCAATTTCACCTTGGAGGGTGATCTGGAGTGGGTTGCGAATCTTCGGCAACTGATTGATATATTGAGGTTCGAGGACTGCGCCGGTGCCACAGCCCATCATGGCAAGGCCCATTAACAATCCAAAGGCTCGCCAATCGTGGATATTTGTCGAGGAACAGTTATAGGCCCCCGAAAAGTTTTCCGGGCGTTCGATCCAGTCGGTCCCACCAACCCACAACCAGCGGCCCGAGGAGAGGGTTTTGAGTTGTTTTTGCATCTGGGTGAGGAGGGCCACCTCGTCGGAATTGAGATTGCCGAGTTTCTCTAATCCAGCAATGGTGCGATCGCAGACTTGATCCCAAGTTTCCCGCCCGTCATCCTGGCGGCGGCTGTAAGTCCTAAAAAACACCGGATTCGCTGCCGGTGCGGTTTCGGGAAAATCGCTGTGGTGGCGCGTGCGTTCCAATTCTCGAACCATAATTCAATCTCTTCTCGTATCCGCGTATAGCTGTAGATCAAGACTATACGCCATCTTAGATTTAGTGGTCAAAGGTTGTTAATTTTTAATATTTGCGCTATGCCTAGGGCCAAGGGGGGATGGGGCAGGGGGGGAGTTGGGATGAGATGAAGACGATAAATATTAACCTAAATGCGGAATGTAGATAGAATAAACCAAAGCCAGATTTCTGCGAGGGATTCTCCTGTTCCCAGATGGGAGGCTTTGCCAAGGGAGAGGCTACGCGGAGGGACTGGTTCAATCTACTGAGGGGCATCACCGCCGAGAATCGTCATGATGTTTCAATCTGCTACTACCCACCAAAGCCCTGCAACGGGTTATGATCCTTTCCTCGACGTTGAACTTCGCAAAGTTTTTAAGGTGTTTGAGGGGGAAACAGCGGTCCGGGGTGTCGATCTCGACATTAATCGAGGAGAATTTTTTAGTATCCTTGGCCCTTCTGGCTGTGGTAAAACGACGACCCTAAGATTGATCGGAGGCTTTGAAACGCCTTCTGCGGGAGAGGTGCTGATTCGGGGTAAGTCCATGAATCAGGTTCCAGCCTACCAACGCCCGGTAAATACGGTGTTTCAGAGTTATGCGCTGTTCAATCATCAATCTATCGCTGAAAATATTGCGTTTGGGTTGCGAATCAAACGCTGTGGAAAAAGTGAAATTGAGGAACGGGTCAAAGAAGCGCTCAAATTGGTCAAAATGGAGTCTTACGCCAGTCGTTATCCCTCTCAGCTTTCGGGAGGTCAACAGCAGCGGGTGGCTTTGGCACGAGCACTGGTGAATCGTCCAGCGGTTGTGTTGTTGGATGAACCGTTAGGGGCCTTGGACCTTAAGCTCAGGAAGCAGATGCAGGTTGAATTATCAACGTTGCATCGAGATTTGGGTTTGACTTTTGTGATGGTGACTCATGACCAGGAGGAGGCCCTTTCTTTGTCGGACCGGATTGCGGTCATGCACGAGGGCAAGATCGAGCAAATTGGGACCCCGAGTGCTATCTATGAGCGTCCGCGATCGCCGTTTGTGGCGGATTTTATTGGGGAAACGAATTTGTTGCCGGGACGGATTGAAGGGAGCGATCGCACGTCCCTGGAGATTCGCACGGGAACGGGATTAAAAATTGTGGTGGAACAGGCGGAACCCTGGAATGGCAACGCCTCGGGGGTGATCGTCAGCATCCGCCCTGAAAAAATTAATTTGAGTCTGTATCCGCCCGAGGTGGAGATAAACTGCTTTGAAGGACGGCTCAAAACGGTGATGTATTTGGGAACCCACGTTCAGTATGTAGTCGAACTGCTCTCGGGGGATGAAATGGCCGTGTTGCAACCCAATACGGGAAGCAGCTTACCGGATCCCAAGACACCGATCTATACCTACTGGCTGCCGACGGACTGTATTGCCTTAGCTGCTGCTTAGGCTGAAACTGAAGGAGTGCTCTACCCACCCAAAGCGGATGCGATCGCTTATCGTTATCATTCCCAAAGATCTATATGAATCTACGCAGTGTTAACCAATTTTTAGAGGAGATAGAATCGCACTGTCCCAGTAATGCCATCGTGACCTTTCTCGGAAGTGATGGAGAATCCTTTGTGGTTGACCTCAAACGCCAAGGCGATCGCGTCAACTATGGCTATCAATGGGGAATCAAGGAATTGCTAGTTAGCAAGCTGCTCTCCAAAACTGAGCCAGTTGCTTCCCTAATTCTGCGGTCGTTTCTGCCCGAAATTGACGAACTTACTCAACTTCCCATTAAAGAACTCCGAGGCTACGTGCTCAAACGTCACGGTTCTGAACTGGAATATGAAAAGCTCTCCCCTGAATTAATGTTCGCCTGCCAAAATACCGATGCTGAAACGGGGAACCCTCTCCCTTTAGAAACCTCAGTCAGGTATTGTTGATTTATCTGATTCATCTGATATTAGTCCTCACACCACCTTGTTACAAATAGTGCGGATCCCGAAACCTCCAACATATAGAATGAGCAGCATTACACCGACCCGACGTCAGTTTTTACAGGCGTCTGCGGCGGCGCTTTCTGGTCTGGCGCTTTCTAGTTGCGGCTGGACTCTGGGCGGCAAAACAAGTGAAGAAATAGAGGAGGATTCTCCGAATTTAGCGGTTGGCTCAACTGCCCCTAACGAACTTTTTGTCTACACCTGGGCTGACTATACCGATGCAGATTTGCTCAGAAGTTTTACGGAGCAAACGGGTATCCGAGTTATAGTCGATATTTACGACTCTAACGAGGCGATGTTGGCTAAGATGCAGGCGGGCGGTGGGACTTCTTACAGTATCATCTATCCCTCCGATTATATGGTGGGACGGATGGTACAACTGCAATTACTCAAACCTTTGGAGCGATCGCGGATTGAAGGTTTGGGGAATCTGTTTGATAAGTTTCAAGACCCTGAATATGATCGTGAAAATCGCTACAGTGTCCCGTTTACCTGGGGAACAACTGGACTGATTTATAATAGCGCTAAACTCTCGACTCCTCCGGAGGATTGGGACTATTTGTGGACTCATCAAAACGACCTCTCTCGACGGGTAACGTTGATGAACGATGTCCGAGAAGTCATCGGTGCAGGGCTGCGATCGCTCGGTTACTCGTACAATGCCAAGGACTCAGCTAAACTTCATGCAGCTTACGATCACTTGGTCAATCTCAAGCCAGCTTTGGCAAATTTTACGACCGATGGCTGGCGGGATTTAATTTTGGCTGGAGATTTAGAAGTGGCAATGGGTTATTCCTTTGATGCGCTGTCTGTCTCTGATGAAAATCCCGACTTGAAATATGTTGTCCCCCTCAGTGGGAGTTCATTATGGACCGATACGATGGTGATTCCCAGAAGTGCACCTAACGTTCAAGCGGCCTATGCATGGATTAATTTTATGTTACAACCTCAAGTGGCAGCGGCTTTAATTGAACGGCTTTATTTTGCAACTCCCAATCGAGCCGCTTATAATCTTTTGTCCCAGGAACTCCAGGAAAATCCTACGTTATTTCCATCAGAGTCCGTTCTGGAGCGTTGTGAAGGCATTCTCCCCCTCGGGACGGAAAAGGAGAAAGAATATGCTCGGTATTGGATCCGGTTAAAGAGTGTTTAAATAGGCAGGGAATCCAACTCCTGGAAACGGGATAGCAAGTGACAGGATTCTCTGAAAAAACTCCTCATCCCCTGGAAATAAATTTCTGACTTTACCTCTTTATTTTTCCCTGTCACCCATTAAGTAAGCTGATTGAATCGGGGTTTAAATTTAACTTGATTCCCGGGAAATTAATTCAAAAAAATCCTCACTTGAATGCGATTCTCTTAGCCAGAGACGCGGCGCGAACGAACTTTTGGTATGTCCCAATATGACTCCTCCCATGACTGTATCGCCCAGCAAGCCGAAAAACGAACCTAAAACCGGAAAACGCACCCTACCGGGGTGGCTGGGACCCCTGGCTTTACTCGGTCCTGCCGGGGTCTGGTTATTCCTGTTGTTAGTCCTGCCGACGGTGGTGATTTTTCAACTGAGTTTAGTGCCGGGAATTCAACCCGGCGATCGCGTCATTCCGGCGGGACTCGATAACTTCTGTCTCGTCTTAGGATTTGAAAATTGCCGCTTTTCTGACTTTGATCCGGTATTTTTGCAAACCATCGGGCGATCGCTCTTTTTTGCGACAGGCACCACCGCTATCTGTCTATTATTGGGATTTCCCGTTGCCTATTGGTTAGCGGTTGATACTCCCAAACGCTGGCGAAATTTGCTCTTACTCGCCTTCGTTTTACCCCTATGGACCTCATCTCTACTCCGTTCCTACGCCTGGAAAACAATCCTCCGTCCCAGTGGTGTTCTCAACTCAGTGCTTGGGGTTGTGGGTATTCCTCCCCTAGATTTACTGCATCAAAGTTCTGCGGTGCTGATTGGGATGAGTTACAGTTTTCTTCCCTACATGGTTTTAATTCTCTATGCATCTTTAGAGAAGTTGGATAAACGCTTGTTAGAAGCTGCTGCGGATTTAGGGGCAAATCCTATTGAAGTCTTTTGGAAAGTGACAGTCCCTCAAACTTTGCCCGGAATTGCTGCCGGTTCTTTGCTGGTGTTTATCAGTGGTTTAGGGGATTTTGTAGACCCGGAATTACTCGGGGGTGCTTCTAGTATGACCGTTTCCCGGTTAATTTATGATCAATTCCTGGGAGTAGCGCGAGACTGGGGATTTGGTTCAGCCCTGAGTATGGTATTAATTTTAGCGGTGAGTTTGGCGATCGCCGGTTTAATCCGCTTTGGCGAAGCTACTCCCAAAAAGTAGAACCCTTAAACCCGCCTCAAGGGTAGATTGAAAAGAGGTTATCCTAGCTAATGCTTGCGTGGTGAAATTGCATGACAGAAACGAGGCTCAAACAGGAGGACATTCCGGTAGATATGTTAAAAAGCCAGAGTCGAATTAGGATCTCTTGGCAGATAGCTTTTGCCGGGTCCATGTTTTTTTTCATGTACCTACCCATTTTGGTACTTGCTTTTTACAGCTTTAATGAGTCTCGCTATAGTGCGAGTTGGGAAGGATTTACCTTAAAATGGTATGTTACTTTATTTCAAGATGAAGCTATTTTAAAAGCCCTAAAAAATAGTTTGATTGTGGGATTTTCTGCAATTACTATTTCTGCAATCGTGGGGACATTGATGGCAGTGGGGTTATCCCGCTATCGATTTCGGGGTAAAAGTTTATATTTGGGCGTGTCCTATCTGCCTTTGATCATCCCAGATATTGCGATCGCCGTGGCGACTCTAGTCTTTTTAGCCGCAGTCCAAATTAACCTCAGCATTTGGACCATTATCGCCGCCCATATTGTCTTCTGTCTGGCCTATATTGGGTTAGTCGTTTCTACTCGCCTCAGCGACTTAGACCCTCATCTAGAAGAAGCGGCCCTAGATTTGGGTGCGACTCCCGTCCAGTCTTTTATGCAAGTCTTACTTCCGCAATTGATGCCGGGAATTGTTTCCGGTTGTCTGTTAGCCTTTGTCCTGAGTTTGGATGATTTACTGATTGCTTCCTTCACATCGGGCAGCGGTGCCGTAACTCTACCGATGGAAATTTTTGGGCGGATTAGAACCGGCGTTAAACCGGATATTAATGCTTTGAGTGTGGTGCTAATTCTCTCCTCCGGGGCGATCGCTTTTCTCGGGGAATTCATTCGTTCTCGGAGTGAGCAAAGCAAATAAAATTCAAGGGAAAATCGCCTCAATCTGTGCCACTCACAAACCGCTTTAAAACTTGTCCCATCCCCCTCATGGAAACCACTTTCAGTCTCTAATCATCCGCCTCTAATAAAATGAGTGATTCCCTACCCGAAGCTAATTTTGACCCCAGTCGCCTCCCCGGTAAAGCAGCGACAGCACCGGATCCCGTACTCGATGCACCCTCTTTCATAGACTTACGGCAATATAATCAATCGTGGTTTGATCGCGGGCGCTCAAGTGGGTTTATATTGCTGTGGTGGTTAGTACAAGGGGTCGCTTTCCCCTTAAGTCCTCATTTTGCCCACGGATTTCGCCGGTGGTTGTTGCGGCGATTTGGGGCCAAAATTGGTACCGGGGTGCTGATTCGCCCTACTGCCCGATTTACCTACCCTTGGAAAATCGTCGTCGGGGACTATTCCTGGATAGGGGATGATGTCGTTTTATATAGTCTGGATCATATTCGGATTGGACAGCATTGCGTAATTTCCCAAGAAAGCTACCTCTGTACCGGCAGTCATCGTCTCGACGACCCCACATTTAACCTAGACACAGCACCTGTAGAAATTGGTAACGGAGTCTGGATTGCCGCCGACTGTTTTATCGCCCCTGGGGTCAAAATTGGCGCAAATGCGGCGATCGGGGCTCGCAGTAGTGTGTTTGCCAATATGCCCGAGGGTCAAATTTGCTTTGGCAGTCCCTGCCGTCCCCGCTATCCCCGCAAAGTTGAGGAAAAACCGAGTCCGGATCCAGCCTAAAGCCGCCGCGTAAAAATCTTTACTCATTCATATTCCGATAAGTGGCAACAGCCGAAGGTGAAATCCGATTCAGATAACGGAAGATCCAATATTTAAAAACTGTATCCAGAATCACTGGGAAGGTGGCAATAAATAGATAAATAAAATCTCGGTTTTCCGGGAGTCCGAGATGGCGAGAAATCCCTTCTAAGACGATTTCCCAGCCATGGGGGGAGTGGAATCCGACGAAGACATCGGTAAATAAGATAATGATGAATGCTTTGGCGCTGTCACTCAATCCATAAACTAGATCATCAAGGAATGATTTAAGGCTTTCTATTTCGCGACGGCTGTTATAAATCACTACCCCAAAGGCAACGAAGGAAAAGATATCAGAAAAAATATTTTTAATAGCATCACTACTTTCATAAGTATATTGCTTGGCTACTTCCAAGGCTTTAAATTTAATTTGTTGTTCAACGTCTTCTTCTGATAAGTGCTGCGGAATTTTACCGATAAATTTGAGTTGCTCTTTTTCCGGTCCTTCTAATTTTTCGAGTTGGGTTGCCAGCAATTCCTCGAATTCCAGCATTTCATGAAATTGGGTTAATTCCATTAAGGCTTTTTCTTTCATATCCACATTTAGAAAGATTTCAGCCTGGGTTCCGATCAGGCGATCGTAGATTGGACCCACGACAAAGTTTTTGGCAACTTGTTGGGTCAGCAGGGGAATTAGAATGAGGAGTAAAATAAACTTCAGAGAAACGATGGTTTTCGTTTTAGACAGGCGGAATTCCTGGACCACTTCCTCTTCTGCTTTGGGGTCTAATTCCCGTTTGAGACGATCCAGAGTTCTTAAAATCGAGCGGGGCAAGAAGCTGGTTTGACCGGCGAGAGAGCCTATTTCTTTCGTCTCTGGTTCCGGGTCCGACGTGGCCTCTTCATTGATGACTCGGGAAGACTTTTTATTACTATTTAAACTGGCTGTTTTTTTGATTTCTAAGGTGTAGGAGGGGGTGGAGTCAGTTAAGGTACGAGGAGAAGAAGATTGAACTTCCGGGCGGGTGTATTTGGCCGTGATTTCATCAATAAAACTGAGTTTATCTAAAATAGCCGATGGAGAGAGGGGGGAGAAACTAACGGCGTTTGTGGGCAGACGGGTTTCCTCGGGAGACACTGCCCGAACCGGGATGGCGTCATCAAAGGGACGATCGCCTAATTTGGATTGTTTGTAAATCTCCACAAACGACCGGCTATTTCTAAATTCCTTTAATCGCAGTTTAATAATACTTAAATTCCGTTTTAAATCTGATTCATAAACCGAAAAAACAGCTTCTCCATGGGTAGAGTTCTGGGGGGAAATTTGTTGCCCGTTAAAATATTTTTTTTCCAGTTCTTGAATATTTAGCGCTGCTTTATAGGCTAGTTCAAGGGAGCGGTCGGGGGTTTCTAGCAGCCATTGTTTAGCCGAGGTAAAAAACCCTGCTTGATTAGAAGAATATTTCTGCCTTTTCATAACCATTCTTTCTCGAACCAACCGAGTACGATTTGTCTAAGACTGACTCGAACCCTGACACTCTAAACCCTCTGGCTGAATCCAGTTGAGGCTGTTTTTATCGAAATACAATCAGGAGTTCACCTCATGACTTCGGTTTTTTAGACCCTAGAGTTCACTGTTTCCCTTGCTGAGACAATCTTTGCGATCGCCCCGCTGTCTGCAACGGTTAAGATGCAATCCCTTCGGACAAAAAGCAATAATAAGAATAAACGCCTCGGGCAAGCAACCTACAGTGGTCGTATATTAACAAATTTGGGAGAGGATTAGGGGTGGGTAAAGAGTCAATTTGGATAGTCGGATCGACCGGCAGTGGTAAGACGGGTCGTTTGGTTCAGGAGTTGTGCAACTGGGTTGAATCCAATGGGGACCAGGGCAGCCGCCCTGCGCGGAACAGAAATCCCATAATTGCGGCTGATTCCACCACCGCCACAGTCCGACAGGGACTCAGGCAGAAACAGGATACCTTAATCTCTCAGACCCGAGGGCGATCGGTAAGGGTGGGACAAGATGAACCGCCGTTATTGGTATTTGCCGCAACGGGAGACGATCGCATTCCTTTAAATGATCGCATCACCCATGCCACTTCGAGTTCCTATCCGATCGACTCCTCTACCCCCTTGGCCTTTTTCCAGCGGGAAGTGATGTTATTTTGGCCCCTCTTGATTCAACAACTTGCTCTTAGGGCCGAGTTTCCCCTGCGGGTCCGTCCAGAAACTGAGCAAGAATTGGCGACCCGCTTATGGAGAGATGCACTAGACTCAGGACGTCTCCGCCAAGAGGGAGTCAGCGAGTATCGCATGGTCCGGCGGACCTTGGACTTGTTGCAACTGGCGGCCTCTAGCGGCAGACGTCTCGAAGATATTCCGGTGATTTTATCCGAAGGGATTGAGAATCAGGCGGGGGATGCGCACCTCTGGGACTGCATGGGGGAAGTGTTGCTGAATTGGCGCAGGTGGTGTCTTGCCCGGGGTTTACTCACCTACGGGATTATCACGGAATTGTACTGGCGGCATTTACTGCCGAATGCAACCTATCAGGACCATTTAATCCGTCGCTATCCAGGAGTATTTGCCGATGATGTGGATGAATACCCCAAAATTGTCCGGGATTTGTTTGAGGTTCTGCTAGATGCGGGAATTCCGGGGGTTTTTACTTATAATCCCCAGGGTTCTGTGCGTCAGGGTTTAGGTGCGGATCCGGATTATCTGGCAGGTTTAGCGTCCCGTTGTCAGCAACAGCAGTTAGAGGTTAGTAGCGGGTTGCAGGGGACTTTGGGAAAAATGGCCTTACAGGTGATGGAAGACCCGACGGTGTACCTCGGGGAAATGGAGGAGGGGGGATTTTCTCTGCCGGTGGGGTCGATCCAAACCACGGCGCGATCGCAACTATTGCGGGAAACCGGGGAGGCGATCGCCTCAGCAGTCCATACTGGCAAGGTGGCCCCGTCAGAAATTGCGGTGATTGCCCCCGGTTTAGATGCGATCGCCCGCTATACCCTCCACTCTATCCTCACCAGCAAAGGGATTCCTGTACAATCCCTCAATGAACAACGACCCCTCGCTACGGTCCCTGTGATTCGCGCCTTACTCACCCTCTTAGCCCTGGTTTATCCCGGTTTAGGACGTCTGGTAGACCGAGATAGTGTGGCGGAAATGCTCGTCGTCCTCAGTCGTCGTCCAGACTGGGAATCCCTGGAACCCCAGGAGGAAGGTACAACCCTCGTCCATCCTGCATCCTTCTTGATTGATCCCGTCCGTGCGGGTTTATTGGTGGATCATTGCTATTCTCCCGCGACGGAACAGCCGCGATTGTTGCCAGTGACCGCATTTCCCCGCTGGGACCGTTTAGGATATCGGGCAACCACCGTTTATAAGGAGATTCTAGACTGGATCGAACAGAGGCGATCGCAGCTGGCTCAAGGCAAAATTCCCAGTCCAATGGCGCTACTCACCCTGGCGATTCAGGAGTTGTTAGGGAATTCGAGCAGTTTGCCTTACGACCAAATTGCCGCCCTGCGGGAGTTAATGGAAACGGCCCAACATTATTGGGAGGTGGACGGACGCTTACGCCGCTGTGGAGAACAGGATGCGCCCGGTTATGTAACCGTGGGTCAATTTATCCAACTGCTTCGCAAAGGAACCATTACCGCTAATCCTTTCCCCGTGAGTGCATTGGGTTCAAAACCCGATTGCGTCACCCTCGCGACAATTTTCCAATATCGGGCGGCGCGACAGTTTCACCGTTGGCACTTTTGGTTAGATATTGGTTCGCCGTTATGGTCTCGCGGAGGTGCAGCAAGTTTATTTGCCGCGCCGTTATTCTTGCAGAGTTGGTCCGGTGACCCTTGGACTCAGGAGGAGGAAATCCGCAATGATGAGGACCGATTGCAGCGAATTGTCCTGGATTTATTGGGTCGGGTCAGCAGTCGGGTAATTTTATGTCACAGCGATTTAGCCACCAATGGTCAGGAACAAACGGGTCCCTTATTATCCGTATTAAATGCTTGGGTCCCGTGGGAGGATGAGTAGGTTTCCTCTTTCTACGTTTGTAGTAACAACTTTAGTTGTTTCCGGGTTTCTGGGGGTAAGAAGATAACGCCTGAATTGAGGATTTCCCCATTCCCCGTTTGTAGTAACGACTTTAGTCGTTTCCGGGTTTCTGGGGGTAAGAAGAACGACTAAAGTCGTTACTACGAACCAAGAGCACAACGACTAAAGTCGTTACTACGAACAAGGAAGAAAAAATACTCTCCCCCGTTTGTAGTAACGACTTCAATCGTTTCCGAATTCCCGGAACGCGATCGCCCTTAATCCCAGTTACCTTAAAGCATCGACAATTCCCCTACAACGTCAAGACGCTTATAGGGATTGAGGGTGATATGGGTTTCGGAGAGGGTCTCGGCGATCGCCGGGTCAATCCACCCCAGTTGTTTGAGTAAATGAATCGCCACGGCGTGTTTTGCCCGTTTCGTTCCATCCATGACTTTGATGGCTAAACCCATACCTTCCCCTTCCCGTCCGATGCAGAGGACGCCTTCGGCACCGCCTTTACTAACCAGTTCCCCTTCGCTTAAGCGCATCAGTTCGGTATCGAACTCACCGGGTCCCGAAATCAAGGCCGGGTGATGGGTCATGGCACGCACGATGCGTTCCATATCTAGGTTATCCCCGGAAGACAAATGGGCATACAGGGAGGCCATCTGTCCTAATTCCATCAGATAGGTCGGCGCACCACAATCATCTCGCGCACTGATAAACTCTTCCGCAGGCATCCGCAGTAATTCAGCGATTTTCGTGATAATCAAACGCTGTACTGGGTGATTGCGCTGAGTATAGGTTTCCAGGGCAAAATTGCGCTGTTTGCAGACGGCTAACATTCCAGCGTGTTTGCCGGAACAGTTATGGCTGAGGGGGCTGTCTTTGCCCAGGGGGGTCGGACAGTGGAGGGCGGTGGTATCGACATCACACCGCCACAGAACGTTAAACGCTTGCCTCGCCTGTTCTATGGTTCCTTTGTGGGAACTACAAATAATGGCGAGGTCGCGATCGTTGAGACCGAAGCGTTCTAGGGTGCCTGTAGTGGTCACCGCTAGGGCTTGAAAGGGTTTGAGGGCACTCCGGACGAAGGCGGTGGTTTCTGAATTACCGGCAACGGACAGAACCCGACCTCGGTTATCACAAACGACGGCCTGGACATGATGGACTGATTCAGTAATTCCTTCGCGCAGCAAGCGGACTTCGATGGCTGCTGCTGCGGTACGTTTTCCCATTGTCATGGGTTAATTTTATTGCCTTTTTTAGGGATAGAATGGGTGAATGTTGAGGGTCAGCCGGTCCACTCTCTTGGGTGGAACGCGGAACGGACTGCCCCGCTACTGCCTTGTTTATACCAAATTCCACGCGATCGCACCTGCCAGGACCAATAAACCGAGGATGGCAAAGGTTCGATGGAGGCGATCGAGGATGGGTTGGAGTTGATGGCGGACCACGAGGCGATCGCGGGTTAGGATTTCCGGCGTTTTCGGCCAGGTTTGGCCGTCGTACCATCCCGACTCTTCATAGAAAATGGTGGCATTGAAGAGGCGATCTCGGACATAGCGCCAACCTAAGTAAAGTCTGAGCAGCACTAAGGTCAAAATCAATCCGCCACCCCCGGCACTCCCTAGGATAAATCGACCTAAGTCCTTAGCTGGAGGAAAACTCGCTGCTGCAACGGGCGCACAGACTGTGACGCAGACTCCCAAAATCCAGCCCATTTTACTGAGATAGCCTTTGATATCGCGGGTCGCCCAGCTAAAAAAACAGGACTCCTGAAGGTCTTGGTATTCATTGAGCGGTTGCCAATCCGGAGGCACGGGGCAGGCAGACACAGACGTTTCCCTCATCGCTATTTCTTAGGGTGCGCCGTTGAGTTCGGCACTGAGGTCTAGGCGTTCGCCATGTCCCCAAAATGCCTCTAAATTGTAATACTCCCGTTCCGTGGGCATCAGGATATGCACGATCACGTCGCCGTAGTCTTGAACCAGCCAACTGCCATGATACTGTCCTTCGACTCGTCGAGGAGCCCGCTCACACTCTTGTTCTGCTTCATGGGCGATGGAATCGGAAATCGCTCGTACCTGCACCCGGGAATAGCCGGTCACAATAATAAAATAATCGGCGAGATAAGAGACTTGTGACACCCGCAACACGACCAAATCACCGCCTTTGCGGTCGTCTGCGGCCCGGGCAATACAAAGCGCCAACCGATAGCTTTCTGAGTCGTTTTCGGTTTGTGCGCTTTCTCGGGTTAGGGAGGTAGTCGATTGAATCGGGGAAGAATCTGTCATTCACTCTCCATTTTTGTAGAAGGTTGGGGCCGGTTTAGTTGTTTATCTGGGAATTTTTACTCAATTTCTGCTCAAAAAGCCGATCATCTCTTGTCGGAGAGTTTAATATCGGATTTGATGAGATTTTTAAGTTTATGCTAACAAATTTTAGGTGAAGATGCGATCGCTTCAGGATCCTATTTCTACTCGATGGCGTTGTTTGCTCTGTTGCATGGCCCAGTTCCGGGTTAATATTGTCCGGGGGTGAATCAGCCGTTGCTGTTCGACGAGGTGCCGTAAGCAGTAGTCCCCCGTCTTCCACAAGGCGCTCACTAAATTTTCAAAGCAGGCTTGCCGTAACTGTTCCAGTTCGGGGCTATTCCCTCGTCCTGGTTCTAAGGTATCAGCCAAATAAACGACACAACTAAGTGGGCTCATCCCTGGACTGCCTAGGGTATGATTGCGAATTGCCGCTAAAATTTCCTCGTCTTTTACCCCAAACTCATCCCGGGCTACAATTGCACTCACTTCCGCGTGTAACAAATGCGGTTCTCCTGCCAATATTTCATCAATTTCTAAGCCTTCTGTACGGGCCATCTTTAATAAACGCTGCGGTTTAAAGCATTTGGCTAAATCATGCATTAACCCCGCTAGTCTCGCTTGTTCAGGGTCGAGTTGATGATGATTAGCCAGTTCCCCACAGAGTTGCTCAACGCGCAGAATGTGTTGCAGTCGTAGGGGTGTAACCTGGTTCTCTAACCAAGTTAAGAGGCGATCGCGCATAGCTATCGAAATCTCCTTTTAAAATCTCCCTTAATCTTGAAACTCAAACCTTAAAATAAAGACAAAATATCCTGATTTCCTCTCTATTTTAACCCAGTATTAGCTTATTTTAAAGAAGATAAACCGGGCTATTTCCATCCGGTTATGCTGGGCCGCAAAATTGGAAAACCTGCTCCGAAAGTCTATCCTAGGTGCGTCTGGATTGCTTTAATTAAACTTTTGCAGGAGCCGATCTGTTATGCCGTCTTTGACGGGAGGCGATCGCCTCCTCAAATAAGGCTTCATATTTAGTTAAGGTTTCCTCAAAGGCATACTGAGCGATCGCATAGTCCCGCCCTTTTCGACCCAACTCCGCAACTTTATGCGGGTTTTTATACAGGTCTAAAATAGCATTAGCCAGGGCTTCCGGGTCTTCTGGGGGGACAATAACACCACCTTCACTATTTTTAATCGCCTTCGCTGCGGTACCCGTAGGCGGAACTGAACCCACAATCGCCCGCCCACTTGCCAGCAATACCGGAATTTTGGAAGGCATATTAAACCCAATTACATTATGTTTTTGCAACACTAAACCTACATCTACCCCCCTCAACATATCCGGTAGACTTTCGCGCGATTGAAACGGCAGCAGTGTCACATTATCCGCCCCAAACATTTCACAATATTCTCTCACTCGAGCTATCGCTTTCCCTTCTCCAACTACCACAAAGGCAATGTCCGGAATATAAGTCAGTCGCGCCGCAGCTTTGATGGCTGTTGGCAAATCCTGGGTCAGGGCAATATTTCCAGAATACAGCACCACAAATTTTCCATTCAAGTGATGCTCCTGGCGAAATGCGTTATTTTCTGTTGGTAACGGCTGAATAAAATTAGTATCCACCCAATTCGGAATTAAAGCAATTTTCTCCGGTGGCACGGATTTATTGAGTAAATTTTCTACAAATCCTTCAGCAATTACGCTGATTTTTTCGGCATTTTTACAGGCAAATTTTTCTAATTCTGTAAAGGCTCGAATAACCTTTGTATTTTTTAACAACCCAACGTGAACGGCTGCTTCATGTTGAATATCCTGAATATTTAAAACTACCGGACAGCCTTTAATTCGTCCTAATAAGGTAGCCGGGATACAGACAGGTAAGGGCGGAACTGTGGCTAGAATCACGTCCGGACGCCAACCCGTTAAAGCATGAGGAAAACTATTTAAGACAAAGCTTCCATCGAGTAAAACTCGATCTAATAATGAAGGTTCGGGACGAATATATACCAAGCTGCGTTGAATTTTCACGCCGTTTCTGTCTTCATTAAAATACCATTTCCCCTCATAGCCTGGGTAAATCCGTCGTTCTGGATAGTTGGGCATTGCAGTCACGACGCGCACTTCATGCCCTCGATTCACCAGTCCTTCAGCCAATTCGGTCATTAAAGGAGCGATACCGATTGGCTCGGGATGATAGTTGTAGGAATAAATCAGAATCCGCATAAAATGAGTGTTAATCAAGTCCGTGGTTTGAATTGTTGGGGAAATGCCCATCACTGATTCTGGCGTCTTCAAGATTCCCCACTCTCAAGACATTTCACCCAGACCCTTGGGTAGGCTAACGAGATTGATCGCGAATTTACTTCCTTCAGGCGCAACCTGTGAGGGTCAACGCTCAACGTTCTAATTTGAGCCCCTAGGGATACCCTTTGTGGACTCCGGACTAGGGGTGGGATAGGCCTACAGCTAAAAGGTTACTTGTTTTTGCCGTCTCATCCACGGAAAATATCTAGCTTCCTGAAGTTGTTTTCACCCTGACCTAACTAGCCCTGTGGATTAAATTTTCTATCGACCCGTTTGTAGTTGCACCGGAGGCGATTCTGCACAGGGGCAAGCCTGATTTTTGTTACTTTAGAGGTTATTTTCCTATATTATAGGCAAAAAGATACTGAGGCAATGCCCATCCCCCGGATGCAACCGAGTTCCCCTATATTCTCGCGGCGATCGCCCATGAAGACTCTAAACCTTATGTGATTTTCCATTGACGGCCTCTTACTCGGGGAAATTTTAACCGAAATTTCTGAAATCCACTAGATTTTTCTTACCCTTGACCTGGTTTCTTTAAATTATTCCCTCCTTCCTCCTCTGGCCTAACTTCTCTTCACTTGTAATTTTCCGATTTTGAAGTTAACTAAAGTTGAAAAAATAGAAATAATCAAATAAAACAAACGAATTACCCAACCTCGTCCCGCGTATAAATAGCCCACAATTTCTGGGTCTAACTTCGTGACTCTAGCAAATCGAGCTTTGCTTTTAGCTTCCAATTCTTCCAATTCTATCATTTCTTTTTCCCGGACAGGTAAAGAGGGTGATTTAGCGGTATAAATATAAAATCCCACAAATCCCTCTTGTTGAGGGGTGGACTTTCTTAAAAAAGAATCGGTAATCAATTCGGCCTGGTTATAAGAAATATTTTCTTCCGCCGAAAATACTTGCACCCAGTTGTAATATCTAAAAATAGTGCCGGTGCTAAAAATTAAGGGAACTAATACGGCTAAAGTCCACCCACTCACCCGCGAGGCAAAGTAACGGGGTAAAAGAATTGTGGCAACCCCAAATCCCATGCCCAAAATACCAAACACAATGATGTTGAGAATCTCCATTATTTCTAGGCTTAAAAGTGCGTCGCCGATTAGGGGGATTTGATACACCAGTGCATCCCCAAGAAGAATAGAGATAAATTTGATGCCTAGGGCGATCGCCACGATGGCAAGGGTCACTAAAAGATACAGGAAGGTGCGGCCTAAAAGTTTGAGGTAAAGCATTGGCTAAGGAGGGAGTCAGAAATACAGGCTGATAATAACATTTTGCCGCTTTCCCATTGTTCTGGACTTCTCTGGATTCACTCCACCTAGGACACCCTCCAAGACACAGGAGAGTCTTTATCAGCGAGGGATTTGTTCGAGGGGTTTACACCCGGGTTTCCCTAGAATTTTTATATCGTTAATTGCTACTTAGTAATTTTTTAAGCGTTTGTCAGCATTTTGTAACGAAATGTTGCCATTTCTCCCAATGTGCGTTAATTTATATTACACAGACTTGACTAACTAAAAACTTTCTGAATCATGAATAATACACCAGCCAAATTCGGGTTTACAGAGGTTGCCGAAACCTGGAATGGTCGTCTGGCAATGCTAGGTTTTGTAATTGGTGTCGCCACTGAGTTGCTGACGGGACATGGCATTCTGTCTCAGCTAGGACTCATGTAACGATTACAACTATTTTTCTTTTCTTCCTTCCTTAGAATTACGCGAACATCCTAATGCCTGAACGTAACAAGACTACGTTCAGGCAATTTTTTGTCCCTAGAATTAGCAACCCTTTATCAAACCCGCCTGAGTCGGTGCGATCTCCTCGGTTGGGACTTCATCCCCGGGAAGATTCACCGATCGCAGGATTCCCTCACTCAAAAATCGCACCCAGGCGGATCAAATCCTGTTTCAGGGATTCAGAAATTCCCACGGCGTGAGCAAATCGCGCCCGATCGCAGGTTACCCCCGTCCAGTCAGCCCCCGTGCAGTCTGCACCTGTGAAGTCGGCATCGGTTAAAGTAGCCTGAGTCAAATCTGCATTTTTAAGCACAGCATCTATGAAACAAACCTCGCAGAGATTCGCCCCGCGCAGATAAGCTGCGGTAAAATTAGTCCGATGGGCAGTCGCTTGGGTGAGATTGGCCCGATTTAGGTTCGTTCGCAAATCGGCATCACTTAAATTAGCCCCACAGAGGTTAGTTCGGTTGAGATTGGCATTAGTGAGCTGCGCATGAGATAAATTAGCCCCGGTCAAATTCGCCCCACATAGATCGGCGAGTTCGAGATAGGCATTGCTCAAATCAGCCTTTTCCAAGTCTGCACGACTCAAGTCTGCATAGTGGAAGTCCAGATTACGGAGATTACCACCGGCAAAATCCTGGAGGGGATTGAGCCCAACGCTCTGGGCGACTGCCATAAAATCATCGCTTTTGGTGTCAAAAAACAACTCCCGGGCGATCGCCAGTAACCGATCCTGACAAACCCGGACCCGTTCTCCGTCGCCTAGGTTATGGTAACAGTCTTTTAACTGCGAGAGGATATGCACCTCCAGGGGTTTATCTGCCATTTCAATTGCACTCGCCAAGCGCCGCTGTTGATAGGCGATCGCCTGTTCATACTCTCCAAGTGCCAAATAAGCCGTTCCTAAATTTAACAGGGCATTCCCCTGTCCCTGGCTGTCGTTAATCTCTTCGGCGATCGCCAGATGTTGACTGTAACAGGCAACTGCTGCTTTTAAATCTCCGAGGGCCTGATAAGCCACTCCCAGATTACCCAGGGCCGTCCCTTCCCAGGCTCGTTCCCCGGTATCTCGATAAATCGTCACCGCCTGACTCCAAGACTCCAGGGCCGCTGTAAACTCCCCCCGCTGATATTGGGCAATTCCTTCTTTTAGCCGTAAATCTCCTTCTTCACTCATGTCGCCGTCAGGGGTGAACGTTGTTGATAATTGACTGATGAGATTCCCCCTTCAGCGATCGCCGTTAAAAAGGGAAGTCTGTAAATTACGGCTCAAAAAGAGCACCTCGGGCCTTGAGATCCCGTTCCCTTTCCGCCGATAAACCCGAATCTAGCTTAAAACGAGCTTGATCCACATTGGCCCCAGTCAGGTTAGTATTCGTGAGATTGGTCATGACTAACCCCGCCTGATGCAAGTCTGCACCGGAAAGATTCGCGCCAGATAAGTCGGCATCGCTGAGATTGGCATTACTTAAATTGGCCTCTTGCAGATTGGCGTTTCGCAACGAGGCACCGCTTAAAGAAGCCAGGGCCAAACTACATCGATGGAGGTCGGCATCGGTGAGATTGGCATCACTCAAGAGTGCACCGCTGGCATCCGCACCGGCTAATTTGGCCCCAGTCAAGTTCGCCTCACTGAGATCGACATCACTCAAGTCAGCCCCGCGCAATTTTACCCCGGGGAGTTCAGCACCGCTGAGGTCGAGTCCGCGCCAGTTACAACCCCAAAGTTTGGCCCCCGCGAAATCCCGAACCGGATCCAGACCCGCTAGTTTTGCTAGTTCGATAAAGTTATCGGTGGTTGCTTCTAAAATTGGGGCGATCGCCTCCGCAATAGCCGACCAGTCTTGATGTTGGGGAGACTCTTCAACGGCAATCGGGTCTTCTGGAGGACGGGCATATTGCAGTTCCGTCCGAGTTAGATCCGTTGGAAATTGGGTGTCAACCAGCGATCGGATCAACAGTCGCTCTAAGATGCCATGTTGATTGGGATTGATATCGTGAGGCCATAGTCCTTCCGCCTCTACGATCTGGATATTAGCGGCACTCACCTGGAATGTGGCTTGCACTCGGACTGGGGTTCCCTTGACTTGCAACCGTGCAAGTTGCAGAACTCCTAGACTTCCTTTGAGGATGGAGCCATCCCCGCTAATTTTTAAAATCCAATGGGAAGGGGTTGAGGTCCCGGTGGTGACTTGACTGGAAATCGAAGGCTTGGGCTCTTTAGTGAGCAAACCGATTTCCTCAGGGAGGGTGGCGTTTTCCAGGTTTAGCATCAGCTTGCCCCCTGTCAAACCCAACTTAAAACGACCCCCGGGTACCTCTTGCCAGACTTCCTGAAAATGGAGAGTCAAGTTTAAATCAAGGAAAGAAGTGCCATCGGACGGCTCTAAGATAGGGGTGCCTGTCAATTCAATAGACAGGCAATGGAACGGTGAACGATCAGAAGATGGTTGTTGCATAACCCAGGAGCGAACGATCTGCTTCGGAATTTGCCTAAGCTTTTACGGTATCACGAGCCAGGACACCTAAGCGGCATTTACCAGAATCGTAAGTGAGCCCCTATTCGGATTTAAAAAGTTTGAGGTTAAAGAAGCGCCGGGGTAGACTGGTTATAGCCCGATTGGGGATGGCAAAAGCTACCGTTCATGTAGCCGCTCAAAAAAATTTAAGGGCGGTAGTTCTAAAGAACCTACGCCCTGATTGGATGATGCAATTTAATAGTTGGATTCAACTGGCTAATATTAGGGAGAATAAGACACTCTCACTCTACTCTTGTGTCGCGATCGCCGGAACCCAATCTTGTTGACGTTCCTGATTCAAACCGACCCTTTCCGATTAGCTCATTGATGCGCCATTGCTGTTGTAAGGCTGACAGCCACTAGATGGGCATTCGTCTTGATTGCTTTTCCAGCATTCGTTTTCGTCTAAGCCAATTTCTTCGGCACTCCGAGTTAGCATGGATTGCTGACGATTTTTAGCAAGATGTTGATGACGATTCATTCTGGCCCGAGCTAGATCTTTAGGCATGGGATTATTCTCCTTTTTTTATCGGTAAAATTGTAGAAAAAATTTGATTGATGCTACTGACAATGCTACGGACTTAGCTCATCGTAGATTTAGAGCGGTCATAAGATTGACGGAAATCCGAAGGAGCTTTGCCTTGAATGGTACTGGAATAGTCATCTGGATCCAGACCTATTTCAGCGGCGCTCCGAAATAGCATCGATTGCTGACGATTTTTAACAACTTGATGGTGACGCATCATTAAGGCGCGAGCTTGATCTTGAGTAGACATCAGAGTAGCCTCCTGGTTTTTTTCGGGGAAGTTTTTTCTCCTGTTTTTACTATAAGGGCAAATTCTGTAAAAAATGATACAAAAGGGCTGTTTTTTACAAAAATTTACATAAATCTTTGGGATCACTGGAAAGCCCTTTCCCCAGGGCGATTCCGGGAGCTAGAGTGTGACTCAGGATGGGACTGTGTTAACTTTCCCTGTGATCCCGAGAAAAATCTGGAGATAGGGGATGCCAGTTGGGGAACTCAGATCAGGGGGAGAGTTGGCGGGCTCGTTTTTGAGCGTAGAGGAGATTCGTCTGGTATTCCTGGGCTTTTTGCTGGGCGGTGGAGTAGTCGCGACTATCTGAAGGGACGGATTTCATCAGGGCGATCGCCTTGGACCACTCTTGCGTGATCTGATGCCAGTCTTCCCGGGTTTCAGCCCATTGGGTCAAACTCGCCGCACTCATTGCCTGATTAACGGCATAGCGGAACCTCTCTTGGGGTTGGGGTGGGGGAGAGGGGGCTGGGGCTGGAGGTGGAGGCGGCAGCAAAGGGGCATTGGTGACAGGCATGGGTAAGAGTGGGGGCGGCGGCGGGGGTGCGTAAGCAATTTGGTTGAGCTGTTGTTGAGCGTAGGACCAATTGGCTTGGTATTCGATCGCCTTTTGTTCGGCAACCGGGCGATCGGGACTCTGGGAGGGGACCCCTTCCATCAGAGCGATCGCCTCGGACCACCAGGACCCTACCATTTGCCATTGCATCTGAGTGCGTGCCGATTGAGTCAATATCGCCGCCTTCATAGCTGCATTTACACCTTGACGAAAAGCATCTTCCGGTGGGACGGCAACTGCCTCCTCATAGGGCGCAGGTGGAGAAAACAGCAGCCTCAAGTCAAAATTTGGACGGAACCTATTGAGGAGATTAAGAGTGGTTATTATCACCGCCGCGATCGCCACAGTAATCAACCGTAGGGGAATTTTGGAGCGATCAGGAGCGATCGCCGGAGGTTTTTGAACATAGACATAGGGAGAGACACAAAGCCACCGGGGAAGCGTGGCCTTCTTACTGGCCTTGGATCGGTGATCTGTGGAAATTGGGCGCGGGGAATGCCGGTGAACCGGGGGTGTAGTAATTTTTGTAGCCCTATCCAAGTCTGAAGTGACCGGCGCAGCGGTCTGAAACATCGAACCTTGCCAATCACAATCGGGACAATTAAATTTGTGGAGGCGGAGCTTCAATGGGACCGAAGCACCACAACGCGGACAGGGAAAATAGTTAAACACAGGATTGGAATCACGCATTAGATGTGAGGCGATCGCGGCACTCAACTCGATCTTTTTTAGCACAATTTTCTCCAATTTGGAGGGCAAACTGCGGTCACTCCCTCCAAAAAAACCGGGTTTCTAGGGAGGAAATAGAGCCTTTAATCTACCCTTGATGCCTAGAAACCCGGTTTCTATCCGAAAGAAAATCAATTTGTAACAATTGCGCTCAATACCGATTACAATGGACGGTAAACACGATAATTAATCTCTGGGAAAATATTGTCGATCGCCTCGACTTTTTCTAACCAGCCGGAATCAATTTTGCCAACATTGATATCCTCGTAGATTTTGTGCAGACGCATCAAGTGCGATCGCGTTCGACGGACCGCGTAGGGGACCATTGTCCCCGTGCGCATGATAAACGCCCAGTCCGAAGACTGTGCCAGGAGTAGTTCTCGTGCCGCTTGGTTCAGCGCCCGCCATTCCAGTTCATCCGCTGGGTCCCGATGGCTCAACTCGATCATCCGTTCAGCCGCTTTATGTAGATGAGGGTAAACCCACGTATTGGTTTCATTGAGCCAATACTCATGGAACCCTTTATAGCCCCAGCTAGATTGAGACGGACGACAAACTTGCTGAGTAGGATTCTCGCGTAAATAATCCGCCAGGTGGGTCATCTGGTAAGAGCCTTGGTCATACCAAGACTTGCGGAATAAGTAATCAATGAACCAAGGGCCTTCATACCACCAGTGACCGAACAGTTCCGCATCATAAGGGGAGACAATAATCGGGGGGCGCTGCATGATGCCTTGGAGGTGTTCCACTTGACGTGCGCGGTTAAACATGAAATTGCCCGCATTTTCGGCAGCCTTTTCCCGCGCCCAATAGGGGTCGTAGAGCGCCTTATCCCCTAAACCGAGACCGCGACCCGTAATTTTGTGATATTTAATCCCGACATTCTTACGCTGACCGTTAGGCATGATATACGGCTTGATATAATCGTATTCAGCCTCCCAACCCAAATCCTTGTAAAATTCACGATATTCTGGGTCACCGGGATATCCCACCTCGGAAGACCAGACCTGTTGAGACGATTCGTGATCGCGACCGAATACCGCCACCCCCGATTCCGTAAAAATGGGAGCGTAAGTGCCAAAGCGGGGACGGGGACGAGCGTAGAGGATGCCATGACCATCGGTGAGGAAATACCGCAGACCCGCATCAGCGAGCATTCGATCTAAGCCTTCATAGTAGGCACATTCGGGTAACCAAATGCCTTTGGGGGGACGACCGAAGTTCTGCTCGTAATGTTCGCAGGCGACCTGGATTTGCGCCCAGACTGCTTGCGGGTACATTTTCATCAAAGGAAGGTAACCGTGAGTGGCTCCGCAGGTGATGATTTCTAGATTATTGGAGTCTTGGAATTGTTTAAAGGCAGACACCAAGTCGCGATCGTAGCGTTCCCAGATTTGGCGAGTGTCATTAAACTCACGGGCGTAGTGTTCAGCTAGATAGCGAATGTGCCCATTGTGTTTGTTATGCTCAATTTCCAGTTCGGCAAGTTCTTCGAGTTGAGCCAAGTGTTGCTCATAACGGTCTTGCAGCAGGGGGTCGCGGAGCATTGACACCAAAGGCGGAGTCATACTCATGGTAATTTTGAAATCGATCCCGTCTCGCTTTAAGCCTTCAAATACTCGCAGTAAGGGGATGTAGGTTTCTGTAATGGCTTCATAGAGCCATTCTTCTTCTAAAACATAATCACTTTCGGGATGTCGGACGAAAGGAAGATGAGCATGGAGGACGAGAGCAACGTAACCAATAGCCATAGTGTATTGTTTCTAGAGTATAGAGATAGAACTGACGGCAGCTTCGGGCAAGTTTTCTGTATGTTTAAGATTTTAGAATGAAAGAGGAAGCTATCAACCGTTTGATTCAGGCAGATAAGAGAAATTTGTTATTTAAGTTGGGTTAAGACAAGCCCAGTTTGCTCCCCCTAGGGGAAGATCGTTCCTCATCTGAGGCACCATTCTGTCTTCCCCTATCGTCTGAGCATCAAGTAACGCCAGAATTACTCCGGTTCGCCGGTAGAATTCAATCCCATTAATTTTCCCCGGAAGGGACAAGGAAGTTGGACAAATGATCGAAAAAATAGCTTTGGGACTCTTAGCTTTGTCCCTCGGTGTGGTGCCTACAATCGTACTATCGACGACTCCTGCTCTGGCTCAAGCCGTGAGCCAGGAGAGGGTGACAGAACATAGCCTGATCCTGGCACAAGCACGCACCTGGGCTGATGTGACCCTGAGATTGCAGGATCTACCCCGGGGCTTTACCGCGATGCCAGCGGAGGAGTTAGCAAAACTGAAAGAGGAACTCCGTCAAGATGAGATTGATGTTGAGAATGTTTTTGCCTTTGTTGCACAAGAACAGTTTCAACTGATTATGGGTATAACGACTAGACTGGACACGGTTCAACAACAACAGAAATTTGATGAATTACTGCGGGATCCTGAAAAGTTGAAGTCGTTGTTAGCAGAGAACCTCCAGGATACCCCCGTGCCTCCGCAACGTTTAAATAATATCAACAATATTGGCGATGCCGCCGGGGGAGTGAGCTTACAAGTAGATTTGGATAGTTTGTTGGCTCAGTTGGAAATTTTGGTGTTTCGGAAAAACCAAATGGGGGCGTTTGTTTTTGTATTATATCGCGAGGGTCAGAGACCTTTGTATCCGATCGCAGAAGTGGGACGCCAACTTGAGCGCCGGGTTCAAGAAGTGGGAGCTAACCGGAATTAGTGAGAAAATTTTCCCTAATTGTTAGATTGAATACAGACGGGAAGAGGGTCAGTAATGTATAGCAGTTTGTTGCTAAATTACGCACTGACCCACGAGGGCGATCGCCCGGGAATTTAAGGATAAAGGAGACTTGACTTAAACTTCGTCCGTCACGGTTCAAGTCTCCCTAGAATAGCGCTAGCTGACAGCCTACCGTTGTGGAGGAAAGAGCCGCCCGGGCACAATTTTTTTTAAATTGCCCCAATTCGCTAGCAATGGTAGATTTTTAAACAACTTTAGCCATCCCATCCCGAGCGATGACAGAAATAGAGTGCAACCGGAATCTAACATTGAAAAAATTGTTGAACAGATCTTCATCACACACCGAATTACTCGGGCTGATCAAAGGATCTTTATGGCAACCCTGTTATCTAAGGATTCCCTAACGCCAAAAGAGCAAGTTTTGATCGACCGAGTATTTGAAGCCCTACGCCAGGGACGGTTAAGGGTTGTAGATTAGACCCGATTATCCTAGCCCAAACTACCCGCCTACTTAGACAGGAATTCTGTACAACATCGGTGATGTAGGAGAGGAGAAAGGCTTTTCCGGTGGGCGGTAGTCCCTGATCTGCCTCCAAGGTAGTTGCCCCGGCCCAGCGGATCGCTGTGTAAATCTGACTAGAGAAAGCCAAAGTTTGAGGTAAAATCCGATCTACCAGCTAAGCTAAAGTTTTCCGTGGGTATTCTCGACAGTAAGATGATCTCAGAATCTACCTACCTCCTCCCATGCCCTTATTTAATGCCCCGACACACCAAAAAGAACTCGCCAGAAAGGGCCAACCCGAGGCGATCGCTACTGTAGTCAATCACGCCATTCAATCCCAAGGGATAACTGCAAAAGCAGTTCTCAAAGATGGTTCTTTGCTGCTGTTGCTTGAAGCGGCAACCGTCCCCGATCCCACCGCCCTAGTTCCTTTCATTAAGAATGGTCTAACCGAGTTGGGAATTGAGTCGGTTCCAACCTTGAAGATTTACGGACGCAAAATAGGCGATCGCCTCCCGGCATGGCAAGAAGAAATAGACATCGAACCCCCCGAAGACTCATTAGAGTCAGATAATGATCCCATGCTTGGCGAAGATCCGGGGATGTTCGCCGACGATGACGATATGTTCAGCGAAGACCCCGATTTGCTACCCGAAGACGAATATTTGATGCCAGAAGAAGAGAATCTGATGCCAGAAGAAGATTTATACGAGTCTGATCAAGAGGATGGAGAGGAATACCTCGACGAAGATGAAGAGGAAGAAATCCCGGTAGGCAAACCCCAAGGCCAAAAATGGTATCAGAATAAAATCCTCCTTATCCCCCTGATTCTTTTAATCCTGTTTGCTGGAGGGGGTGCTGCCTACTGGTTCCTAACGAGGTCTTCACAGACCGCAGTCCAGGACCCCGCGCCCCCGGCTTCTGAAGTCCAGGACCCAGCGCCTCCAGCCCCGGAACCTGCACCCGTCGCCGAATCCCCCGCACCGACTGCCCCACCCACCGCCGCACCGGCCCCGGCCCCTGCTCCAGTAACAAATCCCTTTGCGGAAGCCGTGAGACGAGCAACTGAGGCAGCAAATCGCTCCCAAACGGCACAAACCCAGCAGGAATGGAGTCAAATCGCGACTCTGTGGCAGCAAGCGAGCGATTTGATGGGACAAGTCCCAGGGAACAGTCCCAATTACCCCGATGCTCAACCCCGAGTGGCGTCCTATCAGCAAAATGCTGATATTGCCCGACAACGGGCTGAAAATGCTTTTCAGTAAAGGAAAACAGGGTTTTAGCTAATGGCTAGGGGTGCGCTGCTCTAGGCAAACACCCCATAGAACCCAAGAAGGCAAGACATTTTCTCACAGGGATTGCCCCTGGGAAGATCGGGACAGGTGCGAATGCTTGGGTAGGCAAAACTGACCCAATCCTCTATCCTTGTCGGTATTCGCGCTTTTTCCTATCATCCCCGAGTGCCAGCCATGACACAGACTGAGCTTTTGGAACTTGCTAAACAGGGACGTCCAACCGCGATCGCCGCTCTAATTGATCGGTCCCTCCAACCGAAAGGGATTACCACAAAAGTATCTCTAAAGGGTCGATGCTTACAGGTTTCCCTTGAAGCCCCCAAGGTTCCCAATCAAAAAGTCTTAGCTGGATTTATTTATCAAGGGGTGATGAAATTGGGTCCCCAGGCGATTACTTCCCTGAAAGTTTCGGGTTTTCAGCAGGGACAGACTTCCCCCGCCTGGTCCCAAGAATTTAAGCTCTCTCCCCAGAGTGAATTATCGGCGATCGCTCCCATGGCTGCTCCGGTTTCAGTTAACGCAGAGTCCCGTAAATCCCAGACTCTTGCCCCATCTCACCCCGTTAACGGGGGAAAAAGCCCGGGAAGAACGCCACAATCTGCACAGGGTGATCTCCTGAAAAAAATCCCACAATCAGCCGCCAGCGCTCCCGAAGTCCCCCAAACTGCCAAAGAATCGACTCCAAAGCAGTCGCCTCCCACTGCCCTCGACTATGAAGAGTTGCTGCGAGAAATTGGCCGGTTTCCCCAGAAAGGAAAATTTAGCGTCGATTATTACTACGCCCTTCCTAAAATTGCCCAGGCTCTCGTTGAATTCCTGCCCCCCACTACTGAAATTATTGATGCAGTGGGGGTGCGATATCAAGGAGAATTAGCTTGTCTGGTCCTGACTGAACGAGGGTTAGTTTGTTTTTCCTGCCCCGATTTTTCCCGAAAAGCTATCAAAACTTTTGGGGTGAATTTGAATAAAATTAGTCACCTTAGCGCGGGAAGACGAGGGCTAAGTATTTATCAACCTAAAGGAATTCCCAAACATTGTTATTTTTATAATAAAAGGCTCGGAAGAAACTTTATAGAAGGGAAATTATCCGAGCTTATTTCCATTGAAAAAACTAGATTTATTCCCAATGATCGCCTGGAAATTGCCTTAACTGTGTTTGGATACTTTGCCTTACTTTTATCCCTCGGGGTTAATATTATGGGATTGGGAGCCGGGGTCGTATTTTTAATTAAAAGCATGATGGGAAACCCGTTTTAATTGCCGATTTTCCGGCCAGAATTGACAATATTTCCACCCCGTCCCACTCAAGGATTAAACCAAAGGAGAGATGCTCTCCAAGGAGTGAGCCTAAATCAATCATGAAATTCCTGCTAGGCGGTTTAGCTCAATGGTAAATTGGATCATCAGGCAGACACAACACCTCTTAACCGTCTTCAGTGATATTTTTACAAAAGATTTGTTTAGAGTCGGAGGGAATGAGTTTTCCCTGAATCGCCTTGCTCAACTGCTGTTATTAAGTGCGATCGCCTATTTTATTTCCCGTAGTTTGAATGAATGGATTAAGCGCCGGTTGTTAGGGCGATTAAAATTTCATATAGGCACCCGAGAAGCGATCGCCTCCGTGATGGGGTATCTCTTGAGCGCTCTCTCCTTTTTAATCGTCCTTGAAAGTATCGGAATTGACCTCAGTTCTCTCACAGTGGTAGCGGGGGTTCTCGGAATTGGCATCGGTTTCGGATTGCAAAATTTAGCCAGTAACTTCATCAGTGGCATTACGTTACTCTTTGAACAACCGATTAAAGTGGGCGACTATATCCAAGTCGATGATTTATATGGAACCGTGGAAAAAATCTCCATTCGTTCCACCATCGTGCGGAGTCGCGATGGCGTATTTGTAATCATTCCTAATATTAGATTTGTTGAAAATAATATTATTAACTGGAGCTATGAAAACCCCCAGTGTCGCCTGCATATCCCCGTTGGTATCGCCTATGGAACCGATCCAGCTTTAGTCACTGAGGCACTCCTAACTTCAGCGCGTAAAGAACCTCAAGTGCTATTCGATCCTCCACCCAAAGTATGGTTTCAAGGATTTGGAGAAAGTGCATTAGACTTTGAACTATTAGTATGGATTGATGAACCCCAGAATAGCGAACCGATTAAAAGTGCCTTAAACTTTCGGATTGAATGTGAATTGCGTCAGCGAGGCATTGAAATCCCCTTCCCCCAGCGAGATTTACATATTCGTAACCTCGACTCCTTCAATACCTTACTTAAAAATCACATCCCAACTGTACCCAGTCCCGGGACGCTTCCGGAATCGGAACAGCCTCCTTCTAAGCTAGAAAAAGTCATTCCTAAATCTCCCAATAACTGGACTCTGCGAGATTTGTTACGAAGGATGCCTTATTTCGAGGACTGTAGCGATATGGAACTGTTGCACTTAATTGAGTATGGATATCGGCAACTATTTCCCAGCGATCGCTTAATTTGTGCAGAAAACGACCCTGGGGATTCCTTTTATATTATTCTTTCCGGTTCCGTTGAAGTCTTTTCTCAACGACTACAAAAATATATTGCTAGCCTGCACGCGGGTGAATTTTTTGGAGAAATTTCTTTACTCATGGGGATTCCCCGTTCCGCTAGCGTTAGAACTTTAGAAGATACAATTTTATTTGTAATTGACCGCAATGATTTACAAAGACTGCTAGTCACCCATGTTAACTTAGCAGATAGTATTGCGGAAAAATTGTCTGAAAGACAACAATCCCTCAAAAGTTTGGGGTTACTGGTGGATGAAGAAATCGCAGGGGAAGAAAAGCCTTTGATTTGGATTCGCAAGCGGTTAAATACCCTGTTTGGAATTTAAAACTCCCGAACTAACAGATTTTTGGCCCACTTTTCAATCGACTCCTGCTTTTAATGAATCAGGAACTACAGGGGTTAATCGAGAGGGAAATAATCCCAGCCTAGGGCGGATCTAGAAACAGACCCGGGGAATTTTCGAGGTAAAACCGTCTTGCTGTTTAAGTCAGCGTGGCAACAGGGTTTCAGACAACCCGACTCGAATTCCCCAGTCCAACAGTGAATTAGAGCTTTTCTCGACGCAGGCGATCGCCTTGGGTTTGGGCCTCCTCGCTGTAAGTTCGATAGAGTTCCGTGCGGTTTTGGGCGAGTTTGTACCGGGGGTGATCCGAGGGGATTGAACCCATCAATACTGACGCCTGTTCCCACTTAGCGGCGATTACCAACCATTCCGACGAAGTTTGAGCAACTTTCCCCTCGGCAGACGCCTGTTCCGCTAATCGCACCGCTTCGGCAAAAGGATCGCGATCGGAGCCTGTTGAGGACGATTCGTCAGAATTAGAGGCACCCAGAGAAACCCGCGCTGAATTAAACCCGGATTGAACTTGGGGCCAGTTATAAATCAGTAACCCCAGAGTGACCAGTAAGAGGCTAACCCCAACCCCATTAAGAATCCCCCGGCGGAATTGGCGTTCTTCTCGAACTTGACGGGAGTAGGGGGATTTGGGGAAAGCGGGGTCAGTACGGGGTTTTTGGCGATTGAGATCTTGGCCGATTTGTTTGAAGATATTAGGTCTTTTAAGGGTAATGAGTTCGGACCAGAGTAGCTGATTTTCCGGATTGCGGTTAATTTCTTCTAGCCACAGCAACTGCTGTTCTCGCACTAAGCGGCTGTTGATGTGGACTCGACGAATATTTCGCGGTGCCAAAGACTCTAAAATCTGGCGGATGCGATCGACCAAGCTAGATTGGTCCAGCAGATCGGGACTCAGAGCCTCGCATAGTAGTTGCAACACGCCATCCGCAAACACGGCGCGGGTTCTGACGCCGGAAGACGCCAGTTTTTCATTCAGGACTTGAATAATCGCCGATACGCTGCCCTGACGAGCTTGGTTGGCGATATCATCCATCGGATGTACCATGCTTGGGTTTAGCAAGTGATTGTTCGTCAACTGTAGAAAAGCGGTATTAGTTTACAATTAGAGATATAGCCTATCAGTTTTTTTACCGGGTCAGCCTTCCTTGACTCACGAAAGCAGAAAGCCGCTGATTTTGGATCCAAATTAGGGCCAGGGGAATCTGTCGCGAAAGAAGGATTTTCTCCCAACTCGGACAAAAATAGTGGAGTCTGACGAGATTGACTTTAACCGCTTTTGAAGTCCAGTTTCCCATGGCTTTAACAGATTGCCATAAAATTGATGGAGGACGGATGGGGACGGTTGACTGGCGATCGCCCCCAGTGCCGCGGCTACATCATACCCTGGGGTAATTAAAACACTAACTATGCCTACCTATACTGGAATTTCTAGCGAAGCCTTTCGCCATCCCTTAGATCGGGAAGCAGAGCAAACCTTACGCCGCGTCCCTGGATTTGATTTGGTCGCCCGCAAGTTTGTAGAATTTCTCGTAGAGCGTCCCCAGTATGTCTATATGATGGGCAATAGCATTCAAGTGGGGCCTCGACAGTATTCCACCCTCTATGGGATATTCCGAGAATGTATTCGAGATTTAGACATTTCTCCAGAACCGACTCTGTTTGTATCCCAAGCGCCGGTAGTCAATGCCTACGCCCTTGGACAAGATCTTCCCTACATTGTTTTAAACACGGGGTTGATTGACTTGATGAATGAGGATGAAATTCGCTCTATTGTCGCCCATGAACTCGGACATATCAAATGTGGTCATACGACCTTGATTCAGATGGCAAGTTGGGCGATTATGGCCGTCTTCAATCTGGCGGATTTGACCATGGGGTTTAGCCGAATTCTCAGTACCGGCTTAATTCTCGCCTTTTACGAATGGCTACGAAAAGCCGAACTCTCTGCCGATCGCGCAGCGATGTTGGTAATGGATGATGTCAAGCCGGTGATGCAAACCATGATGAAAATGGCCGGGGGTTCTACCCGCTATGCCCATGAATGCAGCTTAGATGAGTTTACCCGTCAAGCCCAGCAATATCAAGAACTGGATGAGGATGGGCTCAATCAAGTTTATAAGTTTTTCCTTTATAACAACGTTTCCCAAGGGGTGTTTCTGACCCATCCCTTTACAGTCGAACGAGTTAGCTATTTACAAGGATGGGCCAATTCCCCAGAGTATCGGGAAATTAAGCGGGGAAATTATCCCCGAGGGACTGCTCAAGGGTCCGTGGAGGTGAAAACCGAGTCCCCAGAACAGGAGGCGGACCTGTTGCGCAGTCAAATCGAAGAGTTACAAGAGGAAATTAATCGGCTCAAGAGGGAGTAGGCTCCCTTTGGCCCTCCCAGTTTAAGGGGAAGAAAGGGGAGGACTTTGGGAATTCAAAAACTGAACAGTTCACGGAGTCAGTTTTACTAAAAAACCTCCCTCTAAACCGACTAAAATCTGCGAATTAATCCTTCGTTAAAAAAGGTTGACGCGGTAAAAATCGGATTCTTGTTCCTTGAATTAACTGATAAATACCCGCTTGGATTTCGGCTTCTGACTCGTCATTGAGACTGATGAGTAGTTTCAAAATTTTGAAGGTAGCGGTATGAGTTAAAAAGTATCCACCATGTAAGTCTAGTTGGCCGAAGAGACGACTATAACTGAGACTAAGGAGGAACATCAGGGTATTGATGAGGTCGATCGCCAATCCTCGGTAGGGTTTTAATGACCAAAAAATGCCATTCACTCCAATCGTTTCAGAACAGTCGATATAGTTAAACCGCTCGAATAAATCATAGGCTGAAGTCGGACTGGCTGCTTGATGAGAGACCAAGACGTTCCGAATATAAGGGCGGTAATTGGAGTCTGGATAACGCTCGTCTAAGGGTTTGAGGTAGACATTTCCCAGACGATAGGCAGACATTTCGATGCTAGGTTCGCTAAACCAGTTGCCGAGGGTTGGCATATAGCGCAGGATGATATCGCGATCGCTCGACATGAGGTAAATTTGACGGCAGCGACGTATGGCTGACCGGACGTAGTTATTGCGACCCTCCCGTAGAAATTCTAAGGGGATATCTGGTGAAGCCAAAATTAATTTATCCAGTCGCAAGCGATCGCCAATTTTGCTAGAGTCTAAGCCATCTTTACTGTCACTTTCTACGTCATCTTTGCCAAAGCGATCGGACAAAATTCGTAGGGTGTTGACCAGCAGAAGTCCCCCCATACTATGACCGACCAAATTCACTGCAATCTCCGATTCAGGCCGTGAAACCGCCTCGTCATCGGCACAAGCGGAAACCTTGTTTTCTGGCTCAACAGCGGCTAAAACCGGGGTGAATCCCTTTGTCTGGGGCGAGGTTTCAGTTTTAGCCTGACGATTGAGAGAACGGTCTAAACGCCAAAAAAATTCGGCTAAATCCGGTGCACCGTAATGAATGGTACGGTAGCGATCGCGCTGATAAACCAACACTCGCAAACACTGCATCAGGATGACCCAGAGGATAAACAGGGTCGGTACCATCCAATACCATTGGAGAGCGATCGCACTTAACTGGATACCCTTCCAAATCGGACCAATAAGGGGGAGAATTTCCAACCCTTTCAGCAGAGGAATTCCCAACAGTTTAACCGCCCCATACAAGCCAGTGCCAATCAGGGTAGCAAATCCGGACAGCACAAAAGAAAATTTTAAAATGACTCCCCAGTTTTTAGAGAAATCACTCCACAATCCGGGACTGGTAAAGGGCTGCTCGCTCGGCCAATGATAGCCAATATAAAAATGATTGTCTTTTAATCGGCCCTCTTGTGATGATTCTTGGCGATTCAAGGCATCTGCTTCCTTCTGGAATAAGTCATAAAAAGTGGAGGCAGCGGTTGCATAGCCGTGGGTACGAAGGGTGAGGCGATGGCAGACACCATCCCCAACAATTTGGGCAAATTCATCAACGTTAAATAAAGCCCGAAACCTTCCAGGTGGAGGCAATTCTCGGTCTACATACAGAGAAATAGGAGCCGTGCTAGTAACTAAAAAAACATTAGGATGATGGAGGTCTTGGTAAATCTCAAAGTTACGCGCTACATTTTCGGAAAAATGCCGATTAGACCAAGTATTTAGAGTGCTAATTACATAATTTTCATTTACCGTTTTCCGAAAACAAGGAAAGTCAGAAAGGGGGTATTTTTGACAATAATCGAGACATTCCCAATGTAGCGCCTCAATAATTTCCTTTTCTGAAAGTTTTCCTCCGTAGGCCAAAAGTTGAGCGTTTGACAGGTTATTTCGTTGGGCCAATTTTTTCCGATTTTCCGGCGGGGAAAAATCCAGAGAACTGGGGCAATTATAGGCCAGTTGGACGATGCGTGCTTTTACCCATCCATCAGAAAAAGGAGCATAATTTTTAATGATGGATTCGAGCCACTGGCAGTCATTTCGGAGGGTTTCTGGAGACTTACCATCCCAAGTCCAGGGTAAATCAGTATATTTGCGAGAAAGAATCATAAGATAAAGGGGGTAAATGCTTATGAAGTGGGATTGATTCGAGGGATTTAGAAATTTGAAAAAGAGCGGCTGTAAGTTCCTGTTAAGTTTCGAGACCATTTACTCGAAAAATTTAACAGGGATTTATCGAGGGAGCGGGTTTAGTGCAGTAACATTGAATCCGTCAACAATTAGGATATCACGGCAACCCTTAAAAAACTTACCCTACTCAGGGAGGAATTTACGCATTGAGTGCCTTGAATTTTCAAACCCCAGAATTAGAGTTAAAAAAAATATACAATAACCTGGGAAATACATCCGGTTAAAACCCGTTGGAGTGGACAGTTTTCCAAGTGGCAATCGGAGGAAATAGTCCGCCTGCCTTGAGGGCAATCAAGGGGGCTGGTGATTTGAAACAGAATTCCCGCACAATATTAGGGAAGAAGGTCAGAAACGCCAGCAATTCGTCAGCAAGTCGTCTCCGACTACAGGAGTGTAATGGCAGCGTGAACTCACAGCCACTGAAGGGGTTAAAAATAAATAAGCCTGCATGAATTTTGGGGAGGGCATTCATGCAGGCATTGAAGGTTAAAAATTAAATGAATTGTCCAGAAAAGTGCGATCGCTCCTGACCGAGAGTCAAAGGGTGAACCTTATTCAAACAGCCAGTCTTTGACCCGTTGTAAACTCTTCCAATCGGGTTTTCGATTCAATCCCTCATCGATATTTTCCTTCACTTCATCGTGCAATTCTGAGGCAACCATCATCAGTTGTTGCACGATTTCAATGTGAGTACGGACGCCTTTTTGTCCACTATCGAGCATCGCCACTGCTAGGTTAACCTGAGCTTGAGCATCTTGGGGATTGAGTTTGACAGCTTTTTGAGCGGCTTTATAGGCAGGAGTCGGTTTATCCGCTAATAAATACAGCCAAGCTAAACAAGTCCAAGCGGGACTGTTTTTCGGGGCGCGATCGCAAATATCCCGGAATACCGGGATGAGGGCGTCTGGGCCTTCCCCTGCTTTGTAGCGTTCGACACCACTGGTAAATTGAGATTCAACGGTTTCAGTCATAAGCGGTTCTTCACGTGCAGTGGTTAGATTGTATCCAAAAGCCTGTCCGGTTTTTCAACTCCAGTAAAACGATGGGGGAGAAACGGGGGAGGAGGAGAGTTAACCGGGGTCTCTGATATCGCTGCTTTGACAAGAGGGCTATTGAAACCCCAAAATAGTAGACCCAGGTCAGATTCCTGACCTGGGTCCGTAGGAGCCATGAGAGATTAGGAGGGACGGTGGCGATTGCAAAAAAGGTTAAAATGGGGAGGTGCCACTTAGGCAGAAAAGGACTTGCCACAGCCACAGGTTTGAGTGGCATTAGGGTTGGTAAATTGGAAGCCCCCGCCAATCAAGGCGTTGCTGTAGTCAAGGGCCATGCCATAAATATAAAGCAGGCTCTTTTTATCGCATACAACTTTGAAGCCTTCTTCATACTCAAAGACTTCATCGTCGGCCTGAATATTGCCAATCTGTTCAAAATCCATCGTATAGGACATTCCAGAGCAGCCACCCCCGCGCACGCCCACTCGTAGACAGAGGTCTTGGCCCCCTTGTTGACTCCGGAGGGAGTTAATGTGCTTCATAGCCGAGTCGGTGACTATAATCCCGCTTTGTTGAGCCTGTGTTGCTTGTGTCATTAGTTTAGGGATCTCCTGATTCTTGATTCTTGTTCTAACTGTGCCGTTATAACTATGCTGTTGTCTGTGTTGCTGTTCTATACTAAGAGGGCTTTAGTCTCTTCTACGTTCATTGTAGCGAGGAATGCAGCACGGAAGCAGGGGAACCTAGGAATAGGGCAACCCGAGATGACAGACCTGAGAAACGATCAAGGATAGAGAAGACAAAATAAGCCTGTTATTAACACTCTTAAAACTTTTCTCAATTCTGTGTGAATTCTCAATCATTGGCGAGTCCTGACTCCCCCCATAACTCCTACTGAATCCCAGGGGGCTATTAGAAACATTACGGGAGCTTTTATTACAGTTTTCAGTGGTTTTGAATTAGGAGTAACCGTTAACTGTCTATTTTAAACATTAGTTCCGTACACCCTATAATGAATTGTTTATGGCAGGTTTAAACTTCTCTACCCGTCGTCGGTTACAACAACTCCAACAAATTTCCTCAGTCTGGGAAGGCGATCGCCGTCCCATGTCTGAACCCCTACCCCTAAGCCCATCCGCTTTAGCTGAGCATGATTTAGAAAATGGTGGGGACTGCATTATGTGGGTGGATGGGTCCCAAGGAATCGTCCGCTCGATGGATGTCGTCTCCCCTGAAATAGGGAATGAAGCGGTCGTTCGCACATTACTAAGGGCAATGGAGCATCCTCACAGTCCCGCACTCCCGGGTCGTCCTCAGAAAATTGTGGTCAAGGACCGGGAAATCCTATTTTTCCTGCGCGGGGTCCTTCAAGACTTGGGAATTGCCCTTGAGTATGTGCCGGATCTACCCCTGATTGACGAACTGTTTCGGGGGTTTCAGGATGTGGTTGATCGCAAACCGCCTCTGTTACCCCCTCAGTATGTAAAGAGCTTGGAAGAAAAAGCTCTTGAGGTCTGGCAGGCAGGTCCCTGGAAATGTCTAGCGGATCATCAAATTATCTCGATTGAACTGGAAGGGTGGGATGTTGGCACTCTTTATGTGTGCGTCATGGGGATGCTGGGGCTGGATTATGGCGTTTTATTATATCGCTCTTTGGAATCTCTGACTCAATTTAGAAAGCGGATTATTGCCAATGAATCCCCTGAACGTTTAGAAGAAGCCTTTTTGTCTCAAGATTGCCTATTCATCACCTTTGAAAGTGAAGATGAAGACGAGGATATTGACCTCTCGGATCTACCTACAAGCCAGATCCAGCCGACATTTGGCAATTTGCACCCCTTAGAAGGAATGCGAGCCATTCTCTATGATGAGGAGGCGCTGCTGACCATTCTCGCCCTGGATGCGTTTGCTCGCTTCTTCCGCACGGCACGTCGTAAGTTGACAGGGGGCAAGTTCCCCACTTTGAGCAAACAGTATAAGATTCCAGTTCCACAGGAGGACACGAGCCCTTCGCAAAAAGAAGTGGCGGTAACCGTAAGTACGATGCCAGAACTGGCTGAGAAACTGTTTGAAATGAGTGGCAGTGCCAGCACGGATGAGGAGGAGGATTATGATGATGATGATGAGGATAATGATCTCGACCCCTTGTTGCGGAATGATTTGGTACCTGAAAATTCATTTCTCAGTCTGGGGGTGATTCCCTGGGAAGCATTGAAAGAACTAGAGGGTTCCGCTTCTTACTGTCAATCGGCTAAAGTTAATGCGATCGGGGATGGATTGCCTATGATCTTGATTCAAACTTCCCGACCCAAGGCTAAAGTCATCATTGACACCTTAAAAAAAGCTGGGGGAGTGAAAGGAATTTGTTTTAATCGCGGCGAAGACCCCTTCGGAGAGAATAGCTTTGATTTGGGCATTTTACAAACTGGAAATGGAGAACTTTATCTATTTGGAGAGTTTATCGAAGATGACCCCGTTCACATTGCGGCTCGTAATAAGTGGGACGGACGGTGTAAAAAAACAAAGGGATATTGCGGATTGGTGATTGCGATGGGTTTGACAGGAGCAAGCCGTGGCAATCCTCAACAAAAGGATATGTTAGCGTTGTTTGAAGTGCGATCGCTCTCACCTAAAGATATCGGTCTTGGTACTTTACAACTGATGCCTATGCCGTTTTAAAGCGGGGAAAAAATACGGGGTATTCTCTATTTTATTGTAAATAGACCTCTGGCTTTGATTCCATGAGTGAATTCCCCTAAATCCTCCTCCCCCTTAAAAAGGGGGAAGCCAGAGGAATAAAGGTTTGATTCCCAAGGGGCTTGAGAAAATTATCCCAGAATTGTACTGATTTTATGAGCCTTGGGGTTCGGCTTTAACCCGAGAAGAACTTAATTTTTGTAAGTCTTATCTTTTCGGCGTGGGGGATAAAAACTCCCGCATATACTGGTTAACCAATTCAGGCTTTTCTTGCTGTACCCAATGGCTGCAATTCGGAATATAACGAATCTCTAAATCCCGAACGTAGGATTCAGTTCCATAGGTTAATTCTTTGCCGAGGGCGGTATCCTCTTCTCCCCAAATCATCAGGGTGGGTACTTCTAGTAGGTTCCACTCTTTATCAAAGAGTAACTCCCACATGGCATGGCGGTAGTAATTGAGCATGGCAGTGAGAGAACCCCGTTTGGCGGCTGCATTTTTATAGGCACTGATATCGGCTGGGGTAAAGGTCTTTTTATTGACTGCCATCCCTTTAAAAGCCATTTCGATCGCCTGATAATCATTCACTTGAATCACCCATTCAGGGACGAGTGGAAGCTGAAAGAAAAAGGCATAGGAACTCTTGAGAAGTTGCAGGGGGTTGCTGCGAATTCCTTCGGCAAATTTGGCGGGGTGTGGAATATTCAGGACGATTAATTTTTTTACCAAATTCGGATAACTATAGGCAAAGTACCAGGCAACGATGCCTCCCCAATCATGTCCGACTAAGACGCAGCTTTCATACCCTAATCCGGTAATCACTCCCTCAATATCTTGGATTAGTTCTTGGATTCGATAGGCGGATGGATCTTGGGGTTTATCGCTGTCGTTGTACCCGCGCATATCGAGGGCGACAACTTTATAATCTAGGGCAAACTCGGGAATTTGATATCGCCAGGAATACCAGAATTCGGGAAACCCATGAAGCATTAGCATCAAGGGTCCTTCCCCTTGAGTGACGTAATGCAGGGTGATTCCATTCACGGCGATCGTGTTATGGGTCCAAGTTTCTAAGGCTATGGTCATAATAAATGTCTCCCTGATTTAAGCCAGTAGTCTACCCTAACATTTTTAGGGTAATTTGCGTTTTTTTTCGTTAAAGTTTCGTTAAATTTGGGAGAGAAATTAAAATTACTTTAAAAAAAAAAGAACATTTTATACGAGACTAAAATCCATTGCCAATGATGATAAATGATGCCCAATAATAGGGGTGGTTGTAATCACTTTGGATTAAGGCAAGTTGAGCATTTCGCAAAGAGGCAGTTTTGGTATTGCCGGTTTTCAAGCTATCATAAAAGGCATTCATCAGGGCTTGAGTGCCGCCATCGTCTACGGACCATAAGGAGGCGACAGCTGCTTTTGCACCGATGTTCTGCATTTGATAGCCAAATCCCAGAATTTCGGTTCCATTTCCCATTTGTCCCCCCATTGCGGTTTGACAGGCGCTGAGCACGATTAAATCGATGTTGGGTAAGGACCACTGTTCTAAGTCGCGCAAGGTGATGCGATCGCCATCGCCTAACATGATAAATGAGTCTTCGGGTTGACCATTCACAAAGGCGGCATGAGTGGCTAAGTGGATAATATTGCGATCGCTCATTCCCGAGGTGGTAGCACTACGGGTGAATTCGCGATCAATGAGTTTAGTTGTATCCGGAATAGTAGCGGCGAGATTTTCTACTTCTTTTCCCGCAAAGGGTAGCCCGGAAAAGGCTAATTGTCGCGTTCCCACTTCGACGTTATAAGTGCCTTCAGTAAAAGCACCGGCTAAAATTTTCAACCTTTCTGGGGGTTCAATATTAAAGTTAGTAAGAGAAGCTGCGGTAATATTATTAATCTGATAGCGTTCGGCCAGCCAATTTTTTCCGTCATACAAAGCGGCTAAGGGAATATAACGCAACAGTCCATCAGGGGCGTACACAATAGTTTCTACTTCTAGCCGATCCAGTTCGCTTTGAAAGGGTTGAATCAACCAATTATATAGCTGTTTACCTGTGGTTTTAGGGATATCAGAATTACCCCGTTTTGAAGGAACAGTGAGGGCCTTTCTAAATTCAGAGATACCCCGGCTTAAATTGGCTTGACTAACGGGAACTGACCGATGGATCGGCGGGCTATCCGGGGTAATTAAAATTAGTTCAATTCGGTCTTCTAGAATAAGCGGATAGAGTAAAACTGTATTTTTACCCAACTGTTGCAATGATTTTTGGAGTTGAGTAATATTAGTTAAATCTAAGTTTTCTCCGCTAGTTTTTCGAGCAATTTCGGCAGCAATCTCGATGATTTCCGGACTATTAATGAAGCTATCAAACTTTTGGCGTAGGGTTTGCAGAGTGCCTTCGATTTGGGCAACCCTTTCTTGTTGTTGGGGGGACCGTTCGGTTTCGGGGATGGTTTGTAATTCGGTTAATTCTTTTCCCAGTTCGATCGCCCGTTCTTGAAGGGTCAGATATTCCTCCGCCAGTTGTTGTTCTTCGGGTAAAAAATCTATCCCTGAAGCGGTTTTCTCATTACCCTTCACGTTTTGGAGGTATTCATCAAGTTCTTGCACTTTTAATAAGTCGAGAACTTGTTGTGCCTCAAGGATGCGGTTTTGTCGGAGTAATAAATCGGATAAGTTACGATAGGTATCTGCAACAGTTGCGGTAAAAGATTCTTGCCGTTCCATTGCCAGAGTTCTCAAGTCTTGACGAATAGATTCGTGAGCGTTTACGGCTTGTTTATAAAAGACTGTGGCTAAAACAATATCCTCTTGTTCTTGAAAAATTCGCCCCAAATTAGCCAGGGCGATCGCTTCTCCAGCTTTGTCTCCAGTTTCTCGTAAAATTTTGATACTTTGTTGTAGAAAATCCAGGGCTTGGGGATATTGTTTAAGGCGATAATACACGGAAGCAATCCCGTTGAGTGCGCGTCCTACCGCAATGCGATCGCCAATTTTTTGAAAGGTTTCTACTGCCTGTTGTAAAAAATCTAAGGATTGTGCCGTTTGCCCTAAATTAAGGTAAATACCCCCTATATGTTCAAGGGCATTGCCTTGGGCCGCTGGGTCGCCAATGGCATTGGCAATCTCTAAGGCTTGTTGATAGTTCTCTAAGGCTTGGGTATATTGACCGAGCTTTTCATAGACGATCGCAATTGCATCTAAATTGCGGCTTTCTCCAGCTTTATCCCCAATTTCTTGGCGAATGGTTAAGGCTTGTTTCAATAATTCTAAGGCTTCAGGATAGTCTCCTAAACTGTAGTAAAGGCCGCCTAAGTTATTGAGGGTAGTTCCTATCCCCGGGCGATCTCCGAGGGTTTGGCGCAGGGTTAAAGAGCGTTCATAAAAGCTGAGAGCATTCGGATATTGGCCCAAGCTATAATAAATCCCTCCCACATTATCCAGAGTTTTACTCAACCCAGGGCGATCGCCAATTTCTTCGGCAATGGCTAAAGATTGATGATAAACGGACAAGGCTTGTTGATAATCTCCCCGTTCTTCATACAGCACCCCTAATCCATTTAAGGTGTTGCCCAAGCTGGATCTATCTCCAATTTCTTTTAAAATAGGTAAGGCTTTTTCATAGTAAGATAAGGCGCGGTCGCCTTGGCCGAATTGCTGATATAATAAAGCAATATTACTTAATAAACGAGCGACTCCGGCGCGATCGCCTATTTCTTCTCGCAGTTTCATCGCTTGTTGATACAAATCTAAAGCAGGTCCGGCGTCTCCTAAACTATAATAAACCCCGCCCAAATTGTTGAGCGTCCGTCCTTCATCTCGTTTGTCTCCAACTTCTTGGCGAATGACTAAGGCTTCTTGATACAATTGCACCGCCTGTTCATACTCTCCCGTGGCCGCATAAACTGATGCAATATGATGTAACGCTTCCCCTTCGATGGGACGATTTTTCAAAGTCTGGCCAATGTTTAATGCTTGTTCATGGAGTTGTAACGCTTGGGGATAGTCCCCCAATCGACTGTAAACAAAGCCGAGATGATTGAGGGTTTCTCCCACCCCCAGACGGTCCTGCAATTCCTCACGAAGTGTTAAAGCAGCTTGCAATTGTTCTAAGGCTTTAGTATAATCACTAAGTGCCGTATAAACTTCCCCTAGATGAGTCATGGCGACAGCCATGCCGAGGCGATCGCTTCGGGCGGAGTGGAGTAGCAGGACTTGTTGATAGGTTTGCAGGGCGGTTTGAAAGTCCCCCTGGCGAAATTGCTCGGTTCCCAGTTGTAGGAGGTCCGGGGTCTCTTCTAGGCGGCCTGTAGATGGAGGGGAACTCTCAACTTGGGGGACTGACACCCGGGGGGGAGGCGCGGACAATCCTGATGGGGGGACAAACAGCAAGGCGATCGCCGGAATCAGGGTGAGACAATGGAGATAGAAGTGCATGGGACCAGGTTGGGGTTAGCAAGCAAGAGAATATCTTTCTGTTATAGCGCCGATCGCCCTGGAGTGACTTTACGGGCAACCCTGCTCAATTTTCATCCCATCATCCATCAGGGCATCACAGACATTGACGCCATCGAGATTAGCCCCGCGCCAACGTGTATATCCCCACACCGAATCCATTCGCAAGTCCGCCCGAGTTAAATCCGCACCCTGTAAGTCGGCCTCTCTTAAATCTGCGGCACTTAAGTCGGCACCCTGTAAATTCGCCTCCCGTAAATTCGCCCCTTTTAAATTACTATTCGTAAGATTAGCGCGGCTTAAATTAGTATTCGTGAGATTAGCGGCGCTTAAATTGGCACTATTTAAGTTAGACCCATTTAATTCAGCCCGACTTAAGTTAGAACCCGCCAAATTTGCCCCACTGAAATTGACATTGTGCAGATAGGCATCGGATAAGTCGGCACCCGCAATCTCCTGTGCCCGCGCACCTTGAGAGACGATTTCCCATACAATCCGCCATTTGCGATCAATTTGGGTTGTGCTATCCAGGCGACTACCCAACAGAATTGTACCCTTAAAATTAACTCCAGTGAGATCAGCCCCGCGTAAGTCGCTATTTTCCAAGTCGGCATAGCTGAGATCGGCACCGTTAAGGTTGCTACCCGTGAGATTAACCCCCCGAAGTTGAGCGCGAGATAGATTAGCGCCCCGCAAATCACAACCGGGACATTGATTAGTTTGCCGCAATTGCTGAAGGTGAGTCAGATTTTCGGCACGAGTGAGTGGAATCAAGCCGAGTGATATAAAAATAATAATCAAAGCGAATAGTTTTGGTTTCACCCCTTCTCCTTCTCAAGATGTGCGATCGCCTTCTATCATTTTAGTGACTTTAGCGAACCTCAATCCCTCGGACAATTTTTAGACAAACGTGGTAGCGTCTAATCTCATTTGTAGCTGTAGGGAGATCGGAGGTTCCCCCTTCTCAATCCTTTTTTTAACCGGATAGACTCGCTATCTTTCCTCCCCTAGATTGCCCAAGGAATATCCCCTGGTTTGATTTTACCGCCATCGGTGCTACGAAGAACCAGGGTTTTAGTATTGACTAAAAAAAGAGTGGGCCATAACATCACACCTGAGAGGAGGCCCAATTTCCGGTAAAAGCCAGTCTGAGGACAGATGCGATCGCCCCGGGTGTTCTGATACCCTATAGCAGTGAAACTTGGAGAGATACTGTGGACGCAACTGTAGATCGCGCTTGGGAACTCAAGCAAGAATTAATTGATTTCGTACTCGATGCCGAAGGAGAGGTAGCGATCGCCCTGGAAACCTATGCGGCTGAACACGCTTCTCGCGATCGATCAGATATCAGTCAACGGAATATGCGGATTGATGCATTTGCCGTTGAGGGTACTGTCGGGAATAAAACTCCCATCGATTTATTTCTGGAAACTCAACCGGACTTATCGGCAAGCGATCGCACCTTAGTCAAAAATTGGCAAAAGAGCTTCATGGGCGTCTTTGAAGCCATCAAAGTTTTACCCGATGGCCTGGAATTGATGAACTGGCTTACCGCAAAACATTATCAGGTTAAGGCCAATTCTCCCCAACAACAGGAACAACTCCAGCGAATTAAAGCTGGGGATATTTTACTCACTCGCATCGCCCCCGTGGACAATTCTCAGTATATGTTCTTCGGCGGTTACATGGCCCTCGGTAATCTGGGTAAACCTAAACTCGCCGTGGCGATCGGTAACTTTAAAGATAACTACAACAATCACCTCTATGGTGATGCCCCTGAATTATTAGAAGAAGCCTGGGATTCAGTAGTTAAATATCATCAAGAATTTACTGAATTTTTCGGCAGCGATCGCTTTACCCTCTCGGGATACCACCTCAACAAAAAAATTGCCGCACTCCAAGAAAGCATGACTAAAAAGCGTCTTGCCGAAGCAGGCATTGACGAAAACAAGTCTCTCGACGAAATTGCTGCCGAAGCGGGTGTTGATATGGAAGAACTGGTGGCTGCTGCGGAAGAAGCCGGTGTGGATCCAAAAGAAGCCGCCCAATTTTTTGAGCGCAACAAAAACAATAAAATGGTGATGCCGAAACTAGACTTGCCGGACAACTTAAAAAAAGCCGAAGAAGTCACCTGTTTTTCTCATCCACGGTGGGGTCAAATGTTGATTCCCACTTACAGTAAATTCGTGGCCCTCCTCAACCGTGAAGACCCCAACCTGATGGAGGCAGAATCCCTAGTACGCCATTACTTAGAAGACCCCATCATTAACTTCTATGTTTGGCAGCAACTCGCCGCAGAGTACTTTACCCCACTCGAAAAGCTGCTGCAAATGGTTTTAAAGCGACCTGATTTTCAGCTAGATCGCGATTTAGGTTCGCTTTTGCAGGAACATAATAAACCTTTAGAACCCCGTTTACCTGAAACGGCCTCCATTCCCCTACACTTAAATCAGCTCTTTGAAGAGGCCCTCTTAGAAGTCAACAAATCTAAGTCAAAGCCCAAGGGAAAAAAGAAAGCAGCCAAGGGCTTTCTTGCCTCCTGAACTACGGTGAATTTATTCCCGGGTATGGCCCTAGACGACTACATCCCCAGGGGTGTAGTCGTTAAAATTGGTAAAAATTATAATTTTATTTTACATTAGATTTGCATGAGAGGATGCGCTGGTGGGCGGGCGCTTCAAGCATCATGTTGAGCTATCTTGAGCAATCCTCTTGCAATCTAAACTTTAAGAGGTAAAATTAATAACAAAACCCTTGTCAGATTTAAAAATAAGCTGCACAATAAGGTAGAGTCTTTCATGTTCCCCTTGCCATCTATCTATGGTTAGAAAAAATTGTCGCTTTATTATTTATATTGTTGCTTGTAGCACTATTGGAGTTCTAGTTGGAGGCACGGCCTACAGCGCGGAACTTAATCGTTGTCTAGATGATGCTGCACCTACGACTCAGTGCCTTACCCAAGACCCCGTTCTCAAAACCCTGGAAGGCATGACTTTTGGATTAATTGCTGGCGCGGGTGCAGCTGTAGGATCCACTTGGCAAATTTGGCAGAAAAATAAATAAGATTGGCCTCCTTTTCAGGAAATAGATTGCTGCCATTTGGCTGACAAAAGCCGGTTCTCGATTCAAAATCGGTTACGCCTGGGAGTTTGGCAACCCAGGGATAACCTATCGGGAAAAGAGAGACAATAGAAAGCGGTCTTTAGGGATAATAAATGCCCCTGAAGACCGCTTTTTATGAGGGATTCCTCTCTCTAGCACCCTAGTGATGATTGATTGTATGAACGTTTTTCTTAGCCAGCCCTTGGGTCGTTTGTGGGGAGGCATTATTAGCCGCGATCGCGGGGATTGCCGATGCCAGTTCTCATAAAGCAAGGGGTGAAGGTGATTACCTTACCCCTAATATCGGCTTATTAAAGATTTAGATCGTTCTAGAGAGAAGACCGGAAACAATTACGCTGCGCGCTGAGTTAACAGACCCCAGATGAAGATCAGGACCATCGCACCGATCACCGCAAAGAGAATACCCTGCCAACTTAAACCGACGGCTGTAATTCCAAAGATGGCTTGGGCCACCCATCCACCTACAATTGCACCTAGAATCCCTAATCCGATTGTGGCAAAAATACCGCCACCTTGACGTCCAGGATAAATTAATTTTGCTAACGCACCGGCAATCAGTCCTAAAACAACCCAAGTTAAAATACTAACCAACATGAGATAATCTCCTTTTTTGATTCGTTGCCTTTTGTCTTATGTAATTAGACTATCAATAACAGCTATCATTTCTTATCTATCGCAGGGAATAAGTTCCTCCCCTTGCCATTGCTATCTAAGGATAGAGAAATTACCCAAAAAGACCTAATTCGGGTATTTCTGCTTAGGTCGGTCCCTAAAAATTTTAAATCAAGCGCTCCTGTAGATGATTCCCCAAACAACGCGGTACAAAGGGTTTAAAGGGATTCAGATGGCCTTAAAATTTTTTATACCTTCCTTAAAAATTCAGGGCGCAGAGGCTCAGCGAATCCCTATTATAAAAAAGCCAGATTTTCTTGAATCGCCCCGAAAGGGGAATCAACAGCCGTATCCCAACCGATACTACAGGCCCCTCAGCCCGCGCCGGTTGAAACTGCCTCTAAGCAACCTGTCAGCGCCCTAGGGTAGAGCGTTGCTCGAAGGGAAACCCAATAAAGTATTATCCCCACACTCCGGAGGCTTTGTGGTTGAAAGCGGCCTTGCTCTATGAATGGAAAGGTGCAGAAGTAGAATAAACAAGGGAAACTACCCAATACTAGACTGAGCTTAATTTACAATGTCAGATTCTACTTCCTTGCGCGATCGCTACTTACAATTAGTCGATAACATCGTAGAGATGACCCTCAAAGGGAAAATTCGCTCCGTTGAGCAGGTCTATCAAATGCTGGTGCAAGAGATTGCCAGTGGCACTGGAGAAATTTTTGAGCGCTGTCTGGGCGATCGCCTCAGCAATACTAAATCCCAACTCGATCAAGAAACCGACGAGTTGAAAATAGCCAAAGCTACCCGTATTCAGCGAGCATTACAGACTATCGAAAAACAATGGGAACGCTGGCAAAAGGAAAATCAAGTCAAGGATGCGATCGCTGCTGCCGCTGAGCGCATTATGCAAGCCGAACCCAACACGCGCCTGTTGACACTCCTGCGCGAGATTGATCCCAACCAACCTCAACCGCTGACCCTCGAACAACAACGTCAACTTGCCAATACCCTCACGAATAAACTGGATAGCATTGCCAATCCCGAATTGCACCTGGAAGTCTCACCCCTAGCTACCGGACTTCAACAAGGCTTAAAATCCTGGCAGCAGGTGGAATCTCACCTGGTTAGTTGGATCTACGAACAAGGCAGAGGACAGCTTGGATTTGGCGGAATTCCTGGACAGCAGGGCCCCTGGGCGCTGTGGGCGAAACAAGTTAATCGTCCTTTTCCCCAAGCCCTGTTTAGTACCCTTGCATTCAATCAACCCCTCCACAATGTTTTCGATCGCCAGCCCCCTGCCGACGTCAGCGATTGGGTAGAACTGACCGTTATTTTGCAGGGTTTACAACGGGGGTTAGTTGTTTGGTTTGATAAAATGGTGTATGACTCCAAAGTAGGAGCCAAGCTCTCGATTTCTACTTATTTAACCTTCGCCCTAATTTGGTCTCAATTAGCCAGTGCGGTCAGTCGCAGCACCCAGTTTAATTCTAGTACCCGGGAACGGTTGACCAACGCTTGTTTTCAGGTAACGTTACAGATTTTACGAGCTTTTTCTCAGCGGGATTATTTTCCTCTCTATGGGGGAATATTTGCCGCCTTTACAGGGGAGTATCTGCGCGGGGCCCTGCAATATCTAGATGAACCGTTGCGACGAGTGGAGGGGACCGAGGAAAAGGCGCGGATTTTGACTTTACTGGGTTATTCTATGCGAGCAATGGGAAATTTTGAACGCTCCATTGCCTTTCATCAACAAGCGCTGGATATTTCTCGGGAAGCAGGCGATCGCCGCTGTGAAATTGCAAATCTCAATCATATCAGCCGCAGTTATGTGGGTCAGAAAAATTATGCCCTGGCGATTGATTGTAGCCAGCGAGCGTTAATTGGGTCTCGTCAAGAAGGAGAACGCTTGGGAGAGGCTAATGCTTTAGCCAATCTCGGCTTTAGTGAGGTGTTTCAAGCCCGGGAACAGGGAGAATTGGATCCGGAGGTTTATGAGGGGGCGATTTATTATCTGGAACAAGGGTTACAGCTTTCGGAGAAATTAGCCGACCGCCAAAGTCAAGCGTTATGTTGTAGTAGTTTGGGGATTGCTTATGTGGCGATCGCCGAATATCCCAAGGCGATCGTTAACTTACTAAAGGGATGGGAAGCGGCCCAAATTTCTGGGGACCTTTACATTCAAGGGTTAAATTTAGCCTATTTAGCCCAAGCCCACTATCATCAGCAAAACCTGGAAGCTACTCTCTATTTTGGCGGTTTAGGAATGTATCAGTTAGAGCAAATCGAAGCTCAGGAATGGCGTCAAAGTGCTGGGTTACTCTCGGTTATCCAAGGTCAAATGGGGGCGGAGGCTTTTCAGAGTTTGTTACAACAAAATCGCCCTCGGATTATACCTGCGATCGGTGTTGATGGATACGATCATATTTTCCAGTTGTTAGAAGAGTATCAGCGATCGTTGGAATAATTTCTGAGTTCTATCTATTGTCTATCCCGTTTCCCAATTCTATTCCACTTGGAATTAAGCGATTATTAAAGCGCGAGGAAGTGCGAAAATTGTCTTTTCTCACTTCCTCTTCGTCTCTTGCCGAGTGTTTCGGGGTTTTTTAATCTCTACTCTGTTCAGAAGAGATTAAGGTTCTACAGTCACAGGTGTTCCCAGTTCTACCTGGGCATATAACGACAAAATATCCTGATTCCGCATTCGGACGCAGCCGTGGGAAACTGCCTCTCCAATCAGTTCTTCGTTGGGAGTACCATGAAACCCAATTAAATCCTTTCCGTCTGTCCAGAACCCAATCCATCGTGACCCTAAAGGATTATCCGGTCCTGGATAAACTAACTCACCCGTCCAAGGATGCTCCCAGATCGGATTTCGTTGCATTTGCATGACCTCATATTGGCCGGTGGGAGTTTCCCACCCTTCCTTGCCGACGGCGATCGGATAACTGGTTTGGACGCGATCGTTGCGATAGACATAAACGCGACGTTCGCTCAACCGGATCACTAACTGAGTGGTGACCGTTGTGCTTTCAGGATACAGTTCCTCTAAGGGAAGAAATTTAGAATATTCTCCTAACGGAGGTAAGTCAGGGTCTAAAACCGGCAACCATTCTAAATCAGGAATAGCGCGATTTCCAACCGATACTTCGGTCGGGACGCTGGTTCCCCAAGCTAGGGATGACATTGACAGGAGTACCGCTACGGTACTGACGGTAAGGCGCATAAACTTGAGCAATAGAATTTCTCCTTGCACCATTCCTTTATCTATAATTCCTAACAAACCCTTGCTACACATTTCCAGAAAAACTGATATTATTTTATTCTATAGCTGGACTTGATTCGAGTTCAAGCATAAATGGCCTAAGATGTAAAAGAAACCATCGGTCTGGATGGTAAGGGACCAACCTCTACCTCTAGGTAGATTACAACTCCCCGACCAGACGGGTACAATTTTGCTAGGGTTCCGGTTATAGCATCAACTTGTGTGTTAGGTCCGATGGCGAGGTCTCAGCAGAACCTCGCAACTTATAATAGTGTTGAAGTGAGGATGTCATTCGGATGAAAAATATAAAAGTCTTAACGGGTACAATGTTGTCTCTGGTACTCTGTGGAGTATCGGTTTTTCCAGCATCGTCTCGGCCAGTCGCTCCAGTAGGGGAGAGCCCATTCATTAGCCAAGCTAACCCCACTACAATGGTCCGAGGCACCATTCAAAGCATTCGTAATAATCAAGTCACCATTCGCCTACCCAATGGCGAAACCCAAATTGTCGAGATTGCAGAAACTGATAGAAACCGTCTCGGGTTGCTGCCGGGGATGGATATTGAGGTGATGTTGGATAGTACGGGGATGATGGGCACCCAAGTCACGGTCATCACTCCAGAGGATAGAGTCACGACCACCACGACAAGCTCGACGACCACCACCTCTACCCCTACCACGACCACCACCTCTACCCGAACAATCCGGGTCGCGGGTGACATCGTTTCTTGTGAAGAAACGAGCTTACAGTTGCGCCTTCCCGATGGTGGCATCAGAACTTATATGGTAACTACGGATGTTTGTCGCCAAGCCGTCATGACTCCGGGTCGTCGCATTGAGTTCGACATTGACGATCGCAACATGGTCTCCAACATTCAGCAACCTGTGCGCGCGCTGTGGTAAGTAACATGACCTCAGTAGTGAGCCTTCAGTAGCTAGAACGGTTCAACTCAAACGGTTTTAGACTTAAGTGAGGTCCTCTGTACAGAGGACCTCACTTTTTATTGTTTCTTGACCTGTCACTGATTCAACCATTTCCAGTCCCTGGACCCCAAACCCTATTACCTCACCGGAGCGCGATCGCCTTTTCTCACTTGTCTCGCGCCTTTAGCACTTCACCCCTAGCGACGTCTCGGCCAGGGAATATTGGGGTCCGCTGCCAGGAAACGAGCCACCGCAGCAGCACCCCCCTGATTCAAATGACTAGGGTCCTCAAAATAATCATTCCGATTCAGGCCCCGAGCTATTGAAAGATCCCGCCAGAGAAACGCCTGAGCGCTCATGCGGCGCATATACTGGCGGAACTCTATCTCCCTAGCGCGGCGCGTGGTATCTAAATAATCACCAGTCAGGGGCAGATTAACGATGACTAACGGAATTTGACGGGATTTGGCAAAGCCTACTACTGACTCCAAGGCTGAACCCTGAATACCTCCCAACTGAAAATTATCATAATCGCGGTCATAGAGGCCGGCGACTGGAGACCTTTGCTCGTAATAACTACGAGGACTGAAGCGGGTAGAAACAGGTAGGAACCCGTAAGCATCAATCGCATTCCCCAAAGGACTCAACCGAGGGACCGCATTGGCAAGGGTGGAGGCGGTGGTGTCAGGGGGGGACCGGGTTAGGCATTCTGGGGAGTCGGAACACCATAGTACCTTGCTGGGAACGGATTCCGGCAAAAGGACTGTAGGGGCGGAGTCTTTGACGAGGGTAGAATCATCCGAGGGAGAGGGAAAATTCATCGGTTGGAACTGGGATTCCCTTTCGGAGTGTTCAGCGATCGCCCCCTCCAATCTTCCCGAACTCAACCGAGGTGGGACCCCCGACCGTAATCGTTGGTATCCCGGCGATCGTACAATTTCGGTATAGGTTCGATCCACCCGTCCACTATTAAACCCCCGGACCCCATCCGCCCATAAAATCATCCGTGGCAGATGCTCGGGACCCAACAATTCCTGCAACTGAAACCGCACCACCTGGGCCGTCGCACCGTGAATCCCAAAATTAAACACTCTCAGTCCAGACAAGCCCTGAGAACCCAAGGCTTGACGAAGGATACGCGGATCCACCCCCTGCAATGCCCGAGAACTACCCACAATCAAAACATCAGGCCGCCCTATCGTCTCAATGTACGACAGATAGAGTCCCAATTGCTCATCCAGGACATTACTATTAAACGTGGGATAGTTCAGACGAGAACTAACCGTAGCTTGCTCTTGGCTGTAAATCAGATAGCGCATATATTCCGCCACTTTTTTCTGAGCAAAGGCACGCCTGGGGCTAGTCGGAGAAACGGACTGCATCCAATAAATAGCTTGAAGCCACTGCTTTGACACTTCATCCCACTCAGCAGGAGATTGAGCACTTTGAGCTAAATTAGCCGCTGTTGTTGCATATTTAACCGCCTCATCAAATGGCTGAGTCACCGTTTGGGCAGTCGGGACCTGAGCAACTACGGAGGGTAAGCTGAAAGACTCGGTAGAGGTTGGTGAGACCCTTTGGGAACAGCCCCCCACTAGGACAAGAAGCGAGACTGCCGGAATAAACCGTAGAAAAAGCTGAAATCTAAGCATGGATTGGGTGTAAAAGTTCGATCCCGATGGCGGGAGTAGCGGAGTTCGCGACTGATAACAACGGATAGAAACTGATTTCCATGATAGCCATCCTCCACGGTGAACCGCAGGCGATCGCCCTTTTGTGGGACTACCCCTAACCTCTAGGGATTAAGAGTTAAGTGGGAGCATCTTCCGGGCTATGGTCCTAGGGGGCAAGATGCTCCACACCCAATTTTAAAGGTTGCGGGGAGGCCGGTTAAGGGTGCTGCTGCTGACGCAGAATAAACTCGGCGATCGCCAAGTCCATCGGGGTAGTCACTTTCAGATTGGTCTCTTCTCCCGGCACAATCTGCACCGGCAAGTCGCATTTTTCAAATAAAGCCGCATCATCGGTGACTTCCCATCCTCGGGACCGCCCGCGATCGTGACACTGTTTCAATAACTCCACCTCAAATCCTTGGGGGGTCTGGGCGGCCCATAATTGCTGTCGGTCCGGGGTTTGTTCAATGATGGAGGAGTCCCGCGCCACTAGCTTAATGGTGTCTTTAACCGGGATGGCGGCTATTAAACCGGGACAATGACGTAGGGACTCAGCACAGCGATCGAATAGGTCAGGGGTCGCCAGACATCTAGCCCCATCGTGAATCAAAACATGGGTTGCATCCTGGGGGAGTCCCTGTAACCCGTTATAAACCGATTCCTGGCGGGTGGTCCCGCCTGGGATGAATTGCACAGGTTTGGTGAGGGGTTTCGCGGCTAAGATAGCTTCAAACTCCGGCCAGTCTTCCGGTTGGCCGATTAAACCAATCCAAGTAATCTGACTGGAGGCAGACGCCGCGTCCAAGGTCCAGGCAATTAAGGGGCGATCGAGCAATTTCAGGAGTAATTTATTGCGGTTGCTTCCCATTCGTCGCCCCATGCCAGCGGCGGGTATCAATAAATGCACGGTGGTTCCTCTAAAACGTTTGGTTTCAAAAATAGACTTCTGGCTGTAAATCCCCCCACCGTAAAAAGGGAGTTGGGGGAGTCTGGTTCGGAATTATGCAAAAGGTCTAATCATAACTAGAGTAGAGGTCTAGGGGCGATCCGCGCTTTTTTTGGCGTCCTTTTCGGGGTTGGGTGGCTACAGGAAGAAGATTCCTCATCGGATTAAGTACCTCATCGCTTAGAATGAGTCTGTTTAGTAAGCTCAATCAATTGAGATGCGAATACTGGCCCTTGTCCCAGGCGGAATCGGCGACCAAATTTTATTTTTCCCGACGTTGGATAGCCTGAAACGGTTATATCCCAATGCTTACATAGATGTTGTTGTGGAGCCTCGGTCTAAAGGTGCCTACCGGGTATCCAAGTTTTTCCATAACAAGTCCCTCCAGGTGCTGCCGTTTGATTTTAAGGATCGCAACGGGTTGGCGGATTGGGGGAATTTGCTGGGGATCATGCGCGATCGCGAATATGATGCGGTGATCTCCCTTGGACAGCGCTGGGTGGTGGGTTTGTTGCTCTGGTTAACAGGCATCCCTATCCGGATTAGCTACTCGGATCTAGGCAACTCCTGGTTACTCACCAACCCAGTCCCCCTGAAAACTGAGCAATATGCTGCGGGTATGTACCACGACTTGTTGCAGGGTTTTGGCGCGTCCCTGCCTTGTCCGGAACTCGCGGTTACTTTGCTCAAAGAGGATCTGCGCTGGTCCGATGACGAACAACAAAGACTGGGGGTTAAAGACAGCGGCTACATTCTGATTCATGGGGGTGCTAGCCAACTGTCCCAAATCAAAGGACTGGATAAAATCTATCCGCCTGAAAAATGGCAGCAGATTATCAAAGACTTGCAAGCGCGTCAGCCCCAATTGCCGGTGGTATTGATTCAAGGACCCGAGGATAAACCTTTATGCGACCAGTTGGTTAAGTCCTGTCCCGGCGTTAAGGTCACTTCACCCCCGGATGTGGGTAAGTTAGCCGCAACGATCGCCGCTGCTAATTTGATGCTTTGTACAGATAGTGCGCCGATGCATCTGGCGGTGGCGGTACAGACTTATACGATCGCGTTGTTTGGTCCTACAGACCCAGCCAAATTGCTACCTCCAGGCGATCGCTATATCGGTATTCAATCTTCCACCGGCAAAATTGCCGATATTTCACCGGAGATGGTTCTTGAAAAAGTTTGGGGAGGCTAAAAAAAAGAACAGTCGGAATTAAGAATTAAGAATTAATAAAGTTTAATAAAATCCTAACTCATTAATTCTTAATTCTTCTTTTTTTACTCTCTTCAAACCTTGCCCATGAAACCCGCAGTATTCCTGGACCGAGACGGTGTTTTAAATCAAGAAGTCGGCTATATTCACCGGGTTGAAGACCTAAATTTGATTCCCGGTGTCGCCGCCGCCGTCCGCAGCTTAAATGACCGAAATTTATTCTGTTGTCTGGTTTCCAACCAATCGGGTCCAGCGCGGGGATATTACCCGGCCAGCCATGTAGAGGCCCTACACCAGCGTCTGTGTTACTTATTAGACCAGGAAGCAGGGGCGCGGTTGGATGCCCTCTATTATTGTCCCTATTTGAGTCCCCCTGAAGGCGGGACCGACTCCGCTTTTACCCGGTGGACGACGTGGCGTAAACCCAATACGGGAATGTTAGTAGCGGCAGCTTGGGAACATGATTTAGACCTGAGTCAGAGTTTTATGGTGGGGGATAAAGCAACCGATGTGGATATGGCCCACAATGCCGGTTGTACGGGAATTTTGGTAAAAACAGGTTATGGTAGTCGTGTTTTGGGTGGCGAATACCAACACCACACCCATCCGGATTTCATCGCCTCGGATTTAGGGGCGGCGGTGGAGTGGATTGGTCAGCAGCGGCCAAAATCCGCAGATTAAGAGGCGATCTCCCCTGATTCCCCCAGCACTAATACGCACCCTCTTTGGCGAGCACCGCCTTAACCGTCTGGAATAAAATCTGGAAATCCAGAGAAACAGACCAATTTTGAATGTAGGTCATATCCAGGCGGAAGACTTCTTCAAAATCGACAATATCAGAACGGCCAGAGACCTGCCACAATCCGGTGATTCCCGGCAGGACTTCATGGCGCATGAAGTGATGTTCTGAAAAGCGTTCCACATCGCGCAAGGGAAAAGGACGAGGCCCTACTAAACTCATTTCCCCATGTAAAACATTGATAATTTGCGGGATTTCGTCCAAACTATAGCGTCGGATAAACCTCCCAATCCGCGTGATCCGGGGGTCGTCCTTCATTTTGAACATAATTCCCCCAGCCATCTCATTCTTGGCTTCTAACTCTTTTTGTAACTGTTCGGCATTGGTAACCATCGTCCGAAACTTCCAGACTTTAAAATGCCGACCTTTTAACCCCACCCGCACTTGTTTGTAAAAAATCGGCCCGGGGGAATCAACCTTGATCAGCAGCGCTAACAACAGCATCGCGGGACTAATTAACAAGATAATGATCAAGGCAGCCACCAAATCAAATCCCCGTTTGATCCAATAATCCCCCCCAACAATCGGTGGCGATCGGAATCTCATACTAGGGATACCATTGACCATCTTAATCTCCGACCACTGAATCGGGAGTTCCAGTCCTAGGGGGAGAATTCTTAGATGAATCCCGGCGCGTTTTAATTCCCAATAGAGGTAAATTTGGTCGCGAACTGAGAGTTCCGAACAGACAAATACTTCACTGACTGATTTTGTTCGGAGTCGTTGAATCATCTCCGACCAATCGTGGGTTTTTTCTTGGGCCGAGAGGTCTTCTATATCACAAATATTATATTGTTTGCTTTTGGTAATAAATTTTTTAGCTGGTTCAATATCTTTCGGTTTGCAAATTAGGCCAATACGCTGACGGATTGCACCTCTTTGGCGCAAATAAACAATCCCTAAATGTAGGATTAAACGCTCAGCAAGGACAAAGGTAACCGCAAAAATCCAGGACAATAAGAACGTGGAGCGAGAAATGACCGCTTCGGGTTCGTATAGATAGCCAATAAATAATAAAACGCACTGAGCAAAGCTGAGAGATTTGACTAAGCTAAAAAAATCTCGCCGCCGATCATCCGTTCCATAGAGTCCTGATGAAGCAACAATCCCCACGGTAATGACCAGGATCGGGATTAAAAATCCTGGGTTTTCATTCTGAGTGGCTATCAAGCTAAAGGCTCCTACCGGCGTACCTAATTTGTCCGCGAATAGCCACGCATAGCTCAACATTAAACTATCAAGGACAATCAACAGAAGGATACGGAGGGAGCCAATGCCAGTCCCGCGACTAAGCTTTGCAATCAGTGGAGCACGTATATCAAGTTTTCTTTTATCCATTGTCTTTTCGGATGCACCGAACTGAGGTTAATACTCTTTGTTCTAAGATGCGTATTTTTTAACAAATGTTCTGTAGATTAGATGCCCCACTCAACAATGCAATTTTTTGCTTTGCGATCGCTAATACAAAAATAAATACACCCGCTAGTCTCTATTATTCACACCCCTAAGACCCAGATATTTACCTTCTCTTGAGCCGCCCCGGTTAATTAATGGAAAAGAGTTGGGGGTATCGGTTTGTTGGGGTGAACGATACCCCACTCGAGAACTTAGCTAAAGGATAGCCTGAAACCTCGTTCTTCTGGTCGCTCAGGGGGTGGTACTCATCCTTGTCTTCTAATAGTTTCCCCATAATTTGGGTAGCGATCGCCACGGGAAAGGTATTGAGCACAACAGCAACATAGGAATGCCGATTTGGTGACTGAATATTAGGGTAGTCCTTTTATTATCTCAGAGCTTCTTTAGGTCGAACATCGGCAATTAGACTCAATTTATAAACAGGATTTATAATCAAGGTTGCCAATTTTTTCGGAAATTACCAACCCAGAGCATACTTATCATAACCCGATCTTGTTGTCAACCGTAAAATTATTAGGGTGAACGTTCCCTAGAAGGTTTTCTGGGAAGTTTTATACGGGTTAAACCGGGGAGGGGCTAGTCCAGATAGACCCAAGGATGGGGGCAAAACCGCCTGGGGATTGGGCCGTCACTCCCTGGGCCCATCAACTCCCCGGTTGGGGAATTAGCGAGAGAGTTCGACACTCACCTCATTGGGAGCACGCCGTTTGAGGTCGATTGATTCCGATCGCGGGAGCAAGTCGTAAACCTGGCGCAACACATCATCAATGGACTCATAAGAGACTTGTCCCTTGCCGTCATAGACGACTTTACCCTCTAAATCGAGGACCACGGTTTGGGGGACAACCCCAGAATAATAATACCCCGGTTCTGTGGGCTCATATTTATCCTTGACCGGAATCGCATCCACATTTAGGGGTAAAATATCAGCGGCGCGTCCGTAAAATGCCTGAAGCTGGGAGACAACGGCAGTGTACTGCTTGCAATCGCTGCTGTCATCGAGGAAAAACACTACTATTGTGGCGCGATCGTCCCGAGAGAGGGACTGTTCTAGGGAGACTCTGGGCGGTACTAAAGAACCGTTGCCACCATAGAGGGCATAAATGTTGCCATCAAAGTTATCATCATTCAGACCGGCGATCGCCCCTGGGGTCAGCATTAACCCCAGACAACTTACCATTACCGTCGCTAAAATCAGCCGTTTCGCCATCTCTCGACATACGTCAACTGCTGAATTTAGACTTTTCTTGACACGGATGCTACCAGCACGCAACCCAGAATAAAACATAGAATACAACATTAACTATCGGGGAGACTCCTGCAATTGACTCTATCAAGTTTTGCCCGTTGTTGACGCACTCAATTAAATCTAATCTTGGCAATTGGCAATTCTTGCCTCGGAAATCTTCCCGCTACTCCTGTCTGATATCTAGGGAGGGGAGATGAAAATTTCCCTGACCCCGACGGGAAAAAATCAGCCGATGCCTGAGGTTCTTCTACTCTGCCTCGGACTGTAAACTGCGGTAATACGGCGATCGCCCCCCATTTCCACAGCCAAATCCACATGGGAACCCTCAGACAACAGGGGGCTCAGAAATAACTCCGGATGTAACGCCTTCCAAAAATACTCCACAAATTCCCCAATTTCCGCATCACTCATACCTCCCTTCCCCTGGGCCTTCATTTCCCATTCCGCCTGCATCCGCCACTGCAAACTCCGGCGATAATCCTGGGGGTACAACACCATTAACCCATCTAGTCGGTCCCACAGGGGCAGATAATCCTCTAACCGGTGATTCATATCTCGGGCAAAAATCCGGTCTGATTCGGTGATAATTGGCGCTGGGGGAGTCTCAAACACTGCCGGATCCACTGGACGCACCCCCACAAACCACCCTTCTAATAATACGATATCTGCACCCTTGACGATTTCTGGGGCCGTGCGATCGCCTTGTCCCCCCCCCAGAGATTTATCAAAACGCGGGACAGAAATCGGTTGTCCATCGGGACTTCGTAAGCAATCCAGCAGGGTTATCCCTAACTCGACATCGTGAGTCCCTGGCGGCCCTCGCCAGATCAGGCGCGGGTCCTTCTGGCGCAACTGCTGTCGTTCGGAATAAGTTTTATAAAGGTCATCAAGAGAAAGGGCCAAGGTAGAATATTTCAGATGACTCAAAATCCAGGTTAAAATTCTCCCCAAGGTCGTTTTTCCGGTTCCCTGTCCTCCTAAAATTCCTTGAATCCAGGGTCGTCCTAACTCCTGGCGACTGCTTGCGAGTTTCATCGCCAAAGGTAACCAAAATTGCCATAACAGTTCCAGTCTGTGATCTCCGGGAAATGGGAAGTGATCCAGGTGGGGGAGAAGTTTCTCCCATGCCTGCGATCGCGCCGTCAGGTTGGACTCAACATTTTCTGGGGAAATTCCATACGCCTGGGCACGTTGGCAGTCCGCTAGTTCCCTCTGGATTAACTCGTCCCAGGTTGATGCTGTAGGGGGATGTCCCTGCTGCCACTGTGCCATAACCGAGGCGATCGCCAACTCTGGGCTCATGAATTAATCCCCCTCAAATCCCTGAAAATGGCATTCCATTGGATTAAGAACCCAGAGTAAAGGCGAGTACAAATAAATTGTAAATCACGCCTATTTTGAAGGCATTAATCCCCTGGGCCAAGATTGAGCGCTTCATTTGGTCATGAATCCGATAGAAAAAATAGCTATAAACTTCTGCTGTTACGATTAAGATGGCTGCTACCATCACATCTAAGTTGGCATTTTGTCCGGCGATCGTTGCAATAGCTGTTCCTACAAAATTACCCATTAAAAAGCTAATCAGCAGCACGGATATCCGTCGCCACGGATTGCGTAACGTTTGCTTTAGTTCGGAAACCGTGCCATCCAACAGGCTGTTCAGACGGGTATTCTGCATAGCTCATATCATTTTAAATAGCAAATTTAGCCGTTTCTGGGACTGTTTCAACCAGAGACCCTATGCTGACATCGACAAATCGCCCCGGTGATCGCAACTCAAAGATGTCATCTCAATCCTGTATCCCAACCCAGAAAGAAGCATTTGCCGGGTTTTTAGATACAATAGCATATTCTAGCTCTGTTCCTGGCTACTATCGGGGAAAGGATCGAGGGTAAGACACAACCTACCCCATCTCCCTTTTCGCGATCGCGGTCCCCCCGGGGTTACCTGATCTCCAGACTAACATAGGAAATTAATAGAGGTCTCCGTCCTTAAACTGTTTGTAAATTCCGCTCAAATCAAATCGGATCAAACCCCTAGGAAATAACTCAAAAAACAACGGACTTTAGATACATAACCGATGAAACTTCAACTGAATCGATTTTGGGATAATGATAATAAGGTAAGGGTAAATCCTAAGTTGACCTTACTATTATCAATTTTGGGGCTAATGGGGATTGGCTGGATTGCTTTTTTATGGGAATTAGGCAGCGTGGGGTTAGTCGATGAAACCGAACCCTTATTTGCAGAAGCTGCTCGACAAATGGCGGTGACTGGGGATTGGGTTACTCCCTATTTTAATGAAGAAACGAGATTTGATAAGCCACCCTTGATTTATTGGTTGATGGCGATCGCCTACCAAATTTTTGGAGTGAATGAATGGGCGGTACGTCTGCCTTCGGCTTTATCGGCGATCGCCCTGATGTTTTTTGTGTTTTTCACCCTGCTTTATTTTACGGTTCCCCAATCTTCTCTTCATTCAGAAATAGGAGAACCGGAACCTACCCGAAACATCCCTCGAAAAGCCTGGTTTTGTGCCGGACTCGGGGGGGCGATCGCCGCCTTGAATTTTCAAACTATTGCTTGGGGGCGTATTGGTGTTTCTGATATGTTATTGAGTGCTTGCATGGGAAGTGCTTTAATGGCTTTTTTCTGGGGATATGCTAGTCCCCATAAGTTCCTAAATTCGGGGAATCTACTCGGAAACAATCATCTTTCAGATACTGAAGGCTTTAGGGAAGCAGCCTTAACCGCTGCTGAAAAAGAAGTAAAACCCAGTCGAGTTTTGACAGCGGATTTCTGGTATGTAATTTTTTACATTTTAATCGCCTTGGCTATTCTTACTAAAGGGCCGGTGGGATTAGTATTGCCAGGGTTAATTATTGGATCATTTGCAATTTACCTGGGACAAGTGAAAGAATTACTAAAAGAAATGAAACCCCTCCGTGGGATTTTAATTGTAGTAGGAATTGCCCTGCCTTGGTACATTTTAGTAATATTAGCCAATGGTCAAACTTATATTGATACATTTTTTGGGTATCATAACTTTGAACGCTTTACTCAGGTCGTTAACAACCACAGTGCAGCCTGGTATTTTTACTTTTTAGTCCTTTTAGCCGGATTTTCCCCGTGGTCGATTTATTTACCCATTGCGATCGCCCGGTTACGGTTTTGGAAACGCGATCGCTGGCGCAATCAACCCCGGGCCAATCATCTGGGTTTATTTGCCTTATTTTGGTTAGGCAGTATCTTTATTTTCTTTACCGTTGCTGTAACCAAACTTCCCAGTTATATTCTCCCTGCCCTCCCTGCTGCCGCAATTTTAGTCGCCTTGTTCTGGAGTGAAGAAACCTTTAAATCTGACACTAATGGTAAACCGAATCGATTCGGCTTAGGGGTGAAAGGTTCCATCCTCGGAAACTTAGTCTTATTATTATTAATGGCAGGTGCTATTCTCTACAGTCCCAGCATTTTAACCCCAGACCCAGCAATGCCCAAATTCCCCCAAGTTTTGACCGATTCAGGTATAATAGAACGAGGGGCTTTGATTTTAATCACCAGTTCTTTAATGGGAATAATTCTGATATTAATACGGCAATGGCGATGGCTCATGGTCGTGAATATTGCTGGATTTTTGGCACTTTTTATGGTAGCGGTTATCCCCGTTTATTTTATCTTTGATGCTGAACGGCAATTGCCAGTCCGTCAACTGGCAGAAATTATCGAACAGGTCAAACAACCGGAACAAGAAGTGGTGATGGTGGCCTTTGAAAAACCGAGTTTAGTTTTTTATAGTCATCAACCCATTCAATTTTTTAGGCGCTCAACTCATGCCCGAGAGTATTTGCAAGAATTAGCGGCAAAAAATTCCAATTTACTACCTTTTTTGGTGTTAGGATATCCCGATAAAATCAAGGGATTGGAAATTGAAAATTCTGAAACTTATCACCTGGTAGCTCAACGGGGCAATTACTGGCTAGTAGAGATGCCAAAACAGTTTTTTACGCCTACGGAAAGAGGGATAAAAGAGGAAGGATGATAATTTTTTAGGGAGTGCCTTGGCGTAGAGTGCTGGAGGCAGACATCTTGTTTGCTTACCCCCGCCCCATAGCGAGCTAGAAGATTGCACTCCTTTATTTTATAGTTCTATTATAGGAATGATTTAAAGCTGTTATAAAAAGGAGGCCAAGCCTCCAATTTTGCATTTCCCCCCCGAGTCCAAAAATAAGTCATGAACCCGTTATAATCTCGTTGTCGCCGATTCAAATTTTGAGGACTTGATTAATCACATCCAATAACTCTTCCATCGATACTGTAGACGGTAACATTTGGGTAGAAAGGGTTCTTAAAGCCGACCGAAGTTCGCCGATCGCCTCACGGATGGAAATTCCGTCCGGTTCTAAAGTCATGCCTGCTTCCTTAGCATCAACTGAGCGATCAACAATCAAAATGGCCGGTCGATCAGGAAGCTGTTCCAACACTTTCAACGCCTCAATCGGAAACTCACAGGGGACAGAATCGGGGACACAAATCAAGAGTAAATCAACACTATGGTGTTGCAATTGCTGCCAGACTTCCGACCAAGAACGACCCATCCAACATCTAAACCCAGCGGTTTGAATATATTGGATCGAGACTTGTAGCCACTCGTTTTTAGTCGCGGCAGAATCGACAGCTAAACGGCCAAGCTGTGACTGCCCTGGGGCGATCGCCGTTTGTGGGTCGGGAAACTGAGACAGAATGGAGATATCAATAGCTAAAATTGCCGGTTTAGAACTCATTCCCACGGCTATTTCCACCGCTTGTAATAAAGCTGCTGCATTCGGCCAATCCGCCTCATCTTCCGTGTCACTGGTCCGAACCGGCTGTAGATAAGGAAACACTGTCAAACCCGGAATTTGGGATGCGAATACCGCAATTTGGCGATCCAGAGTCACCAGAGGGACCGCAGCCAGGGCCGGATAGTGACTCAGTTGTTGGATAAAGGCACTGGAGTTCTGGAGGCGATGGGCCGGATCCAGCAAGATTGCGTCCAGATGCCAAACTCGGGCCAATAATTCGGCTTGTTCGAGATCGTCGGCTTCTAAAACCCGATAATGATAGGACACACTCAGGTTTAACCCCGAGGCTAGTAATCCGTTGAGTTGATCGCTTAACTCGTCAATGGAATCACAAGGCGATCGCCCGTCGATATCGCGATAATCTGGGTCAAATGGACTCAGGCGTAACACCGTCAGGGTCGTTTGCGGCGTTGCCAAGCTATCATCTTTCGGGTTCTGCATTAACGCCTCTAGGGTTTTTTCGAGGGAGTCCCCGACAACAGGCAGGGTTAGAAACCCATCACAGGAAGCCCGCAGCGCCCGTTCCTTATCCACCTCTGTTGCCATGACAATCGCCGGAATATGTCGGGTTTGGGGGTCGGATTTGAGGAGGGTGAGCACGTCCCAGCCGGATAGCATCGGCAGGAATAAATTCAAGAAAATAGCCCGAGGCTGTAAGCGCCGAGCTTTTTCCACAGCCTCAGTGCCTGCACGGGCGATCGCCACCCGATAGCCCAACTCATTAAACCGTTCGGTCAAATCATCAATATATCGAGGCACCGCTTCCACAATTAAAATCAAGCGATTCTTCGTAGGGGCGGCTCGTTCCGTAAGGGTCGTCGTCGGTTGCGGGGGACAAGGGGGTAAAAGCAGGGTAAACTCACTCCCCACCCCTTCTTTTGAAATAAAGGTAACATCACCTCCATGAGCACGAGCAAGGCGCTGGGTTAATGCCAATCCCAACCCCGTTCCCTCAAACTGGCGCGTCATGGGATTTTCTAATTGTTGGAACTTTTGAAAAATCAAGTGCTGCTTTTGGGCAGGGATTCCAATCCCTGTATCCCAGACGGTAAAAGCCAACCAACCTTCCCAGCGATTGACCTTGAGGCCGATTTCCCCCCCGTTGGCAGTAAATTTAATAGCGTTGGAAATCAGGTTGTACAGCATCTGCCCCAGGCGCAATTCGTCCGCGATCAGGCCCGGTAAACCGGGTTCTAGTTCGAGGGTAAATGGGATTTCCAGTTCCGTAATCGGGGCATTGCTGCTAGAGCCATGAGCCGGGGAGTCCGAGGGATGATGGGACTGTTTAGCTTGGTCAAAGGCGCGATCGCACACTTCAGGGATACATACGGGTTCGAGAATCAATTCCATTTGTCCGCTCTCGATCCGGGTTAGATCTAAGATATCGTTGACCACATTCATCAGATGTCGCCCGCTCGTGTAGATCATTTGCGCATAGCGAGCTTGGCGATCGCTCAGGGGGCCGAGGGTCCTTTCCTTGAGCAGACTGGATAACCCTAGAACTGCGGTGAGGGGGGTTTTGAGTTCGTGACTGATACAGGCGAGAAATTCATCCTTGAGTCGGTTAAGCTGCATTAAATCGGCATTTTTGGCAGCCAGTTCTTTGGCAACTTGCTGCTGAACCGTCACATCCTGAGCCAACACCAACCAGAGGGGTTCGTTCTGTGCCACATCCGCTCGCCCGGAGTTGGCTAGATCCTCAATGGACTCTTCTGGGGGGGTCTGTTTCACTCGGGGGGCTTGAGGGTCAACGGGGTGATCAGACCCTGACTGGTGAGCCGATCGCGAAGACAAGGCAAGACCGATCGGGATTTTTACAAACTGCCACACTCGGTCCGACCCCTTAGGCATAGGGCATAAACCCAAACTCAGGGATTCAGAGTCCGGCTGTTCTAAGTGGTCCGGTTCCCGATTTGAAGTGGGTTCTAATGGGGTTCGCAGTTCCTCCAAAGATTCCAGATCCGCACCCGGGGATGAGTTGAAGTAGGTACGCCATGCTTGGTTATGACTGGCTACTTTACCGGCCGAGGTTTGCAACTTCATCGGCAAGGGGATTTCTTCTAGGAGTTGTCCCAGGGGGTGAACGGCCCCGGAAGGGGAACCCGGAACCAGACTCGGAACAGACAGGCCCACGGACCTTTCCCCTAGAAACCCGGCACTCCGGGGAACAAGAGTGGTATTTTGGGCCAAAGCTGCGATCGCCCGGGGAAAATCCAACAACCCTAAGCCTTTGCCCTCGGCATCTACCACAACCCACTCCCGTTGCCTAAATTGGCCCTCATCTGGTGTTTGGAGTCTTTCCCAGAACTGAGCTAAGGTGAAATCAGCCGGAACGCTCTGCACCGAGGCGATCGCCCCTGGACTTAATTGGGCGACAGGTTGCTGCCAAATTTCTAAATTGGCGCAGAAGCGGGCCATCAAAGTTGATAAATCCGTGTGAGGTAGACCCTTTCTCGGATCACTCAACCCCAACTCCTGAGCCGAACTCTCTCCCTGTAACAAATTCAGGAATAAACCCCCCACATCCAGAACGCCCACCGGAGTTTCCCCCTCATCGACCAGGATGAGGCGCTCAAAAGCTGACATCCGCCCCGCGCTGACGCTCAAGCGCTGCCACAACTCTGCTATACTTACCGTTTGCAGACATACAGGCGTGGGGAGGATAAATTCTTCTAAGAGTAGGGGAGTCTTTAACATAGGGAACTCGGGATGAAGATTTTGAGAAAATCAAAAAAGAGTCTTGAGTTAACGGCAACTCATAGCAGTCGGAGGGTTCCCTCAAGGATGCCATTCTAGAGGGCGTTTACTCTAAGCCCGAGTACATTCTGCTCCCGGGTGTAGGGTCAATAATGGGGATAACGGATATACCCATCACCAGGGAATCGTATTTTGGGGGAGAGGAAAACCACTCACCACTCCAGCTAGACATCAATTATCGCTCTGAATGGGGTGTGAGGCATAGCAAACCAGTACAATTAGTTAGAGTGTTGGCTTGAATGTTTAACTAAGCCTTGAGCCACCAGTCAATGGCGGCAGGGCAAGTCAACATTGCTGCTGCACGAGTAATCAATTGGAACATCCATTTTTCTAATAACGTTTTGCAACCCAAACTCTCTATTTGTACTTTCGGGCCATCGGATACCCTGGCGCAATCGCTTAACCAGTTTTTGGAGAGCGATCGTTATGCGCTCACTTATTTTAAGGGGACTGATGAGTTTTTTACCTTCGTCGAAGGAGAAAAACAACAGCTTGACTGTTTAATTTTACAAGCTCATCCGAACTTAAAGGTCCTGACCCATCAACTCCAGCAACAATCGACTCTCCTGCCTGCGGTAATTGTGCATCTGGGTTCACATCAAGCCAGTGAATCAGCCCAAAATGCAACTCTTGAAGTTAACGAGAACCTTCTAACTTCCGCTACATCCTCTGAAAATGGCAATTTTTTCTCTTCCAAAGTGGTCTACCATACGGCTGAAGCCCATATTTCCCTTTCTCAACTGGCGGAGATTGGTCGTTACATTGAAAAAGGCATTACCCAGTTTATTAACTTCTCCCCAGTCTCCTGGGAACCGGATCCCAGTGAATCTACCCCAAATTCCTCAACAGCCACATCTACCCAGAACTTTCTCGGCCCTCCGCAAGATCGGCTGGCGGAGAAATTGAGGGAGCGATTAGGATATCTAGGCGTGTACTACAAACGCAATCCCAAACGTTTTCTGCGTAACTTGCCCCCAGCGGAGCGGCAACATTTTTTAGATGAACTTAAAGGCGAATATCGTGATATCGTTTTGAATTACTTCTCAACGGATGGCTCCCTCAATCAAAAAATTGATGAGATGGTCAGTACCGCTTTTTTGGCTGATATTTCGGTAACGCAGATCGTGGAAATACACATGGATTTAATGGATGACTTTTCTAAGCAGCTCAAACTCGAAGGGCGCAGTGAAGAAATTCTCTTAGACTACCGATTAACTCTTATTGATATTATTGCACATTTATGTGAAATGTATCGGCGATCGATTCCTAGAGATGCGTAATCGCTCTTCACTCCCAACCCCTCTTTTTCTTCTGTATTCAAAATTTACACCGTGAATCCATGATTAATCCCAGAAAAACCTACGTTCTCAAACTTTACGTTGCGGGGAATACCCCCAATTCGGTACGAGCTTTAAAAACACTTAAAGATATCTTAGAGCAAGAATTTGAAGGGGTTTATGCACTCAAAGTTATTGATGTCTTGAAAAATCCTCAACTCGCTGAAGAGGATAAAATCCTGGCAACCCCAACTCTTTCCAAAATACTGCCCCCTCCTGTTCGTAAAATTATCGGAGACCTCTCGGACCGTGAAAAAGTCTTGATCGGCTTAGATCTCCTCTATGAAGAATTACGAGAAGAACGAGAATTTGAGTGAAAAACTCTCGGTTCACTCTTGTCTCAACTTCCCTTAATTAATTTATAATTCTAGGTCTATTGTTCCTGACCCCTAGCCTTTTTATCATTTTTAAACTCACTCTATGAATCTGAATAAGCTATCTGGACAAAGTGAAGAACGTATGCCCCTAGGCGTCCATAAAATCCGGACTATGATTGAGGGCTTTGACGACATCAGTCATGGCGGGATGCCCGTCGGCAGAACGACGTTAGTTAGCGGCACATCAGGGACGGGTAAAACCTTATTTGCAATCCAGTTTCTCTATAACGGGATCACCTTGTTTGAGGAACCCGGGGTCTTCGTGACTTTTGAAGAATCTCCCAGCGATATTATCAAAAATGCTTATAGTTTTGGGTGGGACCTGCAAGGTTTAATTGATCAAGGTAAACTTTTTATTCTCGATGCTTCGCCGGATCCAGAGGGACAAGATGTGGTGGGGAATTTTGACCTTTCTGCACTGATTGAGCGGATTCAGTATGCTATTCGCAAATACAAAGCCAAACGCGTCTCAATTGACTCGGTAACGGCAGTATTTCAACAATATGATGCTGCCTCAGTCGTGCGCCGCGAAATTTTTCGCCTAGTCGCCCGTCTAAAACAAGTGGGTGCGACTACTGTTATGACCACGGAACGAGTTGAAGAATATGGACCCGTGGCTCGGTTTGGGGTAGAAGAATTCGTCTCTGATAATGTGGTGATTGTTCGGAACGTTTTAGAGGGAGAACGTCGCCGCCGTACCCTAGAAATCTTGAAATTGCGTGGCACAACCCACATGAAAGGGGAATATCCTTTCACGATTACCAATGAAGGGATTAATATCTTCCCCTTGGGGGCAATGCGCCTCACGCAACGCTCCTCAAATGTTCGGGTTTCATCCGGGGTCAAAACCCTGGATACCATGTGTGGCGGTGGATTTTTTAAGGATTCTATCATTCTAGCAACCGGCGCAACCGGCACTGGAAAAACTCTGTTGGTGAGTAAATTTGTGGAGGATGCCTGCCAAAATGGTCAACGGGCGATGTTGTTTGCCTACGAAGAATCCCGCGCTCAACTCCTCAGAAATGCTTACTCCTGGGGCATTGATTTTGAAGAACTAGAAGAAAAGGGATTGTTGAGAATCCTCTGCGCTTATCCCGAGTCTGCCGGGTTGGAAGACCATTTACAAATCATTAAAACTGATATTTCTGAATTTAAACCGGCTCGGATTGCGATTGACTCGCTTTCTGCGTTAGCTCGCGGAGTCAGTAATAATGCATTTCGTCAATTTGTGATTGGTGTAACCGGGTATGCCAAACAAGAAGAAATTACGGGCTTTTTTACCAATACCACCGATCAATTTATGGGTGCTCATTCGATTACGGAATCCCATATTTCTACGATTACGGATACGATTTTAATGTTGCAGTATGTGGAAATTCGCGGGGAAATGTCCCGAGCTATTAACGTTTTTAAAATGCGCGGTTCTTGGCATGATAAAGGCATCCGAGAATACTCGATTAGCCATCAAGGGCCGGAAATTAAAGATTCGTTCCGCAATTACGAACGAATTATCAGTGGTTCTCCGTCCCGGATTTCGGTAGACGAAAAAACCGAACTCTCCCGAATTGTGAAAGGGGTGCAGGGAAAAGGCGGGGAAGATATTTAAAGGGATTTAGGCAAAAAGGAGCCGGTTTAAAACCAGCCCCTTTTTTAGTGGAGTCTTTGAAAATCATCCAACGAGCACGGAGGGATTTGAACCCCCGACACCCAGAACCGGAATCTGGTGCTCTATCCCCTGAGCTACGTGCCCTAACAATCTCTAACTATATCACCCCTTTGATGAAATAGCTATAAGTAAAAATACTTTCTTTTCAGAGGCGGGTTTGCCAGAATCGGGTGTTCCTTTAGGGGCCTACCCTACCCGAGGAGGTTTTGTAAAAAACCTACTGAAAACCTTCCCCGCTTTGCTTTTCATTGGGGATGCCTGATAACCCTCTCTTGTGCCTGGAGAAGAGGGCCAAACTTCTGAGGGTTTCCAGGGAGGGTAGAGAGAAAACTTAAAAAAAGTTAAAATTTGAAAGTAACGTTGAATATTTAACCTCTGCTATCTCAGATATAACCGGGGGATAGATTTACAAATTTAACTTGCATCTTTAGCACCTTTAGCCGAACCCCCGCTCAATTTCCAGGAAAGTCAAAATCATGAATAAACCGATCGCTGGACGTTATGCTCGTTATATTCGATGGCCTTCGGAGACCGAAGTTTCCCCGGTGACTTCGTTCGCGCAAGAATGGGCGAAGCGCTATGTACAGAAGCTAAATTCGGATTCTCAAGTTCAAGAGAACCAGGGCGATCGCGATGGGGTTGATGAGTCGGAGTTAATGACCCGAGAACGGGTGGCGGCTACCCTGCGGCAGTCATTGCGCTTATGTATTGCTCAAGGGTTGTCAAAAACCGAAATTCTATTAGCACAGGCTTTAAAACATTATGCCATTCACTCCCAAAATCTGAATTCCTGGGAGATTACGTCGAAAGTCCATCAAGTTTATGAAGAAGCACTGGAACTGTATGCACAGGGCAACTCTCCTCAACAACTCGCCGGGGCGATCGCACCGATATTGGGACGATTGCGCCAAGCATACGCCGCCTCGGAACCGTTGACGATTAGCTGGGTTAATTTGCAATTTTACTATACGGGACAGTTGTTATTGCAGCAGGTTTCCGAGATGGAGCGATCGCACTTAGAAGGTTATTTTAGGGTAATTCAGGACTACTTAAATTTGCCCCTGCAACGGGTTTATGAAGCAGCAGCCGAATTGGAATGGAACAACGGCCCCTTGCAGGCGGTTAGAAAATTGTTGCCGGTCAGTTCTGAGATTGCTACAGAAATCTGCGATCGCATTACGGAACTGTACCCCCAATATCGAACTAACAGTGGCTACCTGAGTGATAAAAGGGTCCGAAAATCTAGCCTTCGCGATGTGGAGATGTTTCAAGTGTATCTGTGGGCTTGTGTACTCGAACAAAGTATTGCGTCGGTACAACAAGAGTTATTTCCTTTGTGTGTGATGCTGTATCCAGCGTTGGGGGTACAGTGGGAACTGGTGCGCCAAATGCTTAATCTGTTAGGACAACATCTAGGCGATCGGCTCACAGTGGAAGAGTACCATCTATTTGTCCCCTACTTACGAACCATGTGGGAGATGTTCTCTCCGGCGGTGTTCTCACCCCCACCTAAATCGGAGGCGACTGCCCTGGAACCCCCGGATTTTTTGGATTCCATTGAATCTCTCGGAAATTGGGTAGTGGGTTAGTCACTTAAGGGTGTGATAGTACGAACCCTGGGGATAATCGCTAAGATGGGAAGGGGTCGAGTAAATTTTTAGCTCACCCGCTAATTTGAATCAATTCTGGAGGTTAATAAATAAATGGTATTACAACGAGGGGATACAGGTCCGGAAGTTGAACAATTGCAGATGCAATTAGAAAAGTTAGGGTATAGCATCGGGCGTTTTAACCCAACTTTTGACCCCCGCACAGAAGATGCAGTGAAAGCGTTTCAAGCTGAATCAGCACTAACGGTAGATGGAATTGTAGGAGATCAAACCCAGGAGGTAATCGATCGCACAGTAGCGGGAATCACCCTACCTACAAGAGTGTCTCCGCCTCCCGTGAATCCTGCCGGCGAGTTTACTACCGGCAATTGGCAGGAATGGGAGATTATCGCCCCAGGGGGATTGAATGCCCGTAGCGGCCCAGGATTTGAGTTTCCCGTAGAAAGTACCCTCATAGAACGAAGTATCGTTACTCCTCATCCTAGCTATACAAATGCAGTGCAATTTGATCGCAGTGGTAAGCCGTGGTTAGTGGTTACCAATCAAGGAACGGCACAATTTGTCCGGGCCAATAATAAGTTTATTGAGCCGAATGTTCAATCTTAATCTAGGGAAAAAGGACAGGGCAGTGCCTTGTCCTTTTCGATGTAAATAATAATATATAATCCCCCAAATTTCAATTCATTTTAGATGATTTTAAACCTGATTTTCTCGTTGAAATACTACCGATAAATTATTAGCAGGCATTTCGACAATTTCCTGTAAAGTCAGGTGGTTTTGGCGAGCGACGGCTTCGACATCCTCTAAATTACGAACTCCCCACTCCGGGTTTTGCTGTTGCAGGGTATAATCAAAACTTTCATTGGTTGGGGCCGTATGTTTTCCGCCTTGTTTAAAGGGACCATAGAGGTAAAGAATACCACCTGGGGGCAGGATACGGCTTGCACCCGCCATGAGTCCTAAGGTGGCGGTAAACGGAGAGATATGAATTAAATTAATGGCGATAATTGCGGTAATTTCCCGTTGAGTTTTACCCCCGTTTTCTTCGGGTTCGATGGGCCAAATGGACTCCGTAACATTCAGGGCGACTGGGGGTAAAAGATAGTCCGAGGGAAGCTCGTTCATCCAGGCGAGAATACTGTTTCGCAATGTAGGTTCTGGTTCGGTGGGTTGCCATAGGCGCGGTTTGAGACGAGGAGCAAAAAAGATGGCGTGTTCGCCGCTTCCGCTTGCTACTTCCAACACGGTGCCTGTCGGTGGTAGAACCCGACGCAATACCTTTAAAATTGGTTCACGGTTGCGTTGAGTAGCAGGGGCAAATCGTCTGGCATCATTGGTGTTGTTCATTGGTTTTCTAAATTTTACCCATTCAGACGATTAACATTCTAAAATTAGAATAGCAAATGCTAGAGAAATTATATCGCCAAATCCACCCCAATAATATGATAGAAAAAAAAGCGATCGCCTTAGAGAAAGAACCCACTCCCACTGCCGAAACCCTAGCCTCTACAAACTCTGAACCCGGAGGAAACGACCCCCATCGCTTTGATGTTTGGGAAGCCTGGTATCCCGTCTATTATCTCCAAGATTTGGACAAGTCCAAAATCATGAAATTTACTCTATTGGGAGTAGACTTAGCCATTTGGTGGGACAAAACTGGGCAATCTTGGCGGGTATTTGATGATAAATGTCCTCACCGTCTCGCACCTCTATCCGAGGGAAGAATTAACGAGAAAGGTTGGTTAGAATGTCCGTATCATGGATGGGCATTTTCTGCAACCGGCAAGTGCGAAAATATTCCCCAGCAGAATGAGGGGGGCAAAGCCGAACGCTCAGAGCGAGCCTGCGTGAGAAACTTTCCCACCGCAGAATATCAGGGATTATTATTCGTATATGCCGGGAAGCCCGAGAATGCAGAAAATACCAGGGTTCCTATTGTTGAACCCTTGGAAGAATCGCCCTCTAAGTGGGTTTGTTTGAACACGTTTCGAGACTTACCTTATGATGCCCTTACCCTATTAGAAAATGTTCTCGATGCCAGTCATATCCCCTATACCCATCATCGCACTGTCGGAAACCGTTCCAATGTTAGCCCGGTGGAATTGGAGGTGATGGCGGCAGGGAAACAAGGATTTCAAGGATTCTGGGAAGAAGGACCGCGCAAAGGCACATTAGGCAGTCAGCAGACCCACTTTATCGCACCGGGGCTGATGTGGCATGACCTCACCTCTAAGCAATTTGGCAGAACGATGACAGTAGTTTATGCAACCCCAATTCGCAAAGGAGAATGTCGATTGTTTGCACGATTTCCATTTCAATTTGCCTCAAAAGTGCCAGAAACTTTTATTAAATCAACCCCCCAGTGGTATTCCCATATTGGACAGAATGCCATCTTGGAAGATGACCAGATTTTTCTATACCATCAAGAGCGATATTTAGAGGCAGCCGGAGGGAGTGAGAAAATCGCTAAAGCGTTTTATTTGCCAACGAAAGCGGATTTGTTTGTCTTAGCATTTCGGAAATGGGTAAATGAGTATGACGCCGATCCATTTCCGGGGAAATCCTTTCCGCCCTTGCGATCGCGCGAAGAGTTACTCGATCGCTATCATTCTCACACCATCCATTGCCGCAGTTGTTCCACAGCATTGCGCCGCATCCAGAAACTCCGGGAAATAGGGGGGATTTTAGCAGCGATCGCCTGGATAACCGCCCCCTTATTAACCGTAATCACCTCCGAAAACACCGTCCCCACCGTTGCAATTTCCACCGGCATTACCCTAGGATTAAGTGCACTATGGTGGGGATTGGGTAAACTAGAACGCCGGTTCTACGAAGGGCGAGATATCCCACCGAGGAACTTGCCCGATAGGAAGAAGTAGTATATCTCGTGTTATGACTCGGTAAAGGAGTTACTACGAACGTTTGTAGTAACCCCTTCGGGGGTTGCATGAAGATGACTCAATCAAGGAGTTACTACGAACCTGGCGGGACATAATTTCAGCTTTCATTATAAAAGATATTACCCATAAGGGTGATTTTATGCTATACCCAAACTAGGCGAAAATCCCCTCTGCCAACCCTATTGCTATGCAAAACCCCCGCGATTTCCTGAAGACCCACAAACGGCTCATCGGTGACACGGCGATTTTATCATTACTCGCCTTGGGTTGCGGTCATGCTCCTGGAATCTGGCAAGGGGCCAGAGGTGGTCCGCTTGATTATTTTACCCTAAGTTGGGTTTTGGTCATGAAACGACCTAAGTCGTGACGTTGAACTGGGGAGAACGACTGAAGTCGTTACTACGAACAGGAGAACTTATTGATAGTTTGTACAGGGTTTTAGGGATTAGGCAGCGCAGGCGGGCTTTGTTTGTATAGCCGCAGCTTTGAGGCTTTGGGGCAGGTGAAATTAGGTTAATTTTTTCTCTGGGCGATCGGGATTTGGATGATAAATTCGCTCCCTTGTCCGGGGGCAGTGATGCAGTCTAAGATGCCGTGATGTTTTTCTACTACGATTTGATAGCTGATAGCTAATCCGAGTCCGGTTCCTTTCCCGACGGGTTTGGTGGTGAAGAAGGGGTCGAAGAGGCGGGCTTTGGTTTGTTCGGTCATGCCGGGTCCGTTGTCGGCGATGCGAATGAGGGCTAAATTTCTTCTGACTTCGGTGCTGATCCGAATGGTGGGGAGGGTTTCTTCGGCTTCGGAAGGGTTGCTTTCTAGGGCGTCGATCGCATTGTTGATGATGTTCATCAGCACTTGATTCATCTGGGAGGCGTAACACTCTATTAAGGGCAATTCTCCGTATTCTTTGATCAGTTCTATCCCGTGCCGATCGCCTTTGGTTTTGAAACGATTTTGCAAGATTAATAGGGTGTTTTCAATCCCTTCATGGATGTCTACTTCTTTCATATCCACTTCGTCTAGGCGGGAGAAGTTGCGTAAACTTAAGACAATTTTACGGATGCGATCGGTTCCCATTCTCATAGAGGCGAGAATTTTGGGCATATCTTCGGTAATATAGTCGAGTTCTAGGTCGGCGATCGCCTCTTCGAGTTCGGCTTCCGGTTGGGGATAGTTGTCTTGGTACAGGGCAATTGCTGTAAGCAAATCCTCTGTATAAGTGCTTAAGTGAGTCAAGTTGCCGTGGATGAAGTTGACAGGATTGTTGATTTCGTGGGCGACTCCTGCTACCAATTGGCCCAAGCTGGACATTTTTTCGGTTTGGATCAGTTGGGATTGGGTCTGTTGTAACTCCTCTAAGGTATTCTGTAATTGTTCGGCTTGTTCTTGAGCTTGGCGGGCGCTATCTTGGGCTTGGCGGTATAAATCGGCCTGATAGAGGGCAATCCCTAACCGTTCGATCACTGCTTCCAAGAGTTCTATTTCCCACTCTTTCCAGGTTCGGGGTTGAGCATGAGTTCCGCAAATGAGGCAACCGACATCTCCCGAGGAAGTTTGAATAGTAACTATGACAGCAGAGCGATACCCCCATACGCTATAAAGTAATCGGATATCTAGGTCGGGGTCGCAGGTCAGGTCATCGGACCGAATCAGTTCAGAGTTAATGATTTTTGTTTCGATCGCATTACCCTCAATGGGATAGCAGCCGATGCGACTTTCCAGTTCGGGGGCCTTGGCTTCAGTGGCGATTTCCCAGAATGGGTCAGTCGGACTGTAGCGATACCAGACAAAACTACAGCGCTCAAGTTCTAATAACTGATATAGCTGTTGAACTACCGTTTCCAGGATGGTATTCACTTCTAGGGAGTTGCGAATATCACTCGAAATACGGTTGATCAGGGATTCCCGATTGGCAAGTTGTCGGGATTCGGCTTCGGATTGGCGTAGGGCATTTTCGGCTTGTTTGCGATCGCTCACATCGACCCCAATCCCCCATCCGGACCAGCCGGGAATCGGAAATTGCTTGGAAATATTGGACCAAGCAATAGTTTTAATGCTGCCATCTTTGGCGGTGAGGTCCAGTTCCCAGTTCCGGTAATGATTGTCTAATTCAACCATTTCAGTCAGCATCGCGGCTCTTTCTGCAGGGATGGGATACAACATCTCCACCGCTTGGGGATTACCAATGATTTCCTCGGCACTATATCCGCTGACTCGTTCACATTCCCGGTTCCAGGCGATAAATAGTCCCTCGTTACTGAAGGCATTCATCATCACCGGCATATTTTCTAGGATGCCACGCAGGTATTCTTCTCGCTGTTTAATGGCTGCTTCTGCTTCTTTCAGTGCGGTAATATTTTGACCCACGATCATCCCGGCAAAGATTTCCCCAGTGGTATGGGTCACGGGTAGAACATGGAGGAGATAAATTCTCTCACCGAAGGGTAATTCAAAAACGACGGTCTCACCAGCGAGGGCGGATCGATACAGGGGTTCTAACATCGTGACGGTTTCCGGGGGCCAGAATTCCCAGAGGGTTTTGCCTTCCATATCGCTTTTGGAAAAGCCGATTTCATCTAATTCCCGTCCATCCACGAGGGTATAACGCAAGTCCAAATCAAACAGGGCAATACCACCATTGGGGAAGTTGCGGGCGATCGCCCGATAAAGTTCTTCACTCCGACGCAAGGCTTCTTCGGCTTGATGGTGTTCCGTGATATCATGACCGGTTCCGATCAGTTTGACGAGCTCTCCTTCTGGGCTGAAAATCGGCTGCCCTTTGGAGGAGATAAATTTGATAGAACCGTCTGCAAGCAGCATTCGATGATTACGTTCAAAGGGTTGACCTTCACTGAGGGCCTGATTGATAGCAGCTTTGAGCATTTCACGATCCTCGGCATGAACAAGCTGCATGAACTGTTCATAACTTGGAGCCGATTCTGCTTCTTCCATTTTATAAATGCGTAACAGTTCCTCGGACCAATCCACTTGATAAGTAGTCAAATCGAATTCCCACGAACCAATATGGGCAATTTGTTGGGCTTGGGCAAGTTGCAAGGCGTTGCGGCGCAGGGTTTCTTCGGCGTTTTTGCGTTCAGTGATGTCTCTAAGGATGGTAGAAAAATATTCCACAGTTCCACTTTCGGACCGATGGCTCATCAGGACCTGTAAGGCGGGTATTTCAGAACCGTCTTGGTGCAGCAATGCAGTTTCTCCACTCCAGACTCCCGTTTCGGCGGCAGTCGGTAAGGCTTGAGTTAAGACCAATTCTTGCCTTGTTTGAGGAATAAAATCGGAAATGTGTCGCCTGGTGACATTATCATCCTGAGTAATTCCGACAATGCTGCGAGCAGCAGGGTTCAGGTAGAGGACGTTTCCGTTGATGTCGCAGAACCCGACAAAATCAGGGGTCGCGTCGATGACGGCGGTGAGGCGTTCCCGTTCTTTTTCGGCGAGTTTGCGATCGGTGATGTCGCTGACAATTCCATCCATGCGGATCGCTTGACCGTTAGCGTCATAAATCAGCCGAGTCCGAGCTTGGATGATACGAATGTTGCCATCCTGGCGGACCAAGCGATATTCGACTTCGCTGCTGCCGGTTTCCATTACTTCCTGGTTATACCGCTCAACAAGGTCCTGATCTTCTGGGTAAACCATGTCTTGCCAAAGCCGGGGATTTTCGTAAAAATCTAGGCGAGAAACTCCGTAAAGTTTTTCTGCGGCGGGGTTTAAAAACAGGACCTCGAAGGTATTCGGATTAATGGACCAGACCATATCATCGAGGGAGTTGAGGATGCTGTTGAGGCGGGATTGGCTTTCCTGGAGTGCCGCTTCAGCTTCTTGGCGATCGGTGATGTCGCGCATGGCAACCACGGCCCCTAACTTGTTCCCGGAGGCATCGATGATCGCCTGACCACTGGCGAGGAGGGTGCGGTGTTTCTGATGTTTCGGCGCGATCACCATTTGCACATTTTGAACGGTTTCGCCGCGAAGGGCGCGAAACAGGGGAATTTCTTCTACGGGCATTGGGGTCCCGTCTGGTTGATATAAATTGTAATACTCGGCCCACTGTTCCGGAGGGATGGGATATTCTGGCAAGCCGTGATACTCTTTCGTGGCCTGATTGAATAGGGTTAAAATGCCGTTGGCGTCACAAGCGACTATCCCATCGGCTAAATTATTGAGCAGGGCATTCAGGAATTCCCTTTCTTTCTGTAAAGCTGCTTCTGCCTGGGTGCGGGAGGTGATTTCCTCTTGTAACTGGGCGATCGCGCTTTGGACTTCGGCGCTGCGGTCTGTATCTCGGTTTTCTAGGTTTTGATTAACCTGTTTGAGGGCTTCTTCCATCTGTTTGCGATCGCTAATATCGACGACTGCCCCCACAAACCCCGTGATTTCTCCCCTGTCTCCGGTTTGAATTACGGCTTGAACGAGTACCCAAATGATTGTTCCATCCGTGCGCAACATCCGGCATTCAAGGTGAAATTTCACAGGGTTTTGGACGAATTGGGACCATTGGGCAAAGACAAAAGAGCTATCTTCGGGATGGATGATCCGGCTCCATCCGAACCCCATTCCTTCTTGGGGGGAAATTCCCGCAATTTCGCACCATTTTTGGTTGACGTAGAGGCATTTTCCGTCGATGTCGGACTGGAAAATCCCAACGGGGCAGAGGTGGGCGATCTCTTGATACCGACGCAAGCGTTCTTGTAGGGAGTGGAGGCTGTTGCGGGGGTGCGGTGCCGGGTGGTCTTTCAAACTGGGGCAGTCGCCTGGGTCCGGAATTGCTCGACCGATTCCGTACATGACACTCTCTTCTGGGGACCGGCTAATTTTCCACTCGATCCACTGATACGCCCCATTTTTTCCCTGATAGCGATTTTGAAAACAAATTCGCTCAATTCCTTGAGATAGGGTTGTCATTTCCGCAGCCGTTTTGTTGCGGTCTTCGGAATGCACCAATTGGATAAAAGGGGTTTTACCCAGTTGTTCAGAAGTAAATCCTACTCTTTCTTCCCACGCGGGATTCACTTGTTGTAAACTACCCTCTAAGCTTAAAAGACAGAGTAAATCCTCGGACCGATTAAAAAACCCAGCATAATGGACAGCTTTTGCGGGCTTGGCTGGGTTTTTTGATGATTTTTTGGGAGATGTGATGTCCATAGGTTACTGAGATCACTACGGTCTAAATAGAGGAGTTTTACTCAACAAATAAAGGGGGAGACCCGAGCTGTGGCTTCCCCACTTGAACCTTCCAGAATTAGTTTATCCTTTTTTTCTGGTTCTGTACTGGGATCGGCGGGTGGTAAGAGTCTTCCTCCTCGGATTGGGGCCCGAGGCTTCTCATTCAAGGACCCGTAAATATACGGACTTGGACTAACTCCACCCATTCCCCTTTAAAATAAGCACAGACTTGTCCCTCGTTGCTAATTTATTTTTTAATCCTAATGCGTTATTGGGTAGTCAATCTAATTCTGGCGATCGCACTGAATGCTTGCGCGGCCCTTCCTGTTTCAAATCCCCCCATTGAATCCCAAGAACCGTTTACACAATGGACAAAGGCACAAAAAGAAGAACTACGCAAAAGAAGCACCCAGATGCAACGGCTTTCTCCTTATTCCAGTCTAGATGAAACCGAGGTAGAGTTTCAACGCCGGAGTTTATTAATTCGACAAAAAATAGCCCGTCAAAATCTTGAAGAACGCGATCGCTGGTGGCGTAGAGAAGGGATTGAAGACCCTCATAAATACTTGTTGCCGATTATTTTAGCGCGGCTTAGTTTACCGGAATTGTATCAACCCCAACCCAGTTGGGAGATGTTGCTAAAAGTGGAACGCGATCGCCCGGATTTATATCATTTTCGGAGTATGTTAGACGCCCGCATTTTCTTCCTGTACCAGGACAGTCTCCCGGACCCGGTGAAGGCGTCTTACCGGAGTATGCTGGTCAGCCCTCGGGTTATAGAATGGGGTGAAGGCGGTACGGAAAATCACGGGTTTATGCAGCGGGGCTCAGGACTCGCACTCATGAATGGCAGCGGATTTCCGGTGGAATTGCCTGATGTGGCTGATACCAATGAAGCCTGGTTGCGATCGCAGTTTGACAAATTTCTCACGATTGGTCAGGGAGAATTTCATTCTTCTATCTATTACGGCTATAGTATTGCTGGATTACTCAACCTCTATGATTTCGCCGAAACCCCCCAACTACGGGAACTGGCAACGGCACTTTTAGACTGGTATGCCACCAATATGGCTTTGCGTCTGAGTTGGGGAACCTCCGGAAGTGCGGAAAGTCGCGGTTTTGATCGCAATACTTGGAATAATGGATTGAGTGCGGTGGCCTGGATCTGGTGGGGAACCCAGAATCGCACAGATGATAAGGCGATCGCCGAGGGAATGCAACTCAACTATGCGCGGCTTTCTCTCGCCCCTGCCTTGAGTTCCTATCGTCCCCCCGAACATTTACGGGCGATCGCACACAAGCAAGTCCCCTTACCTTTTTCGGTCCAAGCCAGTCATCCGGCGTATTACACTTACCATGCAGACAATCACTTCTGGGAAACTTTCTACGTCACCCAGGATTATAGTGTGGGTACTCTGTTAGAAAGCTCACGGGCCTATCAAGTGGAAGGCACAATCCGCGCCCAGTATGCCACCTATAAACTGGTGATTCGTGACCCAAACGGGTTAAACAATCCAGTAGTGAGTTTGGGGGGAACTTATCACTCCCCCATGGCAACGGGAAAAACCCCCGGGGACCAATATGTGCAGGAACGAAGTGCGGTCATTTATCAGCAGATTCTGACCGACTCCGATTTAGAAGCAGGAGTTCCAGGGCGGTCGCACTTAGTGTTACCGATCGGGTATGGAGAACCCCGCCGACATGACAAGTGGTATATTTGGCGCATCCAAGAAACCTGGTTAGTGGCACAGGCTTGGGGAGATGAAATTGCCTTAAAGCTGCCCGTATCTGAAAAAAACGCCGCTTATCAAGCCTTAGCTGCAACAGGCCGAAAAACTGCCTGGATCGTCGATGTGGCGAGGGTCGCACAGTATCCGACCTTTGATAGTCTGATTCGGGTCCTGAATCGAACCCAAGTGAGCGATCGCGCTTGGGAAACGAATGGCACGTTAGAATATGAAAGTCTCGACGGGGACCAGCTGATCATGACCTATGAACCAGAGGGGGCGATCGCCAGGGCCACCATCAACGGCAAACTGCGCCAACTCAAAAATTGGCCGGTCATAGAGAGTCCTTATGTTCGGCAACCCCTAAACGGTGGCGTATTAGAAGTCAAGGAACCCCAACTGGGGGTCTGGCGGTTGCAGACAACGGCAACCGGACCGAAGTGGGAGGCAAAACCGTGATCAATGTCCCCACGGAATGCGATCGCCGTTGAGGGTAGTCCATTCTCCACCCTCAACCCTGATAACACCCTTCACCTGGACTCCTCAATCGCCCTAGCGGAGACATCGATCGCATCAATATCGATCGTCCCCGGTGGCGTCAACCGGACGAAGTGATCCTGTTCACCCATCAGGGGTTCCCCGCAACTGGGACATTGAAATTGGGTCTGATTCAATCCGGTGAGTTCATAACTGCACACCGGACAGTGATCAACAATCAGGTTCCGACTCAGCCACCAGCGCAAGCCAAAAAAGCCCACCACCGGCAGGACCGCAATTGCCACGATCAGGATTAAAATCGACTTCACCACCCATCCCAACCCGATGGAAATTAGCAGCCACACGATAAACACCGGCATCAGCCACCGACTGAGGCCCGATAGGGTCAACAGCAAGGATTTGTAACTGTTTTGATTCACAATTGACTCCCACAGAAAATCGTCAATACCTCTATCCTACTCAGAAAACTCTATCAGTTGTTTGACCCGCGCGGTAAAGGCATCCGTACCAAACTCCCCTAAAGTTTCCTGCCGCAACCAATTCCCATCACAGCGTCGGTCCTCTCCCCTCAACATTTCAATGCAGGCGGCGGCAACGGCCTGGGGGTCCCGGTGTGGCACTTGCCAGCCGAGTTTGCCATCTTGCAACGGGTCGGCAGATCCATCGGCATCTCCGGAGAGGACCGGTTTTCCGCAAGCCATTGCCTCTAAATACACAATCCCAAATCCCTCTTGAGAGGGCATAATATAGGCATCTGCCACGCGATAGTGAGCGTTTAACTCAGCAGTTGGCACAAACCCGGCAAACACCACGCGATCGCTCACCCCCAACTCCTGGGCGAGTGCCTCCAACCTTGGGCGGTCGTCCCCGCGACCAATCACTAGATACTTGACATCGGGAATCTTTTGTGCTATATATGGTAACGATCGAATGGTCACATCCACCCCCTTATAGATATCTCCGGACCACAGTCGCGCCACAGTCATCAACACCTTAAACCCAGCTAATCCATAGCGTTCAACTAACTCCGGGGGTTGAGGACCGGGAGTAAATTGTTCCGCATCCACCGCACAAGGGAGTAAATCAAACTGATGGGGTTGTAATCCATTGCCCTCACAAGTGCGATCGCGACTGTATCGGCTAATCGTCCAGATGCGGTTAGCTGTTTGCAGGGCTTTTTGTGCCATCCCCGGCAGCGGTTCCCACACTTCTTTGCCATAGGTCAAAACTGTATAGGGAATCCCTAACGGTTGACAGAGGGCTTGTATCAAGGGTGCTAAATTAATATGACCACAAAACACCCGCCTCGGACGATGTAATATTAGTTGATTCAGGAGAGTAACAGCCAACCGGACCCGTCCCCACATAGGCGGCAGGGTTTTAAGATAGTGAAATCGAAACGCCGGATTGCCCTCAAAGGGATTCTCACAGTCGAGGCCATCCCGCAACAGCAACACCTGGGCTCCTCTCTGGTGATTTGAGGCTAAATCCCCATAAGCGGTCAAAATATCTTTCACGTAAGATTGAATCCCTCCCTCACCGGAAAAGATTTCTAAGAACACAAAAATATCTTTTTGCTGTCTCATCAGCAACTCCTTTCCGCTTAGTCTATGATATCATCACCAGACTTTTATTATGACTTTCTTTCCCCGGGAATTCCCATAGACTGTGCCGCCAACCAGCTTGTCGTCCAGGCACTTTGAAAATTAAACCCTCCCGTTACCCCATCAATATCTAAAATTTCTCCGGCAAAATATAAACCCGGACTACAGCGACTTTCCATCGTCTTAAAATTCACCTCTTTAAGTCGCACCCCGCCACAGGTGACAAATTCCTCTTTAAATACACCTTTGCCGGTGATTTGATACTCTCCTCGGGTCAGTTCTTCTACTAACTGATTGATGGATTTTTTAGAAATTTCCGCCCATCGAGTTTCCATATTAATTCCCGTTGATTCTAACAAGCGTTCCCATAAACGCCGGGGAATTGGAAACGGACAACTCGTGGCGACTGCCTTTCGCGGTAACTGAGATTTAACCGCCTGTAACTGTTCCCGCAACACTTCCGGGTTATACTGGGGTAACCAATCAATGGTTAAAGTAGCGCGATACTTATGGTCATATAAATATCTTGCACCCCATGCTGAGAGTTTCAGAATTGCCGGACCACTCAGACCCCAATGAGTGATTAAGACAGGCCCAGTTTGGGTTAATTTAGCATCCCGTAATTGAACTCGCGCTATTTTAACTGCAACCCCAGCCAAATCTTGGAGGCGAGGGTCAGTCACATTAAAGGTAAACAGAGAAGGAACGGGTGGTTCGATGGTATGTCCTAGCGATCGCACAATTTTATACCCAAGGGGATTGCTACCCGTTGCCAACATCAGGCGATCGCACTCCAAAATTTCCCCCGACTTAAAGACAATCTCAAATTTACCTGCCTTCTCACTCCCCGAGGGCGACTGACGATTCACCCCCATCACCGATACCCCGGTTCTAAGTCTCACCCCCGATTCTCTCACCTGCTGCATTAGACATTGAATAATCGTCTCCGAATCATCGGTAGTGGGGAACATTCGCCCATCTTCCTCCGTTTTCAGCTTCACCCCCCGACTTTCAAACCAAGTCACCGTATCCCGCGCTTGAAAACGGGAAAATGCCCCCCGCAGCGCCTTACCTCCTCGGGGATAATGGTTCACCAAAATACCAGGGTCGAAACAAGCATGAGTCACATTGCATCGTCCCCCCCCAGAAATTTTTACCTTGGCTAGGGGTTGCCGCCCCGCCTCTAAAAGTGTAACCTGAGCCTGAGTATGGGTTTGAGCGCAATTAATCGCCCCAAAGAAGCCCGCCGCACCCCCACCAATTACAACCACCTTCAAAGGGCGATCGCCCGCGTCCTTAATTCCTTGCATTCCCATTAAAAAATTCTATTGTGCCACAGTCTTTCCTCTTTTTCCAGAGGTTCACGAAAGCATACCAAAATTTAGGTAAGGTTTCCACGGCATAAACCCCAAACTCTTCCGTCCCCTCCCCTGTGCGTTAGCGGGGGTTAGGGTAGGGTTCACCCAGAGATTAGAAACCAGATTTTTCCCAAAAATTCTAATAATTAGCAAAAAACTCCGCAAGAAACCCGGTTTCTAGTCCTATCTCTGAACCCAAACTAACCCCCTCAAACCCGTCCCAATAACTCGGCTACTTGTTCCCGCAATGGTAACGGACTGTACCCCAAACTAAACGCTTTGGAACTATCTAACGACACATCCGGGGGTCTCGGGGCCGACATTTTTACATCTTGTTGCCGACATTTTTTAATCTTCCCCTCCCTCACCTCTAACACCTCAATGACTTGCTCAAAAAACTCGTAGCGCGAAACCCGCTCTTTCCCTCCCAAATGCAGCAAACCCGCACCTCTTTCCAAGGCCAATAATAAACCCTGGGCCGCTGTTTTTCCACTCACCGGCGTGCGAAATTCATCGGTAAATAAGGCTAATTCTTGTCCCGATCGCAAGGTCTGTAACATGGGTTGCAGGAAACTTTGGGCGGCGGGTCCTCCCTCTCCAAACATTAACGGCATTCGACAAATAATCGTTTGAGGATTGCGATCGCGCATTTCTATCTCTGCCTGAACCTTTTGTTCTCCATACAGACTAACTGGACAAACCGCATGGGTTTCCGCGTAAGGCGGATTTAACCCATCAAACACTAAATCTGTAGAGGTAAAAACGCAGGGAATCTCAGCATCTGCACACAACCCAGCCAAATCACTCGAAACTTTCACATTAATCTGATAAGATTCCTGGGGATAATTTTGACAAATATTTGGCTGAGATTGGGCCGCCGTATGAATCACTGCATCGGGTCCAATTTCATCCAATAACTGTTTAAGGGCCTGAAAATCGGTTAAATTAACCGAAACTAGCTGACAACCCGGAATAGTAATTTCATGAGAGCAATAAGTGCCAAATACCTGCCAGTCGGATTGAGCAAGCTGACAAAGATTCCAGCCTAAAAAACCACTAGACCCCGTAATTAAAATTTTTTTCATCAACCCGAAAAAACCCTCTTAATTTAGTCCATCATTTCTTCAAAATCTGCTTTGGATGCGCCGCAGATGGGACAAACCCAATCCTCGGGGATATCTTCAAACGCGGTTTCCGGTGCTATCCCCGACTCCGGGTCTCCCTCGGCGGGGTCATACACATAATTACAGATGGTACAGCTATATTTTTTCATGTTTATCCTATTTTTAGAGAGGGAGTTAATCTTATTAAATCATGTAAATCACTATTTCTCCCTATTCCTTACAAAAATTTAAGAAACCCTTTCCCCTCACTTCATCTATGGATGATGACCAAGGGCGCACCATTGTGCGCCCCTAGAGTTTCCGTTTGGGTATTAAATCAAGGGAATAAAAAACCGAATCTGTAACCCTAATTGAGTGCAAATGGGTAAAGGTATTGTCAATAAAACCCGGTTCTAACTTGTAGCTTTCCCCTAGACTGAAATCTTAGATTTAGACCATACCCCATTTTCATCTTCTTCGTACTGCTGATGAATCGCTTCCCATGCCGAGTGTTCAGCTTTCAGAGAATCCTGGTTTTGTGCGATTCCAGTATTATACTGTTGGATAAAGGTTTGCTGTGCCTCCGGGGATAAATGAGTGCGAATTTCGGGAGATAAATCTTCTGGACCGTTGCAGGACCCGGGGCAAGGGCGAGGTAAAGTCATGCTATTAGTGGCAATTTCTTGTCCTCCGACACTTTCAAGAAGAAGTTGAATTTCACCGGATTTCTCTTCCGGAACCTCTGCCATCACTAGAAATTCCCCAGCTTCCAAGCGCGTTTGATAAATGGCGGCTTTTTCTTCCGGCATTCCCAAGGCAACAAAGACGGAAACTAACCCGGCCCCTGCGCTTCCGGCGATCGCCCCAGATGCTGCCCCTAATAACACCGCACTTAGAGGTCCAGCGGCAACCACGGGACCCAGAAAGGGGATAAATAAGACACCGACTCCGGTTAGCAAACTTAAAAATGAACCAAACAAAGACCCGAAAATCGCGCCGCTTCGTAATCCTCCCAAAATCACATCTTTTTTAGTAATAAATCCGGTGATGCGAGTATTGGATTGAAAGTTTTTTCCCATGACTGAAATATGGTCTTGGGGAATACCGCGATCCAGTAGACGGCGGATGGCGCTATCGATTTGCTGTTGTTCTTGAAAGATGGCAGAAACCGTGCGTTGTGCTTTATAGTCTTCAGGCATTTTGTGTTTCCTTATCAGGGTTTATATCGGTTAACTAACCACCTGGAGGATAACAAAATACCCCCTATCGTTGTAATCTACCGGGAGGGTGATTCTATGGCGTTAGGCGATCGCTTTTCTTCTTTTCATCCCGCTAGGTTAACCATAACCCCCTCTATTTCTATACAAAATAGGCGCAGTTGCCTTACCTCTAACCGGGGGAAATTTCTTCCTAGGGGGCGATCGCGCAACTCAGTTGCCCCTTTCTTCCGTCATAATTGAAAAATCAGTTCTCAACCCCTATTTATCCTCCCCCATGATTACATCAACCGACTCTAAACTTAAGACCCTCAAACGCCTCCGTAACCTTAGTCATCTCCTTGACAACGCAATTCGCATTCCCGGAACCCCCATCCGCTTTGGACTTGACCCCCTCCTCGGACTCATCCCAGCAGGGGGGGACATTGCCGGTGCTCTTTTGTCGGCTTACATTATATTCAGCGCTGCCCAGCTAGGAGTCCCGCGCAAAAGTTTAGTGCAAATGGTTTCCAACATTCTCTTAGAAACACTGGTAGGGACAGTTCCCATCGTTGGAGATGTGTTTGACGCTGCCTGGAAAGCAAATGTCCGCAATATGGAACTGTTGGAAACTCACTTAGATGCTCCCACTTCAGAAAGAAAAGCCAACACGCTGTTTATTGTGCTGTTATTGGTGGGGTTAATGGTTGCTGTACTGGCGATCGTTGGCGTTAGCATTTGGATCCTCAGTGCCATTATTCGCGCCCTCCTCCAGTAGGCGGATTTTTCTTTAGGAGAGGATAGGAAAAGCATTGGCCTAACCCCTAAAAATCAGCCAGATTTATATTTTTAAATCCGGCATTTATTGTGCTAATTGCCGGCAGTACATCTCAGGAATTTGAAAATGCTGACAAAAACATCAACACCAGATATAATGAGTCTATAAGGGCGTAGAAACCGGGTAAAGAGACAGCCCTGGCGGGTCCTTACCCGGAACCGAATCCCTAGGGAAACTATCAATACAAAACAGAAAATCTCTCAAATTAACGATTAGAGGAGATAGCCGAATGAGCGTTAAAACCCTTGATATTGTTTTTAGTTTTGACACCACGGGGAGTATGTACCCTTGCCTCACCCAAGTCCGGCGTAACCTCAAACAAAGCATCACTCGATTACTGGATGAAATCCCCGGTATTCGCATTGGAATCATTGCCCACGGTGACTACTGCGACGCCGGAAAAACCTACGTTACAAAGCACTTAGACTTATCGGGAGATGCGGATAAAATTTGTGACTTTGTGCAAAATGTCGAAGCAACCGGAGGGGGAGATGCACCGGAATGTTATGAATTAGTCTTGCATGAAGCTCAATCTTTATCCTGGAGTCCAGCAAGTAACAAATCCCTAGTTTTAATTGGGGATGATATTCCCCATGCACCGGCTCAAAATCCTCAAAAGCTGAACTGGCGCAAGGAAGTTGATAAATTAGCGGAGATGGCAATTCCCGTTTACGGTGTGCAAGCCCTCAATCGTTCCCATGCCACGCTTTTCTATAAAGAACTGGCGGAAAAATCCGGGGGATTTCATATCAATTTAGACCAGTTTGCCTATATTACTGATCTATTTTTAGCGGTTTGTTATCAGCAATCCTCCGATGACCAACTGCAAGCATATGAAGCTGAAGTCACGGAACAGGGTCGAATGAGTCGCGGGTTAAATAAAATGTTTAATACCCTGCTCAATCGGGAGGGAAAATTTTATCATGAATCGGCAGACTTACGCGCGGTGATTCCGGGGCGATTTCAAGTGTTAGATATTGATAAAAACGGTGCAATTAAAGATTTTGTGATTGAAAATGGTCTAACTTTTGAACGGGGTCGCGGGTTTTATGAGTTCACAAAAACTGAAACGATCCAAGGGAAGAAAGAAATTATTTTGATGAATCGGGCGACGGGAGATTTGTTTGAAGGAGATTCGGCTCGGGAGATGTTAGGATTACCGCCGGGGGAAACGGTACGAATTAAACCGGCTAATTTAGAGGAGTATCTCGTTTTTGTTCAAAGTACCTCTTATAATCGCAAATTGCTGGGGGGTACGAAGTTTCTCTATGAAGTTGCCGATTGGGATCGGTAGCAATCTTTGTTTTAGTGAGGGACAAGAAACTGGGTTTCTGAAATAACTTGTAGAAATTAGCCCCATTTTTTGAAAGAAACCTGGTTTCTAACCCTTGCGGTGGGACTTAAGACTATTAAGAGAACGACTGAAGTCGTTACTACGAACTTAAGAGGGAACGACAGCAAGTCGTTACTACGAACTTAAGAGGGAACGACAGCAAGTCGTTACTACGAACTTAAGAGAGAACGACAGCAAGTCGTTACTACGAACTTAAGATGGAACGACTTCAGTCGTTACTACGAACTTAAGACGGGTAAAATGTGAAGTTTTGTTAAAAGGGGTAGACTCTCCAGTGTGGGGGAAGGTTTATGCTGAACTCAGCAACTGCTAACAACCCTTGTAACGAGAGAGTTTGAATGATGGAAACCGTCAATTTGCGATTAAAAGGGATGGGTTGTGCCTCCTGTGCAACCCAGATTGAACAAGCAATCCAAGGCGTTCCCGGTGTGGAAGAATGCATCGTCAACTTTAGCGCGGAACAAGCGCGCGTGAAGTATAATCCGCGAAAAACGGAACTCGATCGCATCCAAACTGCTGTATCTGATGCCGGATATACTGCCGAACCCCTGCAAGAATTGGGGATGCGAGACATTGATGCGGAACAACAATCCCGACAAGCGGAACAACAAGAATTACAACGCAAAGTGATTTTTGGGGGAATTATTAGCACCATTTTGGTGATTGGTTCCCTCCCCATGATGACGGGGATTGCTTGGCCCTTTATTCCCGATTGGTTGCATCATCCTTGGGTGCAATTTGTGCTAACAACCCCTGTTTTTATCTGGTGTGGAAAATCTTTTTTTGTAGGGGCATGGAAATCTTTTAAACATCATCATGCTGACATGAATACTCTGGTAGCATTGGGAACGGGTTCTGCTTATTTGTATTCGCTAGTCGTTTCAATTTTTCCAGGGTTGTTTACTGTTCCGGGGGTAAATTCTGAAGTTTACTATGAAATCACTGCGGTAGTTATTACCCTAATTTTGCTAGGCTTATTGTTTGAAAATAGAGCCAAAGGTCAAACTTCAGAAGCGATTAGAAAATTAATGGGATTACAGGCGAAAACAGCACGGGTGATTCGCCAGGGTCAAGAAGTTGATATTCCAATCCAAGAGGTAGGGGTTGGGGATGTGATTTTAGTTCGTCCCGGTGAAAAAATTCCGGTGGATGGGACGGTTTTAGAGGGTTCTTCTTTAATTGATGAGTCAATGGTGACGGGAGAATCGGTTCCGGTGAAGAAAGAAACCGGGGATGAAGTAATTGGCGCGACGATGAATAAAACGGGGAGTTTTAAGTTTAAAGCGTTGCGAGTTGGTAAGGATACCGTGTTAGCACAAATTGTCCAGTTGGTGCAAGATGCTCAGGGGAGTAAAGCACCAATTCAACGGTTAGCCGATCGCGTGACGGGATTCTTTGTGCCGGTGGTAATTGCCATTGCGATCGTCACCTTTATGATCTGGTTTGCCATCATGGGAAATCTTACCCTCGCCATTATTACTACCGTTGGGGTGTTAATTATTGCCTGTCCTTGTGCGTTAGGTTTAGCAACGCCAACTTCAATTATGGTAGGCACGGGGAAAGGGGCTGAATATGGCATTTTAATCAAAAGTGCCGATAGTTTAGAACTCGCCCATAAAATCCAAACCATTGTCTTAGATAAAACCGGCACATTGACCCAAGGTAAACCCACGGTAACTGATTATGTTACCGTTGGGGGAACTGCTCATAGTAATGAGATTAAACTATTACGATTAGCCGCAGCCGTAGAAATTAATTCTGAGCATCCGTTGGCGGAAGCGGTGGTAGAGTATGCCAAAGTGCAAGGGGTAGAAACTCCATTTCCAGCGGTTACTAATTTTGAAGCCATCCCAGGCAGGGGAGTTCAGGCGATCGTCAGTAGCCGCGTGGTGCAAATCGGTACAGCCCGATGGATGCAGGAATTAGGCATTGACACCAAAGCATTACAAACCTATCAAGAAAATTGGGAATCTAATGCCAAAACTAGCCCCTTGATTGCTGTAGATGGACAAATCGAAGGCGTCTTTGGAATTGCTGATGCCTTAAAGCCTTCTTCTGCTATTGCCATTCGAGGATTACGCCGCCTGGGATTAGAGGTGGTGATGCTAACGGGAGATAACCGCCAAACTGCCGAAGCAATCGCTCAAGAAGTGGGGATTGACAGAGTTTTTGCGGAAGTCCGTCCGGGGCAAAAAGCCGATAAAATTAAAGAATTACAAGCCGAAGGTAAAATTGTAGCCATGGTGGGAGATGGCATTAACGACGCACCTGCCCTCGCCCAAGCCGATGTTGGAATTGCCATCGGGACCGGAACCGATGTGGCGATCGCCGCGAGTGATATTACCCTCATTTCTGGGGATTTACAAAGCATCGTCACCGCCATTCAGCTGAGTAAAGCCACCATTCAAAATATCCGCCAAAATCTCTTTTTTGCCTTTGTTTACAATACTGCCAGCATCCCGATCGCCGCTGGAATTCTTTATCCCTTTACCGGATGGTTGCTCAATCCCATTCTAGCCGGTGCTGCCATGGCAATGAGTTCGGTTTCCGTCGTCACGAATGCCTTGCGCTTACGCAAGTTTAACGCCCATCATTCCTAGTGGCAACTATTGAGCATTAAATTTTCTTTCTCTTGACAAAAGGCTAAAACCATGTTAAAAATTACCAAATATTGGATACCCTTACTTGCGATCGCTCTGGTCTCCTCCAGTGCCGCGACTGCTACCTCAGAAGCTATGTCAGAAATGCCAGGGCACAGACAATCCCAATCGCAGGGATTTCAAAAAATTGAACAACCCTTACCCGTAAAAGCCGGAGTGATTGTAGGAGGGGTCACCTTAATTGGATTAGAACTGTGGTGGTTTTTATTTAGTAAAAAGAAAACCGAACCGGCAATCGATGATCAAGAAAGTTCTTAATATAGAATCAATCCAGCGATCGCCTTTTTTCTCTTGGACACGCCAACCGCGTGTCCTTTCTTATATCCCCCCCAAACCAACCCTCAATCCTTTACAATAATATTTTCTAAGTCGTTCCCTCTTAGTTAGTAGTAACGACTTGCTGTCGTTCCTCACCCTATCTATCAATCCATCTCCCATGATGACAATCAATAAAGCCCGATTACGGAAACTGCACCGACTTCTGGCCCCGATCGCAATTTTACCCCTACTCGTGACCGCCATCACCGGCATATTGTATCAAATGGCAGCAGTTAGCGGGAAAAGAATAGAATTTATTGTCTTACTTGACTTACATCAGGGTATATTTGGACCCGTAAATTTAGCCCCAGTTTACCCCCTCTTAAACGGACTGGGATTAATCACCCTTGCTATTACTGGGATTATGCTGTGGTTTCAAACAGGCGCGAGACAGCAACGGCGATCCTAAAAAACGCGCGATCGCACCCCCTAAAGCGGTAGAAAAATCGCTAAAACAAGGGGAGAATAGAGTCAACTCAACCCTTACATAAAAATTACAAAATTATATACCCGTCCCCGATTGAAAGAACCCCACAGCCATTAAGAAATCAGAAAACTGGTAAAAATTCAGCCAACTCGAAGCCAATCACCCCGGAAACTCGGTTAAAATTAAACGTGCAACTCAGGAGCCGGATTGTGCGTCAATCACCGCAATATAGGTAGACAGGGGAAAGCCCAGCCGCTTATCTTTGCAAAAAAGCAGGCGTTTGGTAGGGTGGCGATCGCGCTAGCAACTTCCAATCCGGTGCATCCCAAGCCGTTTAGTAATGTCAATAAGATCGGCTGTCAAAGATCGCAATCTGCTATACCTTAAAAAGTGTTGGTCTGAATCTATCACTATTGTTAAATTGCACGCCGAATCAAAAACTTATGGGAACTTTTCGATATCTGATCACAGTGGGTATGGGAACGCTAATCGCCTTAAGCGATATCGGCGCGAGTTTCGGACAGACTGAGGCATCCGGCGATCGCCTCCCCAGTCAACCCCCTGAAACCCCCTCAACCCCTCGGGACTCCCTTCAACCGGGGGAAACCCGGGACCCAACTGCGCCCATGGAACCCTTACAAGCCCAGGGAACAACTCCCCGGGTAGAAGACGTGCCCGAGTACCTGACTCCCAACCCCAACCCCCTCCAGTTTCCAACAGAACCCGATGAAGTAGAGATTGTTGGCACCCAACCCTTGACCTTAGAACAGGCGCTTCAAATTGCCGAACAGAACAGTCAACAACTGCAAGAGGCCCTGCTTACGGTCGAACGTAATCGCGCCGCCTTACGAGAATCCCGTGCTAGCTTGTATCCGACCTTGGGGGTGCAATCGAGCCTCTCGCGATCAAATTCCACAGGTGCGGATTTAGCCAATCAGCGACAAAGACAGCAGTTAGGAGACAATGCCCCACCCCCAGAGGGAGGCAACACCAGCTTAGATGGGGGAGTGGAACTATCCTACGATCTTTACAATTCTGGTCGGCGATCGGGTCAGATTGGGCTGGCCGAAACCCAGGTACTCGTCAGTGAGTTAGATCTAGAACGGGTGCTAGCCGACTTGCGCTTAGAGGTCCGGGAGGCTTATTACAACCTGCAAGAAGCCGACGACCAAATTGAAATTAGCCTATCTGCCGTGCAGAGTTCCGAATTGAGCTTGCGGGACGCTGAAGCCCTGGAACGAGCGGGATTGGGGACTCGGTTTGATGTACTCCGTGCTCGGGTGCAGTTGGCTGATGCGGCTCAAGCCCTGACCCAGGCCCGAGCACAGCAGCGCATCCGTCGCCGGGAAATCGCTCGGATTTTAAACGTGTCCCAAGTGGTGGATATTTCAGCCGCCGAGCCTGTGGAAATTTCGGGGCTTTGGAATTTGTCTTTAGAGGATAGCATCGTGCTGGCGTTGAGAAACCGAGCCGAATTAGAGCAGTTGTTGTTACAGCGGGAACTCACGGATTATCAGCGTCAGATCGCCCTTTCTGCCCTGGGTCCTCAGGTTAGTTTGTTTGCCAACTATAACGTTGTAGAAGTGTTTGGCGATGACTTGGATTTGGCCGATGGTTACAACTTAGGGGGTAGGGTGCAATGGAATTTATTTGATGGGGGGGCCGCTAGAGCAAGAGCGGTTCAAGAGGAGCGTAATATTGAGATTGCCGAAACAAGATTTGGGCAATTTCGCAACCAAGTCCGTCTTCAGGTGGAACAAGCCTTTTTTAACTTGCGATCGAATTTCGAGAATATCCAAACCGCTAATATTGCGGTGGATCAGGCGAGGGAAAGTTTACGGTTAGCGCGGTTACGGTTTCAAGCGGGGGTGGGGACTCAGACAGACGTGCTGACGGCGGAAACGGAACTAACGCGCTCCCTCAATAACCGCCTGCGGGCGATCGTCACCTACAATCGGGCATTGGCTTCTATGGAACGGGCGATCGGAAATGTTAATGAGGGGCTGGTTTCTGCTCCCTAGGTTCCTGGAATGGGCAGCCCCTATCGGCTCAATGAAGGGGCAATTCTGGAATTGCCCTTCCCGGGTGAGGGGGATGCAGTCAGTCTTTACAGAAGTTAACATTTGGGTCTAAAATTTGAGAGGAGCTAATATCGGCCCTGGGTAAGCACAACTGCTCGGCCTAATCCCCGAATACTCATCGGCCAAAATCGGTATAGCTCGATCGCAACTAGGAGAAGAGAAGTGCCTAATATCAAATTTGTGGATGAAAACAAGGAAGTGGTCGCGGCAGATGGAGCCAATTTGCGGCTCAAAGCCTTAGAAAATGGTATCGAACTCTACAAGTTTGTCGGAAAATTGATGAACTGTGGCGGTTACGGTCAATGTGGCACCTGCATCGTCGAAGTCGTTGAAGGCATGGAAAATCTCTCGGATCGCACTTCTGTAGAAAATCAAAAACTCAAGAAAAAGCCCCCTAGCTATCGTCTGGCTTGTCAAACCGTGGTGAATGGCCCAGTGAGCGTCAAAACTAAGCCCTAACCCCTCACTCTAAATCCGGGGTCCAGTCACCCACCGGATGAGTTCAAAGAATTTAGGGAGATCACCCTCACGGTAATCAATCAATAATGATATTCTGATCTTATTGAATTTTAAGATTGAAAAAATAGTGGGGTTCTATGCAAGTTAATGACCTAGGATTTGTGGCAAGCCTTCTGTTTGTGCTGGTCCCAGCCGTGTTCCTGTTGATCCTCTACATTCAAACCGCTAGCAAAAGCAAGGAGAGCTAAATCAACGGGTTGCTTTGTCTGGCACTTGGAACATCTCCGGTTGCTTGGTCAGGTTTTAACTCCGACACTCGGCGGTAAGTGACCCTATGGCGTACGCTTACCGCCGCAGTTATGATCACAAAAGGTGCCAAAACGCAACGTTTGGCACCTTTTTTATGAGGTGGAGGGGAACTTGAAATGGTGAATTAAGTCGAAGTCCGACCTAATAACACCGGACAGTTGGCATAAACGCGCACATAGTCGGAGAGAGACCCCCCTAAGAGGCGATCGAGGTCCACGAAGCTTTTAGCGATGTTAGGACGGCGATCGGGGGAACCCAACATCACCAGATCTGCATTCACCTCATCCGCCAACCGGCAAATTTCTTCACCGGCTTTTCCCGTCGGGGTGTGGCAGCGATAGGAAATGCCATATTTCTTCGCCTCTGCCACCGCTAGTGCTAATATAGGGTCCTCTTCCGGTTTGCCTATGGGTTTTGAGGAGACGTGTACTAATTCCAGTTGTCCGCCATCAATATCTTTGACCATCATCAGCGCCAAATCCAGACATTGCTTAGCGGAGTCGGATTTGTCCACCGCTACGACAATTCGCTTGATTTTCTTGACGTACACATCATCCTTGACCAGCAACATCGGACGAGAAGCCAGTTGGAAGACATACTGGCTTACCGATCCTTCTAAGATCGCTTGCAGGCGTCCTAAAGCTCGGGATCCGATCACGATCAGGTCCGCATTTTCTTCCTCTGCCACTTCACAGACGATAGTTTTTGGGTCTCCCTGTTTTAGTCGAGGATTAACTTTGCGGGGGTCTATGTTCAAAAATTTGACCGCATCGGCTAGGATTTTGCCACCCTCGGCCAACTTATCCGCCATGGCATCAGCGGTAATTTCAGGGGCCACGACGTGCAAGACCGTCACCGAGGCAGATTGAAACGATGGGATGTCCATTAACATCTTGACCATCTCTTCGCAGAGTCCTCTTCCTGCTACTGCGACTAATATTTTTTGGATCATAAGTTTAGCTCCTGGCTACAACAGCATACTATGTAAGGATGAACCCTTGAATCGATTCCGTTCAAACGAAGCTCTATCGGTCGAGGTAAATGACCGGAGAGATTGCTCTCTTGAGGCATTTCATCTTTTAATGTAAGACTTATTACCTACTGAAAATCTGTAGAAATGTAGAGTTTTGGATCGATTTGTAACATGACTGAGGAAAAAGACAGACAACCCCAACTCCCCCCTAGCCCAGCGATCGCCCCGATGGCCGAGAAATCTGCTGAGGGCTGGTTTGATTACCCCGTGAGGGCCTATCCCCATCATACCGACTATGCTGGCATCGTTTGGCATGGTACCTACATAACCTGGATGGAAGAGGCACGAGTCGAATCTTTGCGGGCGATCGGAGTCAATTTTGCGGATTTAGTCGCCTTGGGGTGCGATTTACCCGTAGTCGAATTAGCATTGCGCTACCATAAACCGATGCGAATGGGCATGGAGGCGTTAGTCAGAACCCGAATGCTAAAAATGGATGGGGTCCGCCTGAATTGGGAATATCAGATTCAGTCCCTCGATGGTCAGGAGTTGTATCTAACCGGAGTGGTTACTCTAGTTACGGTGGATATCGAAAAGGGCCGGATTATGCGCCGGTTACCTGAATCGGTCAAAGATGCCTTAGTTAAGCTATCCCAGTAGCAGAGTGTGGAGGATATTTGTAAAGACGCAAAATTGTTTTGCGTCTTTACAGTTGCTGTCCCAGTTTCACGTCCCCACTTGCTGTCGTTATGCCCCTCTCCCTTTCTGACCCATCCCCCTAAGTGATAAAATTTGGGTTAGGTAACCCAACTGCCCCCTACCCGACTGCCCCAAAACCATGACTCGTTTACTTTACGAATATTCGATCGCCGATTGCGGTCATTTGATTATCCCTTATGTTTTTGGCACCGTCGATACGGACCGAATTTATTCCTATCAATTACTCTCGGAATTAGGACATCGGGGTAGTTTGCATAAATCCCATAATCCGGCGGGAATTTATTCTAGTAGCCTCGAAGGGATTATCGCGATCGCCCAAGAACATCTGGAGATTAATTCGGATGTGGAGGAATGTATGGATACTTTTAAACATCGCTATACTTATCAGGAAAATTTGATAATTATTTATCAAATGGCCGACAAGTTTTTTTATGATCATTATAAACCTGATAATTTACAAAATGTCGCTGCACCTAAAATATTTAAGTCCGAACAATCTTGTATTGAATGGGTCAAAGCTGGACTGGACCGGCCTAATCGCGGGTCTAATGTTTTAGATTTTAGACGGTAGAGAATTTGAGGATAATGAGGATTACTAAAGGGAGATAACGACTGAAGTTGTTACTACAAACATGGGATAAGCACTTCATTTCCCCGGCTTCTAGTGAGGATAATGAGGATTACTAAAGGGGGATAACGACTGAAGTCGTTACTACAAACAGGGGATAAACCCTTTATTTCCCCGGCTTGTAGTAACGATTGCCTGTCATTTCAGGCATTCCTAGGCCCGCCCTGGAAATGCCTAATCAGGATACTAGGTGTCTAGTGTGAGAAATAACTAAATCCCCAAATAACTCCTAAAGTCGTTAGGAAAAACTTGTTCTTTCATCTTTCCAAAAATCCGGTTCAAACACCATTTTCGGAACTAAAACCCACTCGCTATCGGATGATTCAATCTCACTAATCCCTAAAAATGTGCCATCTTCTGCACAAATCCGCAGGGGCGATACAACTTGACTAATATCCGAGAGGGAAATTCGTTGCCCTTGGCACCAGCGACGGGCATCGGGAGAATTTAAAGAAATCTGGCTTAAATGGGCTAACACCGTATCGGGTGGGATGAGTTGAAACGTCCCCTGAGTGCCCTGAGTTTCTATCTCCTCAAAGGTTATACTCTCCTGTAGAGGTAACCCACAGCTTTCGGTCCGGGTGAGATGTGCCAGGGTGCCACCGATTCCCAAAACGCTACCCAGGTCCCGGGCGATCGCTCGGATATAGGTCCCGGGTCCACAGGCGATCGCCAGGTCAATTTCTGGAAAATCTCCCTCGCGCCACTGTAACACTTCGATTTTATAGACTTCGACCATTCTAGGGGGTACTTCGATAATTTCCCCCGCCCTTGCCAAGTCATACAAACGCTTTCCCTGAACCTGAATCGCACTGTAGGCGGGGGGAATCTGGGAAATTTTACCGACAAACTGCGGTAATTGCGCCTCTACCTGTTCCCAAGTCAGTTCCGGAACGGGTGCCGAAGCGACTGCTTCCCCTTCTAAATCATCGGTAGTCGTGGTTATTCCTAGACGCACGGTTGCCTGATACGCTTTGTCTTGACGCAGGTATTGCAGCAGGCGCGTTGCTTTACCGACAGCGATCGGTAACACTCCCGTTGCTGCTGGATCTAAGGTGCCACCATGTCCTACGCGCTTGGTTCGTAACAGTTTTCGGATCCGGGATACGCAGTCATGAGAGGTCATGCCAGCAGGTTTGTTGAGATTCAGAAATCCTTCCACAGTACCTTTAAAACATTCGGGGGTTCTGTTGTATTTTATCGAGAGTAGGTCTCATTTTTGGACATTTATTTCAAATGTTCTACGGCTACGGAGGGTTTTGGAGTGAGCAATAAATATAAAGCCGGAACCACCAGCAAGGCGATCGCCTTGCGGTGCAGACAGGAAACCCTACTGGATCACTGGAAATAATCCCAATCACTGCCGAATTTGAGTCTGCGCTTCTCCCGCAAATTTATAATTATACCTCTGCGGCCACGGACGGCGCATCTCCTGAATTTTAGGCTGTAAATCTCCTAAAATCTCACCTACGGTGCGGTTTTCCGTCTTTGCTAAGACGGTGACAGTGCGGTGAGTATCTTAGGGATGCGGATTTGTATTCTCAATTCCCCGGTAAATTAGCTGAATTTTATCGATTAAAGGCTCCCCAATTAGCGAACTGGTAGCCCTGGTTGTCGTAGAAGCCCTGCGGAATCTGCGGAGACTCTCTCTAACACGAGATGGCAAATTTCAACCGTTAGTAACTCAGCAAATCAAGAAACTTTTACCGGCGTATTTGCACTCTTATTGGAGTTAAGGAGAGGGGGAAGAGGGGTACAGATGAGTGATGACGAACTTATGAAACCACTAAAGTCGTTATTACGAACAGGGGAAGACGACTGGAGAGAGGCAAAATTTCGCGTCTGTCCGAACTCTGCAACGGTCCTGCTTCTCTCCATCTCCTTAACTTTCTTAAGAAAAATTTTTAAAATAGGGGATCCAAAATAGCCCGATCGCGATTAGAATCTTGGTAAATCTACCCGAGGAGTTAACGCAATGGAGTCTCTTGCATTCATCCATCTTGCCGAAGCCTACAATGAAGCCTTAGAAATCCCCTCAGTACAGGTAAACTGGCCTAAAAAAGGCTGGGGAACAAGGATAGGAGCGATCGCCCTGGGCGCTTTCACCTCCTTCTTAGCGATCGGTTCTCCCGCATTTGCACTGATTCGTCCTGGAGATGCGGGTTCCGAGATTACTCAACTGCAATATCGGTTGCAGGAACTCGGCTATTTTACCTCTGAAAAATCGGGTTACTACGGCGAATTTACCAAACACGCCGTCATGAATTTTCAAAGAGAAAACGGATTAACCCCAGATGGAATAGTCGGTCCCGAAACAAAAGCTGTCTTGGCAAAAGAGTATCCCGATACTCCAGAACCGACGACTCAGCCTACAGTAAAACTCGGAACTACCGGGGGAACAGTTTTGAGAGTTCAACGGCAGTTAAGCTCATTAAAATACTTCAATTATCAAAAAATGGATGGGGTTTTTAACGAAGAAACTGAAGCCGCCATCAAACAGTTCCAAAAAGACTATGGTTTAGAAGCCGATGGCGTTGTTGGATTAAAAACCCACACTGCTCTGCGCAACTATACTGGGCTATAAGCCATTCTGCCCGTCCTCATCTTGAGTGCTTGTTCGGTAAGGGCGCACCTTGGTGCGCCCAAATTTTCAAGGATAAAAAATAGACTTTTTCTAAGTTAAATAGCTGTCACAATAGGAGGGATTGTAATATTTAAAGCGTTCTTGAATCGACGCGATCGCATCGAGTAAATACAAATCTCCATTCCTGAATAAATCCTCCCACAATAGGGGCAAAATTTGTCCAGGGCCTACTTGGGTGAAAACTTCCGCTACCTGCTGACGCACTAACCCGTTGCCTTGATTCAAAATAAAAAGTAATCCCTCCACGGCTAGAGAAGTTCCCAAATTTCCTAATGCTTCTATAGCTGTTTTTCGCACGGAATAAGTGTTGTCGGTTAAAGCCACATTTAGCAAAGACTCCACCGCTGTATCTGACCCTATTTGCCCTAATATTTGAGCTGCTTTTTGGCGGATAAAACTTGAACTTTCTCCCAGATTTTGGAGAAGTTCATCTACTGAGGGCGATCGCTGGAGTGCTGAATCGTTTTCATCCATACAGGCGGGAGAAATCATTTCAGGCCGAATACGATCTAATCCTTGTTGGGCGCGCCGTTGTACTAATTCATTCGAGTCATTCAATGCCGCAGTGAGGGCATTTTCCGCAGCAGCCGTGCCAATTTCCCCCAGGGCGATCGCCGCACTTTCCCGGACTAAATCTCGTTTATGATTTAATGCTAAAATCACTTGTTCAACTACTTCATCCCTGGCAATTTTAGCTAACCCATAGGCAGCGCGAGTGCGGACAAATTCATGTTTATCTCCTAAAGCGTTCAGCAATGCATCAATCGTTTCTTCATTCCCAATTTCTCCTAATGCATCTGCGGCACTGATGCGGGTATTTGTGGCAGAATGATTTAAAGCCCCTAAAATGGTATCCACGGCTTGGCGATCGCCTAATTTCCCCAAAGCGATCGCCACACTCCACCACTTCGGTGAATAGTCTTGCTTGTAAAATACTCTTTTGAGCGCGCTAATAGTAACCGGCGTAGCAATTTTTCCCAGAGCTTCGGCAACACTTAACGGCACCATGCGATCCGAGTCTTCTAACGCTAAAATTAGGGCATCAATACTTGTATTATACCCTAATTTTCCCAGGATTTCTGCGGATTTTTGGCGAATGCTGGGCATTTTATCATTTAACCCTCGAATCAGAGGAAATACCACAGGTAAAGAACCGACCGTCCCTAACGCTTCCAGCGCATTTTCTCGAATCCGATAATCCTCGTCATTTAAAAATTGTTCTAAATAAGGAATCGCCGAATTAGAAGCACTGATTCCCAACAGTCTAATCTTTAGCTTGGGTGGCAATACCTGACGATCCAGTAATTCTAACCCTTCCTCCTGAAACCGGGGCTGAACCGATCCAGCCAGCTTTGTACCCAGTTTTAAATCAATTTCAAAGCCTAGTTTCACTACCCGAATTGCTTCCGCGCCATCGGCCACCTGTGCTAACACATTCACAATCGAATCTGTCCATTGCACACAGTTTAGATAGTTGCGTTTTAAAGTTTCATCACTCAACTGTGATAGCTGGATTAATAGGGTTGGACCAGATGACATATTTGTTAACACTGATGGTGGAGTAAGAGAGTGAATGGAAAAGAAGAATAGAAGAATTGCAGAATTCTAAAAAGCCCCCCCTGAAGCCAACATTTATTCCTCTGGCTTCCCCTTTTTAAAGGGCGACTGTCCGGGGAACTCACGGGGGATTGGGGGGTTCACGCTGGAATTTTGGAAGACCAAGAGGTGGATTAGAAGATTTCAAAAAAGCCGCTCAAATTTAGCCTCTTTACTCTATCCCTTTTTGGTCTCTAAACACCGCTAAATAGAACACAAAATCTGTGCATGGGTCTGAAAGTTTTAAACTCACGGATAGTAAAGATATAAAAACCCTCCCAGGTTCGAGAGAAATAAGTTTTTATAAAGACTGCCACCCTCAACTTGAGAGTAAAAGCAGTTGGCTACAATAGCAGGTATCCTGGAAAGTTGATAGAGACCGCCCCCAGGAAAGGAACCCGAGGAAAAGATTAATGACCTTTATTTTAACCAACGACGATGGAATTGACGCCCCCGGTATTCAAGCCCTCCTGAATGCCGTAGGCGATCGCAAAACCTTAATGGTAGCACCCCGAGAAGGGTTATCAGGATGTGGTCACCAGGTGATTACCGATCGCCCGATTCATGTCGATCGCCGGTCCGAAACTGAATACGCAGTCGGGGGGACACCTGCTGATTGTACCCGAATCGCCCTTTCTTGTCTGTGTCCCGATGCCGCTTGGGTCCTGTCTGGCATCAACAACGGAGGCAATCTGGGGATCGATGTTTACCTCTCCGGAACCGTTGCCGCAGTCAGGGAAGCCGCCATTCACGGAGTTCCGGCAGTCGCCATTTCCCAATATCGTAAGGGAGGACGCCTTGTGGAGTGGGAACGCAGCACCCACTTGGCGATCGCCGTCTTGCAGGAATTATTTGATCGCCCTCTTCAACCAGGCACATTCTGGAATGTAAACCTACCTTTTGTAGAACCTGACGAGCCCGAACCGAATATCGTATTTTGTCAACCCTCAACTCAACCCTTGCCCGTTAAATATCGCATTGAAGAGGAGTATTACTATTATGAAGGCGTCTACGGTTTGCGCGATCGCACTCCTGGGACCGATGTTGATGTCTGCTTTTCCGGAAATATCGCGGTTACCCTTTTGGGATTGTAGGAATGGAGATTAAAAAGGGCTGTCGCCTTCTACGGTACAATAAGCCTTGACCGTAAAAAAGGGTAACAATTATGCGGATATTAATGATGGGTGGCACCCGGTTTATCGGGGTTTATCTGACTAAAATTCTGGTTGAACAAGGCCATGAAGTTGTTCTTTTCAATCGCGGGAATAAACCCGCCCCAGTCGAGGGATTGCAACAAATTCACGGCGATCGCACCGATGAATCTCAACTGAACGAGAAACTCGCCTCCGAAGAATTTGATGCCATTTTCGACAATAACGGACGGGAACTCAGCGACACCAAACCTCTGGCTGATTTGTTTAACGGCAAAGTTAAACATTTTATATATATGAGTTCCGCAGGCGTCTATCTCAAATCCGATCAAATGCCGCACCGGGAAGAGGATCCGGTTGACCCAAAAAGTCGCCATAAAGGCAAAAACGATACAGAAACCTATTTATCCCAGCAAGGATTGCCCTTTACTTCGATCCGTCCTACTTATATTTATGGGCCGCAAAATTATAATCCCTTAGAAGGGTGGTTTTTTGATCGCATCGTGCGCGATCGCCCGATTCCAATCCCGGGAAAGGGGTTTCATATCACCCAACTCGGTCACTGTTATGATTTAGCCAATGCAATGGCGGCAGTGCTAGGCAACGAAACCGCAATCGGGCAGATTTATAACATTTCTGGCGATCGTTATGTCACCTTTGACGGATTAGCACGTGCCTGTGCAGAAGCAGCAGGAAAATCAGAAGTAAAATTAATCCATTACGACCCCAAACAATTTGACTTTGGCAAACGTAAAGCCTTTCCGATGCGAGTGCAGCACTTTTTCGCCGATGTCAGTAAAGCCGTGCAGGAACTCAATTGGCAACCTAAATTTGATCTAATTTCTGGGTTAAAAGATTCCTTTGAAAATGACTATCTAACTGACAGTTCAGACCAAGCTGAAATAGACTTTTCGGTAGATGATGAAATTATCAGTAGCGTCAGTTAATCTCTAATTTCCTCACGGGAATAAATCAAAAAAATAGAGGTATAATAAATATACCTCTATCATTCAATGAAAGCCCAACTATTCCTTAGTCCTAATAACCGGAGGATTTTATTGGTCCATAAGTTCTTCTAATCGGGACTTCACTTCTTGTTGAAGTTCCGGATTTTGTTGAATAGCTGTGCCGATTTCATTCAAGCGGTCCAGATTAAGTCCGAGACTGGCGATCGCCTGCTCTTGTTTTTGCTGAGACTCCTCTTGAATCTGCCGTCCTTCTTGCATGATTTGAGCAAACTTTTGCTGTTCTTCAGTTGAAATATTTAGAGCAGCTTGAGCTTGTGGGTCCTGTTCGGCTTGAACGCTCGCTTCATAAATTTCTGCAAATCGCTCTTGACTAAACCCTTGACTTTCAATGGTTTGTACGATTCTTTCTTGAAACTGTTGCTCGATTGTCAACATTTGATAAATAGCACGAGAAAACTTGTCGAGATCCTCATCGCTAATTTGAGATTGAGCCAAAATTTCCATCGAACCCTGTGGCGCTTTCTCTGGGGTTTGTGCGTAGGCAGCTGGTGTAATTCCGATCAGCAGCAATACCAGTACGGAACTTACGGTTAAAAGTCGCTTCAACATTTAAAATGCCTCCATTATCGCTCTTGTGCTTTGTCAGAATTGTGGGCTTTTTAATAAGCTAAACTTCTGACAGGTTGCTGTATTGAGTTCTGTCTCAACTACTGGGTGCGGCAAACTTAGGACAGTCCTAAAAAACAGGGTTACTAACAGATCGTCAATATCTGCTGCTGTAGTACAAGCGGAAATAGGGGCTTGCAGGGCATGGTTAGCTTAATGGGGTCAACTTCCCAGACGTGGGGAATCACGCTGACTAGCCTACCCTCAAAGAAGCGAATGGAAAATACCCAAACAACACAAGATACCAGCTTAAATAGGTTGTCTTTTTAACTCGCTCAACCAGTACAGGTTAATCTTTATTTTGGGAAACTGTCAAGTCTATCCCACCGGGTTTAGGGGTCGAGGACGCAGTAAACCTCAAGAAGCACGCTGGCCCGACTCTTTATAGGTAGCCTCCCCTTTTGGGGAGCGAATTTTCAGGTTTTTTGTCACGTGCAGTTGCCTGATATATAGGATCATTCAAGGGAAAGAAAGTCTCTTATGACAGCTCGCGGTGCTGAATTTATTCCCTAGTTTAGCCCTGATCAAAATAAACATAATCCCTCTATCGATAGATCGTTTCAATAGCCGATGGATACCGTCTCGATCGCCCTACACTCAATTGAATAGAACTCAGCAGATTGAGGGAATTAACACAGTCCTTGTTCCAGGGTTTTTAAATAGATCTATATCTATAGGAATAAAATTCACACCGATGATGCCTTTTTATGGAGTTTAGGAGATACTCCGTTGAGGCCAGAGGTAAATCACCCCGGAAATCCAAGTCAGGGCCACGGAAACCCAGAAGGCAACTAAGGCGACTGCGGACCATTCCGGAGGCAGAGGAGCGATCAACAGGGCGATCGCCAGAATCTGACTCAGGGTTTTCAACTTACCCCACACATTGGCACCTGCGATCGCCGTATTGCCAGTTAAAGCCGGATTGATGCGCCATCCGGCGATCGCCAATTCTCTAAACAAAATCAAAAATACCCCCCAGGCCGGTAACTGTCCAAGTTCCACCAAGGACAACAGGGGAGCCAGTACCAATAACTTATCGACTAACGGATCCAGAAATTTCCCCAACTCCGTAACTTGATCCAGTTTTCGGGCTAAATAGCCGTCCAACCAATCTGTTCCTGCTGCTACCAAAAAAATTACTACGGAAAGCCATCGTAACCTCGGTGTGGGGTCTGACAGGAAATAGAGTAGAAAAGGCACCCCCAGTAAACGGGAGAAAGTGATCCAAGTTGAGAGCGTCATAAATGGCTCATAAAAACAGAATAAAAAAGACCTAGGGCCGACCGAAGTATTGGCCCTAGGTTAACATATTTTGCTCTGAATGCTCGGTTTTGTCCCCTACATCTGCTTTTAGCAGGCTCCTTTTTGATTGACAATGACCTGAAACGTTTTCAAAATCAGCAGCAAGTCATAAGCAATCGACCACTTGCGCTGATATTCCAAATCCAAGCGAATGACTTCTTCAAAGTCTTTAATGCTAGAGCGTCCGTTCGTCTGCCATTCTCCCGTTAGACCTGGTTTGACGTTCAAGCGGTCTAAATGGTGGGGTTGGTAATCCTTGACTTCCCCGGGGGTGGGTGGACGAGTCCCCACTAAGCTCATATCTCCCATCAGCACGTTCCAAAGTTGGGGGAGTTCATCCAGACTGGTGCGACGCAAAAACCGGCCTACTCGGGTGATGCGAGGGTCTTTTTCGTTTTTAAACAGATGTCCTTTAACTTCGTTAGTGACCAAATGCTGGAGATGTTCGGCATTGACAACCATCGAGCGAAATTTCCACATTCGGAAGTGACGGCCCTGATGGCCGCAGCGGATTTGGCTGTAGAGTAGGGGTCCTGGATTGTCGAACTGCATGGCGATTGCGATGGGAATAGCAATCACTGCTGTGATCATCAATCCTACTAATGCTCCCAGAATATCAATCAGCCGCTTTGTTTTACTGTAAAGGGAGGGATGAATTTCTAGCTGAATGCTTTGATTAGTCGAAGTATTTTCAAACGAAGATATAGTGGGTTGAGGAAGTGTAAAAGGGTTAGATATAGCGATTTTATGAGTAGTTAACACGATTTTCTCCCGTCAGTTTTGGGGTGTGTATCCTGATTGTTTACTCACCATACTGACAATGTTGGAGATTCGGTACAGCTATCTACGGATATTTACTTAAACTTTTAAATGTCTGGGGGTTTTGTAAAGTTTTTGTATTGTTTAGAATTAAGTGCGGGTTTGGGTCAACTCCTGCGCCCCGGTCTGGGCTTGCCTGAAGTTATTTTAATCTCCAGTTGAGCAACATCCGGCGATCGCTTCACAATAGCGGGGCTAGGCTACAATTCTAGACCATTGCTTTTGTCCTTTAACCTATATTTTTACTTCTTTCTGTAGCTATTGTTACACTTACTACAATTTATACAAAAAGTTTTTCAAAAGCGATCGCGGTGAGGGCTGATAAACTCACTTAAATAAAGCAGTAAGGGTTCTTCAAAATGTTGATGGGTCGTAGCGGCGATCGCCTGTAAATATTGTAACAACCGCCGAGACTGTTCCGGATTAACCCGATAAGTCCCATCAACTTGCTCAAAAAGTGGAACATCGGGAGTGAGAGGATACTCCGTCGTCGCCGCCAGTTCCGGCATCGGAATCCCAGAGGGAACCCCCGAACTCAACCCCGGAGGTAACTTCCCATCCAAAAACCCTTGAATCCGATTGCCGAGCGATCGCCCGTGAATCCCGCGACGTTCCACCAAAGCCACAATTTCCCGCAAGGACCGGGGGCGGTCGTCCCCCACAGCCCGCAACAATTCCGCCAGTAAAAAATAATCCCCATACTGCTGTCGATTCAGGTCCAAAACCCGAGGATACAAAGGTAAAGCCGCCAAGCCAAAGGCAATCCGACTCGACCCCGAACCGCGATTTCCCCGGGGTGGATCGGCGATTAACGTCGCATTCGGGAGTTTTTGCCGCATCCATCCCATCAGGGAGAGAGATTGTGCCGTACCCCCCGTACAGACCGCGCGCTCAACTGCGATCGCCGATAGACCCGTTTCAATCAACAAGCCATTTAGAGATTGATTCAAAAAGTGGAGGAACGGCTCAACCACCAAACTTTGTAACTCCCGGTGAGCGATCGTCCACCGAAACTCACCCACAGTTACTGTATATACATCTTGCTCTTGTAGGGCTAACTTCACCCCCTCAGCCGCCACTAACAATTCTTGCCCGACCTGGTGTGCGAGTAATCGCTGCTGTAACTGCATTCGTCGTCCTGCATCGGGCTCTCCCGGACGGGGTAACTCCAGATCGCACCCCAGATGCCAATATCCCCCATTATTCCGGCGGACTGTATCGTTCCAAAATAGCTGACAAATAATATCTTGGTCTAAGGCTTGACCCGCATACGGAAAACTCCGCACTTCAAAGTGAGATGTACTGAGTTCGGCTAGGTTTTCCGGGACACAAACTAACGCCAACTCAGTCATCGTTGCACCGGAATCGATCGCCAACCCATAGCGACTCCCCATCGCCCGAGACCGTTGCCAACTCACCCCCGGTCCTTCCTGGGGGTGAAATTGTCGCGATAAGACCGAAGGAATTGTCACCCGTTCTCCACCGACGCCGGGAAGTACCGATAGCCATGCTGCGATCGCATTTTCCACAAATAAAACTTGGGCGGGTTCTTGGACTAAACCGGCACTTAATATAGATTCGCGAATATTAAAACAATAACTATCGGGCCAACTTCCTGGAAAACTGACGATCGCCCCTTGTAACTGAGAGATCGCCCCTTGTAACTGATCTGATTCTAACCCGGCAGCACCGCCAATGGCTGCCGAAGGCGTCGCCATTGTCAGCGCCGATGACAGGGTAGCAATCGCGTGACTGCGGGGAGATGAAGCAGAGGGCCACCTCAGCGATCGCCCCGAAGCGGATGCCACTTCTACCACCGGCAAACCGTCCGACTGCTCCACAGGGGCCACTCCAGCTGCGGTGATCGTGGCTAACAAAGAGCTCAAGGCATCCAGAAGATCGCTTAACCCGAGGGATCGTCCGTGCGATCGTAACACCACCTCTTGTTTTGCCCGCTTTCGATTCAGCAACTCTAGGGGCACAACACTGGGGTGTATTTCTCGGTCCCCTGCGTTCTCCTTCGTTCTCGTTCCCGCAATTCCCGGCAACAAAAGGGGTTTAAACTGATGCAACCACCACCCCTGGGACCGTAGATAAACCTGGGAAGGCAAACGAAACGTTGGGTCAGAACCCTGAGAACCCAGGGGATGCCAATAAAGCGGATATAACTGACAGGTGAGGCGATCGAACAAAGCCGCGGATAGGTGAGTCGTCCCGAGATCAATTCCCAAATACCACAACCCGGACGATCCGTTTGGCGCTGCCATTCTTCTGATTTCCCCCATAGCTGGTTGCCGTACCCAATCGAGTTTAACCGAATCCTTACGTGAAACGCGCAGGTGATCCCCGCAAAAAAGCCATCCGTTAAACTTCAGCGGGTGGGACCATCGTCCCAACTTTCAAAGAAATTATCCAGGGTGGGATGAGAGAGGTCATCATCGGGTGGGAGGGGGACCTCTGGCTGAGTGGCCTCGGGTTCAGGATCCGCTGGTGCAGTCGCCGGATTTTCATCATCCATAAAGTTGGCAAAAAAATCTTCCACCGTCTCATGGTTAACACCTTCTTCAGCGGTTATTTTGACGACTGGGGGCGGATTTGTCGCCATTAGTTCGGCAAAAATATCATCTAAGGTGGGCAAAACACTGTTTGCTCGCCTCGTTGCCTCGGGTTCAGGTTCCTGCTTGAGAGTAGGGGACACCGCCTTTGCCGGGGATTCGGTTTTCCCTGAGTTGATGGGTTTTGACTCCGATAGAAGTATCTCCTTCTCTGTCACAGATGAGGATTCCTGCTCATTGAAAAAGTCAGAGTTTAAGGCGATCGCCACCGGATCCGATTCGGCTGTCTCGGGGAGGAACTCTTCGGCATCCGGTTCTAAGGGAGAATCCCTACTTTCTCTCCCCGGCAGGGTTTCCTCAACATCCTCCCAGTTGACTCTCTCCGATGAGGGGGATTCAGCGGTGAATTCCGCAAGCCATTGTTCTGCGCTGAGTTCGGTCCCCTGCCAGCCCGATTCTTGCACTTTTGTACCCTGCGGTTCTGCTATTTTTTGGATGGCTTCTAATTTAGAAAGGTCCTCGTCTAAACGTTTGATACCCGTATTACTCAGCCAGAGATTGTCCAGTTCCTCCTCTAGGTCCTCCTCTGCCAGTAAATTTTCCTGGGGAGAAGCGGTGAGATAGGCGGTTTCGTCCCAATCTCCCTCTAAATTTAGATTGGAGGAGATCGCCTCATCCCCCAGTTGGGGAAGCGAATCCTCAATCAGGGGAGGCGGGGTACTTGCGTCTAGGGTCTCAGGTTCCCAGTTCAGAAACTCTACGCTTGAGGGGGATACCGTCTCAAAATCAGCAAACAAATCGTCTGTAGTTTCCTCGTTTTTGCTCCCTGGGGGTTCCGGTTTTTTCGGGGATTCGGTTGTCTCGATGAGGGGTGGGGAGTCAGTTTCTGACTCTGAATCCGTCAGCAGGGACTCCAAGCGATCGCCAAATAGAAACTCATCCATGTACTCTTCTGAATACTCTCCCCCCATTCCCGGTGCATCTTGGAGACTGGCGAGGTCCGCAAATAAGTCTTCTTCGCCATAGGGGGAAGTCTCCCCAGTCTCCTGAGAGTTCGGTTCTGCGCTAAGGGGGAATAAATCTTGATTATTTGGGTTCGACGGGGGGAGTAACTCCGAGGCGGGTGGTAAATTTTCTTCTAAATCAAAAGCGGCAGACAAATCCCACTCCTCAGGCAATTGGTCATCCGGTGTAACCCACCCCTCAAACCCTAATTCGGGTAGAAGATCATCGGGGTTAAGATTTGAGGGAGAAACCCGGTTCGGTTCCTGAACACTCACCGAGGACAAATCCTCATCCTTCTGCGAACTCTGTGCCAATTGGGCTGCAAATTCAAAGTTGTCTTGAGACATTTCCTGCCGAGTTTTGGAAATGGGAAGAGGCTTTGCCTCGGCTGTAATTTCAGCCTCTGTTCCTTCCGTGAGCGGGGTTAATTCTGCTCCGGCAAAGGGGAATTTTAGAAGTTCCTGGCTCTGTTCCGGGGAAATTTGAGCTTTTGACCCCTGGGCAGAAATTCGGGGAGTTTTAGGAGAGGTTTGGGGTTCTTCTTGCAAAGAGGGGATGCGAGAGTTTGGGGGTAGTTTTGGAGGAATCGGAGGCTTTTCGAGGCGATCGCGCTGAAGTGCGGGGTTTGGGGGTTCCGGGTTGGATTCGGGGGTCCCATCGAGCGCCGATGGAGTAGAATACAACAGTTGCAGGGATGATTGCAAATAGGACGAGGTCTCTTGACCTAAAAGCTGGGCCAGATGATTGACTAGGACACTAAACATGAGTTCTCCCTGCTGTCCGAGGCGATGCATCTTCTCTAAGCCTTGAACCAGGGAGTCATTGTAACTATTAACGTTGCGATCGAGGGCTTCAAATACAACTCGCAGGGTAGAGTCGAGGGACATTAACAGGCGATCGGACTCCCCCTCTAGCCGCTGCAACTGTTCTAATCGGGCTTGGGGGGATAACAGCTCAGAATTCTCTTCAGTTAAAGGGTTGACTGGTTCTCGTCGAAACTTCGATTCGAGAGCATTACCCCCGAGGCGACTGGGAGTCTCGTCGGTTAACAAGTGGGTTTCTATCTGTCCGATCGCCTGAGAAACTTCTTGGGAGAGGTGCTCTTGCAGGGGTCCGAGCAAGGCTTGTAAAAACTCAGAGATCGCCTGCTGTTGATCAGCCTGTTGTCCAGCTACGGTTGAGTAATGCCGTTTTTTTTGCTCCAATTGCCGGACTTCTTCCATCAAGGAATGTCGTTCTTGGCTTAAGGTTGCGATTTCTTCCTGCAACGGCTGCATCAGGTTACTCCGCAACCCCGCCAAATCTTGGATTAGTCCTTGAAACACTGCCTGTATTCCGGCGGCTTCCCGGTCTTCTTGTGGGGCACTCGCCCTGGTGTCGGGGGCGATCGGATACTGCTCCCAGGCAGTCAAAGAAACCCCCGGGCTACCCTCAGAGGCCAGTTGGGAATCCAGATAAAGACGCACTCGCTCCAAAACCCGACGAGTATCCCCCAAACTCACCCATGGGAGGCGGGAGTTCATTTTTCGCAGAATTCCATCAATCTCTGCAATCAGTGCTTGTAGTTGATCCCGATTAGAACTCACGATAGAACCTCTGGCGATAAGAACAGCACAGACTTACCCTTTGCCCCGAAAATACTGGTACTTTTTAAGGTATCGTAGCTTGTGCCGAGGCAATTTTTTGATTCATTCTTGGCTAAGTCCAATTCTGTGGTCCGGACCCCTGCAAGAGCGACTGACTAGGGCGGGTGATCCTACAGTATGAAGCGCTCAGGCTTAATTCCAACCCGTTTTGGTTGAATTTATTTTTTCGGGCGCTTCACTCATAAAAGCCCAGGGGCGGCGGTAAACGATGGGCCGATTGAGGGTGAGGGTACAGATTAATCAGGCATAGACCCTCGCCGAAACAGTCAGGAACCCCGTTTTTTATTTCTGCCACCCTCTGTCATGATGCCTTATGCACATTTTATTACAAATAACAACACTAGGGCGTGAACTGCTAACCCCTGAATTGAGGTAAAAAACAGACCCCCTTGGGGAGAATGTCAAGGGTCTGCGGGGTGAGACACCTGGATAGGTTATGATGGCTAAGTGTTTTCTGGGATCTCCTTAAAGAACGATGTTATTAATGGAGTCTGGCTAGATGGGTATCTCAGGACCTCAAATCAGGGGTTTGAAATTGGGTATGCTTCCCTTGATCATTCCTGAGTGAGCTAGGCTCTAGGGATGGGAAACTGCTCTGTTCACCCCTAGAAACCGGTGAAAACTCCAGTGGTTCAGGCCCCGGATCCAGATATAGTTAAAGTAGTCAGCAGCATACCCTTAAGAGACCCGGCGATCGCCCTGTGGTTTTGCAAGTTCTGAACCCATAGGGTTTAGTAAGGACCCAAACTACCCCAGCCTAGGGAATTAAGGAACGTCAGTTAGCCAGATGCGATAAATTAGGGGGAGAAAACAGCCAGTCCACTTTGAGTGGAATGCGTTGGCGCTCTAGGGGTGCAGCATGATTTACAACGGAAAAGATTGAGGTTCTCCGGAAATTTAATTGAGGCCAAAAGCCACCGCTTAAATTCCCGAAAGTACAAATTGGTTTATCTTTTTATGTTGTATCTAACTATTGATTCTCTAAGTATCCAGTCGAGGGCAACCGTCTGGTCTGTGTGTAACACTCTTCTAAAAAAATGTAATTGGTCATCTCTTGGTTCCCTATAACCCCCTTTATGAAAAACATCGATCTACCCCTGGCGCGTTTATAAGAGGATGGCCTAATGGATGAAAGATTTACCTCTCGCGATTCTGTACCCCACGTTGAAGAATTAATTCGCGCAACTCCGTTTTTTAATGGACTACCTGAGGCAGTTGTAGAAAGGGCGACAGCGCATATTGTGAGCCGTACCCATCCCCCTAATCAAGTTATTTTGTTGGAAAATGACTGGGGAAGTTCCGTTTATTTTTTATTAGAAGGGTGGGTCAAAATTCGGACCTATAACCTCGATGGCAAAGAGGTTACTCTTAATATTTTAGGCTCGGGCGAAATCTTTGGCGAGATGGCGGCTTTGGATGAGGTACCGCGCTCAACGGATGTAATTACCCTGGCCCCCACCACCATTGGCAATCTCCCGGCGCAGGATTTTGTCCAGTTAATCCATACGGAACCTTTGGCCGGAATTCGGTTGGCACAGCTAATGGCACGACGCCTGCGCCAAGTTAACCGTCGCTTGCGGTTGCGAGAATCCGATAGCACCTCTCGGGTGGCGGATATTTTATTGTTTTTAGCTGAGGGACAAGGAAAAGAATCTCCCCAAGGGATTGAAATTCCTAATTTACCCCATCGGGAATTGAGCAGTCTGAGTGGATTGGCGCGCGAAACGGTGACTCGGGTATTGAGTAAACTAGAAAAGAAGAGTTTGATTAAACGGGATCGTGACATCCTGTGTATCCCAGACCTCCACGCCCTGGAACGTCTGATGGTCTAAGAACCTTAGCCGCGATCGCAATGCCCTTTTATGGGGGCGATCGCCTTCTTAACCCCATTCACTCTGGACCCAAATTCAACAGTTAACGTTTCATCCTAAATCGTTAACTGTTAACCGATTGGACACAATTTGATGGTTGATTTTTCAGACAATAACCCGAATTCCTCTTCCCAGTCTTCTGAATTCCCTAACAATTCAGAACCCCTCGGTCCTCCGGATTCATCTGTCGGATCTAACCCCCTGAATGGGGATATCCGGGAACTCCCAACCAGTGAACGTGCCTCTGAGAGCGTGGTTTCCAACCCAGGACACCCCAGCAATGCCCTGATCCTCGTGGAAACGGCTTTTTTCGCCAGTACCGCCAGCTTGATTTGGCTAATCAATTATTACTTTCCCCTCGGTCCTGTACTGCGGATTTTTTTTCCGGTCCCGATCGCCCTGGTTTACCTACGGTGGGGTAATCGCGCTGCTTGGATGGGTGCGGTAGTCTCGGGTTTGTTGCTCTCAGTTCTCATGGGACCCACGCGCAGCATTCTCTTTGTGGTTCCTTTCGGTCTACTCGGAGTCTTACTCGGATGTCTCTGGAAACGTCGTGCTAGTTGGGAAATCGCCATCTTTCTAGGCTCTCTCCTCGGCTCTTTTGGCTTCTTTTTTCGCCTGTGGCTGTTAGGAATTCTGGTCGGAGAAGACCTTTGGGTTTACCTCACTATTCAAATTACTGAACTGGCAGATTGGTTATTTCTAAGGATGGGATTGCTAGTTCAGCCGAATCTGTATGTGGTTCAAGCATTGGCTGCAATTTTGGTCTGGGTTCAGAATCTCATCTACCTCTTTGCCGTCCATCTAGCTGCTTCTCTCTTGCTAGAAAAGATTGGAAATCCGATTCCACCCCCGCCTCGGTGGGTGCAAGTTTTACTAGATGAAGAATAACCCCGCGATCGCCCACTCTTGAACCCAATTAAACCCCATCCCCTTACAAGTCCAGGTTTTTTACAAATAACCCCATTGAGTAAAGCGGGGAGTAAGCTCCCTCAACTTGTAAGACCCTACTCCCTGAAGTCTTCCTAATTCAGCCTCTTGTGATCCGAATTTACACCCAGATTCAACAGGGCCAACAGTGGCTCGACTGCTATCGCGGACAGCAACCCCACTTTGCCTGCATTCTCGGCTTTACGGACACGGGTTTAATTCCGGGAATTTCTGCGGCGGGTGCGACCCCGCGCGATCGCCAGTACACGGCGATCGCCGATGCGGAATTTCTCTACCACGGTCCCCATCCCCATCCCCAGTATCCTCTCCCTCCCCTGCAAGCTGGCGCTTCTCCGGTCCTGATTTCTCGTGCAGTTATAGAAGCACAAGCCATTCCCTTATCGGTTTTTAATGCGGGTTTACCCGAAGCTCCAGCGCTCCCGGTGGTGGAACTGGGAGGGACTCCCGCCCGCTGTCTGAGTACAGGTGACGCGTTGGAACTGGCAACCGTTAAACAGTTATTTGAAGCGGGATTACATTGGGGCCACAAACTCGCCCAGGCGCATCCCGAGGGATATCTGATTGTGGGGGAATGTGTCGTGGGTGGTACAACAACAGCCCTCTCAGTTTTAATGGATTTAGGGATTGATGCGGCTGGTAAGGTCAATAGTTCTCATCCCCAATGCAATCACGGGCAGAAGTTGGCCCTAGTAAAAGCGGGTTTAGAACGGGCTCGTCTGAATCGGACCCCTGATTTAGACCCCCTGATCACGATCGCCGCTGTGGGAGACCCGATGCAAGCAGTGGCCGCAGGCATGGCGATCGCCGCCAGTCGCCGTTGTGGTGTTTTATTGGCCGGTGGGACGCAAATGCTGGCGGTGTATGGGTTAATTCGGGCGATCGCCTCTTATCATCGCCTGCTGTGGAACGGCGATCGGATCGTTGTGGGGACTACGCGCTGGGTTGCCGAAGACCCAACGGGAGACACTGTGGGACTCGCTACCGCAGTCGGTCCAGTCCCTTTATTGGCAACTCAACTCAGTTTTACTGATTCTCGCTATCCTCAACTCTGTGCTTATGAGCGTGGATTTGTTAAAGAAGGGGTCGGTGCCGGAGGTTGTGCGATCGCCGCGCATCTTTACCAAAACTGGAATCAATCTCAACTCTTACAAGCCATTGAAGCGATGGCAATGCGGTATGCTCGCCTGAGTCGTTAACCCTCAGCTTTCCTTACTATCCCTTAGTGTACTCTGTTCGCCATGAGCTGTTCTTCTAACTCCGCTATCCGCTGGTAGGCGGCAGTCAATTGCGCTGTCAATCGTCGGATCTGAATTTCCGGGGTTAATTCCGAGGCGATATTATTTTGAAAGCTCTTCTCTAATTGATGTACATCATTTTTCTCCTTGAGTACGTCTTTATGGTCTAATTCTTCTGCTGCTTCTAAGGATGTCGAGACTAAATTACCGACTGCGTAAGCATACCGCTTTCTCAGGAGGGCTTCGGGGGACTCACTTGCCGGTGGAGGGTTCAAACCGGGCTCTCCCAAACACAGGGATATTTTTCTATTAAGCTGTTCGATAGTTTGATATAAGTCATCGATTTTATCACTTAAGACGAACACTTGGTTTTGTAATGATTCCATATTCAGCCCCCTATTTTAATGGCCGTATTTTTCTCCTCAATCTTAAATAAGATTTTGCCGATTTAGGAATTCTTTTTAGATTATTTAATGTTTAAAGATTTTTGCCTCAAAATTCAAGGAAAATTTATGTTTTGTTACAATTGGGCGATCGCTCATTGCCCCCTCTCCCGTTGCGAGAGCACCCCTGCCAACTCTCTATCCCACAGGGTCAAGAAAACTTGCCGGCCTAGGTCTCCCCTTTAAATTGGAGGGTTAACCCTGGATGAGGTAGTAAAGGCTTTTCATCCCATTGAGGGTAGATTGGCCCCCTTAATTCAGGATTAGAATCCATCCCCGGATGAATGGCAGTGCCAACGGATCGCGTTATATTAAGAAAAGTAACGGAATTTACAACAGCTTTCCGGCTCGGATTGATAGGCTATCAATCAGTAACCGGAGGAGAGAAACTCTGATGACTCTGAAAAACCTAACCCCATCTACAACAGAATCGCTGATTGCGGACTTCTTCCAAAAATCAGAGGGCCAATGGCACTCTGATCGCCGGTACTACACTTTGCCCGATGGCATTACCCAGGAAGTGGTAAGCATAATTAAGGTGCGATTTTTAGAACCCAGTAGTCCAGAACTGGTAGAACTGGCAAAGTTGCACCAACTCCCGGAAATCAACGCCCTCACCTGTGGCAGTGAAGTCTCTTGGGAAAGTAGAGACTCGGCTTCAGGGCGAAAAAAATCCGCAGGGAGTACCCAATTTGGAGCTAGAGGGAATATACTCTATCGCGATCGCGGCTTTTTAACTCGGGACCCAGTTCAGGCTACCTTTTATTTTGTCAATCCGCAAACCTTGTGCCTAAAAACTGAATACAATGGATCCGTTTTTGAGGAAGAATTAAAACTGATTGGCGATCGCTACCGGACCCGACAAACGATCATCTCGCGCGCCGGAGAACAACAAACCATCGGTCAGTATCTGGAAAAGCGGATCGAGGAATAGGATTTCGCCGCTAAAATAGGAGAGGCCAAAGCAGCGGGGAAAATGGGCTTAAATTCTACCCCTTCACCCAAAGGGTAGTCGTCCAATTCCCCCTGGCGATCGGTTTGATTGAACAGAATCCTATTAAAAAGCGCGTGAATCGAAGATCTTTTTTAGTTAGCCTCAGTACCCTAGCGGTTACCCAGTTGTTGAGCGGATGTGGGAGGGTTGATCGAGAAACTCTCAAAATTCTACTGTTGAAAAATTCCATTCCTGCACAAGCGATGGGGGAATTCCGCAAGCAACTTGAAACCCGGGCGGTTTTAAACTTTTCACCGGCAGCGCAGTTAGAGGAATTATTTGGACTGCTGCAAAAGTGGAAAAAAACCCCCTCAAACGACGAGGGTCGGGGATGGAATTTGCCATTTTTCAATAGGAATGCTGGACCGACAAACTTTCCCGATCTAGTCACTTTAGGAGACTACTGGTTAGAACAGGCGATCGCCCAACAACTGATTCTTCCCCTGGACCCTATCACTCTTCCCCAATGGGGCAATCTCCCTCCCCAGTGGCAAAACTTGGTTAAACGGAATGCCCAGGGAAAAATCACTCCAGACGGGCAGGTGTGGGGAGCACCTTATCGTTGGGGAACGACCGTCATTGCTTATCGCGCGGATAAATTCAAAGATTTAGGCTGGACCCCGCACGATTGGAGGGATTTGTGGCGTCCCGAACTGCGCGATCGCCTCTCTTTGCTCGATAGTGCCCGGCAAGTGATTGGGTTGACCCTCAAAAGCCTGGGTCACTCCTACAATCGCAGTCGCCTCGACGATCTACCGGAACTCAAAGAACAACTCCTGGCACTTCATGCACAAGTCAAGCTATACAGTTCCGACACCTATCTGCAACCCTTAGTTCTTGGTGATACTTGGGCCGCCCTAGGTTGGTCTACGGATATCCTGGGAGCAATGCAGCGCAATCCCCAAATTCGGGCGGTGGTTCCTCCTTCGGGGACGGCGTTATGGTCCGAATTGTGGGTCCGTCCTGCGGGACCCAATCCGGTCAGTACCCAGACACCGCCCCCCGCCTCAGCCCTAGCGGGACAGTGGATTAATTTTTGCTGGGAACCTGAAATGGCGGTTCAGCTTTCCCAATTGAGTAAAGCGGCCTCTCCCATGCTGTTGAACCGGGACCGAGGGGATTTACCAAATGCTTTACAAACGAATGGGTTACTCTTACCGAGTGCCCAGACAATTGCCAACAGCGAATTTATCCAACCCCTCCCCCCGGAGATTGCTGAAGCCTACGAGGACCTGTGGAGAGAAATTCGCCTCAGCTAATCGACCAAAAACCCCGGAGATATTATCGACTTCTAATTCCCAGAGGGAGAAGGCGCTTCAGTGTCTACGCCCTGGGAATCAACCCACAAATTGCAGGCGATCGGCTGGTAGGTACAGGTATAACCCCCTAAGAGTGTTTGCTGAGGAGTAAACACCCGGACGTTGTAACCGTAATCCCTCGCCACTTGCCCGAAATGGTTTAGAAACTCGTAGCGTTGCAGGTAGTCCAGTAAACTCCAAATTTGACGGTTAACAATCAAATCCACAGTCCCCGTCTCGTCTCCATTCCGGGGATAGGCTAACCAGTTCTCCACTAGCTTGTAACCAAACTGTTCGTTAACCCACCATAAAGAAGGAATTGTCACCCCAGTTTGAGAAATCGTGTTTGCGGTTGTGATATCAAACTCAGCCGGATCAATTTCAGGGGGGATGGAAAGCAACTGTAAGGGGGGCTTTTCTGGGGGCATCTGCTGGAATTCTAAAGGCGGTTCCGACTGATCGGGCGGTACCATCTCCTCTACGGCTTCCAGGGCGGGGGCGGGAGTTTGGGCTAACCCTTGTTTGACCCAGGGGCAAGTTAGCCCCAGCAGCATCAAAGCCAGGGAAATTCCAGCCAACTCGAAGGGAGAAAGCCCGTAGCGTTTGTAACTTAAATCGTTTTTATTGCGTTTCGTAATCATCATTTTGATTGGGATACCTACTCGGTTAAAAACGCTATATCTGATTCAGACGGGATTATCCCCATAACCGACGACCGGATTTACCATTCAGGCGATCGTGAGTGTCTTGTAGCAATTCGGGGATATTAAGCTGTTGCGGACATCGGGGTAAACAATCTCCACAGGCAGTACATCGATTCCCTTTCATCCCGGGAAACCAATGTCCGGCATTTTCAAACATCCCATATCGATATTGACCATAGTCGGTCATGGAGTAGGCAACTGCCAGATTTCTTAAGCGTAAAACTTCAGGAATATTAATGGTTTCTGGACAAGGCAAACAGGCATAACATTGGCTACATTGGTCTACACCGAGAAACTGGCTGGCATGGGTTTCTAGTGCGCTGATTGTTTCTTGTGGGGGTGGAATAGTTGCGCCGGTGCCCTCGTTTGTCTGGTTCTCAAAAATAGAGAGGCGATCGAGAACCGTGAGTTCTTCCGGATTGGCGGCACCGAAACTTAAGGTGGTAATGCGCGGGTCACTTAATAAAAACTGATAGTTAAATTCTAGGGGTGTCAAGGGATGACACAGTTGGGAAAGTTCGCTCGGTGGGGTATGTAGTCTTCCCCCTTTGTCTGCTGGGGAGATAATAAAAATGCCTAAATCTTTTTGATGGGCTAAGGCGACCGCAGCAGCATTGCGCTGGAAAAAATAGTAATAATGGAGATTAATAAATTCAAATAAATTGGTATGAATGGCCTCTAAAATTAAGTCTAAGCTGCCATGAGTCGAAAACCCGATATGTCGAACTCGGCGATCGCCCAGGGCAGTTTGGACCCCCTGCATTCCCCCATTTGGGGCCAACACCCATTCTAAATGTTGGCGGGTATTCAGGCCATGAATGGTTATACCATCCAGATAATTCACATTCAGCCGATCTAAAGATTCATCAATGCAGCGTTCCACTTCAGCCGCATCTCCTGACGGTGGCAGTTTAGTTGTGATGTACAACTTTTCTCGACACCCGGGGGAATCCGCCCTTAAAACTTCGGTGAGTGCTCGGCCCAGATACGCCTCACTATTGCCGTAACCTCTGGCCGTTTCCAAATGGTTGATTCCCATTTTGAGAGCTTGCTGCACCGTGGCGATCGCATTTTCCTCTGAGGCCAAGTATCGCATGGTTCCTAGGGAAAAGACCGACAGATGCAGATTGGTTTTTCCAAATCGGCGGTAGTACACGATTTACCTTTTTTGCTAATAGTTCGTTCCGGGGAGTTAGACTTGGAATTGAGATATTGAACTTAGAAAATAAGGGTTTTTTCATTTTCAATCTCTGATTCCACTGGCTTCTAAGTCCCCCTGAACGCTCTATGACTCTTGAACTTCACCACTACCCGGTCCAAACTCCTTCCGGTGGATGAAATCTTCCGGGCTAATGTTGGAAACAAAATCACGGAACGCTTGCCGTTCTGCTTCATCTGCTTCTCGATCCACGGGAATCGAGGCATCCGCCACCACTTCTTCCATCACCCAGATGGGGCTGTTGGTCCGCAGGGCTAAGGCGATCGCATCCGAAGGACGAGCATCAATCTCCTTGATAGCCTCTCCGTGACGCAGTTTGATCACTGCATAAAAGGTATTGTCTTGTAAGGCATGAATAATAATCCGGTCCAAACTGACCTCATATTCTTCTAGAATATTGACCATGAGATCATGGGTCAAGGGCCTAGGAGGTTTTTGGCTTTCAAGGGCACTAATAATTGACCTAGCTTGGTCTTGGCCTATATAAATCGGCAGAGCTCGTCGATCTCCGGCGTCTCTGAGCAGCACTATGGGACTCCGTGTTGCTGCATCTAATGCAATTCCAGCGACTTTCATCTCAATCATCGGCTCGGCCTCTTTAGAACACGCTATGGGGGGTAATGAACTCGGCACCTCTAAAGCAAGTCTCATTCTCCGGTTGCAGGCAGGTTTATGCTTAACTATAACGTTAAGTCAAAACGGTTAGGTTCAACCCGAAGTGCAGCCGCCTGGTACCTACCTCCGATCGGCCACTGTGCTTTTTTTAGCTTTATAAATTCCAGTATGCCTCCTTCTTTGCTCGCTGCGTTCCCTCTTTTGCCAGGAATTTGATAAAAAATTGACAGGGGACTGACAAAAATGGTAACGAGCTATCGAGAGTTTATGCAATTTCAAGGAAAAAGCCATGTTTACCGGATTGATTCAGGGATTAGGCACTGTGGAGGCGACTGGGACAGAAAACCTCAAAATTTCTTGTCATTCTGGCGCGGAAGCAGTGCTAACGGATTTAGCATTAGGAGATAGTGTCGCTGTCGATGGGGTTTGTTTGACCGTAGTCGAGATTTTGCCCCGAGGTTTTATTGCGATCGCCTCCCCGGAAACCCTCCATCGCACCACCCTCGCCACCATCTCTCATACCTACGTCAATTTAGAAACCTCTTTGCGCGTAGGCAGCAAATTAGGCGGTCACTTTGTTACGGGTCACGTGGATGGAATCGGCTGCCTACAACACTCTGTACAAACCGCTAGTTCCTGGGAAATGACCTTTACTGCACCCCCCTCTTCCCCGCAGTTATGGCAGCGCCAAATTGCCCCTTACATCGTGCCGAAAGGGAGTATTGCTGTTAATGGCATCAGTTTAACCATCGCTGACTGTGATGCAGCAGGCACTCACTTTACCGCTGCTGTCATCCCCCACAGCTATGCAGAAACTAACCTCCGCTATCTCCAACTCGGTCACTGGGTTAACCTAGAAGCTGATATCTTGGGCAAATATGTTGCTAAATTTGTCCGTTCTGGGTTCGCTTCTCCTGGATCGGACATTCCCTCAGATCAGGTCACTGCCTCTGTTTCCAGTTTTGAGGAGATTTCCCCCTCATTTTTGGCAGAAAATGGCTATCTTTAATTTCCCCCTTCAATCTCACCCCGGCGCATTTTTTTTTGCGGCAGGGTTGCGTCTGTTTCTCTCTTCTGATATACTATGTTATAATGGAGATATAATTCAAAATTTTAATAGAGTCAAGCCTTCTATTTTTACATAATATAGCCTAGGCTGCCACAACACAAGCCCTAACTCCTATATTTTTTAGCAGCCGCCATAAAGAATTGTTAAGCCAAAATTAGTTGTACTCTTTAGTTTGTAGTAACGACTTGCTGTCGTCTCTTAATGTTGTTAGTAACGACCTGCTGTCAGTTCAAGTCGGTTTTGACCGCCCAAGAAATTATCTAAAAAGTTTTCAGATGAGCCAAGATTGAAATTAGTCTACTGTTTTACTCTCAGGTTAGCAGTCCGTTTTAACCAGCTTTAGATCGTAGGAAGGAGATTGAACCCCTGCTAGTTGTTAAGGCTGGAGAAACGACTGAAGTCGTTACTACAAACGGGGAAATGAACAACTGAAGTCGTTACTACAAACGGGGAAATGAACGACTTCAGTTGTTAAATATTAAGTATTACTCAATACGGGGAATAGTTACCTCTAAGGTAACTGGAACCGGAGGTGCTGGAAGTGGGGGTGGTGCGGGAACGCCGAGTAAGGTTGCTGAAGTTACTTCCATATTAGCGGGAGCGTTCAAAAATGCTAGGGGGGGAGGGGGTGCAGGCATATCTAAGGAAGGTAGAGTTGTCAGAGTGGAATTGCCTGAGGTAAGAGAGGCAATTTGCGGAGCACCCTCTAGGGACTGAATGAATTGTGCTAAAGCATATTCCATTTGAGTCCCGGGGTCCATAGCCATCCAACCTTCAGGGGTTAACTCCCGGAGTTCAAAGTGGAGGTGAGGTCCGGTGGAGTTGCCGGTGCTGCCCACTTCTCCAATGACTTGTCCTTGTTCGACCACTTCTCCGGGGTTGACAAAGATTTCGGAGAGGTGAGCGTAGAGGGTTTCCAGGGTGGAATTCTGGTGTTGGAGTACGACAGTTTGACCATAACCCCCCATCCAATCGGCGATCGAGACGGTTCCGCTATAGGCAGCAACGACGGGAGTTCCCGTGGGTGCACCGAAGTCTATCCCCGAGTGAAAGCGGCTATCCCCAAAAATCGGATGGGTCCGCCAGCCAAATAAGGAGGTAATTTCCGAGGGAATTGCCAGGGGGAAAATCATGCTGGTGTTGCCGTTCCCCTGACGACCAGAGGGACGTCCCAGACGTTTCCAGTCAAAGTTTCGTGCAGCGGTTTTGGTGCGATAGTGGATGCCGTCGATATCGGCTTTTCCTAAGCCTCCCTGGTATGCGGCGCGATCGCTTCTCACCGGGACTTGAGGCAGTGCTGCATAGGAAGTTTCCGGTTCTGCATAGTAAACGGGTTCCGGTTCTGGATAGTAGGCTCCTACTGGGGCTGCGATCGCCGGGGGTTCCAGGGGTTGTGCCGCAGGACTGTAGAGATTCGCCTGTTGTGCGTCCTGAATCGATGCCGGAACGGGCAGCACCTCCTCTGAGTAAAGGTGCGATTCCATTTCCTGAGATTGGGCCTGGATAGGTTCTTCAACTCTAGCCGCCTGTTCCACAACCTCGGGCGCTGGCGGGGTGCTGGCGGCGTATGGGTTCGAGTCTTGTGGCGCGGGTGTAGCTACAGCATCCGCTTCCACAGGGGGGGGATTATTCGGGGTAGGCAGATTATAATCTGTCGGATCGACGTACAGATTGCTTTGGTGGATGTCTTGTAAGGTGGATGCGGCGCTTGCTGTCTCGGGAGTTGGGTAATCTTCCGGTGGGGCGATCGCCTCTCGGGTGTAGTCTCCAATGGGATCCGGTTGCGCGACGAGGGTCCTATTGGCCGGGTTTGATTCTGGATACCAGGGTGTAACCCCGGCACTATCTAAGGGGTCGGGAGAGGCTTCTTCGGCAAACCAGGGTTCTGCCGGGGTTTCCTCAACCCCGCCCAAGGCTGTATCATCAGCTTGTTGTAGTTGTAAAGGTTGTAATAATTGAGCGCTCGTTGAGGGTTCCGGCTCAGACGGAACAGATTCAGCCGGAGGGGGAGCCATTTCGGCTTGACCGAAGGGGTCGGCTGCATCCGCTGGAGTCTGAGCGTTGGCATCGGTGTCGCCACCCAGAACACTGAGGGAGGGAATCAAAGCAAGTCCCTGCAACAGGAGAGAAGCCTGACAAATAATACTTAAAGGAGTGCGGGAAAATTGATTTCGCTGGCTCATTTTAATTCGCTCTTGGCTATAGATTCCTAGAAGGATTAACGGTTTCAACGCACGGTTCCCGAAGGCAAGGACCGCGCAGTTAGGCCCTGGGAAGGGGATACCCCTGGTTAATTGTACCGGGCATTAACTCGATTTCTGTAGTAGAAGCACGGGTAAATGGGTGGTTGGGGCCCGATGGGGACTCGTTCAGGCGAACTCGCAGTTCTCCCGTGTTGCTGACTCCTACCACAAACCCTGCCGAGCCCTCTACCGATAAGGGTTGACCGATACCAACCATGAGATTTTGGTAGGATGGCAGCAAAGTCTCTACTCCTTCCTGATAAAAGGTTTGATATCCGGAGGCGACTGCCCACAGGGTCAGGGCCGCCAACATTTCCAGGGATGTGATCCCAGGATGAGGGCAGTCACCAAGGAAGGTTTGCAAGTTGATGCCGGTTGCGGGGACAGGGTTGGACCAATTAATGCCCACCCCGACGACTGCTTTGGTAATTTGTCCCTGATGGATTTTGGTTTCCGTGAGGATGCCCCCCAATTTGTAGCCGTCGAGAATCAGATCATTAGGCCATTTCAGCCCAACCGGGATATTGTAAGCGCGTAAGGTAGTCGCAATTCCCCAAGCGCTACAGAGGGTCAGCAGCAGGGCATGGCTGGCGCTGAGGTTGGGTGTCAAGGCCAGGGAGAGGTAAAGACCCCCCGGAGATGATTTCCATTGGCGTCCCCGTTGCCCTTTTCCGGAGCTTTGACGAGTGGCAATTGCCACAGTCCCAGCGGGTGCACCGCATTCGAGTAGGGTCCAGAGGGTTTCGTTGGTCGAGGAGACTTGATCAAAGATCTGGATAGAAAAGTCCAGGGATGACGGTAGTAACGACGGTAATGAGGCGAAACCCCCGTCGGTCATCCCCCGATTAAGGGTGTGCTGCGATCGCAGACCCCGCAAAATATTTTCTAGGTAGTCTTGATTCAGGCCCACAGGAGCAGTTTAGGTAAAGAGTCCGTGGTTTAAGGTAGCATGAAATGGAAATTCAGGATGAAAAATTTTGGGAGTTCTTCCAATTGGGGTTGTAGTCTGAGGGTGTTGCTCTTCACGTCCTTAAACCATTGATTATTTGTTTAACCTCAAACCAAAGATGCATACTTGGCACTGGCGGAATTGGAACGGACTGCCTTATTTGACCTGTAGTTTACTGGAACCCTGGCCGCACGGATTCTTCACCCAGCAATTTTGGCCGCGATCGCCCGAGGAATTGGTGGAGGTCCTGCAACCGACAGCCGTGGTTTATCGAGTCAAACAGGTACATGGGAATAAAGTCCTCAGTACCGAAAAATTAACCCCCCAGGTCCTCCAGAAAACCGAATTAGCAGGGGAGACTCCAGAGAAACCAGAAGCAGACGGGTTAATGAGTGCAGGGTCCCAGGAAGCAATCTGGGTTTGTAGCGCGGATTGTTCCCCGGTGTTGATTGGGGATATCCAGACGGGACAGGTGGCGGCGTTGCATTCAGGATGGCGGGGGACAGCGGCAAATATCGTACCTGTGGCGATCGCACAAATGTTAGCAAGAGGGAGTAAGTTAGAGCAATTACGAGTGGCGATCGGACCCGCCATCTCCGGCGAAGTGTATCAAGTCAACACAGAAGTTGCCATCCAAACCTGTGCCAGTCTAGTTGATTTAGAGACTCCGAATGACATTTTAAAAACCGTTCAAGGGTTCCCCAATTCGCCCATCTTGCCCGATTCCGAACCCGGAAAAGTCCGGTTAGATGTCCGACGAACCATTCAGTTACAGTTAGAGCAACTGGGAATAAATTCCGAAGAAGTTGCCTGTGCCCCCCATTGTACCTATCAAGAGCCGGAAAACTTTTTTTCCTATCGTCGAGATGGGCAAAAAAAAGTACAATGGTCCGCAATTGTTAGCCCATGACCTTCTTGCGGAGGAATTCTGACCCGATGGGGAACACCTAGCATCCCTGCTTCGTCACCCAGCACCATGAATTGGACCCTTGACCCTTTTTAAAGCCCGGTTTATACTAAGCCTGGAGCTTCAACAAAAATTGTTGCGATCTTTATTGCTTTTCCTGAAATTCTAGGAACTTTCTTAAGTGCAGGGTCAAAATAAATGGCTCCTGCATCTACGGCAGAACAGAGTTTTCGGTGGTAAAGCGGGTGCAAATTATTTGGCCTAACTGCCTATCAGTTATTAACATTGAGTGCAATCCGGCTATTTTTCTAAATTCCCACTTGCAGAAATTATGGATTTAGGGAGCGTCTAGGATGATGGTAGTTGATAGCAGTGTATTGGAAGAAATCCTTAAATACTTCTCACAATGATAGACGAATCTTTGCATTACTTATCGGTTTTCAAGCGTCATTGGTTACCCGCTTCTCTTGTTTTTACAACGGTCTTCGCCCTCAGCTTATTTAGGACCTTAAATGAGGCTCCTATTTATCAAGCTACAGGCCAAATTTTATTAAAAAAGAACAGCACCTCTTCTTTAACTGGGGTGGGCAGTAACTTGGGGCAGCTAGAAAACTCCGTGCGGGGTAACCCCCTGGAAAACGAAGCAGCTATCATCAAGTCGGTTCCCCTAGCTGAACAAACTGTAAAAAATTTGAACTTATCTCAAACTCCACAATCAATTGTGGGGAATTTGAGCGTGACTAATATTAGGGGAACCGACATTTTAGAGATGTCTTATCAAGATGGAGAGCCAAAAAAGGCGGCAGCCATTATCAACACCCTCATGAAAGTTTATATCGACAACGATATCAACGCGAATCGGAGTGAAACCAAAGCCGCTAGCAATTTTATCGAGCAACAGCTGCCCTTGAGTTCTGATGCTTTACAAGTCGCGGAAGAAGAACTCCAAGAATTCAAACAACTGAATCGAGTTTTAGATTTAAAGGCAGAAGCTACCGCAACCGTGGATATTCTCACGGAACTTGACAAACAGCGAGCGGCCACCCAGTCAGAGCTAGCGGCTCAAACCGCCCGGGTGGAGTCAGTTCGTAACTTGTTTGGCGTCAGCGCTCAGGAGGCGGTATTGGGGGGGATTGTGGGGGAGTCTCCTACAACCATTCCGGCTCTGGCCCAGTTACAACAAATTCAGCAACAAATTGAAGTTGAGCGGTTGCGCCTGACCGATGCTCACCCGCAGCTAGATTACCTCAAGGAACAAGAACTCATTCTCAAAGAGGAACTTAAGCAGCGGATAGCCCAAAGTTTTGTCGGTTCTGCAGGACGATTGATCGAGATCAACGATCCCGAAAAAATTGTCCAACTTAGACCGCAAGGGTTACAACAAGGGCTCTTAGGTAGGCTGGCAGAAGCAGAAGCGGAACGGTTGAGTTTGCAAGTGCGAATTCAATCTTTAGACAATGTAGGGCAATTTTACAGGCAACGGGCGAATACTCTACCCCAGCTAGAGCTACAGCAGCGCCAGCTAGAGCGCCAAATCGATGCTAAGGAGACGAGTTATAAAAGGCTTCTGGAGAGATACCAGGAACTTCAAGTTGCGGAAAATCAACAAGTGGGGAATGCGCGGGTTGTCACCCCGGCTGTGGTTCCTACATTGCCCCTGAAAAGCCGTCAATATATGAATTTGGTGCAAGGAATATTAGGGGGGATTTTGCTGGGTGGCGCGACGGCTTTGCTGTTAGAGCGCATGGACAAAACCGTAAAAAGCCCCCAAGCGGCGCGAAACCTGCTCGGTTATCCCTTACTCAGCAGTATTCCCCTATTTTCCAGCCGCATTCCGCTGCGCAGGATTCCGGAATTAATTGTTAGAAATGCGCCGGATTCCCCAGTCAGTGAAGCCTTTCGGATGCTTCAGACTAATATGAAATTTTTGAATGAACAGCAATCCGTCAAAGTTATCGTAGTCGCCAGTGCAGTTCCCAAAGAAGGGAAATCTACGATCGCATCGAATTTGGCCGTTACCATGTCGCAGCTTAGTCGCCGGGTATTGCTAATCGATGGGGATATGCGTCACCCGAGTCAGCATGAAATCTGGGATATCCCCAATGAGATCGGGTTGAGCAGCGTTCTTTTAGGGGAGTGCGAATTCAATCAAGCGGTGCGAACGGTGATGCGCAATGTAGAAGTGATTCCGGCGGGAGTACCTACCCTTAACCCCGTGGCTCTTCTGGATTCTAGTCAAATGGCAGTTTTGATTGACTACGCTCAACAAAATTATGATTTTGTCATCATCGACACCCCACCCCTGACCGTCGCTGCTGATGCTACGATTTTGGGGAAAATTACCAATGGAATTTTACTCGTGGTCCGTCCTGGAGTGGCCGATTCGGTTAATGTTACTTTTTCCAAAGAGTTATTGCAGCAGGCTCATCAAAATGTTTTAGGATTGGTAGTCAATGGTGTTAGCGCCAAAACTGTCTCTTCTAATTACATGATTAACACGACCCGTTCTTAAGGGATTTCCATAAATCAAGTGGGGTCGTCAGTAGGTTGTTTACGTTCAGGGAGAGTTGTCTCAAATTTAAGTGAACTTCCGGTCCCCTCCCCTTAGCAAGGGGAGGGTTAGGGTGGGGTGTCGGCGGTGAAGCGCGATTCCCTACGGGATAGCTGCGCTTACCGCGCTTCAACAGGAAGGAGTGGGTGGAGATTTCTCGTACAGGCGCGATCGCGCGTCACGAAGTAAAGAGGGTGGACCAGCCTCCATACAGGTGCTTCAACCTTTCAGCTTGCGTGACGTGGGGATTTCCACGTCACGGGAGACCCCACCCTAACCCTCCCCTTGCTAAGGGGAGGGAACCGGAAGTGCGGAGATTTCTCGTACAGGCGAGATCGCGCTTCACGAAGTAAAGAGGTTGGAGCCAGCCTCTATACAAGCGCTTCAACCTTTCAGAGTGCGTGACGTGGAGATCCCCATGTCAGGGGAGACCCCACCCTAACCCTCCCCTTGCCAAGGGGAGGGGACCGGAAGTGTGGCAAATCACTATGAGTGTAAAAACTACTTTTGTAAGCCCTTGTTAAGGGGAGTTGGGGGGATCTCTCTTAGAAAATTTTATGTTTTGAAGTTCCCTCAATTTGGGAGACCCTGGTAAATTGTTCGTAGAGTTCCCCAATTTGCTGACTGAACCGGGTGTGATTGAAACGCTCGGTTGCAGTTTTGCGGGCATTGTCGGCGAGGCACTGGCGCAGATCAGGATTGTCAGCCAGATGGGCGATCGCGGCGGATAAAGCGGCGACATCTCCCGGTGGTACCCCCACCGCATCAACGTTATGGGTAAATAACTCCGCAGCACCACCCGCTTGGGAGACAATGACCGCCTTACCACAGGCCATCGCTTCCACAATAGCGAGACCAAATGGCTCCGGTTGCGTGCTGGCATGAACGGCGACATCCAACCCTCGGTAAACCTCGGCGATGTCCGCTTGGAACCCCAGAAAATCCACCTGGTCTTGAATTTGGAGATTTGCCGCTTGGTCTCGCAATTCCTCCTCAGAAAATTGAGAACCCTGAGTTTTATAAATTGGCCCGCCAATAATGTAAAAACGCAAGTTTAAATCCGGGCGCTGGCGAACAACATTAGCCGCAGCCTCTAGGAAAACATCATGGCCTTTCCACCGAGCAAAGGTGGCGACTAGGCCAATCCGGAGAGGTCGATGGGAGGGGTCACCGAGGGTATTTTGAGTTGAAGTATTTGCCTCCCTCATGTCTTCTAACTGCGGATCTTCTGGGGAAAAATAATTGACATCGACAGCATTGTAAATCATTTGAATGGGCAGATGAGGCAGAGTTGCCCTTGCATCGGCAGCCACTGCTTCAGAAATGGCGATACCCACTGCCGCGCTGCCACTTGCCCAGTTCAGCATCCGCGCCACTAATGGTCGAGAACCGTAGAAATCGCGGATGTGCCAAACAACAGGTACTTTTTTCAAGCCAGCTAGAGCTGACAGCAGATGGGCTTTAATCCCATTCGAGTGAATAATATCGGGACTAATTTCCCGGAGCGATCGCCGAAAGTCCACCAGATACTGCCCAAGGGCGGGTAAAATCCAGGCGGAGCGAACCAATAACTTGAATGCCCCGGTGAAGGGGCTGTTTCCTTTCAAGGCGCTGTCACCCAGTTGGCTGACTGCATCAGGCAGCTTCAGCACTTTCACTTGTACGCCGAGGCTTTCAGCGTTGGCGATGAGGGGACCCTCGGTACCTGCGATGAGGTATAGCTCAAGGTTTAGCTCGGCAGTTCGTAAAGCTGCCATGATAGTCAGCAAGGATCTTTCTGCCCCGCCGATCGCTCCTACGGGATTGACAAACAAAATTTTCATTGGGTTTCGTTTAAATAGATAGTCGTAAATAAGCCTCGGCAATAGTTTGGGCATGGGCCGACCACGAATATTGTTGAGCTTGAGCCTGACGCAGTTCGAGGGGGGGTGCACTATTAGGATGTACCAACAATTCCTCAACTGTTTTAACCCAAGCCCATATATCTCCAGGGGGACAGTACACAGCAGCAGACCCACCCACCTCCCGCAGAACAGGAATGTTGCTGGCCACTACTATGCCCCCACAGGCCAAGGCTTCTATCACTGGCAGGCCAAACCCTTCCGATTGGCTGGTCACCAGCACGGTGGAAGCTCGGCGGTAGAGTTCGGCGATGGTCTTTCGCTCCAATCCTTGCAGATGGACAATAGATTTGCCCAGATCAAGTTGGTGGATCTGCTCTTGGTGACTTGCCGTCCACTCACCGCTGACCTTGACCAACCGCAGCTTGGGATGAGTTTCGCGCAAGCGCCCAAATACTTCTAAGAGGATGTCTATCCGCTTGCGCGGAACGCAACTGCCGACGTGTAGGATAAAAGGATCTTCTTCAATTGACCCTAGTATCTCTCGGTCTGCGGAACTTACCAGAGCGTGAGTCAGTGAAAATTCGGGAGCAATTCCATAAGGAGCGTGGATGAGGCGGCGCGGTTCCACTAAGCCGTAAGCTTCAATTTGTTTCCGCACTTCTGCTGTTGAATAAAATACAACCGCTGCTTTTTGCAACCCGCCCAAGATTCTCTGGGACATGGCTTTGTACCAGCCCGGTCTTGGCTCTAGCTCCGGTTCCACAAGGGAACGAAAGGCGTCAATGTCATGACAGAAGACTCCCGTTCGCTCTGGAGGGAGGGCGTGGACTAACTGGGCATAGCTGTGATCAGCAACGTGAAACAAATCGAACTGGGAAACCTGTGGGCTTAGATAACGGGGATAATACCAAAATCGGTTAAGCAGCCGGTCTGCATTGTACGCAAACCGTTTTTGATTAAGCCTGGGGATCTGCTGGAATCGCGGACGAAATGGGGGGCAGACCTGTAGGGCTTGAAAGGATCCTCTGTGTTCCGATTGCAGTTGCTTGAGCAGCATCTGGGAACACAAGTTCATGCTCAACCAATTTTCTTCAGGGTAGTCACAGATAATGGCAAGACGCATTGAATTTTGGATTTTAGATTGTGGATGATGACTGAGCTTTGGAGTCCAGAAGTTCTGTAAAAAATTCTAAGTGCTGCCTAGCCACGACTGGCCAAGCATACAGGGTATGCGACCGCTCCAAACCTTTGGCAGCAAGTTCTTGGCGTCGAGAGGGACTCTCCAGCAAATCGGAAATCGCCTGAATCCATCCTGGCTCGTCTTTTTCACCCACAATGACTCCCGCATCCTGGATCACACAGGGAATTTCGCCACTGTCACTACCGATAACTGGGACGCCACAGGCGAATGCCTCGACTAACATCCGCCCAAACTGTTCTCGCCAATTGGGCATAGTTTGACTGGGAGCGCAGAGGATATCCATTGCGTTGAGATACTGGGGCACATCGTTATGTTTGACGGTGGTGCAAATCTGCACGCGATCGCGATGTCGTTCTGCCCAGGTTCGGAGTGCGGTTTCCATCGGCCCAGTGCCAACAAACATCGCTCTCCAAGGCGTCTCCAACTTATCCAAAACTCCCGTGAGTAAATCTAACCCTTTTTCTGGCACCAAGCGCCCCAGGTATCCGATGACAGGTGGGCCTTGTTTTTCCCACCCGAGGGAGCGTCGGATTTGCAAACCTGCTGCTGGAGCGGGGTAGAAATGGTTGATATCCACACCATGCGGAATGACTCGCATGGGAATTGGGTAGCCCTGCCGGAGTTTGAGAGTTTCGGCAATTTTCTGCCCACAACAGATCCATCCGGCCGCACGGTCCATTGTGTAACGTTCGATCCATTTAAAAGGACGCGGATATTGCTTGGAGTAACTTTGAGCGGTGAAGTACACCAATGGAGTTTCTTCTGGTGTCCACCAGGCAACCTGTGCTCCAGCCAAAATGTAAGGCTCCTCCCAACAATGCACCAAGTCCCACCCTTGCTGGAGAATTTCTTTCAGTTGCCAACCGTAGGTCATAACGTGAATGCGTTGGCTGAGATAGACCGGCAAGGCTTCTAGCTTACAGATTTCATGGGGGTCGGCCTCTAAGGTCATAGGTCGCAAGTCACCCTGCATAAACCCTGGTGCTACTGTTGTTATTTCCCACTCCTCCTGCCCTAGACGGGCCATCTCATTCACCAGTCGGCGGTTGAGAGCCACTACATAGGAATGTCCAATGGACAGTATGTGTCGTTTTTGATACATTGTTTTTCTTTTATTTCAGGAAAGTCCCGTTTCTTAAAGATTTGTAAAAGATTGGTGTCGTTAGGAACTCTTCTATGCTATTAAAGTGTATTATATAAGCGCAAATGTCAAGAATGGCACCAGAAGGGATGAAAGTAAGTGAGATTTTCAGAAGACCTGCTTATGTTTCCCGGCGAATTGCTTATAAAATCTACGAGCTCACTCATCCTGATGAGCCTTGGATTGCCCAAGGGGCCATTCATTTTTGTGACAAATACCTGACCAAAGAGCAGACTGGGCTTGAGTGGGGGAGTGGGAGAAGTACAGCTTGGTTTGGCACGCGCCTAAAATCATTGTTGAGTATTGAATATGATTCCGTCTGGCATTCTACGGTTGCTGCTTCTCTTGAAAAAAAAGGACTAAAAAATGTAGAGTGCCGCTATGTACCCGTGGAACATAACTTAAATGAGCCTACCCTTCCCCATTACGATCAAATTCCTGCCTATGTCAGTGTAGTGGAGGAATTTAAGGACAATTCACTGGATTTTGTAGTGGTGGATGGTCATTACCGTCAAGCCTGCGTCCTAGTTGCTCTGAAAAAAATTAAGCCTAAAGGTTTGCTGTTAGTGGACAATAGCAACTGGCTGCCGCTGGCAGAATGGGGTGTTCCTACCAATTGGCCGATGGTGCATAAAAGTAATAATGTAATGACCGAGACAACGATTTGGCAAAAGCCTTAGATATACTCGTTATTGAGTGGGCAAGTGAGCGAGCAAGCAACTATAAATGACATTAATCAATGAATACTCAAGCTCGGATCGTGGCTATTGTCCCTCGGTTGCCCCCGTCTATTGATGGGGTGGGTGATTATGCACTGCATCTAGCGCGGCAACTGCGTCAGGACTCGGGGTTGATAACTGACTTTTTAGTTGGGGATCCAGATTGGAATGGGGAAACTTCTGTCGAAGAGTTTGCAGTCGAGCGAGTGGCCTTGAGATCGCCAAGAGATCTGCTAAAATTGCTGCCTAATGAATCAAAGTCCCCAGCCACTGTTCTTTTACATTATGTGGGGTATGGCTATGCAAGGCGGGGCTGTCCCGTTTGGTTGGTGGAAGGCTTGGAGCGCTGGCGCAAAGCTGGGGAAAATAGGCGATTGGTGACCATGTTCCATGAAGTCTATGCTTTTGGCCCTATATGGACCAGTGCCTTTTGGACATCCCCCCTGCAACAAAGCCTCGCTAAACGTCTAGCCAATTTAAGCGATTTCTGCTTGACAAGCAAGCAGAAATATGCTGAAATTATTAGTAGAATTTCTCAAGGGAAACACTCAAAAATTCCAGCTTTACCTGTTTTTTCTACTGTGGGAGAGCCAGAGTATCTCTCTCCTCTTGCTGAACGGCAAAAAAGGTTAGTCGTATTTGGTGGGCGTGGGCCACGTTCTCGGGTGTATCTGCGATCACGGTTAGCTCTTGAGCGGACCTGTCAAGAGCTAGAAATAGAGGAAATTATTGATATTGGCCCCTCACTTGGTTTTGAAATTGAGCCAATTCGTGGAATCGCGGTTGACTGTCTGGGAATCAAGACAGCGCAGGAAATTAGCAGCTTGCTATCTACTTCCCTGGTAGGCTTCTTTAATTACCATCCTGAATTTTTAGCAAAATCTACAATATTTGCAGCTTACTGCGCTCATAATTTGTTACCAGTTGGAGGATTTTATGAGGGAGAAAATGTTGATGGTTTAGAAGCAGGAAAACACTATTTTTTTATAGAGCGTAGTGAAGATAGCATATGTTTACCATCGGGCCAAAAAATTGCCGACGATGCCAATTTATGGTATCAGAAACATAAGCTATCTGTACAAAGTAAAACTTTTGCCAATTTTCTGCTGAATGGATAAGAAATCTCTGGGGAAAGAATTTTATTATATAATGAAAGGTTCTGCTAAAGGCTAAATAAAATGCTAAAAAGGTAGGTTGTACTTATAAAATTACTCACTCAGGAAAAATCCATTTTAGGTAAATTTTAAACCGGAGCAACTTAAGCGTAGATTGGGTGTCCCGATTCAATCTTTTAAAGAAAGGGTTAACGCTTTAGAAAAATTCCGCTTAGAAAATCCTAAAGACAAACGAGGACCTCGCCGGACCCTATACACCATGACACCGATAGCTTACAAGATAGTGTCTATCAGAATATAAAGGATTATCACTCTAATAGTTATACTCCAAAAAAGAAACCCAAAAAAAAGAAACCCAAAAAACGGAATTTTTCTCTTTAAGAGAAAACTATAATCGAACTTTAACCCAAGAACAAATTGTGATTGAACCCGGTTAATCGGAGTATAAAAGTTTTCAAGATTTTGTCTAGCTGTTATCGAAATCTTCGTCTCTATTATGGTCTGCATTGTAATTGGTTGTCAGCATTTTATAAGTATGACTTAGCTCCAGGGGCTTAAAATTAAAAGTTTTAATCCTAACATAGATTTTTTTGCCAGAGATGTAATGAATCAAAATTCTATAAAGTAGGGTAAATTAATCATGATAAATAATTAATGTTTGCCATTTCGCCCAAGGCTCTATTTTGGCTTAAAACTCTGAGCAAATTTGTCTCAGTGCAGATTGTAGTTCAGGTTTTAGGGGCAGCCAGTGGCATTTTTTTAGTTCGTACTCTTGATCAGAAACACTATGCCTATTACACGATTGCCTTAGCAATGCAATCAACAATGAGCCTTCTGGCTGACCTGGGTATCGGTGTTTCCCTTTGGGCTATTGGAGGCAAGGTATGGCAGGATAAACATCGATTTGGACAACTGGTCAATACCGCTCTACAAGTGCGATATTACTTGGCTGGTATTTCAGTTACTGTTGTTACACCAATACTCCTATGGATGCTCATCAAAAACGGAGCATCAGTAATTGATGCCATTTTAATAATGTTTCTGCTACTTGTGGGCCTTAATTTTCAGCTCACGATAGCAGTCTTAAGTGTAGTTCCCAAACTCCACTCGCAGATTAGCATAATCCAAAACTTAGAACTGTTGTCCGCTATTGTACGTTTAGCCCTATTAGGGATAGCCTATTTAGCATTTCTAAATGCTCCGGTGGCTATTGCAATAGCCGCAATTGTTCTGGGATTGCACCGCTATCTCTTAGGTCGCTGGGTAGCTACTACTATTAATATTAAAGCCTCTATTAATAATGAAGATAAAAAATTTATTTTATCTAAAGTAACCGAACTGGCTCCTAATGGAATTTTCTTCTGCTTACAGAATCAGTTATCTATCTGGCTGATCAGTATTTTCGGCAGCACAGAAAATGTTGCAGAGATAGGTGCTCTCGGGCGCATAGCATTTATTTTCGCAATTCTCAATTCATTGATGAACACCATCCTATCACCCAGCTTTGCTAGGTGTCAATCTCTAGTGATGTTACGTCGTCGCTATTTTCAAATCATAGGTGGGAGTATTATATTGGGAATCGCTTTAGTAGGAATAGCTGTTTTATTTCCTCGTCAACTTCTGTGGATATTAGGGAGCAATTATACCCATCTTGACGATGAGGTTCGTCTGATGGTATTATCAAGTACAATAGCTGTAATCGTCAGATTTATGGCTTCTTTAAACGGTGCAAAGGCATGGGTTCAATATGCTTGGGTAGAGATTCCTCTGAGAATATCTTTACAAATTGTTCTTCTTTTCTTTTTAGACATTTCTACAATAAAAGGAGTTTTATGGTTTGGTATTTTCTCCCATTTTTCTCCATTTGCAGTAAGTATTCTAAGAGCCTATTTTGGATTTAAAACCCTTGAAAAATCGACTGTCTAAATAGATATTTCCACAAAAGCAAAGTATCGGTAGTTAATTAGATTGAAAAAAGGAACAATTTTATGGGCTTAAATGAATCTTATGATAAAAATAAATTACTTATTTTTATGCATATTCCCAAAACCGGAGGGACTTCACTTTCTTTAATAGCTCGCAGGCAGTATAAGCCAGGAGAATTTCGCATGGTGCAAACTGCTCAAGAAAATCCAGAGGAATCCAAAAGAGTTTTGCTTGAAGATAAGGGGAAAAAAATTAAGGCGATCGCCACCCACTTAGGCTTTGGATTTCATGAAATTTTGCCTGTGCCTTCCATTCACATTACGATGCTTCGTGAACCCATAGATAGAGTAATTTCTCATTACTACCATGTTTGTAGAATACAAGGTAAAATGAGCGTAGAAGAATTTATTCAAAATGATCTGGATCGATCATATAATATACAAACCCGCTATTTATCTGCTTTTGCGTTTAATTGTCCCACAACAGAGAAGCCGATAGCTTACGGAGAATGTAATAACCAAATGTTAGAAATAGCCAAAAGCAACCTGAACCAACACTTTTATTTTGGCATTGTAGAAAAATTTGACGAAAGCTTGATTTTATTTAGTAATAGGTTAGGATGGAAGCTCATCAACTTATTTTATCCAGTTAAAAGTAATGTGGGTAAAAATAGAAGAAGCGGGGCTGACCAGATTTCACAAGAAGATTTGGAGCTTATAAAAAAATATAATACTCTAGACATAGAACTTTATAAATACGCTAAAAATATATTTGAGGAACAGGTCTCTAATCTGCCGTCGTTATTTCGATACAAATTGAACACTTTCAAAATTTTAAATTATTTATATGGCGGACTCCACTTATCTGTCAAGTCTATTTTCTCTAAAACTAAATAGCTTATCAAAAATAAAAGTGAAGATTCTCCAACTAGACAGAGCCTGATTAAAGTTTTACGTTAGAAATAATTAATTCATCAAAGGAGATTTTCTATGACTATGTTATCTGTCGGATGTGGGAAAAGGATGCATCAGGCCAATGTAATAAGGTTGGATGTGTGTTCTGAAGTAAATCCTGATGTAGTTTGGGATCTAGATCAATTCCCATACCCATTTAAGGAATCTAATTTTTCAGAAATTGAATGCTTTGATGTGATTGAACACTTAAATAATATTCCCAAGGCTTTAGAAGAATTTCATAGAATATTAGAACCGAAGGGGGTATTGAAAATTACTACTCCTCACTTTTCCTGTGCAAATTCGTATATAGACCCAACTCATAAATGGCATCTTAGCTATTTCTCATTTGACTATTTTAGCGGAGATCATGCCTTATCCTATTACTCAAAAGCTAGATATACCATAAAACGGCGTCAATTACAGTTCCAAGGTAGCCGGTTTAATAGGTCTATTGTAAGTAGAATGGCTAATAAATTTCCCCAAGTATACGAAGAAAGATGGACTTGGATATTTCCCGCCTGGTTTCTTTACTTTGAACTAGAAGCAATTAAATGAAGGGGGAGCAGAATAATAAATATCTAAAAAATAGTCCTAACTGTTTAGGATTTAAAAAACTGACTTTAAAGAGGTATGAGATTTGATGAAAAATTTTAAAAAAACCCTGCTCAAAAAATTAAGTCTCGTGATTTTGGGTAAAGTAAGTTTAGAAAAACTATTGTGTTACTTAGGTTCTAATTTTTTTATCAGGAATAATTTAAGGCTGCAAGCCATACCGATTGCATACACCTATACTTTAGACATCCCAGAAATTAGAATAGCAAAAATAGGTAACTATCAATTAAACGTTAACATTGCTGAGATCTCTGGTGTGAGCTTATATTTCTTCGGGGAACATAACGAGCCATTTTCGGCTTGGGTAGTGTCCAAATTAGTCAATCCAGGCGATATTTGCATAGATATTGGTGCCAATATAGGCAGCTACTCTTTCCTAATGGCAGGCAGTGCCAATTCTAAGGGGAAAATATTTGCTTTTGAGCCTAATCCAGTTCTCCATAAACTGCTAGTCGATTCTGTTAAAATGAATAACGCTAGTAACTTCATTTTTATAGATAACAGGGCTGTATATAAAAAATCAGGAGAAATACTCAAATTTTATTTGTCTGATAATCCGAGGAATACAGGGACATCCTCTTTGGTTAATCATGGTGTTTTTGTGTGTGAAGAGAACTGGATTCAAATTGAGACAGTTACTCTAACTGATCATTTTAGAGTGAACTCCATCGAAAAATCTAAAATTGTCAAGATAGATGTAGAAAGGGGGGAACTAGAAGTTTTACAGGGAATGCTTGAGCTTTTACAGGAGGGACGTATAGATTATATTCTTTTAGAGCAGCTTGCGGGCAGTAAATCTCAGGAACTCCTCCAATCTATGGCATACGAAGGTTGGTTAATTGATGAGAAGAGAAAAATATTAATTGACATTAACAGTGTGGAACTTGATTTCTTTGGTAATTATCTATTTGCCAGTAAAGAAGTAAGAGAGGAATTCAAAACATCGCACAGTAATTTATTTTACAAAAATTAACAGGCATCCCCCTTAAACTCTTATGAATGTTGTTCATATTAGCCCGACTTATTTTAATCAATCATCTGTCATTGGCGGCGGCGAACGTTATCCCACAGAACTAGCTACCTGGATGGCAAAGGTTGTAGATACTACTTTAGTGAGCTTTTCGTCAGAGCGTCACAAGTATTATCAAGGTAACCTTAAGATAGAAATCTATCCGGTTAAATCCCTTGTTCAGGGGGATAAACTTAACTCTTTTAACCTCCAATATATAAATTCAATTATCAGTGCAGATGTTGTTCATATTCACCATATAAATGCCTTGGCTTCAGCGATAGGGGCTTTTAGTAGTTCTCTTCTTCGGAAGCGTATTTTTGTGACTGATTACGGTGGGGGCAGCGGACTAGGGTGGAAATTGAACCATCAGTTCGGGGTCTTGAGATGTTATCACCAGGCAATCTCCTATTCCCGTTTTGGTCTTAATTTTATTCCTGTGGAGCTTCAAAAAAAAGCAGTTTTAATTAAGGGGGGTTTAGATATTGCACGATTTTGTCCAGACCCCTCGCTGGGCCGAGAAAAGACAATTTTGTATGTGGGTCGGATTTTGCCCCACAAAGGTATTAATTATTTAATAGAAGCGTTTCGTCTTCTAAACCAAACTGACTGCAATCTTAAAATTATCGGAAGAATCTACGACGAGACCTTCTATAAAGATCTGAAACAATTAGCACAGGGTCTACCTGTGGAGTTTATCCATGATGCAGATGATACCAGAATCTTACAAGAATATCGGACCGCCCTCGTAACTGTATTGCCCTCGGTTCACACGGATTGTTTTGGTAAATACACGCCAGTACCAGAGTTAATGGGATTCACCCTGCTAGAATCTCAGGCTTGCGGTACACCTGTCATCTGCACGGATGCCGGGGCAATGCATGAGTTTGTTGATGATGGAAAAACAGGGTTTGTGGTTAAGCAGAACTCTGGAGAAGCGATCGCCTCTGCCCTGCGTCCATTGCTCGACTTATCTCGGGTTGAAACTCAAGGGTATCAAAACCGCTGCCGGGACTGGGTTCAAGGACTAAGCTGGACAAAAGTCGTTCAGAAACATTTAGAATTATACGCTCGCTCTCAGAGCCTTCAGAATAGAGACCCCCAACCTCCATCAACTCTTTGATAAAGAGGCAGTATTCAGCAGGGCTAGAAAATCGCTAACCCTGCTGAATACTCCTCTTTAAATCATCAGGCGATCACAAGAAAATCTGATCCTGTTAAACTAGGAACACCAGCGAGGGTGGCGAACTGAGCGCCAGAGCCTAATCCTGCTGCCGCCCCATTCGGGTTGTAGAATAGGTTTCCGTTAACTGTATTGTAAACAATGGAGGCTGAACTACTGCCAGCCTGGGCATCATTAGTGACCGTTTCAAATTGCGTCAAAGTATTTCCATTTCCCAAGGCGCTCAGAGTAGTGAAAGTCGTCTTGCTCAGAACAATTTGGTCTCGGCTGTTGCCTGTGCCGCTGAAGTCAGCAATTAGGTCTACACCCACATCAGTAGTAGCAAATGCCCTTCCTGTAGAATATTGAAAGTAATCTCTAAAATTAGTATCCCCACCCATTAGCGTATCATTGCCTGCGCCGCCGAGGAGGCTGTCGTTCTGAATACCCCCATTGAGGGAGTCATCACCTGCACCGCCCAGGAGGCTGTCGCGGCTACTACCCCCACTCAAGGTGTCATTGCCTAGTCCCCCATCCAGGGTATCGTTATTGGCACCTCCATCCAAGCTGTCATTGCCCTCGTTTCCCAGAAGGCTGTCATTGCCATTGCTACCCGTTATGGTATCATTGCCATCTCCACCCGCCAGAATATTGCGACCGATATTTCCAGTAATCAAGTTGTCGAGTTCGTTGCCGGTGCCGTTAATGTGGCTGCTGCCGCTTAAGCTTAGAGATTCTACATTTTCACTCAGTGTCCAAGATACGCTAGAAAAAACCTCATCAAGGCCTCCCGTAGAACTTTCTTCAATAACAATGTCTCCGGTACTGTCAACGATATAAATATCATCATCGTCACCCCCAATCAGGGTATCATTGCCAATTCCACCATCCAGAACATCAAAGCCAGCTCCACCGATAATACTGTCATTACCCTCGGCACCCTCCAGGATATTGTCGTCAGCATTGCCGGTGATTGTGTTATCCAAAATATTGCCCGTGCCGTTGACAGCACCATCAAGCAAGGTCAAGTTTTCTAATTCCGCCTCTAGCGTCCAGTTGATGGAAGTCTCGACTAAATCAGTTCCTTCTCCCGAATTCTCTAGGGTTCTGTCGCCGTCACTATCCACAACATAAGTATCATTGCCCATCCCTCCAGCCAGACTATCATTGCCCTGGACACCATCAAGGATATTATCGGCTTCATTTCCTGTAATGGTGTTGTCGAGGGTGTTGCCGGTTCCGCTGATAATGTCAGTACCTGTCAGGGTCAAGCTTTCTAGTTCAGCCTCTAGTGTATAGGTGATAGAAGAAAGGACGAGATCGATACCTTCTTCTGGGGTTTCAAAAATTCTGTCACCGTCACTGCCAATATAGTAGACATCATTGCCTAGACCTCCCACTAGGCTATTGTTGCCGAGTCCGCCATCGAGGGTATCATCCCCCTCTAACCCATGCAGGATGTTTTTAGCATTATTCCCTATGATAATGTTGTCTTCAGCATTACCCGCGCCATTGATGGCCTGTGCTCCCATCAGGGCCAAGTTTTCGAGGTTGTCTCCCAGAGTCCAACTTATCAAAGCCTGAACGCGATCGATACCGCTCGTAGCGCTCTCAAAGATGATGTCGTTGATACCATCGACACCGTAGACATCATCGCCCGTCCCCCCGCTAAGGCTGTCATTGCCGGGACCTCCGCCCAGAGTGTCATCGCCTTCTCCCCCCTCGATAGTGTCTTCGCCCGCGTTACCGTAGAGCTGGTCATTACCGGCGTTACCAATGAGGAAGTTGCTTGCTGTATTTCCGGAGATTATATTGTCGAGGGTGTTCCCCGTACCGTTGATAGCATAGGTGCTGAGTAGAAAGAGGTTCTCCAGGTTGTCTTCTAGCGTTCGGGTGACAGAACTTCTGACCTGATCTACACCTTCCCCAAAGCTCTCCAAGAGGCTTTCAGCCTCACTATCCACGTAGTAAATGTCATCGCCAGCTCCCCCGCTAAGGGTATCATTGCCGATGCCCCCATTGAGGGTATCATTTCCCCCACCCCCGCTAATACGGTCATCGCCGGTGCCTCCATTGAGGTTATCGTTGCCATCACCTCCCTCAAGGTTGTTATTGGCAGCATTTCCGGTAATAGAGTTATTCAAAGAGTTGCCGATGCCGTTGATTGTGTCGGTGCCGGTTAAGCTTAGATTCTCTAACTCCGCCCCCAAAGTCCAACTGATGGAAGACTGGACTACATCGGTGCCGCCATTGGCGCTCTCTACGATCACGTCGCCGGTACTGTCCACGACGTAGCGGTCATTGCCCCCGCCACCTATCAGGGTGTCATCGCCCTTGCCTCCATTGAGGTTATCGTTGCCATAACCTCCCTCAAGGTTGTTATTGGCAGCATTTCCGATAATAGAGTTATTCAAAGAGTTGCCGATGCCGTTGATTGTGTCGGTGCCGGTTAAGCTTAGATTCTCTAACTCCGCCCCCAAAGTCCAACTGATGGAAGACTGGACTACATCTGTTCCACCATTGGCGCTCTCTATGATTACGTCGCCGGTACTGTCCACGGCGTAGCGGTCATTGCCCACTCCACCATCAAGAATGTCATCGCCCGTGCCCCCATTAAGGAGGTCGTTGCCATCGCTACCCAGAAGTGTGTCATTACCCGCATAACCATACAGCGCATCATTTTCCGCTGTCCCAACTAAGCTATCGTTTCCAAAAGTGCCCAAGAAATTTGCCATTTCAGTTAATTATGAAGATTGGATAAGCTAAGTGAGCCAATGTGTAGAAACAGCCATTGACTAACTTATAGGTCACGACAAGGAATTTTTGTACAGAGTTACTGTCATCCGGTTTTTTGACTACCTAACAGAATTCAGTAGATGCCTGGAACGCTTTATGCAAGGTTTAGGTAGTTACATAGATTAATCTTATAGTAAAAATTTTACTGTAATGGAACTTTACCAAATCTTTGCAGAGATTTCACGGAAGCGTACAAGAGCCCAGAACCAGTTATTAAGTAAAATGGCCATAAAACTTACGTGATATTTTGGTTGACAAAACCAACACAATAGGTAGTGGCGTCTCGATACACCAGTCCTGCTTTATTAAGCTGCATGATCTAAAAACACCTGTTGGTCAATACCAAGCTGTGATCTCCAGGCAATTACATAGAGGATGTGGGGAACTACCCGCATAGACAGATTAAATAGGTTCTTCAACACGCTCATTTAACCTCCTGTGTCTGTCTAGAGCAAGTTGGTAGAGCCTTGCGAGTTCTTGCAAATGGCTTTCTAAGGCAAAATATTCTTTTGCCTTAGAAAGCCCCTCGGCTCCCATCTGTTGTGCCAGGGACCAGTCTTCAGCTAGCTGTTCGATACTCCGTGCTAGTCCGCCCACATCATTTGGTTCTACAAGTAAGGCATTTTGGAGGCGCAAGGCATATTCGGGGATTCCTCCTACCTTGCTAGCAATGATTGGTCTACCAGCTGCTGCTGCTTCCAAACTGACGAGTCCCGCAGGCTCGTGCCACACAGAAGGAAACACTAATGCTCTGGCTTTATGGATCAGTTGGATAGTCTTTGCTTCATTGACCCAGCCGTGAAATGTAATTTTATTCATCAGTCCCAGGCGGTCAGCTAGATGACGTATCGCTTGCTCTTGCTGCTGAGTTCCGGTACCAGCAATGTCCATGTGAATTGGCACTTTGACTTCAGCTAGTGCCCGTAAAAGCCAGACTAAACCCTTTTCTGGGGTAATTCTGCCCAAAAAAATGAAGTGGGGGAGTTCCCCCTGTTCTGGGGAGAAATATTCTTCTATATCAGGTGCAGGATAATGTAGGACGTGAAGGTTGTCGGCTGGGTAATTAGACCGGAGCATCTGGTCTTTGACAAACTGACTGTTAGCGATCGTTGTTACTTTATCGAGGGTCTGTATATCTTGCCAAGTCCTTTGAAAGCCTGGGTAAAAGCGTTGCGGTCTAATGCTCCCACAATAGTCTATTAAGTGCCCCCAGAGGCATCCTCCAAAACTATAAGGGCGATCGCAAGGTTGGCTCGATCTCTTCAGGTATCTTGTACCGCTAGGACAGTAAGGATTATTATTGTGAACCGTCCTAATCAGTGGGACACAATCCGGTGGAAAGAAACTAACATGTCTATGCAGATGAAGAATATCTAAACCTAACGTCTTTGCCTGCATAAATAAGTCAGATTCGTCTCCAACAATAACAGTGGCTATCTTTCGTCCTGGATCACCAGTTAAAGGCCAAGTATCCAGGTAATATACCGTATGACCTGCAAGAGACTGAGCGTTACTGAGACGACGGATATAAGTACCAACCCCCCCGGGCCTGCTAATTCCTTGCTCATAATGTCCTATTTTCATAGTAGGCAATAAAAAATTATTGGTATTTCAAAACTGTTCAAAATAATTGAATGCAAAATCATAGAGTTGTAAATCAAGACTGTGAACTTTTTTTGAAGAATCGAGCGTTGCCCGACGCTCTAAATCAGAAATTTTTAGGTCTTTTTTCTGTTTTTCATGATAGCTAACTTCAACATATTTTTCTCATTTGAATTGCTTTTGAAACTTAGCAATGGATTCATCAAATTTTTCTAATATTCAAAAACAAGAGTAATTATTTTAAAAATGAGCAATTGCTGTGTTAAGAATTAATTTATTCCCTCCAGGATATGGAACCGAGGGATAAAGCCTATCATTTATAAAACCAGAAATGAATTTCGTTTGCTGGCTCTGAAACTTCTTGTTTTCATAAAATTCTTTCAAGGTTACTGAATCTACATAATCTCGTAGAGGATGTTTATAAAATCGGGTGTCTGAATCCTTAATAAAAAAATAAAACGAAACAGCCCGTTCTATAGGATATCTTAGAAATGTAATACATTTTACTTTTTTATTGGTAAAATAATGTAACCCATAAGGAACGTGACCCACCACAAACTTATAACGATTATGCTCTTGAATAAATCTTTTCAAATCCTTGTATATATAAATCTGGTCGTCATTTATATTAGTTTCAACAAGAGACTTTTGAAACGACGTTCCAGAAGTTTTTGGGATATGAGTAAAAACAATCAAGTTATCTAACGACATAGGTGTTGATTTTTATCCTTTCTCAAATTTGTTCAAAATCGTACCTTCTTGCGCCCTCTTATCCCCACAATAATTTAATGGAATAATTAAGCAGATTCTATACTCAGTTTAAGAATTATTTTCCGCCTTTTTTAAGATGTTTTTTGCCATAATGTCCCAGGTATAACCGCACAGTTCTTGTGAAAAGGTATTCACTAGCTTGCTGTATTGCTCGGTGGCCTCCCGCCATCGGCCAAGTCGCGCCGCCAAGTCGGCAACATCTTCAGGAGATGGCAGCAACAAATCTTTTAACTGGCAAGGATACCGTTCCGCAACCCCAGCCGTAGCACTCACCAAGGCTGGTAAACCACAGCAGAGCGCCTCGTGCACTCCCAAGCCATAGGCTTCATAACGAGTCGGGGCAACTAGACAATCGGCAGCGCGCAACAAATCTGGTACATCCGAACGGAAACCCAAAAAATGAATGCGGGAAGCAATGCCAGCCTCAGCAGCACGGCTCTGCCATAGGGGCAGTTCCGCACCAACTCCAATCGTGACCAAATCAGCATCCCAGATGGGGTCAGCGCATAACCTCTCCCAAGCTTGAAAGAGTGTATCAAATCCCTTGCGGCGATCGCCCAAAGCCCCAATAAAAACCACAATGGGTTTCTGAGTAGACCACCCCAGTCTATGGCGGAGTTCAGCCCGCTCACGAGGGGTTGCTGGATAGAAAATTTTGGCCTCTATACCATAGTACACCGGATGAATGCGATCGCCTGAAATCCCTAATTTCTCTACTAGATCCCGTTTCGTTACCTCTGAGTTGACAATGATCAGTCGAGCAGATTGCAAAGCCTGCCGTTCTCCTACCAAAGAACGTCTATAAGAAACTGCTCCCTTAATTTGACGCAGCAACCCAGTTTTATTTTCAGCTTTGTAGGCAGCATGAACGTAATGCACCCAATTGATATCCCCCCACTGGCAGTTGCCTCCGTTCACCAGAGCTCTGCCACCTGCCTTTGTAACGCGCCTTGCCTGCTCACGCCCCACCCAGTCAAGCAAAGAGCCACTGAGTAAATAGGAATTTCCAACTTTTGGCACCTTATGAAAGGTGATATTCGGATAAGCTAACAATTCAGGGGCGACGCGATAGGCAACCAGATGTACCTGCGCCCCTTGACGCGCCAGGTAATCAGCTAAGGCAAAATTTGCTCTATCCATTCCGCCGGTCTTGACAAAATCACCCGTGACTAGCAGGTAAGGCTTCATCCCACCCCCCTGGGAGCAGGTTTGTCACCCTGCATCTCGCTATTGTAGGCAGCAACAAACAATGCAGTGTTCAGTAACCAGAACTCCATTCCGCCCTGACTGTTAAAAAGCGGGTAATTGAAAGTAATTGCCAAAGTTCCGATATTGTAAGCAAAAATCAATCCTCCCCACAGAGCAAAGTCCCCCAATTCTCGATTGAGCGCTATATTCCATGCAGTGAGGCAGGCAAAGTAAAGTGCAGCACTGGAAGCAACGATCAGGGGTACGCCCCCATCTAACAGCCATCCTGTCCACTGAATTTCGACCCAGATGGGCTGACTAACAGGGTCACTGGTATTACCAAAATAGCCCAGGAGCGTTCCCCATCGCCCCAGTCCCGCCCCCAGAGGATATTGAGGCAACAGGTTTTCAATCGTATGCTGTAAGAAAAGACCTCGGCTTTGCTGGTAAACTTCATCGGGGCGCTCCGCAAACAAGCTAGTGATGCGTGCGAGTGTTGATTCCCCGCCAACTGCAACTGCCCAGGTGAAGCTTCCTACAAAAAGAGCTGTAACACTTCCCGTCATGGCTGTCAGACGCCCAAATTGCTTTGTCCTCGCCAAGACTACGGCTAGGCAGACCATAGTAATGCCAGAAAATACCAAAATAGAACGGACTTGGGACAGGTAGATTGAGAAAAGACCAACTGCCCCTGTGCCCAAACCCGCAAGCCTGAGTATTGGGTTCCGTACTTTTAGGGCAATGCCAACCCCCCACAACAAAGCATAAAAACCAGCCGTTGCAGCCCCACCGGGTCTATCAGTTAGCCCCATTGGTCTGTAAACCTGATCTCCACTTGCCAAAGTGATTAACAGGTTCTCTCCTCCCCATTGGCTATTCTGAATAGCACTTGAAAGATAGGGTTGAAATCGACCTGGAAAGTAGGTTTGCAACACACCAACTACAGAACTTAAGGTGTGAAACCCCCACAAAAGAAAAATTAAGCTCTCAAATCTCTTGGGTGTCATCTTTACACGGGATACCCAGAAGAGGGGGCCGAGGATGGCCACGTACATGGCGCATTGCGCTGCCCCTGCTGCCAGGGTATTCATTGAGGGGTGCAGACAGAACGATAGTAAGAGGATGAGAAGTACCCACATTGCAGGAGTCGTGGCAGGGTGCTGGGGACCCTCTCCTCGCAGCTTTACCAATAAAAATAAACTAAGGGCGAAGGAGGCAATCCGCATCGGTGCCCGCAGGACTCCGAAGGGAGGGAACAGCAGCATGATTTGAAGGGTAAACTGGAGCAAAATGAATGTATGCGCCGATGTCCACTCTAATTGATCGGTCATAGGAGAGGAATGGGTTAAACTTCCTGTGGTTTTTTGCATCATTTTACTTCCTCTTAAAAAATTGATTTAACTCATGTTCTGGGTGTTTCTCTCCCTAGTTCCCAAATTAATTTCTACATTCTTTCATTATTTTTTAAGCGGTTACGTTTTTATAAAACAAGCACAATGTAAATGATTTATTATTCAGGCTACTTTAGCCAATGATTAAGATCTCGATTTAACAGACTACTTAGTTCTTCAATTTCAGGCTGAAATAGCTGAGTTAGTTGAGAATGCACTACTGGTTGCATACTTTTTGGTCGTTGTGGCTGTGTCAATTTCCCCAAACTGTCGCGCAACCCATTAATGAAAAAGGAAGGTAAAACTCGTCGAAATGACTTTTTTAAAGCAGGTCGCTTATAAAGGAATGACCGAACAGCCAAGTTGGGAATTTGCTGGGCAGAATTATGAACATCTAAGGCGGCTTTAAAAGTAGAATCGACTCCTAAGAAATCAAGAGTTTGCTTGTAAGTAGCTGCGGTTTTTTTTCCAAAATCATCAAACAAAATTACGTGAATATTTTCTCTACCAAATAAATTTATATATCTTTTTAATTGGAATGAATACTTCGCAACATCAAAGTAAAATAAGAACTTAGGTTCATCGCAAGATACTGGGATGAAGTTTCCTTGTCGCCGTTCGTTCTGGGCTGCTAATGCTCGCTCAAAATCCAAAATATCTTCATTTGCAGTTAACAATAATTGCCCATGTAGGGAATATATCATATCGACAGGGTTGCGAAGCATCACAATAATTTTTGCATTAGGACAAAATTCTTTAATTTGTTTTGCGGCGACCTCTGAATACATATAACCGGGAGACGATTCCCCCAGATATTTGACATCTCTAGCAGAGTTGAAAAGTGATAAATATTCAGAAATTTCTTTGATGCGCCAATACGGATTTAGATCGAACGCAAAATAATAAGGCTCTTTACAGGGTGACATAAAAATTTCGGGATGTTGAGCTAAATAATTATGCATGGATGTCGTTCCCGATTTAAATACCCCTACTAGAAAAAGATTGGGTTTTTTCATTGGTAATTCAAAATTACATTAAAAATTTTTAGAGGCTGCCTGAATGTTAAAATTGACTAAAGCACAGGGCAAATTAGAATTACTCAATCGAGTAAATTTGGGATATTTCCCATAATGGTTGATGAATAGTTGCCCCTTTATAATTAAGTGACTTGCCCAGTGTCACCGAATTAAAGATTTCCATCCTGATTCTTTAAAACGTCCTATCGCCCGTTGTGGGTGCTTGGTAGCGAGAAAACTTGTTGGTTCCCATCTAGTCCTTGGGACTTTAGAATCGGGGGGTAAAAGTGCCGGGCCAAAAAACTTCCGTTGTATACGAAAGACTGTATAGCCGATTTCTTCAAAATATTTAGTCACCGAAGTAGGATATTCTCGATGCTCTTCAAAAATAAAATCACGAACTCTTTTTTGGGACAACAAGTTTTTTGCTCCTTTGAGTACAGAAATTTCGTGACCTTCTACATCTAACTTCAAAACGCCAATTTTTTCGGAAGTGGGAAATAAATTATCTAAGGAAACTGATTCTACCGCTAGAGTTTTGAAATCAGTGAGAGTGGATTGATTAGAGTTGGTTTCTAAATTGACAATAGAAGAGAGCCCTCGATTTGTTGTAAAAGACTCGGGTACTCCTAGGGTAACAGTTCCTCGGTGTTCGGATACTGCCACTTGCTGAATTTCTATCTGACTCAGGGGGAGTTGTACTCGCCATTGCTCAACATTGTATTTCAGTTCTTGAAATATCTCAGGATGAGCCTCAAAGGCTCGAACAGACCCACCGGCTATAGATCCCACCCGAGCCGCCAAAATGGAAGTCATGTAACCAATATTAGCCCCAACATCGACTGCTAGTTCGCCTGGATCAGCTAATCGCCACAGTGTTTCTGTTACTACTAGATCAATGACTCCTAATGTGCAAACTATTCTTCCATGTTCTTCCCGAGGACGAATTCTAATAGACAGTCCCCAAGGCAACAGTTGATGGATAAATTCATCAGATGATAGGGCCTTAAAGGGTAACAGTCGCTGTAGTGCAACTCGGGGTTGATAAAAATATTCGGGCTTTAAAATCCCTGTAATTTTCATAATGTTCAGTATTTAATTTGAAAGTAATTTTCTAGAATTTTATTTTACACTAAAACCGGATAAAATTTCATGATTTAAAAATCCTCAGCCACTTTTCAGGTGGATGTTAACAGTTTATTCTGCTATGCTTGCCGGATTAATGTTTTTTTGCAAGGGTCGCGCAGGCACACCCACGACTGTTTGACCGGGCAGCACGTCGTGGGTAACTACGGCATTAGCCCCAATCCTTGCATTGTTCCCAATAGTCAAACTTTGGTTGCCTCGCCCAATGACCGCTGCGCCTGAGCCAATGATTACGTCATCCTCAATGAAAATTTTGTGTTCTGAACCGACCCAAGTCTGTGCTGCCAGGGTGACATGATGGTAAATTTTTACCCGATGTCCAATCTTTACATTACAATGAACAACAACGCCGAGTCCATAATGGCAGAGTTGAATATCTTTTTCTATTTCGCACTCCGGAGGCAATATGGCGTGAAAAACTAAAAAATTAATGGCTTTCAGTAAGCGAGCTATCCAATATAATTTTCTTTTATAGGCTTGGCAACTTAACCACCAAATCAAGGAAGGATTCACAGGTCTTCTCCTAGGGAAAACGCTACAGAACATCCGTATTCTGATTGACTGATTTGTAGATTTTACTGCGGTTGTTACCCAATTCCTTAAAAGGAACGGTAAAGTTTATAAAACTCTTAGACCTACACACAGCACATTATCGCTAAATGAGCGCCCCCTAAATTTAAACATCTTGGGCCAATTCCATCCTGTAAACGGGATGCGACCCCGATCGCTATATTCTATTTTGACATCACTCAGGCCACATTCTTTAGCAATCCGAATCAAATCTATTTCTAGCAATGCCGTAATATGTGCGGGATAAAGGCCAGGTGCTTCTTGAAAGGCGTTAAATTGATTTTTCAATATCAAGGTGAGTTTACTGAGTAAGCTGAGTTGATTCGGCGTTGTAACAATGACCCACCCTCCTGGCTTGGTTAACCTGACCAGTTCTCGCATAAAAGCACGGGGGTTCTCTAAGTGTTCAATTGTCTCTACCGAACAGACGACATCAGCCAAGCCCTCGGGTAAAGGTGCTTTCCCAGAATCTAAATCTAGGGGAATAAATTCTGCCTCCGTTGGCAAGCCATCGTAGCGTACCGCATCCACGCCGATATAACGGTCGAAATGTTCACGAACGAAGGGCCAAAGATGGCCATTGCCACATCCGACATCCACTAGCACCCCGCCACCGTTATATCGTGCAGCTATAGCTTTGGCGACCATTTCGTAGACCGGAGTGCTGCTTGCACCTCCGCTTTGCCGTGCACGGGTTTCGACATCCATGTGCCTGGCTTCCTCTGTGTCATCAGATGCAATCATGCCACGGCCTCCTGCTTAACCAATTCCGATAACAAATCGTCAAGTCGAGTCAGTTGCCTTGCCGGATCGCAGAGTTGCTTGGCCCTTGCCAGCCCTCCCGCAGCAAGAGCGGCTCGATCTCCTGGATTAATAATCAGACCTCTGAGAACATCCCCCAAATCTTTATGATCATTGGGTGCCACTAACCGCCCACAGGACTCATTGATAATTTCGGCCCCTCCGCCCATCGCTGTGGTCACCACGGGCAACCCTGCATAAAGGGCTTCTACAAAGGCAATCCCAAAGGGTTCTGCCCCGGTATTGGGTTGGCAGTGAATGTCAGCTGCGGCTAATAACTTCGGTACATCAGCCCTTTGCCCTAAAAAACGAACCCGATCGCTGATTCCCATCTCTTGTGCTTGCGCTTCCAGTTCTTCGAGGTATTTCGCTTCATGAGGGCGCTGACTTCCCCCAGCTATCCAGCAGATCCAATCCGGCAGATCTCGCAAATGGGCCAACCCAGACAGCAACAACGTTTGCCCCTTCCATCGCTCTAGCCGAGATGCTTGAATAATGACAATAGCATCTTCTGGGGTATTTAATGCGGCGCGAACTACACGGCGAATCGAGGGGCGATCGCCAATTTCTGGATAGGGGACAGGAAGGTAAAGAGTTTTACTGAGAACTCCAGGATAAAGATTCGGCAGAGCAGCCAGAGTGTAATTACTGTTGGCGATCGCCAAGTCCGGTGGAATCCGCTTGGCCCACCCCTCCAGCCAGTGCTGACCTTTTGGGGTATCGTGACACCAAAACACCAGGGGCAATTTCTTTTCTTGAACCACTGGCCCAAAAATCGCTTGGGGCCAACATGAGTGGCATATTACCACATCAAACCCTTCTGTTGTTAACAGTCGAGCGAGCTGCTGGCGTGCCTGCCAAACAGTCCAGGGTCGGCTGACTCGCACCCCTCCTAGTAAGTGAACGCTAACCCCAGCGCTTCGCAATTCCTCTGACAATCTCCCCTCAAAGCACAAGGCAAAGTGGGGCTGCATTGACCGACATAAATTTCGCTGTTTTGCCAGGGTCACCAGCATGGTCTCCACCCCACCAAACAAATTACCAGCACAAATGTGCAAGACCTTCATAATTTCTCAGTAACGATCTGATTATTTCGAGTCTCGATCTCCCGAGCCTGTTCTATCAATTCAACCACAAAATTTTGACGAGGAATCAAAGCTTTTTCGTAAATTTCAAGGCTGCGATTCGCCATCTTGATGTGATCAAAATATTCCGCTCGTTTCCGACTGGCTGCCGCGAGGCGATCGCGCAAACCTGGCTCCTCTAGCAGTCTTCTGGCGGCCCGAGCAAACGCAACCGGGTCGTTAATCGGCACCGTCAGACCCTCTCGTTCATGGCGACTCACCCAAGGCACTGCACTACAGATAATATCCGAATTGATCACCGGACAGCCACTGGCCATTGCCTCTACTTGAACCAACCCAAATCCTTCACTCCGCACGTTAGACGGAAACCACAAAGCAGTTGCCGCATGATAAGCCCCCACGAGCTGATCCTCATTGACGCGCCCTAGCCAAACAATCCGGTGTTCTACCCCTAACTGTTTGGCCTGATTTTTGAGTTCTTCTTGCAGAGGACCTACCCCGACTGCGATCAGGGTTCCTGGCACCCGGGTCAAGGCTTCGATCGCCACCTGCATAGCTTTGTAGTAAACTAGCCGGCCCACACTCAACCAAATCGGCCCTTGATATTTTTGTTTTAATTCTTGGGCAAAGGAAAGGGCGGCTGAGTTGGGATGAGTATATGGTGTACAATCTAGACCCAGAGGTAAAGAATCCAGTTTATTTTTGTAACAGTGTAAAAACTTAGACCCAACGATATATTGAGAACTCGTAGTCAGGATGCGAGATGATTTGCTGTAAACCAAATGCTCAAACGGTCGAATCGCATACTTCAAAAATCGTTGCTTAATAATGTCGCTGTGGTGGGTGATGACCAACGGCACTTGCTTGGGGACAGCCAGCATCGCTGTTAGCATCGTTGGATTGGGGGTGTGCAGATGAAATAAAGTATTAGAGTGGCGAACCAATCGGCACAGTTTTTGTGGAAGTTCGGGACAAATATCGAACCGCGCCTTTGAAATATGGCGACCCAGCTTGATCACCCGCACGTTTCCATCCATTTCTTGAACGGTTTTTGTGCGATTAGATAGACGTCCTTCCTCATCAAACCCATTGACAGACAATACCGTAACTTCAGCACCTAAAGCAGCTTGCGCCCGGGCTAGGGTTTGAACGTGAGTCTCTATTCCCCCGGGTACTGGCGGATAATATTTAGATAAATGACAAATTCGGTAAGGGAAGCTGTTCATGCAAATCTCCGAATAGTGTGGAAACCCTCGCGATTTATGTAGAGGGAGAAGGAGGACACCCGCGAAGGTTCTCGCAGTTGCCACTAGGGGAGAGTGGGAAGATGTACTACATTTCTCACTCTTTGTATTAAAAAAATACATCCTGTTGCACGACTGATAGCTGATTTAGGGGGGTTGATAGTTAGGGCGGATGTTCAAAAACCACTCAATGTTGACTTGCTTACCATTATCGTCTCTAGAAGTTAGCGATCGCGTTTGCGTAATGTTTGACTTCTGTATAACTTCTGACTATTGAACCCAATTTTTGAGCGGTTCAATTCCCTGCAAAAACTATCGCTTGCTAAAAATTTTGCCCTAGCTTCAGATGGCAGCGCAAAACAATATAGCCCTTACCCTAGGGTTGGCTTTCGATAGCTTGATATTTTTCCGTAAAGATAAAGTTACAGGGCTGGCATCTACCCAGTTTCCTCACGTAAACAAGGAGAGAACATTTGAAATAGGATTTTCTCAATTAATCTTTTTGAGCTTAGCACCTTTTAGGGAGTTCGTAAAGTTATCCACAATACTTTTTATTTATTTTATAGTTAATGTATGTAACCAAACCGTTACCGCCGTTTGCAAATCACCCCTATTCTAAAAAGTGGCTTACCCCGTGGAATAAGTTTCGGAGGCCTATCTTCCGGGTCTGCTTCGGTTTGGGTGATCTCTGGGTATGGGCGATCGCTATGTTTTCCGGGAAGAAGGGGGTTAATAATGAGCAGGATGAAACCCGCTGTCCGTCAACCAGTACAGCCACCTTTTTAATAATTCTAGTTATATTAGAATTCGGTTTAGAGGGAGGACGATCTAATTTCTGTTTGGTTCCCATCAGATTTTCCCTTCTGCCCTAGCTGGATTCGACTGCTGTCTGATGCAGTGCGATTTCAGGATCCAAATCTTCTGACCGAATGCCCCCTCTAACTCACTCCATTATTTTTAAACCACAGAATAACAACGAGATGCAAAACGTCCCACCGGACTAAGACCGACCCACTCAGACTGTCCTCCGGGGTAACAACCTCCCCACTCTAGGCTATCGGAACAGTAGCGGTTTGAAGCCCTAGCAAGGCAAGGCCATAACAGGACGGAGCTTTCCCTGATACAGTTAGGGGAATAAGGGAAAGGAAAATATCCAAAGGCTCTCCCTATTGCTCAACCTAGGGTATCAATGCCCGTTGATATCACTCGCCAACGGACTAATTCCCCCAGACTTAGGGCAAGGATAGTTTTGAGAGGGACCATCCCAGGTCTCTAAATTTACCAAGGCAAGCGCGTTCCATCCCAGGAGAAAAACTCCCCTGTATCGGTTTCTTTTAAATTCTCTAGAACGGTCCAAAGTTGAGAAACGGTCTTTTGTATGGAAAATAATTTTTCTGGGGGAACGTTGCCCTGGAAGGGTTTGGATAAGCGGGTGTCGGTGGTGCCGGGATGGAGGGTGACGACGATTGTTTTTGCGCCTTTGCGGGGATATTCAACGGCAACGGTTTTCATCAGCATATTTAAGGCGGCTTTTGAGGCGCGATATCCATACCAACCGCCGAGTTTATTGTCCTCAATACTGCCCACTTTTGCAGAAATTGTGGCAAAAATACTGCGCTGATTATGTTGGAACAGGGGGAGTAAATGTTTGGCTAATAAGACGGGACCGATGCTATTGACTTGAAAGTAACGCATTAAGTTTTCTGGGTTAATTTGCTGCAAACTTTTTTCTGGTTGGAAGGTGGAATCATGCAAAATTCCGACACAGTTAATGACGAAATTTAGAGAGTCGGTGTGATGCTTAATTCGAGCGATCGCTTCTTGTATTTGCGCTTCTTCTGTTAAGTCCATTGATAGGCAAATTAACCGATGAGGATATTGGGTACTCAGGGTTAATAATTCTACGGCAGAATCGGGATGGCGATAAGTCGCAAAAATGGTAGCAATATCGGGGATTTCTAAGCATTTTTTGACAAACCCGAGTCCGATTCCCTGACTGGCACCGATGATGAATGCTTGCGGATAGGATTGATTCATAGTTGAACTCACCAGATGGGTATTATTAAGTTGAACAGGGACGAGGGGGGGAATTTTTTTTGAGGGAGGAAAAGCGCAGGGTTGGGGGTATTATGGCCCCTTAAATGGGGAGTGCTGTCCATGAACGGGGTTTAAGCAGGCATAACGCCTTGGCGATCGCGGATCCCCTATCTCAGCCTCGGGAAGGAAGAAATGTCCCCCGCCCGAGGTCGGCAAGATAAACTAAAGAAGAACGTCCAATATCTGAGGGTTTGGGTTAGAGTTGAGACACTCTTCGGTTATTGTTTAACCGAATGCAAGCGATCGCCTCGGGACGATGGGAAAGTAGTCGGGTTATTCTAGTAATTAGTCCAAGGGAACGCTAATTTTTCGATGATGGCTCGATTTTACAGCGGGACTCCAGCATACTCCCCGGTTGATCCCCGATTTTGCCGCGCAACTTCGGAAAAAAATATAATGATTGGGTCTACAAGTCTTGATTTTAAGTAGATTGACCCTGGTCCGGGGTGGGAAAAATAAGGACTTGTGGATGGGTGAGTGTCAATGGTAGTTTAAAATAAGAGGTGGAAGAAAATCCGATGAGCGAATTAAGTTGCTACGAACAGTTAGGAGTCTCAGAAAACGCTTCGTTTGAGGAAATCCAAGAAGCCCGCACTCGCATGAGCGAACTGCATAGTGGCGATCGCCAACAAGTCGATCTGATTGAATCGGCCTATGATGAAATTCTGATGCAGCGTCTGCGGCAGCGTCAAGAGGGCAAAATTAAGGTCCCGGAACGGATTCGCTTTGCTGAACGGGAAGTCCGCACGATGCCTGCTGCACCCCCAACTCCGACAAAAGAGGCTCCAGCCTGGTTACAAGGTCTGTTAGATACTCCCTCTCGGTCGGATATTGTCTGGCCTGGTGGAGGTTTTTTTGCATTGAGCCTTCTGAGTTTGTTGCAACCAACTTCTGCACCCTTAGCCTTAGCGATAGGGGTGGGAATTGGTCTTTATTTTCTCAATCGTAAAGAAAAAAAATTCGGTCGAGCTGTGGTAATCACAATCCTCGCTTTACTGGGGGGGTTACTGGTGGGTGCGCCATTAGGCACTTGGTTGACAAGTTTAGGAGTGCTATTCCCAGCAGATGGTTTAGCGGCTAGTTTTACCTTTTTTGTGCTGTGGTTGGTTAGTAGTTTTTTACGCTAATCTACTCGGCATAAATAGGGAAATAAAAACGGTAGAGAATTAAATCCTCTACCGTCTTTTTTAATACTCTAAGGGGGAATTAGACGCAGTCACTTAACCCACGATTGAGGCGACTGCCACCCGATCTATTCCTTCTATTCAGCCGTTTGTGGCAGCAGTTCACGCTGTTCACCAGGTCGGACGATCACTTGACCTTCCTCTCCAATGTCCACAATGGCAGTCTCGCCTTCTTTAACACGACCGGAGAGGATTTCCTCAGCTAAGACATCTTCTAACAGACGCATGATGGCACGGCGCAGGGGTCTTGCACCATAAGCTGGGTTATACCCTTCTTCAATCAATCGTTCTTTAAAGCGATCGGTGACTTGTAAGGTAATTCCTTTCTCGGTCAAGCGGCTGAAGACTTCTTTCAGCATGATTTCCGAGATTAACTTCACTTCGTCCTTGATCAACTGACGGAAGACGATAATTTCATCCAGACGGTTGAGGAACTCGGGACGGAAGTAGTTTTTGAGTTCTTCGTTGACCAAGCTACGAATGCGGTTGTACTGCGCGTCGGCTTGGTTTTCAGAAAATTCAAATCCAAGTCCACCGCCACCTTTTTCAATGACCTTAGACCCAATATTAGAGGTCATGATCAGCAAGGTATTTTTGAAGTCTACCGTGCGACCTTTGGCGTCGGTGAGGCGTCCGTCTTCTAGGATTTGCAGGAGCATATTGAAGACGTCGGGGTGGGCTTTTTCGATTTCATCGAATAGGACCACGGTGTAGGGACGACGGCGAACGGCTTCGGTAAGTTGTCCGCCTTCGTTATACCCGACATAACCCGGAGGAGACCCGATTAGCTTGGAAACGGTGTGGCGTTCCATGTACTCGGACATATCCAAGCGAATCATGGCGTCTTCTGAACCGAAGAAGTAGGACGCGAGGGCTTTGGTCAGTTCGGTTTTACCCACGCCGGTAGGACCGGAGAAGATAAAGCTGGCGATCGGGCGATTGGGGTTTTTCAAGCCGACGCGGGCGCGACGAATGGCGCGGGAGACGGCTTTAACGGCTTCTTCTTGACCGATCAGACGCTGATGCAGGGTGTCTTCCATGTGCATCAGTTTCTCGGATTCAGATTCGGTGAGTTTGTTCACCGGAACGCCGGTCCAACTTGCCACGATTTGGGCGATGTCTTCTTCGGTGACGACGGGGGAGAGTTCGGTGTCGCTGACGCCGGTTTTTTTGGTGCTGGCGATCGCCCGGATTTCGGCTTTGATTTCCATTTCGCGATCGCGCAATTCTCCGGCGCGGTCAAAGTCCTGAGAACGCACGGCGTCGTCTTTTTCTTTGAGCACTTGCCGCAGTTCTTTATCCAGTTCTTTAGCCGCCGGGGGCAGTTGGGAGTTAATTAAACGCACCCGAGAACCGGCTTCATCTACAAGGTCGATCGCTTTATCCGGTAAGAAGCGATCGCTGATGTAGCGATCGGACAGCTTGGCGGCAGCGTCGAGGGCTTCATCGGAGATTTTCAGTTTGTGGTGTTGCTCGTAGCGCTCGCGCAAACCAAAGAGAATTTCAATGGTTTCATCCACCGTGGGTTCACCCACCATCACCGGCTGGAACCGGCGTTCTAGGGCTGCATCCCGCTCGATGTGCTTGCGATACTCATCCAGGGTGGTCGCCCCGATGCACTGCAATTCACCTCGGGCTAAGGCCGGTTTCAGGATATTAGCGGCGTCGATCGCCCCTTCAGCTGCACCCGCCCCAATTAGGGTGTGGACTTCATCAATCACCAGGATGACGTTCCGCGCCGAGCGGATTTCATCCATAATTTTCTTAAGGCGTTCTTCAAATTCACCCCGATATTTGGTTCCGGCAACCAGTAACCCAATATCTAAGGTGACGACCCGCTTTTCTTCCAGGATATCTGGTACATCGTTGTTGGCAATCCGTTGGGCCAACCCTTCGGCGATCGCGGTTTTACCCACCCCGGGTTCCCCAATCAGGACCGGGTTATTTTTAGTCCGGCGACCCAAAATCTGGATCACCCGTTCAATTTCTTTTTGACGCCCCACCACCGGATCCAACTTCCCTTCCGCCGCCATTTGGGTCAAGTTAGCCCCAAATTCATCGAGAGTTGGGGTCTTGGTGCGAGCGTTGCTAGCTCCCGAGGTCACCTCAGCGGTTTCTCCGAGCATTCTAATCACTTGAGTCCGGACTTTCGAGAGGTCAACCCCGAGGTTTTCCAGGACCCTAGCTGCCACTCCCTCGCCTTCGCGAATCAATCCCAGTAGCAGGTGTTCGGTGCCGATGTAGTTATGGCCCAGTTGTCGCGCTTCTTCTAGAGAAAGCTCCAGAACGCGCTTGGCTCTAGGCGTGAACGGAATTTCCACTGCCACAAAGCCGGAACCGCGACCAATAATTTTTTCGACCTCAATGCGAGCATCTTTGAGATTAACCCCCATTGACTTGAGCACTTTTGCTGCTACGCCGGTACCTTCTCCGATGAGACCCAAGAGGATCTGTTCGGTACCCACGAAGTTATGTCCCAGGCGGCGTGCTTCCTCCTGGGCCAGCATAATCACTTTAATAGCTTTTTCTGTGAAGCGTTCAAACATGGCTTAATCCCTTTACCGACACATTTGGCGCGTAAGAACCTGCTTTCTACCTTGACTGAGAAAATAGGACAAGCACCTCACCCCTTAAGAGTATTCTTTATCAGTGGCTCAGGTCGCTAGTAATTTCCCTACAGTTACGGGTTTTAAGCACCTTCAGAAGCATTCCACCATCTCTGAACCCTTTAATCTCTATGTCCTAGAGGATTTGCCCTAGTCACGAGTTTTGAGTTATGATGTGCGTTTGGGTATCGCAATCGTTAACTCTCGACTCCTGAGATTGAAGGGGATTCGGAAGGGGATTGGAAGGAGGATTTGAAGGCCGAAGCCAGTTGGCTTTGGGTCAATTCCCGCCATCCCTTTGGTACTTTGACCTTAAGCATAGCAAAACTCTTCCTTTTCGTGCCACCGCTTTCGGATTGGGCAAAGTTTTGATTTTCTAAGATTGCCAGCGATCGTTTCCTTCTTGGATCACGGCGATCTCTTCCCCCCTCGGGTTGTCAACTCCCGGTCCCTTCACGCCCCTTGCCAAGGTAGGGGCGGGATATCGGGTCCCAACTCCGGTTGTCAAAGTCCTTTTTCCTCTCAAAGACAGCAGCAATGACTAAAATTTTGCCTTGGGGTCACTTTTTGCCCACGGATGAAGACGGATTTATTCTGAATGATTGTCATTGGGATAAAATTTTACCCCCTTGGATTACTTTAGTTGAAGAACTTCGCAAAACTTGTTTGGGGGTTTGGGACTTTCGTTTACAAGGGCTTTATCTACGGGGTTCGGTCCCTCGGGGATTGGCAATTTTGAAGGTTTCTGACTTAGATAGTTTTGCAATTTTAGCCGGGAAAATTACCTCCGAAGATATCAATCAGGCTCAAAAAATTTCCGAGGCGCTGAAAAGACGTTATCTGTTTTGTAAAAAAGTAGAGTTAATCCTGTTTGACGAAACTTTAACCCAAAATAATCATTCGATTTGGCCGGTGATCATTCAAACTCAAAGTCTAAAAATTGCGGGACCTCATCTTCCGTTATCTTTGCACAAAACGAAGCCGGGGCTTGACTTAATTAGTTATAGTTATACTTGGAACAGGGATTTAGGGAAAACGTTAGATATTTTGAAACAACTCTCTCCCCAGTCTTGTCAGTTTTCGGTTCAAGTCAAAAAACAATGTGCTTGGATTACTCGCCGGATGATTAGAGTGGGACTGGAATTAGTCATGGAACATGACCCGAGTTATACTCCGGATTTATATCATTGCTATGAACGTTTCTCTACTTATTTCCCGGAACACCGTACATCCATGAAAAAAGCCTTAGAATTGGCGATAGATCCTTCTTATAATCGTCCTGGATTAATCATTTTTTTACGAAAATTTGGGGGATGGTTAGCCGCAGAACTTGATGGAAAATTTCATTTTTCAGTGGCGGGAGAAGCCTCTACCAATAAAAGGCCCTGAGTGACTAAGCGCGTTAACAGGGGTATGACTTCAGTTTCTACATCAAGGGAAGGACACCAGTCGGCTAAATCAAGCAGGCTAAATCCTCCAAAACCAAAGATTTTTTCGATTAAATTAGTAGGAATTCCTTTAATTGTAGCTTGCTTAGCCGCAATAATTACTTGTGTTTGATTTTCCCCTAGGGATACAATTTGTACGGGATGTAAGGGAGAAGCTCTAAATCGCGTGTCTAATCCTTGGTCAAAAATTTGGCTACCCAGTTGGTAGGGAAAAGAAAAGGGGAGTGAGGGGCGATCGCGATAGCTCAAATAATCTAAGTACCGCGTGATTGTTTCTGGATTTTGCAGCAACTCAACGAGGCGATCGCTCAACTGTTCCAGATGCGGTTTTACCGCCGATGTATCTCCTTCCGGAATCACCGGCAAACTGGTTCGCCATTCAGGATTATCTTCCAATTGTTTCCCTAACCAATCCATCCAATCTAGTCCCGTTTGACAATCAATTCCTAACGTCAAATGCAGGGAGGGGGAATAATCCTCGAAAGAGGGATTACTACAGGCGATCGCATAATGCCAATGTCCCCGAGGAATGTACAAAACATCTCCCGGTTTGAGGGTACATTCCAAATAAGGCGGTACATCTGGCGGTATTTGATTGGCCGATCGCATGGTAGAAATGGGAGAGGCGATCGTTTCGGGAAAAATCAACCAATCTTTCTCCCCCTCGATTTGTAAAATCACCACCTCATGGCTATCATAATGACAGCTAAACCCTTTTTCTTCCCGGGGTGAACAATAGAGATTAATTTGACTTCGATAGCCTGTTTCTTGCCGAATATGCGAGACTAATGTTTTGAGGGCTGGAACCCGTTCATGGACACTATCAATAATTAATGTAGCTCCTTCGTGAACTCTTTCCAGCCATTGAGTCGAGCTTGTTGCAGGTAGAGATTGTCCGTCCCATGAAAATCGCAAATCTGGATACTCAATCTTATGGTAATTTAACAAATCATTGAACTGTTTCCACCCAAAAACATGATTAAACTTATGAAGGTTTTTACCGGGAATAAAAATAGCTTTTTTTATCCAATTTTCTCTAAAAAATTTATCTAGAGGATAAGGATAGAGAAGAGACTTTAAAACTTCCATAAAATTAAGCTCTAGGGCAAGACAAAAGGGAATTTATGGTTGAAGTAAAATTTTAGCAGTTAATTTTATAAACTAACTTGCGCAAGGACGCTTTAATAATGTTCACACCTACTAGAAATTAAACTTTATGACAAAATTATGATCCGCTGATTGGCCTGGTTACGGGGATTTGGGGGAGTCCATCATCGAATCAAAGCAAGACTTGTATATATAGACATATAGACAATCTTTCTATTAGAGCTAGGTCACGAGTTTAAATCACAGGAAAAATAAAATTAAGAAGAGGAAGCATCACAGACAATTGCTGAACTCGGGAGATCCTGACTCTTCCTCTTCTGATGAGAAATGCTCCCACTTAGGGAGAGGTACTATACCCGACGAAGGGATGGGGGTTGAGTGCGATCGACATCTTGGTTAAGGTCTTGGTTGAGGTCTTGGTTCCGATCAACATCTTCTTCAGCTAGTAACATCTGTTTTTCCGAAGATTTACTAGAATTAATGCTCAGGTTCACTACTTCTACCTCAACTAAAGAATGAACAGAAGTCTTCTCCTGAGAATTAGTAATTTCTGATTGGGCAGGTGCGACTAAGAACAAGCTGGCTTGGGTTCCCAGAAGGCAGGCCATTAGTAGATTAGAAGATTTCAAGTAAGCCATAAGACCAGATTCCTAGGTAAATAAATATTTTTTGGTCAATCTACAGTGTTAATATATTAACATAATGATTAAAATATGTCAAGGTCAGTCCTTGCCTATCTTGATTTGAGTCATTTCTGACAACATAATTTTTCAAAAACTAAAGGTATAGTTTCAACCAAAAAAACAAATTTAACCTTTTAAAAGCTCTTAATTCCGAAAGTTGAATTATCGGCAGCAAGGCCAAATTTCAAAAATTAGAATAGGGTTACAGCATTAGATAATTATGACAATAACTAAGTTTTTGGGCTCTTCAGACTTTTTGGTGATAAGTTTTTCTAATTAGTTACTGAGCGTTTAAATGTTTTTGAGTGGCTACCTCTCTAATTTATAATGACTATGATGAAAAAGCTGCTAAAAGACGTAACCGAAAGTTGTCAAAATTT
>JBBQFN010000004.1:0-359757 GCA_038321985.1 Cyanophyceae cyanobacterium | reverse complement strand
TAGTATTTTGGGGATTTATGAGACTCGTTTTGGTCACTTTTAGAGCTAGAAGCCTTGACTTGTAAGGCTTTCAGTTCCTGGGCTGGGGAGCGAGTACAAAACTAATTAGAAAAACTTATCACCAAAAAGTCTGAAGAGCCTCAAAAATACAAAATCAAAGCAATTATCTGGATAGGGGAACCGATAGTTACTCGCCTGTTCCTGTCCTGTCGGGTTGTAATATTGATTGTAAAGATTTGCCCGCTGGAACTGAAAATTCGGATATCTTGGGGAAATCACCGACTGACACCAGTTTATCCCCGACTCAACAATATCAAATCCTTCATAACTGCCGCGATCGCTCAGATAACTCGTGAGAGGAACTGCCATTCGTCCGACACCACAGCCGACATCTAGCACCCTTTCATCCGGCTGTAAACCCGCTATTTCTATAAAATAACGAAAAAATTCGGCACCGATCGCCTTAAAACTTCCCCCCACCGACAACCGCAGGTCCTGGGGGGGAAGCAACTCATCGTCCATGATAATTTCAGGAATAGAGGATTGGGGATTAAGCATACTAGCCCGATAGGAAAAACTAAAACTAGACTATCAACGATTGACCCTCAATCCTCAACTGCTCCCAAATTAAAGGACGCGCAATAGACTAGGAATTGAGACGATCGCCTCCAGATTGCGAATTTCAGCTAAGGCTTGATTAAAATTGCCTTCTTTCACATCATGGGTAACCACCACAATTTCAGCCACATTGTCACGCATCCCAATCTGCACTACCGATTCGAGACTAACGCCATTTTTGCCGAAAATGGTCCCCAATTCGCCGATTACCCCGGGAGTATCCCGAGTTAAAAAGCGGGCGTAAAAGCGCGTCACTACATCTTCCATCGGGGCGATCGCGCAGTAATGTTGATGAGAACAGCTTAACAATGGATGGGGTATGGGTTCAGTTTCAGTTTTCAAGACTGCCGCCACATTTAAAATATCCGCCACCACTGCGCTTGCCGTGGGACCTGCACCGGCCCCTCTTCCATAAAACATCACCTGTCCAATCGGGTCTCCTTCAATGAAAATGGCATTATAAACTCCATTCACATTTGCCAAAGGATGCTGCTTTGGGACCAAAGTCGGATGAACTCTCAACTGGAGGCGATCGTCGATATCTGTTTGGGAGTCAGGGGTAGGGCCTTCTTCGCGCTTGGCGATCGCCAGCAACTTGATCACAAACCCCAATTTCTCCGCGTATGCGATATCTTCGGCGCTAACCTGCCGAATCCCTTCGGCATAGACTTGTTCACGCTTGATCCGTCCCCCAAATGCCAAGGATGCCAGAATTGCAATTTTATCTGCTGCATCCAATCCATCTACATCGGCTGTGGGATCCGCTTCCGCATAGCCCAATTTTTGGGCATCGGCGAGCACCGCCTCAAAATCAGCCCCTTCCAGTTGCATCCGGGTGAGGATGTAGTTGGTTGTGCCATTGATGATTCCCATCACCCCTTGGATCCGGTTGCTTCCCAAAGACTGCTTCAGGGGTTGAATCACCGGGATACCCCCCCCCACGGCTGCTTCTAACATGACATAGACGCCTTTTTCGTTCGCTGCCGTGAAGATTTCCGCGCCGTAAAGGGCGATCGCCGCTTTGTTAGCTGTGACAACGTGCTTTCCACCTGCGATCGCCTTCAACATCAGCGATCGCGCCGGTTCTAAACCCCCAATCAACTCCACCACAATATCAATCTCGGGATCCGTGACAATTGCCTCTAAATCCGTCGTGAAGATATCGGCTGGAAGGTTAACATCCCGGGGTTTATCCAGCGATCGTACCCCCACCCGGGCAATTTCCAACTCCTGCAACAACGGATGACGTCCTACGGAATCTAGCAGAATCTGCGCCGTTCCTGCGCCTACCGTTCCCAATCCCAATAAACCAATTTTGAAAGTCACGATTCTAATCCATAACCGACTAACTTACCATTTTTACAGCCATCTGGCTCTCCAGTCGCCCTAATGACTCCGAAAAATTGGCGATCGCCACCCTTGGGGAAAGAGGAGAGATCACCGATGAGGCGTGAAAAATTACACCTTTACAACAGGCGATCGCCTCTAACTTGGCCTAAACTGTATCCGAATCTATCCCCATTTCTCGTAATTGCGGTGCAAGGCGATCGGCCCGGTTTTCTCTCTTTTGTCCCTGGACTTCTTCCCCTATTAAATCTTACCCAAGCGGGGAAAAAAGTGCCGGATTCACAGATAAAATTAACTCAGGAAACTGTACCGACCGAAGCGCCTGTCCCCACAAAAAATCTAAATCTTCATACCCTTTATCAGGGTCTGGATTAAAGCAAATTTTAATTTTAGCTCCTGGCTCCCAATAAAGAGGGGGAGGCCGATAAAGACCTCCCCCTCACGTAGAAATAAAGCAGAAATTAAGTAGCGATCGCCAGGTAAACCTTAGTAAGTTTCCACGTGCCAGCGATGGTTTTTCTTGAGTTGTTTTTGATACTCAAACCAATCAACTCCTTGTTTGGAGGTAACCGCCGACATTCCCTCATCAATGCCGCCTTCCATACCTTTGAGCCCGCAAATGTAGGTGTGAGCGTTGGGTTTTTGCAGCAGGTTCCAGATATCTTCGGCATTTTCTGCAATTCGGTCTTGAATGTACATCTTGCCGCCTTGAGCATTTTGTTCTTCGCGGCTGATCGCATAAGTCAAGCGGAAGTTATCTGGGAACTCAGCTTGCAACTGTTCTAACTCTTCTTTGTAAAGGATGTTAGCCGTAAAGGGGATACCGAAGAACAGCCAAGCCAAGCCTTTAAACTTGTAATCTTCATGCTGTTCCTTGAACATCCGCCATAGGAACGCCCGGAACGGAGCAATACCCGTCCCCGTTGCCATCATGATAACGGTGGCCTCTTCATCGTCAGGAAGTAACATTTCCTTACCAACCGGACCCGTGATAGCAACATCATCCCCTGGCTTTAAGTGGCACAGGAAGGATGAACAAACGCCCTTGACCGTTTCGTTGGTTTCTGGATGTTGGTAAACTAATTCACGGACGCACAGAGAGACAGTTTTATCGTCCTCATGATCGCCATGACGAGTGGAGGCGATCGAGTACAAGCGCAGTTTATGAGGCTTGCCTTTTTGGTCTTCTCCAGGAGGAACGATCCCGATACTTTGGCCTTCCAAATAGCGCAGATCGCCAGCAGAAAGGTCAAAGGTCACGTGCTGAACCATACCGCTACCCCCTTCCTGGACAAGAGCTTCATTGCTGAGGCACTTACCAATATAGGGATCTTTGGGTTTATAGATATTAACGGGAATATCGGTGGTCTTTGCCTTTTTTACCTTAGTTTCAGTCATTGGCTTACTGGGTTGAACGGGTTTTTGGGCCTGCTCTTCCTGAACTGTGAGTTGGTGACTCGTGTGACCGTTCGTATGCGTCCCTTCGTCACCCAGAGGACGGATGTTGACAATTTGCCCCCCCATCCGAGCGATCCGGCGCATTTCTTGGTTCATGCGGTTGTACGGTACCGTAATAAAGGTACTGCTCCGACGAATTGGGTTGTTCGTCGAATCACTCTCGTCAGTTTGACGCAGACCCACCACCTCATATACGAAAAAACGGTTACCAGATTCTGTATTCGCTGTAACTCCTGCGGTGTTGGGATTGTACATAATGTTAATGGCTCCAAATCAAAGAACTGTTTGCGAGCAAGGGGTTGAGAAATTCCTGCTGCTGGCTGTGGGAGCCAGTTGCCGATCGCCGATTTTTGCGATCGCCCTTTCTCTTCCCGTTGTCCGGTGATAATTACCCCCTTATCCTTGAGAATGAGGGGATCTTTAAAAGACTATTATCTAGATTACAGCCCGATGTCCCCGTACAGACCTTGTGGAGAAGAAAGCAAGGGTAAAGCGTTAGGGCATATTCGAGTCGGCACTGGGGAATAGCCCGGGGGGATTTCTTCTCGACAGTCACGGGTTCTGGTAGCCTCCCGGGAGGTTTTCTGGGTGAGGGTAGGTCCCGGGTTTCAGGGAGGCTTTCCTTTACAATCCAGGGGCTTGCTCCCCGGACGAATTCAGGGATATCCAGGGGCGTGATGCTCGGACTCCAAACTCCGGGGGATCAAGGGGCTAAAGCTCCTCTTCAAAACTGCTGATAACTCCCCAAAGTTATGCCAAATCAGACTTAGAGCTGATTTTGATCCCCGGTCTCCAGCCCATTCTAGGCTCGGAGGATTCACCCAATCAAGTAAAGTTACACGCTGTATGTCAAGATAGAATCAATTTTATTGTCTTTTAATACGCAATAAACCGTAGCATAGGTACAAAGAGCAAGATCGATAGAGGAAATCTATGACCAGTAAGCCGGAAAGCGTGGTTCTAATTGGTGTTGCCGGAGACTCCGGATGCGGCAAATCGACATTCCTGCACCGACTGAAAGACCTGTTTGGAGAAGAACTGATGACGGTCATCTGTTTGGATGACTATCACAGTTTAGATCGCAAGCAGCGCAAAGAGCATGGAGTCACAGCGCTTGACCCAAGAGCGAATAATTTTGACTTGATGTATGAACAGGTAAAAGCGCTAAAGAACGGTCAGGGGGTGAACAAGCCCATCTATAACCACGAAACTGGCATGATCGATCCACCCGAACGGGTGGAACCGAATCATATTATCGTGATTGAGGGGCTTCATCCTATTTATGATGAGCGGGTGCGTTCCCTGCTTGATTTCAGCGTCTACCTTGATATCAGTGATGAGGTGAAGATTGCCTGGAAAATTCAGCGGGACATGGCAGAACGGGGTCACCGTTATGAAGATGTTTTAGCATCTATTAACTCCCGTCGCCCCGACTTTAGCGCCTACATTGAACCGCAAAAAGCTCATGCCGATGTAGTCATCCGGGTTTTACCAACTAACTTAATCCCCGATGACAAGGAGCGGAAAGTGCTGCGTGTGCAGATGATTCAACGCTACGGGGTTCACGGAATGGATCCAGTCTATTTGTTTGATGAGGGTTCGACCATTAATTGGACTCCTTGTGGACGCAAACTGACTTGTTCCTACCCCGGAATTAAAATGTACTACGGCCCTGATGCTTTTGAGGGTCACGAAGTCTCGATTCTAGAAGTAGACGGGCAATTCGAGAATTTAGAGGAGATGATTTACATTGAAAGTCACCTCAGCAATACCTCTACTAAGTTTTACGGTGAATTGAGCGAACTGTTGCTCCAGCACCGAGACTATCCAGGTTCTAACAATGGCACGGGTCTGTTCCAAGTGCTCACGGGTCTGAAGATGCGGGCGGCTTACGAACGCTTAACTTCTAAGGAAGCTAAGGTAGCAGCGAAGGTGTAAAGTTGCTAGTTTGAAATTTCCGCCCATCAATCGACGCGAGACGCTAATCCAGCTTCTCGCGTTTTTTTGTGGCTTAATATGGCGGCAGTAAGCGCCGAAATCCGTGGAGAATAACGACGACTAAAAAAAATAAATTCCTGGGAATGATTCCAATTCCATACAGTGCTAGGGGTACAGGACGTTCCCGGATGCCGAGATCGCAGGCCACAGCTAGTCGATTACCCAAGTCTCTCATCCACCCAACGGTTCTGGGCCCTTCCCACAAATGATTGATCCAGCGTTCGGGAATCCCTTTTTCTCCGACACCGGCACCTATAATTGCACCCAGTATCCCAGCGGTGGTGTCCGTATCCCCGCCACAGCGCACAATCTCTATTACCCCACGGCGATAATCTCTCTGGTGACTTAACCAGGCATGGATGACCACTGGGACAGTGTGGTAAATGTAGCCGCTGACTCCTTTCCCCAGTCCTAACTGTGTGGCAAAGCTTTGGGTATCCTGGCCTTGTGCAACACTGTTACCAGCTTGTCGGATCAGGTGCAAAAATTCGCCGGCCTCCGGTGGAAGACTCTGTTCTAAGGTTTGATAATAGTCATTGCCAGAAATCACCTCTGCTTTTGTGGCACAATAAGCGGCGATCGCCACAGCCATTGCTCCATATTCTGCCTTGGGGTCCGTATGGGTCAATCGAGTAGAAGCTCTGACAAATTCCTGTAATGTGGGCAAATCATTCCCATAACACACCCCAATAATCGCACTTCTCATCGCTGGACCATTTCCAGCCGAGAAAACCCCAGAGGTTGGAAATCCCAGCCACAACCTGGCGATCGCCTTTAACGTCGCAAGACCCACACCAGCAGGTAAAGGAAGTAACCACCATCGCAACCGCCAACCTAGCGCTTTGGTGAATCGCCGGACATCCCCTCCAGAAACGAGCAGAGATTGCGCCACCATACAAATATGTTCGGTGTCATCGGAAACCATCCCTTTACCGAAGAAGAAATGGTACTGAATCAAATCGGGCTGCATCCGGTATTGCCGTTGTCTGGATAGACCTTCCCAGGGAAGTCCAAACGCATCTCCCACCGCAGTCCCCAGAACACACCCGATAATCGCTTCGGGTTTTGAGGTCATGGTAGATACCTCTGAGAAGATCAGGACTGACGCAATATCTAACATTAAAGCATAAATGTAACCACATCCCAGGGAATCGCCCCTATATTAGACCTCTTGCATAAATCTCCTAAGCCCCTCTTATTAAGGGGGTTGGGGAATCAATCCGCAATGAAAGCAAGCGATCTATTGCGATCGCCGATATTCCACCCTTAGTTGTTTTATCGTATTATCGGCATCAAAAAATTCGTGACGCTGAATTTCAGCTAACCCCCAGTTCTGAAATTCCGCAAGTTCACTGTCACAGAGGGGCCAGGGTGGACCATCGGTTTCGCTGTTATTGTCGCGATGGCGGGTGATGATCAGCAGGGTTCCCCCCGGTGCAACTAAGGGGGCGATCGCTCCCATGATTTGCGATCGCACGTTCAGGGGTAAGGCTTGGATGTTGCGACATTCTTCGATTAAATCAAACTGACCTCGCCATGCCGGGTCTAAGTTAAATAAGTCGGCGACGCAGTAATGGACAGAGGAATCAGGAAATCTTTCTTGGCACCAAGCGACTGCTGTCGGGGAAATATCAAAGGCAGTGACCTCAAATCCTCGGTCTGCTAGGGCTTGCGCATCATCGCCCAATCCACAACCAATCACCAGCGCCGGACGACCTTCTCCGGTAATCGCGCGATCGCTCAACCAACTTTCCAGGGCCGGATGAGGGGTCAATTTTGCCCAAGGCACTTGTCGGGGATCTCCTTGGGCTTCGGCATATAAAATATCAAACCATCCCGAGGGGTCGGATTGTGTCAGGGATTGGCTGGCTAATTTCTGGACTTTTTGCCGCAGGGTCTCGGGTTGTTGTTCAAACATAAAGCTAAATTTTTGAGGGTAAATTGGGGAGGGTTGGGGTCATACGCATCAAGCTAACTTCTAAAACTCAAAGCTGATTTGAGTTAAACCTTTATAATAACTTTAAAGATTCCAGAAGTAAATAACCGGCTTCTTTGAGGTTGTGCTCCAGTTCAAAAATTAGACTACGAATGTGGATATTGTTGTTATATTCATCTCGAAAGAAACGACAGAGGCGGTGGAAAGGTTGGTAATCTTGAGTGAGGCGGTTGTAAGTGCGATCGCAACAATCCTTAAGCGAGGAGATTCTGACAAATTTCAAAATAAAGGTTTCTAAATTCAGAGAGGATCTGGAGTTTCAGAAGGGTTTTTATAGACTTTTCAGCAGTTTAGCTCACCGGCAGAAACCCCGCATTTTTTGGGTCTCTTTTATTCCCCGCAAATTTGAATCAGCAGGTTACGTTTTCGGGGTCCATCTAAATCAATTAACATCACCGATTGCCAAGTCCCCAAGGCTAAATTTTCCTCCACGATAGGAATGTATTCGCTATTGTTGAGGGTGATTGCCATCAGATGGGAATGTCCGTTGATGGGTTCATCGGGAGGGACGACGCGCAGATGCAAATCGTTATGGAGATATTTGGCATCGGGAGGGGCTAATTTTTCTAAATAGACCGTGATATCATGCAGCAATCTTTCTTCGTACTCGTTAATAAATAAAGCGGTTGTGGTATGTCGAGCAAATACCAGAACATAACCATTTTTAACCGGATTTACCTCTAGTAAGTCTTTGATGTAGGGATTTAGGTTATGAATGCTGATTCCTGGTGGGGTTTCAATGTCAATAAAATGGTTGCTGATAGTCATTGAATCGTTCACTCCTGTGATAAATTTTATAATAATCTACCTTGGTGGTATTGTTCTCTCTTATCTTACCCAATCGGGGGCATTTGGCAATAAGGCGTAAAGGGTTTTTAACGATTCAATATCTTTCTGAAACCAAGTCTCCATCCACTGACTGTATCCTACCATTACTTGACGCTCAAAGGCTTTCCCTCGCAAGAGTTGAGTAATTAAATGGGCGGCCATTATTCCGGACATAATTGCTTTTAAAACGCCATGAGATGAGGCTGGATCTAGAACGGTTGCGGCATCTCCCACTAGAAAATAGCCGGGTCCTGCGGGGGGAGAAACTTGTCTCCAGGTGACATCGGCAACGGCAGTTTTTCCCCAGGGTTTTAGGGTTTGAAATTCGGGGGGTTGCCAGTTTTTTTCTAGGGGTTTGTTAGTGAAATCAAGGCGAGTCCATTGGTAGAGTTGAGGTCTGACTTTGGCGGTCCAAATCCATCCCGAGTCGCTGGCTACGATCGCCGGTGCATGATCTCGCATGGGACAGTCTCCTTGTACATAGCCATAATGGGCGATTAAAGGAGGAGAAAATAGGTTAATTGCTAACTTTAATTGTTTGGCTAACCACTGTCTGCTACCAGTGGCATCGACTGCAATTTTCGCCTTGATTTCACCTTGGTTGGTAGCGATTCCTGTCACTCGGTTTTGGCTAACAATTGGATGTAAGGCGCGGCAGGGTTGGCGGACTTCGACGCCTAACTCCATCGCCCGATCGCGCAACATTGTATCAAAATCCGCCCGCCATGCCTGAAATCCTTGCCAAGGTCCCGTTTCATCGGACCCGAAGGGTTCAAACCGGGGAGAACTCTCCCATTGTATCCAGTTTCCGGGATGACGCAGGAATCCGGCAGCTAAGAGGCATCTGCCGACTCCTAACTGCTATAATAGAGGTTCGATGCCGGGGTGGAGGGTTTCCCCGGGACGATCGCGGGGGAAGGATTCTGCTTCGGCGATCGCTACTCGGAACCCTTGCTGGGCGAGGACAATGGCGGCAGCAGTTCCTCCCGGACCACTCCCGGCGATCGCTACGTCAACCTCACACATTTTTCGATTCCCAGACTCCGGAATCCCGTTTCATCAACACTCGCAGTCCATCCACAAACAGGGTTACCCGTTCCCGGATTTCTACCCAGCGTTTGCGAACGTCTTCCGGGGTCGTTATATTTCCATGACGATACATTTCAAATCGATAAATTTTTCCCCGTAAGCGTTTCCCGGTTTGGGTTTGTGCCTCTTGCAGTTCCGTTTCCGTTGGAGTGACTTCTCGGAAGGATAGGACCCCCCATTTAGATTTCTCATTAACGATTCGCCCAAATGCCTCAGCGTCTTGCGCCTCGGACTGTCCGGGAGGAAAGTATTTCTCCTCTTGGATGCCTAAAGCGCGATACACATAAGCCATTGTTAGCACTCTGGCTTCGTATTTTCGCACATCTACTTGTCCAGTTAGGGCTAAGGTAAATTTACCTTGTAAGGCGTTGGTGACGTAATCGACATGATCGAATGCCTCATATTCGACTACCAGGCGATCGCTCAATTGCACTAAGCGCGGTCCTGTTACACCATCCCAAGGCAGTTCGCCGGTTTGACCGATTTCTGCATCGGTGAGAGGGCTAACGGTGGGCCAACTTCGCATGGGTTCAAAGGTGCGGGCAGAGTCGGGAGATACCGCAGGCCAAAACGCACTAAGTGCGGCACAAAGTTTAGAATCTTCGGGGAAGGGACTACCAAGACCATAAGCAGCTAAGAAATCTAAGCCTTCAGGAGTGCGATCAAAGCTCACATCCCATCCGGGCGCATAGATTCCAGCAGCCGCATCGGGGAGGTAGGACTGACGAGGGAGGGAGGAACGGTCTAGGGTGCGCTGTCTCACAAAGGCTTGAACGGGTAAGGAAACGATCGCCGTTACGGTGGCATCTTCCGGGCGAAATCCAGCTGCAGTTAAGGCTAAATTTGGCGGCATTCGCTCATCGGATAAGGTTTCCGGGGGAATTCGCCAAATGCTGTTTCTCACCGCTTCTGGTACCGATTGTTCCCACCAATCCATCAGTTGCCGTTGATCGCAGGTAGGGAAATAATCTGGGGCACTCACGAGGGAATAAGCGGGAACCCTTCGGGGGATTTGGATGGCTAATTCGGGACAGAGGGCCTCAATCCAGCCATCGGCAGTAAAATCGAGGTAATGTAAGGCATTGTATCCCCCCTGGGCTACTATACCAGCAACATTGGGGCGTTCATTCAGGTCAGTGACTGTGCCATTCGGTAAGACTTGGTGACGGGCGTGTACATATTCTGGCGCGTGTCTCGCTTCGTTATCGGAGGGAATCAGCAGGCTGGATGAGAGGGTTAACCCATAGTTGCTAGGGACTTGATAGGTAAGGGGTTGGCCCTGATATTCGGCAGCTTCCACGAGGTTGGGATGAACGATTGGAGTGAGAGTTCCGATGCCATCATCGGGGTTAAGTGAGAACTCTGCTATTCCTTCACTAAAGATAAAGGGCGGGTTGCTGATATCCGGTTCACTCCAGCCGGTGTCATACCCTTGATTTTGCAGTTGGAGATGGATGCGACGGAGTTTTTCGTTGATATGGTTAGCTTCGAGGCTAAGGGTTAAGTTAAAATTGCGCAGGCATTCATTGCCGCTAAACAGTTTGTGTAAGGGGAACCAGAACAAGCGGCGATCGTCTCCGTCCCGAACGCGCATCGGCTTATATCCCAGGCGATCGCCGCGACGGATTACGGCAATATAGGCACTATATCGGGCTGGAATCACCCGCATTGCTTGCAAATCACCCTCTACAAAGGGTAAAAACCCGCGACTTTTGCTGTCATACAAGGCGTCAAATGTTCCCACCCGGGCGACCCCTGTCCGGGAAAAGCATAAATCTGCGTGTTTCTGGTGGGGAGTATCCGAGGCGGGACGGTATTCGGATGCAAAGACGGCGATCGCCAAGGGTCCATAATTCGCCCGTACCCGCAACTCTATTAAGGAAGGGGGCTGGACACCATAGACGTAGTTTTCCACTGCCTCAATCTCAGCGAGGGTGGGAAAGGCGGTTAATTCGTTGCCATCAGCCCCAGCTACGACATGAGCAGAGGCTAGGGCATGATAGAGTAAACTTCGAGCAGGAGAACCCGGTGCGATCGCCCGATTCCCTTCATCGGCAAAATCTGTAAATCCTGGAATACTGCGGTTGATGTTCGGGAGAATTTTCCCCAATTCGGCTGTCAGGTTCGCCGCTGTGATATCCAACCCATGCCGTAACAGTAATTCTCGCCATCCCTGGTCCGCGAGGCGATCGCAGACTTGTTTAACCTGATCGATTAAGGCCATAAATGATTCCTGGTTTAATCCTCATGATTATAGAGCCAGTTTTGGAGGAATTGGATAATTACTCCCAAAAGTGTGAAAATCTTGCTCCCTTGCTACAATCATAGGGAGCAATATTCTCCCACTTCTTAATTTAACTTTTATCAGAATTTAGACTTAGTGATTTAAGGTTAATTTATAACATAAATTACTGACTAAATCATGGATTTATTGCATAAATTAGGTTAGAATAATATCAGTAAATATCCGCCATAAAACAATGGGTAAAGCAGATATTAGCAGTAAGAGATTAATCGGACTTTTTTCGTCCCGATACTCGGATGCCGGTGCGGATTCGGGCTTATGCGGCACTCGCAGAAGAAAAATATAATTTACCCGTGCATCCTATGGTGGTCAATATTTTTCCGCCACCGGGCAACACCCCCATTCCCACTCGCTATGAATCGACTATTATGGGACTACAGGCACGGCAAGACTACGAGGTAATCAACCTCTGGGAAATCGATGCCGAGGTCGCCTTTCAACCGGAACTCAAGGCCCTACTGCCTTTAGCAACGGTGATGAAAGGGGGTGCAAATGAAACTATCTTACGTCGTGCCGCTGTCCGACTACAACGGGAAGAACGTTCGGAAGATTTACAACGATTATTGGGAATTTTTTCTAGCTATGTATTAGGAGAAAATATCGTGGATAAAGTCTTGAATTTTGCAACCCAGGCATTATTGGAATCCCCTTGGGTTCAAGACATCTTACAGGAAGGAAAAGTGCAAGAAGCACGACAACTCATTCAACGCCAAATCCGGCGTCGGTTTGGGGAAGTTTCTGAAGCAGTGGAAGCTAACTTGCAACGGTTGAACCGGGAGCAATTAGAAACAGTAGGGGAAATGCTGATGGATGTCAACTCTTTGGAAGAATTGATGGCGGTTTTTCCTCCAGTGACTGACAATTAGAGGTGGGTTTTGTAGAGAAGTTAGCGCTTCTCTACAGAATAGATTTGATAAAGTTAACTTTTTGATTCCACAACAAGCAATTTCTCCCACCCTTCGCCGATCGCAAGGGCAGTCAGAAATGGGGTAGACTCATCTCCTAGCGCCCTCCCTCCCCAACTTTAGGGGTCAGGGTCCCTCGGGAACTGCCGCAATTGCCATCAATTTTGGAAGCATCCTTTTATTTTCCCTTCGTTTCCGGCAAAGGCTTGTGGCAAAATCTTAAGATAGATCAGTTGTAACCCGTTCACCTTATATTCCCGATGACTTCCACCATTCCTAACTTACCGAGTCAATATGAACCCAAGACGACAGAAGCCAAGTGGCAGGCGTTTTGGGAAGAGAATCAGGTTTTTAAAGCGGACCCGAATCACCCGGGAGAGCCTTACTGTATCATGATTCCCCCCCCCAATGTTACGGGTAGCTTACACATGGGACACGCCTTTGAAAGCGCCCTGATTGACGTGCTGGTGCGCTATCATCGCATGAAAGGGCGCAATACCCTGTGGTTACCGGGGACGGATCATGCCAGTATTGCGGTTCAGACGATTTTGGAACGGCAATTGCGCGAAGAAGGCAAAACCCGGGATCAAGTGGGACGGGAGAAGTTCCTGGAACGCGCTTGGCAATGGAAAGAAGAGTCGGGTAATACAATTACGAATCAGTTGCGCCGGTTGGGAGTTTCCGTGGATTGGACTCGCGAACGGTTTACGATGGATGAAGGACTTTCCAAAGCTGTTTTGGAAGCGTTTATCGCGTTGCATGACGAGGGACTGATTTATCGCGGTAAATATATGGTGAACTGGTGTCCCGCGAGTCAGTCTGCGGTGTCGGATTTGGAGGTGGAACAGCGGGAAGTGAATGGTCATTTATGGCACTTTCGCTATCCTCTGAGTGATGGTTCTGGATTTGTGGAGGTGGCGACAACTCGACCCGAAACAATGTTAGGAGATACGGCTGTTGCGGTTAATCCCAATGACGATCGCTACAAAGCGTTAATTGGGAAAATGTTAACTTTACCGATTATGAATCGGGAAATTCCGATTGTGGGAGATGAGTTTGTTGATCCGAGTTTTGGGACGGGTTGTGTTAAAGTAACTCCGGCCCATGACCCGAATGATTTTGAAATGGGAATGCGGCACAATTTGCCGTTTATTACCATTATGAATAAAGATGGGTCATTGAATGAGAATGCCGGACCTTTTGCGGGACGCGATCGCCAGGATGCCAGGAAGGCAGTGGTGCAGCAGTTGGAGGCAGAGGGACGGCTGGTGAAGGTGGAGGAATATAAGCATACGGTTCCTTATAGCGATCGCGGTAAAGTGCCGGTAGAACCGCTGATTTCAACCCAGTGGTTTGTCAAAATTGATTCTCTTTCCAGTCGCGCCTTGACGTTCCTAGATGAGGAAAATTCTCCTCGATTTGTCCCCGATCGCTGGACGAAGGTGTATCGCGATTGGTTGGAAAAACTCAAAGATTGGTGTATTTCTCGTCAACTCTGGTGGGGACATCAAATTCCCGCTTGGTATGCGATTAGTGAAACTGGGGGAATGATTGCCGATGATACGCCGTTTGTGGTGGCAAAATCTGCCGAGGAAGCAACAGCCAAACTAAAAGCTAAATTTGGGGAAAACGTCCAAATTCAACAAGACCCCGATGTTTTGGATACTTGGTTTTCCTCGGGATTATGGCCGTTTTCCACCTTGGGATGGCCTGACAAAACTGAGGATTTGAACCGCTATTATCCCACGACGACTCTAGTTACAGGCTTTGATATCATCTTTTTCTGGGTGGCACGGATGACGATGATGGCGGGACATTTTACGGGGAAAATGCCCTTTAAAGATGTTTACATTCATGGATTAGTCCGGGATGAAAACAATAAGAAAATGTCCAAGTCGTCGGGGAATGGAATTGACCCGTTGCTATTGATTGAGAAATATGGGACTGATTCCCTGCGTTATACCTTAATTCGGGAAGTTGTAGGCGCGGGTCAAGATATTCGCTTGGAATATAATCGGACTACGGATGAGTCTGCCTCTGTAGAAGCGTCGCGGAATTTCACCAATAAACTGTGGAATGCGGCGCGGTTTGTGATGATGAATTTGGAGGGACAGACGCCGCAACAGTTGGGGAATCCGGGAGAGAATGCTGCGGGATTGGAACTGTGCGATCGCTGGATTTTGTCGCGCTATCATCAAACGGTGCAACAAACCTGCGAGGCAGTGGATACCTACGGTTTAGGAGATGCTGCCAAAACCTTGTATGAGTTTATTTGGGGTGATTTTTGTGACTGGTATATTGAATTAGTCAAGTCGCGCTTACAGGGAGAAGATACGGCTTCCCGACGGGTGGCGCAACAAACCCTCGCCTTCGTTTTAGAGGGTATTCTCAAATTACTCCATCCCTTTATTCCTCATATTACGGAGGAAATTTGGCATACGTTAACCCAAGCAGAGGCAACGGCATCTTTAGCGTTGCAATCCTATCCAAAAGCTGATGCTAATTTGATGGATGGTGACTTAGAATCCGATTTTCAGTTGATTATCGGGTCGATTCGTACCATTCGCAATTTACGCGCCGAGGTGGATATTAAACCCGGGGCAAAAATTAAGGCAATTTTGCAAAGTGACAGCGCCAAAGAACGGGAGATTTTGCAGCGTGGGGAATCTTATATTCAAAATTTAGCCAAAGTTGAAGACTTGACGATTACCCCAGCTTTAGCGGAAGAACCGGAACAAACCATCGCCGGAGTGGTGGGAACAGTCCAAGTATTAGTGCCTCTAGCGGGAGTGGTGGATATCGAACAACTCTGTGCAAAACTAGAAAAAAGTTTGGGTAAAATTCAGGGGGAAGTACAATCGATTTCTGGACGATTATCTAACTCTAAATTCGTGGATAAAGCCCCGCCCGAAGTCGTCCAAGGGGCCCGAGATAACTTGGCTGAAGCGGAAAAACAGGCGGAAATTTTACGCGATCGCCTCAATCAATTAAGAGGAAAATAGAAAAGAGGGAAAAACACACCATTTCGCGCCTCTACAATACCTCGGAATTTAATGCAGATTGAAATCGGGTTAATCAAATCCGTTTTGAGGCCCTACCCAGCCCTCCCCGATGTCTTGGGGAGGGCTATCTAATCAACAAAATGAAAAATGAATTAAATAAAATTTGGGTACATTTTTGATGAAAATACCCAGGTTTAATTAGACTATTTTTCCCATAATTTACCCATTCCAATCAATCACCTCTTAAGTGAAACTTTTATGATATATTTAGCTCAAGTACAAAAAAAAGGATTTTTAGGCAAAACAGGATTGCGACTTTTAGCTTGTCAGAAATCGGGAGATACCTGGGTTTTACTACCGGAAAATGAGCCAATTATTACCACTGAAGCCAGTGCTTTTGGGGAAGGAATTCTTGTTTTAGCTGATATTGCCAATGCCGGACAAATTCGCAGTATCAATGAAGCAACAGAATGGGCAGTTGAACTGGTAAAACAATATTTAACCAAAGGGTTGACGCCGGATTTTTTACAGGAACAAGCAGATGAAATTGAAAAGTGGCGACAATCTTTAACGTTACAAAGCCAGGAACTTTCTCGGCGTTCTATCGAATTAGAAGCACGGAGAGACCAGATTCAAGAATTAGAAGATAAGCTAAAAAAGGAACAGCGACGATTAGAAATACTGGCTCAAAAGTTGGAAGAATCAGCAGAGTGAGAGGGTAGTATTAAAGGGGAAGAAAAAGGGGAAAGTCTGTTGACATTTTGCATATAATATGATAAAAATTAATTACAACTTGCCCAAGTTAGGCAAGGGAATACTGAAACCAGGGAAGCGATCGCAGGTTGGAGTCGAAAAAATTGCTAGGGGTGGGATGTTGTCTAAGGAGACAGTTTGAGGTAAAATGGGACAACATTTTAACGCCCAGGCGATCGCCAGATTGCCAAGATGCCGCATTATCAATTAGGAGCGATCGTGCCGTCTATTGAAGCAGATCCCACCAATTTTGCCGAATTACTGGAAATCGTCCGGGATGGATACGAAATCTATTTGAAGCCGGGAGATTACAAAGGGACATTTACGATCGCACGCGCGGTGACAATTCGCGGCAGTGGGGGAGATAGTGTCTTGTTTGCGGTGGATGCGCCTGCGGTGGTGGTGAATGTTGCGGGTGTGCGCTTGGAGAATTTAGCGATCGCCCGAACGGTTGGCGGGGAAACCGGAGAAATTGCACTCCTTGCAGAGTCGGGTACCTTACCGATGTTGTATCAAGTGAGATTAACGGGAAGTGCGAAAAATGTGCGATGGGAAGGGGCGATTTGGGATATTCCGGCGCTGTTGGAGTTTGGCGAGGTTGAACCGAATCGACAGGTAGAACGAGGTTGGGAGTTGCAACTCGGCGCGTCTTGTCAGGTTGTATCCGATCTGGATTGGCTACAAGTGCGATCGCGTCATTTGTCTCCGGGGTTGCAGTCGCTTCAGATTGCAGTCAATTCTGGGGGAATGCCAGCAGGGACGAGGCTTTCGGGTTCTTTATATTTACTCTCAAAGGATGATAAACGAGAGATTCAAATTACAGCGGAGATTATCAGTCGCAGTGAGTTGGTAACGAGAGTGTTACCTTCGGAGAAATCCGCGGCGGCGACTGCCAAGCAGGAGGTGGGAAAGTGGGGGTATCGGTTCGTTGGCAATACGGCGATCGCCAATGTGATTCGGGAGTTGGCAGGGGAGAAAACCAGCGATCGTGATGAGGATTTTCGGAGTCGCCGCGATCGCGCTGAACTATTATTCGCACAACTCTTGGAACAGGAATCGCACTTCTTTTACCTGCGTCGTCTCGGGACTGGGAAAGAAGCTGGAGAGGAACGCTGGCAACTCACTCTGGCGAGTGATCGGGATGAAACTACGGTTCCTCTACTAGAAAATCGACAAAAAACCTTATCTTTAAAAGCCGTTGTTAGTGAAGATGGACGAGGGGGATTACGGTTAATCGATGTGAGTTTTGTTCCCCTGGCGCGGGGACGCGGGGATGGATTTACTGTGGGTTGTCGTCTGCGATTACTTCCAGATCATCAGTACAATTTCGGAGTACCGCGATCTATCTTGAAACGCATGGCAAAACTGCCGGTTTCGGGAGACTGTATCCCCACCGAAGAACAACTTCAGGCATGGCGGGTTTATGTGGAAATTGAACGTCGCATTGCCGAATCCCGTCAGTTTTGCGTGCCGTTTAAGGGTCATAATTATGGTGCAGATTCTCGACGTATTAGCTTTGAAATTGATACTCGCGAGGCAACGATTGACGGCAGCAGCGAAACTGAATTAGAGGAACAAGAATTTTGGAGTCGGACGTTTAAAGCCCGCAGCGAACAGATTCGTTTATTTGAAAGTTCTCCCCTAGGAAAAAGTGGACGAGATGGACGAATTTTAGGACGGATTGACTCGGTAGACGCAGAACGTCGGTTGATTAGAATCAAGCCAGATTCAGATCTGGTGGAGTTGATGGGTGCAGGTTACTATCAGTTGCCAGTTCAAGGGTATTTATTCTTTGAAGCGTTTGGCGAACTCAGCCAAATTAATCATAAAATGAATGCCTTAAAAAGATTGGAACAGGGGCACAGTCAAAATCCCTATTTAGGCAAATTTTTCTTTGATGCGGGACAAGCGCGGATTCCGAAACAGTTGGTTAAACTCCAAACAGTAGAGTTATTATTACCCGCCGCTAATCCGGATCAAATTGCGGCAGTAGAAATGGTTCTTTCAGCTAAAGATTTGGTGCTCATTCAAGGGCCGCCGGGAACCGGAAAAACGACCGTGATTGCAGAAATTTGCTATCAAGTAGCACGACGGGGAGGACGCACTTTAATCGCCTCTCAAGCGAATTTAGCCGTAGATAATGCACTGAGTCGCTTGGTTCATAGTCCGATTGTTCGGGCTTTGCGAAAGGGAAAGGCGGAGAAGGTACAGGAAGAAGGTGCACCTTATTTAGAAGAGAATGCGATCGGAACTTGGCTACAAAATACGGCGAGTCACTGCGAGACGGATCTGGAAAAGCGGCGCATTAATTTAGAATTTTATCGAAAAATGCGGAGGTTGACGGAGGAATTTATAGGCTATTTGGAAGAGGAAGAAATACTAGCACTCGATCGCCAGTTTTGGAAAGTGCGTCAGGAGAGTTTAATTGAAAACCGGGCGATTTGGGAACAGCAGTATCAAGCGGCACAAGCCCAAAATCCTGAAGTTAAACGGCTGAATTCGGAGTTAGAAGCGTTGTTAGTAGCTGCGCCGAATGTGGAGTGGGAATCGCCGGCAGTAGTGGATTTATTAGCGCAAATTCGACCCTATACCCTGGAAGATAGTACGGTTAAAACGTTTATTGATGCAGTGCGGGTGGCACTTCCGTTAACGAATGAATTGGGGTGGGTACGTCCCGATCGCGGTGCGTTTGGGTTAGCGGCTTGGTGTTGTGAAACGGTAGCGCCAAAATTGGCTAAATTCAGGACGGTTTTAACTGAAGCCAATCGCACTGCTGAGGCGATCGCAGCAGCTTCCGCAGCAGTCCAACAATTTCGCGCCGATTCCACTCCTTTAAATCAACTACAAGCGGAGTATGAACAAGCCGTAACGAAGCAGAAATCCCTCCAACAACGGTTCCAAAATTTACAAACCCGGAAGTTAGAAATTGACCGCGTGATCAAAGAAGTGGGCGTTTGGTTAGAGAATGCTCCAGTGCAAGTTTATACGATTTTAAAACAAGGGTTGCAAACAGGTCAACCCTTTAGCAGCGATTTAATTCAGGTTCCCAAAAGTTTGCTAACGATCGCGCAGACGCTGAATGTAGCAGTCATGCCGAGGTATGGGAATAATCCGGTGAGTCATTTACCTAATTGGGAGCAATTACTTAAAGCATTGGAGTATGAAACCAATGGCAAATTTAGCAATCGCAAAGGCAATCAATTTTATTTTAACGAGTTTTTGAACCGGAGTCTGAATCAGCCACCCATTATCCTCTCCAGTGGCGATCGCAGCTTATGGCAAGAACTCGCCGACGGCTACGGCAATTATCCTCAATTGACTACATCGGGACGTCAGAGTTTAGTCGTAAAAACCCAGCAAGTTTTACAGCATCAGCAACAACAATATACCCCAATTTGGGAACCCCAACGGATCGAGTCTACCCTGCAACAAATCGCGCAAACTACCATTGATGAAATTGTCACTCAGGCGCGTCAATGTTTACTCCCCATCAAAAGCGAAACAGAACAGGGTTTAAGCCATATCGGACAGCAGTGGCATCAAATCCAACACTGGATTTCTACCCAACATCCGCAACTGGTACGATCGCAATCTGCACTGGATCTGGCGCGTCAAGATGCTGAGGAAAAGGTCAAACAAGCGGTGCAACAGTTGCAAGAATTAAGCCAACTCCCCCACTTGCCAACCCCGCTATTAACGTTAGTGGAACGATATCAAACTACCCGTTCTTTAATTTGGGAGCGATCGCCGGAATTTTTGGCAACTGTGGGTTCTTGGGAGAGTCGAATTAGCACCTTAGAAACGGCGATCGCTTCATTAAAACCCTTTGAGGTTTTATCCCACATTAACACTCTGATTGCAGCCTATCTCACTCAGCAGCAAGAAAACCTGCAACCCCTGCAACAGCAACTCCAAGAGTGCGAACTTGAACTTCAACAAATCACCGAACAACTCACCACTAATCTGCCCGAAACATTAATTATAAAACGCAAGTGGTGGCAGCAAACCTGGGAAATGCTGCGCGATCGCCTACCACAAATTACGGAAAATCAATGCTTTGACTTGCCATTCTTGCAGCAAGTTAAAATTCAGTTTCAAACTTGGCAAGAGGCAGGAGAGTGCGAAGAAAGTTATCTGAATCGTTATCAAAATTTAGTCCAAGATTGGATTGGTAAACTCCGCCACCCTTCCGAACAGGACCGGACTGAATTGCGTCGGATTTACCTAGATAATGCCAATGTCATCGGCATTACTTGTGTTCAAGCAGCACGCCGGGATTTCTCGGAAGAATTTAATAAATTTGATGTAGTGATTATTGATGAAGTTAGTAAATGTACCCCTCCGGAATTATTAATCCCAGCACTTAAAGCTAAACGCTTAGTTTTAGTAGGCGATCGCTGTCAGTTGCCTCCCATGCTCAATGATGATACCATTGAAGATATCGCCGTAGAAATGGGAAGCAGCAAAGATGCACTCCAATTTCTCGAAGACTCCTTTTTTAAACTCCAATTTGATGCCGCACCCGATGCGATTAAAACCATGCTCACCATTCAGTATCGGATGCATCCTAACATTATGGGAGCCATCAATCAATTTTACGATCGCCGTCTCCAATGCGGAATTTTAGACCCGGATCAAGCGCGGAAACACCAACTCGATAGTGCCATTATTCAAGAAAGCCAACACCTGATCTGGGTGAAAATGCCCCAAGACTCAACCTTTGCCGAACGCAAAGAAGGCACTTCCTTTATTAACCCGAAAGAAATTGAGGTAATCGAGCAGTTATGTCAAGACATGGAAACTACTTGGTCCGATAAAATCTCCCAGGGTTTTCCCCCCAAAGAAATTGGGATTATCACCTTCTATCGCGCTCAACTCAACCGCATCGAAGAGAAAATTCTCGACGGGAGTCGCTTCCCCTCCTTGCATATCCGCACTGGCACCGTAGACCAATTTCAGGGGATGGAACGCTCAGTGATTATTGTTAGTATGGTCCGAAATAATCGTGAAGGCAAAGTCGGATTTGCCAAAAAGTCGGAACGAGTGAATGTGGCATTTTCTCGCGCTCGTGAATTGCTAGTTATCGTTGGCTGTCACGAATTATTTGCGCAGCATCCCGGACAAGTTGGACAGATTTATTCTGAAGTCTCTAATGTCGTGCATCATCAAGGAGGTTTGGTTGATGTTTCTCGCATCCTCGGATAAACCCATTGATTCCACCCTACAAACTGCGGTAGAAAAATTAGAACAAACCAGTCCAGGAATTTCGGTTCTGGCAGCGCGTCAATTCCGCTATCGCCTGGAGCAAACCTCTGTAGAATTGATGGTCACTGCACCTCGCAAATTTAATATTTTAGAAGAGTTTATCCTCCGTGCCAGTCTGGAAATTACCCCCGCACCCACAGAAGATGAATTAGCACAGGTACTCGGTCTTGATCCGATATTTGTGCGAAGTACCACCGCTAATCTTCAGGCATTAAATACCCTAAAAGTGGCCTCTGGAGGTGAGATTCAACTCACCCTTCAAGGTCGAAACTTTTATCAAAAAGGGTCAGTGCCGCAACCGCCAGAACTCCAACCCGTTTATGCGATCGCTGACCCTTTAATCGGTGCAGTCGCCTTTGAGCCAAATCCCCTAGGCGAATCCTCCTTAAACTTACCAGATTTAGGAGATTTTCTCCCCCTCAGTAGCCGAATCCAAGCTGTAGAATCGTTAACCTTGACAGAAATTCAGCAACTCCTGTGCGATCGAGGATTGGGATTTCACCTTCCCGAATCAGGAAAAGAAGTCACCGCTTTTCAGGTGGTAGAACCGCCACAATCCGTCTGGCAGTCTGCCGCTATTTTTGCAATTTTTGATGCCATTGATGAGCGCTGTACCTTACAAGTTCGACGGGGACAGCAGCTACTTGAATCCGCCACCCTTTGGCTAGAAATGCTCCAAACCGAGGATAAAATTTCCTTGACTGAGTTGTTTCAAATCTCTGAAAAGGTAATTCTACACCCAAAAAATCAAGAGGTTGAATCCAGACTGAAGAAAGTCCGGCAAGCAGCAGTACAAACCTTGAAATCTAGAGAAGAAAAGACCGCTAAAAATACTTCTGAAAGCGGCAGTTCGGTTTTAATTCGGGATAGTCAGATTCAGAAACAATTTTTAGAAACCCTACAAAATGCCGACCGCCATGTTTTGATTTATTCTCCTGAAATCACCCCAGAAGTGATAGACGACTGCTTTTTGCAATTGCTAAAAACCCTAGCCAAACGAGGGGTTTGGATTCTGCTGGGATATGGCATTACCGGGGAAGAAGTGCTGAGTAAATTAGCTGAAGTGAAGACACCCGAGGGGATATCGGCAGTGCAGGTATTGGAATTGGCAAATTCTCACGCCAAAGAAATCGTAATCGATCGCCAGATTTATTTATGTAGTTCTCACCATGCACTGTCTGATCCAAGCGATCGCCTGCTACGGGGTGAAACCCTTTATCAAGTCACAATTCCCGAACAAGTAACCGAGGCTTATAATTACCTTTCTAGCCAATTTAATGAACGCGCCGAATCCTTATGGCAGGAAGCACTCACCCATCGGGATGCTTCCCTTGCCACCACCTCCCTTGCTGTCTGGGGTGCCTTGAGAATGGAAGAAACCTCCTTACCCAAGATTCTAGAACAATGGCTGGACTTACTCCCCGTCTGGCTAAATGTCGCCTGTCAGGAGTTGCGATCGCAGCAACTCTCCCCGGATTCGGCTGGTTTATCTCAGGCACTTTTGCTGCTACAGGATATTACCGTAGATTTCCCCGCACTTGACTCCTTGTGCGAAGGATGGCGGCAAGCGATCGCACTTATTGCCACTTGCGATCGCACTACTGCTCTTAACTTGCTCTCAGAACCCGTCTGGAAGGACTTCACCCGCCTCGGTATTGCATCCGAGACGATCGATTCACCCGATGCCTTTATTTCTACCGAACTCGCTAAACTCCCGCAGAACCTCCCCAAAAGCAACGGGAAAACTACTCGCCCAAAAAAACCAAAACGGCAAAAGTCGAATTGAACCGGGGAGTATAGGGTTTGGGGAAGCAGATTCTTCGGGTAAAATCCCCCGCTTTCCTCTACTTAAAATAGCAGGAATGCGCTTCCCCTAACCCATTCCTTTATTCTCTTTCTAGTTAACATATCCCCGAATATTTTTTGGATATTTTATAGTCTACTGACGGCAATCTTATCCCCCCTGGTGGCATAATATTTGGCCTTGTCTTCTCAAGTTAGGCAAATTTTAAGTCAATCGTTGTAACTGAATCAGGTGTTGCTCTCCTGCATCTAAGGGTAAGCTCATCTAATTTAGTATAAATTGTACTTGACAAAAAGTTGTATATATGGTTTTTTTTCCTTTCTTCAAGCCATTTTTATTGATATTGGTGGACTGACACTGAGGACAAAATATATTCTCTAGAGGTAGGGACCACTCCCTTATCATGCCATATATGTGCAATGCCAATAAAGAGGGTGGGCATTGCCCACCCTACAAAGATGATTGACAAAATCGGTTGACTAACTTCTGGATGGTTCAGGAATAGTAATGTCAATCGAAGTGACAGTTTTATCAGGATTGAGACTACTCAGGGCAGGGTTAATCTCCATCGGGTTCCCTACCACTAAAGTGACTAACTGATCGGGGCTTAAGTATTTTTGTGCCACTCGCTGCACATCTTCAATGGTAGTTTCTTCTACCCCGCGCCGATATTGGAAGATAAAATCCTCGGGATATCCATAATATTCATATCGCATCAACCGAGATAGGGTTTGACTGGGGTCGGCGAAATTGAAGATAAAGGAATTGAGGGTTGTGTCTTGAGCATATTTTAACTCTTCGGCAGTAATCGGTTGAGTGCGAATGCGTTCGATTTCTCGAAATACAGACTGAATAAAAGGCACCGTTGCATCCGATCGCGTTTGTCCCCCGGCGATAAATAAACCCGGGTAATCGTAGCGGGGACTCCAAACGCCATACACAGAATAGGCTAATCCCTCCCGCGATCGCACTTGGTTAAATAACCGTCCGCCAAATCCGTTAAGTACCCCATTCAGGACCGACAGCGCCGGATAATCTGCACTACTTAACTCCCCACCCAAATGTCCAATTTGGACGGTACTTTGGGTTAATTGGGCTCTCTCTACCAGAAAAATTCCACCTTGTTTGGCTTGGGATACTGGGGGTAAGACAGGCTGAGTTTGAGCTTGGGTGCGATCGCCTTTCCAATTGCCCAATTTCTGTTGGATCAGCGATCGCATTTGAGCCGTTTCAAAATCTCCCACAATGCCTAAAATCATATTATGGGGATGGAAATAGCTCTCGTAAAATTGGACCACATCTGCTCGGGAAACATTGCCCAAAGTTTCATATTCAATCGTTCGAGCGTAAGGGCTATTTTCTCCATAAATGAGTTTCTGAAATTCCCGAGAAGCGATTTCACTAGGCGAATCATTCCGACGCGCGATCGCCCCAGCTTGTTGGCTTTTAGCTAACTCAATTTGCTCCGGGGCAAAAGCAGGAGTTCTTAACACTTCCACAAACAGTCCAAACACCTCATCCAAATCCTGACTTAAGGCATTAAAACTGACCGTAGCCGAGGTGGTATCCAGACCCGTTTCCACCGAAGCCGCGCGGCGTTCTAGTAACTCATTTAATTCGTCAGGGGAATGTAACTGAGTTCCCCCAGTCCGCAACACTTGACCCAGAATTTGTCCGAGTCCAGCTTGATTAGCTGGTTCCAAGCGATTGCCGGTGCGAATCAAAGCAGTCCCCGTCACTAAGGGCAGTTCCCGGTCCTCCATTAAATACACCACCATGCCATTGTCTAGTTCAAAGCGATCAAAAGGCGGTAAATTAATTTCTGGAGCCGGTGGAAACTCCAAATCTGTATAATGTTTCGCCGATTCTGCCGTAACACTGACCGTATTAAACAGCACCCAGATTAGGGGCAAAAACAGCAGCCAAATCCAATACTTTCGAGGCTTATTCTTTGCGGTAACCATTCTATAACTCATTGAGATTCTTCCTCCGGCAGCAGCAGTCCCACGGTCCGATTTTCGGGACGAAATATTTCACGAGAGACGCGCAGAATGTCTTTTGGCATCACCGAGGCAATTTCCTCTAATTCTTGAAACAAATTACGCCAGTTGCCGGTTTTAACTTGATATTCCACCAGTAAACTTGCCATACCTTGATTAGAAGCCAGCGATCGCAACACTCCGGCTCTAGCTTGGGTTTTGACCCGCTCTAATTCCTCCGTTGAAACTTCTTCAACCGTAAGCCGATTGATTTCCTGTTGCAATGCGGTGGCTACTTCTTCAACGGTATGACCCGGAGCAGTCAAGCCATAAAATAGCATCAAATTCTCATACTTTTCTCCGGGAAATCCACTCAAACCCTGAGCCGTGAGCGCTACTTGTTTCTGTTCTACCAGGGATTTATAGAGACGAGAAGTCCGGCCAGAACTGAGGATTTGAGCAATCAATTCATAAACAACATTATCAGGATGATTAACGGCTGGACGGTGATATCCTTCCAAATACCAAGGTTCAGAAGGGAAACGAACTAAAACCTGTCTCGGTTCAGTCTGGGGAGGTTCGATTTTATCAACCTTTGGCGGGGTCGGTCCCGCTTGGTAGCGACCAAAATAAATATCCGCTAACCGCCGCACATTCTCAGGTTCCACATCTCCGACTACAGCAATAGTCAAATTGTTGGGAACGTAATAAGTCTCAAAAAACTCCTGGACATCTTCACGCTGGAGATTGACTAAATCCTCGGCATAACCGATCACGGGTTGGCGATAAGGATGATTGACAAAGGCAGTTTGAAGAAATGCCTCAATCATTTTGCCAATGGGGGAGTTATCCGTGCGCATTCTTCTCTCTTCGAGAATGACCTGCTTTTCCTTGTAAAATTCCCGAAAGACTGGTTCTAGGAAACGCTCAGACTCTAGGGACATCCACAGTTCCAGCTTATTGGAAGGAAAGCTGTAAAAATAGCGAGTGGCATCAGCGGACGTGGTAGCATTGAGTCCAACCCCGCCAGATTGTTCAACAATCTGACCCAATTCATTTTGGACCACCAGGGCCGAGGCAGCGGTTTCTATTTTGTCAAATTCGGTTTGCAACCGTTGAGCTTCCGCTGTTTTTCCAGCCGCGATCGCCGTTTTAATCTCAGCGGCGAGGCGATCGAGCTGAGAGAGTAATTCTTTTTCGGCTTGGTAATCTCGGGTCCCTATCCGTTGAGTGCCTTTAAAGGCTAGATGCTCCAAAAAGTGAGCAACTCCGGTTTTGCCTTCCGGTTCGTTTGCACCCCCAACATCAGCGTATGTTAAAAATGAAACAACCGGGGCGGTATGTCGTTCTAAAACGATAAACTTGAGTCCATTATTGAGAGTAAACTCAGTGATTTTATCCGCAACCCCATCTAGGTAAGGCTGGATCGACTGAGTTGTAGAGGGGGAGACTTGCTCTCGCCCGAGTGCCGGGTTTAATGAAATTCCCGACCAAAGCAGAAGGGTGACTAAAAGAGCGATCATGAAGTGACGGGAATGGGACCAGTACCCAGTCCACCGGGGTTGTCCCCATTTTGCGATCGCCATCCGAAACCTGGAGATTGACATAGCCAGTAAAAAAAATCGGTGATTTGGATTCATAAGTCTGGGGGTGACTCCTCGATTGAGGGTCAGCCATTTTAAGTGATGCAAGCGCTGTTATTCCTAATGTTTGACTAAGGTTCGTTGAGTCCTCCGGGTCTAGAAAAAAACGCTATTGATGTGATTTTCCACAGCACTATTTTCTATTAACCATGAATATATTTACTCCCTCCCAACCTGCTGAAACCGATACGCGCACTCGAATTTTAAATGCGGCGCAGCGGTTATTTGCCCAAAAGGGTTACAACGGAACCACCACAAGGGACCTGGCTCAAGCTGCTCATGTAGCTGAGGGAACCCTATTTCGTCATTTTGCCAATAAAAAAGCCATTTTGGTGGAGTTGGCTACCCAGGGTTGGATCGAAATCCTCACGGATCTACTCACGGAACTGAGCGAAATGGGCAGTTATAAGGCGGTGGCGCAGGTGATGCGGCGGCGGATGTTAAATATTCACAAGAATGCTGATTTAATGCGAGTTTGCTTTCTGGAGGCCCAGTTTCATCCAGAATTACGCGATCGCATTCAAGCCGAGGTGATTTCCAAAATGAGTGATGTTGCTGAGGCATTCTTTGAAACTGCAATGGAACGCGGCATTTATCGTGCCATGAATCCTCGCCTGGTGGCTCATGTTTTTCTAGGAATGTTTGCAGTAGCGGGTTTCAGCCAAGAAACTCTCCTAGAAAAAGATTCCTCTCCTCAAGCAATGCAGGAAATGGCAGAAGGGTTGGCGGATATCTTCCTCAATGGGGTTTTAGCACAACCGGAGTAAGGGTAATCCCTGCTTCCAGCTTTATCCTTTAATTAATGTCTTTGCCTGTTGAATCCATCGGGTTACTTCATCTACCGGGGGACAGAGGTCCCGGCGTTGGAGGTTGGCAACTTGTACGCGCAAAAGTTGTTGGTGCAATCGGTGTACAGGTAAGTCAGCCAGTTGGGCGATCGAGGCAATACCGGCGTGCAGCAATAAACCGCAATATTGAAAGCCAACACTAGGAATACAGGCGAGTTCAGCCATGGCGACCCATTTATTCAGATATTGAATATGAATTCCTAACTCAGTGGCGATCGCCTGTCGTTGTTGCAGGGGTTTAGCGCGGCGTAGCAGTTCCCTTGTAGTGGTAATCCCGCAAGTTTCCAGTCGATTTTGGTCTTGAGAACTGACACCGGGTAATTGAGAGATCGGCCAGTTACTCGGTTTTAGGGGGCGCACTTGCCCAGATTTAGATAGATTCATCGATTGATTGGGGTAAGACGCCTCTTCCACTAGGTTAACGGCGATCGGTTCAAGTCTACTGAGTCGTTATCTGAGTTGGTAGTAACGACTTGCTGTCGTTATTACGAAATTAAGAAAACGCGCTTAGGCGGGCTTGGGTCTGAGATCCCTTCGGTTACTCCCTATGATGGATTATAAAACCCAAGTTGATCGTTAATTCTCCATTATGCAAATGTCTACACCTGCGACTCCCCTGATAACCGCCCTACATCAGCGCCGCCAAAAACTTGCAAAGGCGATCGCAACTCCCGTGATTTTGTGGTCGGGAAGTCCCAGTTCCCGCAATTTTCCCGCTAATGTCTACCCCTTTCGCCCCAGCAGCCATTTTTTATATTTTACCGGACTCTCCTTAGAAAATGCCGCCATTCGTCTGGAAGGGGGCAGGTTGGAACTGTTTATGGATGATCCTCACCCCGGGAGTACCCTCTGGCATGGAGAAATGCCAACCCGATCGCAGGTTGCCGAGGCGATCGCCGCTGATCAAGCATTTCCCCTTTCCGAATTAAAATCTCATAGCCAAAATGCTGCAACCATCCCGGCATCCGATCTCAAGACGCGGATGGAACAAACGGCTATCCTCGATCGCCCTCCTGAATTTTTCCACGATAAAGGCAACCCCACGGTTGAGGGCGATCGGGCATTAGCCCTGGCGATCGCCCAATTGCGCCTCATCCATGATCCATCTGCCATTCAAGAACTATTACAAGCGTCTGCCTGTACCGTACAGGCGCATTTGGTGGGGATGATGTCCACTCGCCGCGCTCAATCCGAAGCAATGGTGCGCGGTGCCATGGAAGGGGCGATCATGGCCCAGAATTTTACCTGTGCTTATAACAGTATCGTCACCGTTGAGGGCCAAGTTCTGCACAATCAGCATTACCATAACCTTTTGCAGCCCGGAGACTTGCTTTTAGTCGATGTGGGTGCAGAAACTCCTACGGGTTGGGCGGCAGATGTGACGCGCACTTGGCCGGTTTCCGGGCAGTTTTCCCCCACTCAACGGGATATTTATGACGTAGTTCTGGCAGCCCACGACTGCTGCATTGAACAGGTTCGTCCAGGGGTTGAATATCGGGATATTCATCTTTTGGCAGCCCTGGCGATCGCCGAAGGATTGGTGGATTTAGGAATTCTACAGGGCAATCCCCAAGATTTGGTGGAAATGGACGCCCATGCCCTGTTTTTTCCTCATGGAGTTGGACATCTTCTCGGGTTGGACGTTCATGATATGGAAGACTTAGGGGATATTGCGGGATACGAACAGGGTCGCGATCGCAGCGATCGGTTTGGGTTATGTTACCTGCGCCTCAACCGGACTTTACAAGCCGGAATGTTGGTGACGATCGAGCCTGGATTTTATCAAGTCCCTGCTATTTTAAATGACCCTCAGCGTCGTGTTCAATATGAGGGGGTCGTCAACTGGGATAAATTAGCCCTGTTTCACGATGTCCGGGGAATCCGCATCGAGGATGATGTTATGGTCACCCAAGATGGTAGAGAAGTGTTTACCTCGGCTTTGCCCGTACAACCCCAAAAAATTGAGCAGATTGTCCAGGGTTAATTCTAACAGGTCCAAAGTAGAACGGCGGGCCACAAAATGTGACCCGCCGCCTCAGTAAGCAAGCGCCTTCAATTAAACAAAACAGTTAAGCTCTAGATTAACAAACTACCGTTCCGAACGCTCCTCCCGACTCCCTCGATGATGATCGCATTCTTTTTGGTCGTTCTCCTTACAGTCGGAATTCGCCTCCGTAATTAGGCGTTCTTCATAGGGTCTAGTCACTGGGGCTGCTAGGGCTTGAGTATCCGGCGCAGAGAGTCCAGGCGCAAAATATAGCTGGATGGGCAACAAGAAGGGTGCCAGATTTAAACGGAAATTTGCAAGATTGAGGGTTGGCATGATCTGATACGAAACTCTTCTGATTTCAGTAGTTTATAAAACTGAGGCAATTTTCGCACTTTAAAAATTGCTTTATATCCGGGATTCAATTTGACTGAAATAGGGAATAAAACCTGTCAGTTGTTATAGTACAGCCAGTTACCTAGCTTTTATAAAATTTCTTAGCTTTCGTAACTATACGCTAAGTCGTTCTTTTTGAGATATGGGGTTTAACCCATCATGGGCAAGAGCTATCGTGGAGATTAACCTCCAGTTTTTAGGAAAAAATTATTCTTGCTTAAATCTGGGGGTTTTATGGACAGTGGAGTAGCCAAAGGACCTGCTTACAACCTTGGGGACCTTCTGGAAAGAGTTTTTTCTTTCGGTACCATAAAATAAGAAAAAGCGCATCTTTCCCACGACGTTTTATGAATAGGGATTAAAGACGGCGGCACTGATACCCGCCGAAGCTCCATCCTCCAAACTTTTCTTTCTTTCAGTTTCCGTTAGATTGTTTATGATGATTTGCTGACACTTCTTTTCATCAGTTAGGCGATCATTTTTATATTTTTGGGGCTCACTAGAGTGTTACCTCAATTTACTTGGGAGTGGATTCTGAGTATTTAGACGGATTTCCCCTAGGGCGGTCGCGATCGCTACCTTGATCTAGCCCGGACTCGGGAAAACCCCCATCGATTGCTCTATTTATCGCGACACAATAGCCCCAAAAGACTCAAAAACTCCTATCCTATTTCCTCTACAACCGGAACTTTAGACAGAGGAACTCAAGAAAAATATTTCCTATAATATCCAGAACTGATTCCTTTAAATGTTGAAAAATATGATTAATTTAAAAATTTTCCTGTTAGTAATTTGGGTGCTTTTTGTCGGCTACCCCTTACAACTACAGCCTTTATAGCGGTTTCCGGACTCATGAGGTACTCATAAAAATCAGTAACAGAGTGCGAGCAAGATGCTCGCTCTTGAGGATAGCGAACATCTTGCTCGCACTCCTAATAACTATCGGTACCTCATAACTCTGGAAAATGCTATATCTCTACTATTATACTTATTAAACTTTGGACTCTCCCCAACGGGTGGACCGAGGCAATTGATAAATTATCCCGATATTCAGTTAAAATTGCTCGGGACAATCAAAATAAAATCTTTCTGTCAATACCAAGAACGGCACAGCAGTACCCTGTCCCTATTTTTTCGGGAAATCACCAAAAAAGGAGGGCGATCGCGATGCTTGCACTCCTTTTTAAAAGAAGGATTGAGAATTTTTCTGTACTTTGTCTGTTAAAGTATTTCTGGCCGCACCAGCCGAGGTCTGTTTCCCTACAAGTGTTTTCGGGAGGATTGCGCAAAACTATTTAAGATGAATAGTTTTCGGTTTGTTGGTGCAAGATTCAGTAAAATAGCGAACGTCGATAGTTTTTATTGTGTGGGGTAGGGTGTGCAATATGCACAGAGGTAAAAAACGGACTGCGATCGCGCTGACAAGTTTTGTGAGTCTACTGGCTGTTGGGATTTGGGGGATGCCAGAACCCCAGGCTAAAGCCCCCCCGCTTACTTGTTCTCCGACTGCTATGGAGACGGACTCCGGGACTGCCACCGTTGGCGATCGCCCCACTCCTGGAGAAAACCCCTCCCGTTCCGCCTCTAGTCCCTCCTGTACCGACGTCACCGATGCCTGGTCTTACCCGTCCGAGTTTGCACCGTTGTTGCAGCGAAAAAATAGTCTTTTGGCGCGGATGGAGGCGGTAGAACACAATTTGGCGAAACAACTCAATGGCAAACCCTACTGGGAAGAGGGGCTCAACTACGGAACTCAGGCATCTGAATTGGGTAATTCGGCCAACCCCTCAATTGAGACGTTACAGAATCTCAAATCCCTCTGGGAAAAAGCTCTGGATAACTTGCATCAAATTCCGGCTGATTCCGACTATGGCGATCGCGCGGTGGAAAAAATCGCTGATTATCAAGCCAATTTGGAAGCCGTCGCCTACCGTCTGGAAGTGGCACAGTCCCAATTTTTAATCCCCATTGCCGAACGCAGTGGTCTTTCTTCCCAAGTTAAAATCACCATCTGTCACCTCACCACCCATATCTGTCGTCGGTTGCGGGGAAATGAACCGGCGCGAGATGCCGCTAGTTTGATGAAAGTGCCGATCGCCGTGGCATTAATGAATAAACTCACCGAGGAAAAAATTCGGTTTGATACTCCGATTTATGTTGATCCCGGTAACTACACGGAAGATGCTTCTAAACTTCGGGTGGGTGAAAAATATCCCATAGAAACAGTTTTAAATGCCACCATCGGTGACAGTAGCAATATCGGACCGAATCAACTTATTGACTATTTGGGGTGGGATTACATAAATCAAGTTTTGGAAGAACGCGGTTACAAACAAACACGGGTTTATTCTAAATTTGTGGGTGAGCGCACCTATCCCCAGAATGTGGCGATCGGCAGGAACACCACCACCAGTGACGAACTGACAGAGATGATGATCCAAATCTACAACCGCGAACATCTCGGGGATGAAATCCTGATTCGTTCCCTAGAACGTCAGTATGACCACGAACTGGGGTTTGCTGGGTTAGAAGGGGGGTTTGGTCACTGGTTAGGTGAAAAAACGGGTCAAACCTCTCGGGTCCTGGGCACTACTCTAGCGATGAACCTGTTTGGTGAAACTTATATTATTACGGTCATTGATGATGGTGCTTATAGCGAACCCACCATTCGTCAGTTTATTTCGGAAATCTCTGAATATCTCTTCCGCAGCGGTCAACTCTAAGTGCGGCTGATGCAGCGTCTCCCCATAGCCCGAACTTACTATTTTTCCCTAGACTGTAGCCGCTATGGAGTTGATCCCGATACCATGAAAAGGAAAACCTCTGACGTTACAGATTTGAGATCGTGTCCAATCAAATTCTCACCTATTCCCTACATCACTTAAGTGCGGTTGTTCAGGGATCGGGCTTTCCCATTCTCTGTTTGCACGGTCATCCGGGTCAAGGTTCGTCCATGTCTGTCTTTACAGACCATTTGAGCCAAAGATTCCAAACCCTTGCTCCGGATTTGCGAGGGTACGGGAATAGCCGCACCCGAGGCAGCTTTCAAATGACTGACCATTTGTTGGATATAGAAGCGTTGCTCGATCGCTTCAAAGTTGATCGCTTTTTACTCTTGGGTTGGTCCCTAGGCGGCATTTTGGCTATGGAACTAGCGTTGCGACATCCCGATCGCGTCACGGGGTTAATTTTAGTGGCGAGTGCAGCTCGTCCCCGCAGTTCCCATCCACCCATTAGCTGGCAAGATTTAGCATTTACGGGGGTCTCGTCGATCATTAACCGAGTCGTCCCGAGTTGGCAATGGAATATTGAAACATTGGGTAAGCGATCGCTCTACCGCTACCTGATTCAGCAACATACTCCCGGGGCTTACCAATACCTAGCCTCTCGCGGGATGTCTGCCTATCTTCAAACCAGCCGCCCTGCTCGTGAGGCACTCAATGCCGCCTTGCGAGGGGGTTACAATCGACTCTCGGACCTGGAAAAAATCACTTGTCCGTCCTTAGTGATGGCGGGGGAAGGCGATCTCCACATTACCGCCGATTCCACTCGGGAAACCGCTCACCACCTGAGAAATTCTGAGCTAATCTGCTACCTGAATACCGCTCATTTGTTTCCTTGGGAAATACCCGAGCAAGTTCTCGGGGATATTGATCGCTGGATTGATCTTCATCCCCAAGTTGTTGCAGCAGCCCGGTCTTAGCCTCAATAATTAACGAGCCTCCCGGTTCAAACTAACTGCTAAATGCCGGTGATTTTCCCCGGCTATTCATCTCCCCCGGCTCCTCGTAAACCGTGAGGTCGCTGGGTTTGCAGCGTTTGACGGCAAAAGAGATGCCCTGAGCGCTTTCTTGTTCGAGGTCTTCTATGTAGCCGTTTTTAGCGGTTTCGGCTTCATTTTTACTCAGGAATGGTCCAAAGTAGTAAGTGCAGCGAGGATTGTCTGTGGCAATCTCTACCCACCAAGCCCAGCCTAAAAAGTTCAGCAAGCTAATCATGATTTCTTTCAATTCCTTCATATCATTCCCCTATTTAGCGATGTATGCCGACGAGGTGCTATTGAGTCTTAGTTTGATCTAACCGAATTATTTACATTTCTTTATACTCCGTTGTATTTATTTTTTCAACAGTATTTTGCTTGAAATTTCCCATATTGGGGCGCTGGGTCCATCGCTGACGATAAATTTCATAAAGCGCCATGCCCGTTGCTACAGAGACGTTTAGGCTGGGGATCTTGCCCATAAGAGGGATAGAAACCAATTCATCACAGTGACGTTGTGTCAACAAATTTAAACCTTCCCCTTCGGATCCAATGACCAAAACTGTAGGTCGGGTAAATTCGATGCTACTCACAACCGAGGGAGCGTTGGCAGCGGTTCCATAAATCCAAAAACCCGCTTCCTTTAACTCTTCCAGCGCTCGACTGAGATTGATAACGCGGGCAACGGGGAAAAATTCTAACGCGCCTGCGGCTACTTTCATCACCGTTGAAGTGATCCCAACCGCGCGTCTTTGGGGAATCACCATGCCCTGTGCGCCGATCGCCTCGGCAGTGCGAATCATTGCACCTAAATTGTGAGGGTCGTTAATCCCATCCCCTACCAGAAGTACCGGGCGATCGGTCACCTTTAAGGCATTGGCAATCAAGTCTGGCAGTTCCCAATAGGTATAGGGAGAAACCTGTGCGGCTACGCCTTGGTGATTTTCCCCGTGGGTGAGGAGGTCCAGACGGCGATAATCAACTTCATCAATCACGGTGCCCGAGGATTTGGCCGAGGCAAGCGCCGTGTGAAATCGGGGATCGTACCGCAATTGGGCCGTGATCCAGATCCGATGCAGTTGGCGCTCTCCCTCTAAGGCGCTCAATACGGTATGGCGACCGTAAATCATATCTTTGAGGTCTGTGTCCGGTTCCAGGGCGGGTTGGGAAGAACGCGGGGGGAAGGATTTGTGATTTTTACCGTCTTTTTTAGGATAGGACGATCCCGAGGGACTGTCTTTTCTAGGATAGGACGATCCCGAGGGACTGTCTTTTTTGGGATAGGACGATCCCGAGGAACTATCTTTTTTGGGGTAGGAGTCTCGCTTGGAGTGGACTGAGGGTTTCAATTTTTCGGGTTTACCAGGCATGACAATAATGATTGGGGGTTAGATGGCTTTATCCCTTGTGGTGTCGAGTCTCTTTCCCGGACTGGGAAGCTCAAGGGTGGGAATCGGCGCGTTAATGGGTGGAACTGGGTTTAAGTTCAGTAGAGCCACCACTCTCGACGGGTTCCAAGTTTAATTGGGTGAATAAGAAAATCAATCGGTTGGGATCGGTGAGGTATAAATATCCCATCAGGCTTTCTAAGCTCGTTGCCTGTTGATAAATGGCGGCATCTACTCGTTTTGGCCCCCCGCTGGCAGCATTGCGCCCGCGTTTGAGAATCTCAAGTTCGGTGCTGGTTAGGAAGGGTTCGAGCGATCGCAGCATTTGCGCTTGACTTTCGGCGCGCACTTGCGACACCACACAATTATGATAGATCTTCTGACGCTTGGGTGGTCGTAAATACCAGCTACGGATAAACAGTTCGTACACTGCATCACCGACATAAGCCAGGGCGAGCGGTGATAGCTGCTGAATTTCCGGTGCTGACAATTTTTTGACCGGGAGTACCAGGGACAAGCACTCTTGGCGATCGAGAGCAGGGAGACTATTGGGGACGTCAGGGATTGGATTAGCTTGTGGGCTTGTTGCTTCTGGGATTACTGTCATACTGCCCGCACCAGACTTTGCAAGTTAATCGTTCCCGCTCCCACGTCTAAACTCCCCTAACTGGGTTAACTGGGTTATCATTTGTTGTTTTGAATTCTTGAAAAGCGAAAATTTTACAGGAGACAATCCCTAGCCTCACATCCTAGAGGGGTAAGTCCGCGGATAGTCTGAAGTTTCCTCTTCCTTTGAGTATCGCTACTTTTTGCGATCGCCTTGAATGGGGTAGGCGATCCCAGAAGTTGAGCCGGTGTTGGTCTGGGAATCGAGCCGAGGAATATGGGGATTATAACATTCCCTCATCCGGTTCTCACCTGCTCGATAGGGCGATCGTCTCCCTGAACACTCAAGGATAGAGAAACTTCCGCAATTTTCTAAAAAATTGCGGAAGTGGAACCGGGCAGTTACAGACCGGCCACCCCAATAGATGAGCCATCCAGTATCAAGAATTGAACTGGATAGCCATTTAGAGCGTTAAACACTCAAGTGGATTTGATGTTCTCTAGGGCCGCATCCACCGATGTCTGCAAAGAGAGAAACTGTTCTAATCGAACCAGTTTGACCGTTTGGGTCACCCGGGGATTGCTAACAATTTGCAAGGTACCTTCAGCAGTTTGAGCTTTTTTTACCAGTTGCACCAGTGCGCCCAAACCAGAACTGTCAACAAAATCAATTTTGGACAAATCCAAAATAATGTTCGTGGGACCCTCATCAATACACTTACCGATCGCTTTGCGGAAGGTCGCTTCCGAAAATGCGTCCAATAAGCCAGTGAGACGGAAAAGTTGGTAATCGTTCCCGACTTCGCGCGTGCCTCTTAGGCTAACGGTCAGGGTTAATGGCTCAGGAATAACGCCCTCCTAGCTGCATACTCCTCAAATCGACGCTCTATTTTAAAGGCTTTTTCGCTGCTTGTAAACAGGCAGCGCCTTAGATTTAAGATTGTAGTCGCTCCTCTTGTCTATTGACAAGGCAGGAGCGCTTAATTAACACAGTCCAATATCCCGCACCCTTCTAACTGGCTGTTTTTGAGGCAGTACGAGCTTGAGCCATCGACTCGACAAACCGTTGAAAAATATAGTCCGCATCGTGGGGACCGGGACTCGCCTCGGGGTGGTATTGGACCGAAAATACCGGGAGAGACTTGTGACGTAACCCCGCAATGGTGCGATCGTTGAGGTTCAAATGGGTGACCTCAATATCGCTGCTTAAAGAATCATCACTCAAGGCAAAGCTGTGATTTTGGCTTGTAATTTCTACTTGACCTGTCAACCCAGCAGGTTGATTTAATCCCCGATGTCCAAATTTGAGCTTAAAGGTCTCTGAACCCAGGGACAGCCCTAAAATTTGGTGTCCTAGACAAATCCCAAACATGGGTTTTTCAGAACTTAGCAATTGTTTGACGGTTTCGACCGCTTCGGTAACCGCAGCAGGGTCTCCCGGTCCATTTGAGAGAAAAATACCGTCTGGGTTATGCTTGAGAATCTCCTCGGCTGAGGTTGTAGCAGGAACGACTATCACTCGACATCCATAACTGGCGAGACGACGCAGGATATTGCGCTTAATCCCAAAATCTAGGGCAACGACGGTGAACGTTTCCCCGTTCATCCCTTGAGCTTGGGGGCTGAATTCCCAATGGGGGTCGGTGCTTTCAGTCCATTCGTAAACCGTTGATGTGGATACTTCGGGGACGAGATTTAATCCCTTCATGGAGGGTGCTGCTTGTACTTGGGCTAACAATTCCGCCGGATCCAGGATTTCGCTGGAAATCCCACCATTCATGGCTCCAACCATACGAATTTTACGGGTTAGGGATCGCGTATCGATTCCGTAAATGCCGGGAATATTGTTTTGGATCAGGTAATCGGGTAGGGACTGGGTAGAGCGCCAGTTGCTGGGGCGTTTGCAGATATTTCGGGCGATCGCCCCTCGGACTTGGGGCCGTTGGGATTCTTCGTCATCGGAATTTACCCCGGTATTTCCTAATTCAGGGTAGGTGAACGTCACGATCTGGCCGCAGTAGCTTGGGTCTGTCAATACCTCTTGATACCCTGTCATGCCGGTATTGAAAACCACTTCACCAATGGTCGTGCCAGTGGCTCCAAAGGACCAACCGCGATAGGACGTTCCATCTGCCAGTACGAGCAAGGCAGGGCGATCGGCAGAAAGAGACATAGAAACCTCACTAGCTTTCAGGGGTCAATTTTCGGCGGTCAAGGGTGAGGGGTCCATTAATCGATCAGGGACCCAGCCGTTTGACTTCCGTAACCTCTAATTATTCCATGACTTGCTTTCTTGGCGCGTATCCATTAGCGCTAATGTAAAGAAGCGATCGCAACTCACTAGCCTTAACCCCTACCCCAACATTTTCTCACCTATGTTCCTTCTCGGAGCCAATTTGCCCCGCCCCCTCTAGTTCTGGGTCCAGGATGCCTCCGCAACCTGGGAAACCTCCAACCGCTCCCATCGTCTCGGAATCTTTAGCTTTTTGTAAATGACCGGGCATACTAATCTTAAAAGCACCGCCCTTTAACTGATATCAACTCCGATTGCATGACTCGGATTTAGCCGTTGCCCCCCTTTCTATTGCTGCTCTAACTGCCAAGAGGACAAGTTTAATGAAAAAAATTCTCTGTACCCTGTTTACCGTGACCGGTCTGGGAGTGATGGGGCCTTCTGCCCTAACTCAAGAATATCCAGGTTGCTTCGCCATCGATAGTAACGGCAACTTTATTGAATTAGGGAACCTCTGCCCCAACCAAACCACGGACACCCCAGGGGGATCAACTTCTGGAGTCTTTCAAATTCCGATTAAACGGCGTAGTGGTGGGATTCCCGTTGTAGATGTTCTATTCAATGGCTCCGAGAAGTTTGAAATGCTATTCGATACGGGGGCTAGTGCTACATTAATCACCCCCACAATGGCCCGGAGTTTGAATGTGGTGGCCTTCGATAAAGCTATAATTTCCACGGCAAGTGCGTCACAAGTGGAAATGGAAGTGGGCCGGGTTTCTACAATCCAAGTCGGGGATGCAACCCTTGAAGAACTCATCGTCACGATCGCCCCGCCAGACGTGGAGGGGGGTCTGCAAGGAATGGGTCTCTTAGGGCAGAACTTTTTTGGCAGTTACGATATCACCATCAAGGAAAATATCATTGAGTTGCGAACTCGGGGCGACGCGGGTCAGAATCAGTAGGGGATCTGGTTCATAGCCCCCAACGCCCGCATGACAAGGGCTAATTTAATCCCAGGGGTTGAAATGCCAGATTTGGCTATGAGTTATTGATTGGAAGGGGACGAAATCTATAGGGTGCCTCAGTCCCCAACCTCAAGGGTTCTAGTCTAAGATTGAGTGTCTGACGCACCTTCTTCAGGCCCTACTCTTTCAAAAATGCCACCAATTGTTCCAATTTTGACCAAGCGGCACCGGAGGCGAGAATTTCTTTAGCTAAGGTAATGCCCTCGATATGGTTACTGACGGGGATAATGCCACTCACTTCTAAGGCTAAAGCTGCATTTAACGCCACGACATCCTGTTGAGCTTGGGTTCCTGCGCCTTGGAGGACCGACTGCAAAATGGTGGCATTTTCTGCAACGTCACCGCCTTGCAGTGCGCCGGTGGGTGCCGGTTGTAGACCGAGTTCGGCAGGGGTGATGGAGCTTAGTTGCACTTCTCCATTGGCAAGAATGGCTAGATCGCTGGCCTCCGCTAACCCCGCTTCATCGAGTTTTTCTCGTCCGTGCACGACAATGGCTAATTCGGTTCCCAACTGTCGTAATGCATGGGCGATCGGAACGACTAAGTTGGGTTCACAGACGCCTATCACCTGTCCGGTGGGTCGCACCGGATTTACCAGAGGTCCTAATAAATTAAACACGGTTCTGATTTTTAAGGTGCGGCGTAGGGAGGCCACAGCTTTCAGGGCTGGATGCCAACCGGGTGCAAACAGAAAGGTGACTCCGACTTCATCTAAGGCGGCGATCGCCCGACTACCCGGTGCATTCAAATTCACCCCCAGGGCTTCCAAAACATCGGCCGAACCTACCTTACTCGATGCCGATCGATTCCCATGTTTGGCAACTTTAACCCCGGCTGCTGCGGCGACAAAGGCTACGCAGGTGGAGATATTAAAAGTCGAAGCCCCATCGCCTCCGGTGCCACAGGTATCGATCGCCTGTTTCCGAGTTGCGCCATTCTCTCCGGTTTGCATATAGGCAGACTGGGATTGCAATACTTTTGCCATCCCTGCCAGTTCCTCTGCGGAAACACTTTTCCCTTGCAGTGCCGCTAAGATGGCCCCAGATAATACCGGGGGGATTTCTTCGGCGAGCCATCCATACATGAGCTGACTGGCTTGCTCGACACTCAGGGATTGGCGATCGAGCAACTGTTGCAGTAACTCGGACCAGTTGGTGTCAGAGGGAGTTTTTACGGTAGTTTCTTGGGTAGTGGAAGGAGAATCAGTCATAGTTCAATATCTATGGATTGCACGGCGAGCAGTTGGGGTGCTGCTGATTTCAACGAATCGATTTTACCGCGATCGCGCAGGCTCTTAGAAGATTTCTAGATTGGGTTTTCAGGAGTGGGGCTAGGTTGAATCTTCAGAGGTGGCTATGTTAGGATTGTCCTGTGCTTAAGATTTGCCTCTCAATTCAGAAACAATTATGGCAGCTATTTATCGATTAAATGCTAATGAAATTGATGTTTAATTTTTAGATGATATTAAAGTAAAATTTTCAGGTAAAGATATAGAAATTGTGGTTTCTGAAATTGATGAAACTACATATTTATTAAATTCAAAAGTTAACAAACATAAATTAAACAATGCTATTAAAAACATTAGAAATCATCAAGATTTGATTGAAGTAAGTTTAGACGATTTGCTATAATATGAGCAGAAGAATCGTTTTTTGCAGATTTTAAGGGTTGGATCAATTTGGACAAAAAGATCCCTCGGAAAATAGTTGAGCTGATAAAAGACATGGAGCGTTCCCCCTATGAGGGATTGGGGTCAAACGAGAGTCTCTTCCAGGAACGGTAGACTTTCCAGGTTAAGCCTTAAAATGAGGGATGTTCCATACCTGGGGTGACTTGATGAATCAGCGTCACTGGCTGAATATTGCTGAATATGTTTCCCTGGCTGGCTCGGTGGTGGGCTCAGCGGTGGCGGCTATTTCTGGGCAGGTGATCTATGCGGCAGCGCCGGTGACGGTTTCTCTGTTGTTGAATGTGGTAAACCGACGTCCGCAGATTGTCCCGTCTCGGGAGGCGGTGGCGGAACAGGTAAGTGCCCCGGAATCGATGAAGGCAACGATCGCCCATGAGATTGAGCCCCTGGTAGCGTCAGTGCGACAAATGCGATCGCGCTCCAGTGAGTTGGAGCAAGCGATAATTGTGCTTAAAACCCAGTTACATCGCCTGGGGAGCGAGTTTAAAGCTCGACCTGAACTTGAACAGGTAGAAAGTTTAACGGAAGTAATTACAGCCCTCCAACAGTATTTGGATGGACTCCCTCCGAGCAAACCGGGACAAACTCCGATCGCGGAACTGGAACGGGAAATTGTGCAGGCGATCGCTCGTATCCCTTCTATAGTGGAAGTAGAGGTGCAACAACAGTTGCAGAAACTCGCCCAACTTCCGCCCAAGCGTCAACCGTAATCAAACGTTAACCCGATCAAGAATCGATCCGTTGATCATGACTGTAAAAATTGCCGCTCCTCCCACTGCACGAGCGATCGAAGTATTTTCGGGCATTCAAGGCGAAGGATTGAATGTGGGGACTCGTCAAATTTTCATTCGCTTTGCCGGATGCGATTTACGCTGTGACTATTGCGATAGCGCCCATACTTGGACGGCACCGGATACCTGTCGGATTGAAAAAACTCCCGGCGATCGCGATTTTGAAGTTCATCCCAACCCAGTCCCTCTCCCCCTCTTCCTAGACTGGATTGATCGTCAAAATCAACCCGGTTTACATGACAGCATCAGTTTAACCGGGGGAGAACCCTTACTTCATGCCGCTTTTTTAGCTGAATTTTTACCCCAACTCAAACAACGAACCGGGTTACCTCTGTATTTGGAAAGTGGGGGTCATCGTCCCCAACAATTGCAGAGGATTTTGCCTTATTTGGATCTCGTGGGGATGGATATTAAATTGCCGAGTGTCAGTGGAGAAACCCATTGGCAGGCACATCAAGAATTTTTGAGTCTCTGTTGTGCCGCTGGAGTCGATGTATTTGTGAAAATTATTGTTTCTGATGACACTCTAGAGACGGACTTGGAACAGGCGGCACAATTGGTGGCACAGGTGAATCCCCAGGTGACGGTGTTTCTGCAACCTGTGACGCCTCTGAATGCGGGAGAAACAGCCAACTTTGGCGATCGCCCTCCCCACGCCATAAAATCACCAGCACCGACAAAGGTGCTGGCGTGGCAGGGGGTGATGAAACGGTGGCTCAAGCCCGTGCGAGTTGTGCCACAGACCCATAAAATGTTGGGTCAGTTGTAGCAACGTTCGCAGGGGGTTAGTAAACGCTCTCGGTATTGGTTGTTGTTTCCCGAGAGGCTTTAACTTTGGCTTTAGCTTTGGCAGCACTGCGTTTGAGCGATTGTAGTCTCGCTTCGTATTTGCTGCGCTGCCGTTTTTTCGGGGTGAGTTCGACGAGGGTTTTTAGGGCGCTGCCGAGACTTTTGTAGGCGTTGGGGAGGGAATAGCCAAAGCGAGTGGCAAGGGCGATCGCTTTTTCATCCGCATCCATCGCTTCTTTTAAGGTCCGCTCTCCATTATTTTTCTGATAGAGGCGGTATCCTGCCACGCCGCACAGGGACAGTGCCAACAACAGCAGCAATCCATCCTGTACCCACAGTTCCCCCACTGCGCCACCTAAGCCGATCGCCAGCGCTGCCATTTCCCATCCCTCTTTGGAAATAGTGTCATTTTGGATGCGTGCTACTTCATGCCAAAACAGCAAGTTGCGCTGATCGAGGGCTAATTGTTCCCACTTCACTAGGTCAATTTGGACTTCCACCTGATCGCTTCCGATTTCTTCACTGCGAACCAAGGGTGGATTCACTTCGATCGCTTTTTCGACCATGACCCAGCTTTGCAATTCCGGCGGCAGTAAGCCTTTGAGCCGTCGGAGTTCTATCATGTCAGCTTTTGTCGTAGTATATGAAGTCATTATTCAAGCCGCAGAACCTTCACAAAAAACAGGAGATCTACTTGGATTGTAGCGATTTTTAGGCCATAAGCACCACTCCCACCCCCCTCGGTTCGGTTTCCTGGGGCATCCCTAGCCGTCGCAGGGGTTCCTAAAATTACTGAGCTTCCTTTTTCAGTCCTACGAGGGTTGACAATTTTAGATTTTTCTCCTACAATGACCTGAATTTGGAAGTTTAAGTTTTATTCTTTTAATTTGCAAGTGTAAAATAAAAGGGATATTCCGATAGACACTTGGAAGGCTGAAGGTAGTAAAATTATTATTCTCCAGCAGACTCGGGGATATTTTATGCAAATTAAATGTAAATACCAACCATTCAGGGGCAGACCGTCTAAAATCTATCATCCCGATTAAGCCGCTATTTTATGAATATTTTGCGCGATCGCCTCGGCAGTGTTTATTTCCCCCTAGTTAGTCTGGTTATTTTCAATCCTATCTTAATCAGTTGTACGGATATAGAAATAAAATTCAGTGCAATAGGTTCGCAAGTGTCAGTGTCATCAATCTCTACTGTAAAAGCGCGATCGGGTTCTCCAAAAGAAGGCGATCGGGCAATTCATTCGACTATAAAAATTCAGGACACTACGGAAACAGAAGAAGTTGAAGATACGGGAGATATTCAAATATTTCATCGCCATGTAAAAGATGAAACTTATCAAGAAGTTCATGATATTATCCAAGAAAGTGAAGCCTTTGAAAGAATAGCCGACGGCTTTAATGAAGTATTAATCTTGCCCAATGATATCCCCGTTTATTTCATAGAATGCGGGGAAGAGAATGCTTATTACGACCCGTCAACAGTTGAAATCACGATGTGTTATGAATTAATCGAACGATATAAAGAAATCTTCACGGCAGAGGTGGAAACCGAGGAAGAATATATTGCCGAAGTGATTAATGCTGCACTTTTTACCTTTTTTCACGAACTCGGACACGCCCTAGTAGACCAGTTAGAATTGCCAATTACGGGGAGAGAAGAAGATGTGGTCGATGAATTTGCAGCAATTTTATTATTAGAGTCAGGAGAAGAATGGGAAGCCGCTGCTTTATCGGGAGTTTGGCAATTTGCCGCCGATGCGGAAGAGGAAGCGGAATTAGAAGAGTTGGCCTATTGGGGAGAACATTCTCTCGATATTCAACGGTATTATAATATGGCCTGTTTAGTCTATGGCAGCAATCCGGAGAAATATCAGTTTTTAGTAGAAAATGAGGACTTACCAGAAGAACGGGCGGATGGATGTGAGTATGAATATACTCAAAAGTCTCAAAGTTGGGATATCTTGTTAGCTCCTCATTATAAAAAATGAATTTATTCTACCCTATTTTAGGAAAAGAACGGCTAAAGTCGTTACTACTAACAAGGGAAGAGAATGATAAATTTATTCGCCTTGGCAAAGGGAAGATTGTAGGGTGTAGGTTACATAGTTATGTAACCGATCGCAGGCTAAGGTTAGGAGTTTCTCTAATTTAGCCCGATCGCCCTCACCGTCGAAAGTATCCCCAGAAAGGTCTGCAATTGTCCACAGTTTCACCGTTTGATCCCAACTGGCGGAGGCTAAAATCTGGCTATTTGGACTAAAACTACCCCCGGCAATCCGGTTTTGATGTCCCTCTAAGGTGGTTAATAGGCGACCTTTGCGACTCCAAATTTTAACCGTGCGATCGTCGCTGGCAGAAGCCAAAATATTCCCATCTGAGGAAAAACTGACCCAAAGCACTTTATCTTGATGTCCCTCTAAGGTGGTGACAAGTTGTCCGGTACGAGTCCAGATTTTAACGGTATTATCATCACTAGCCGTGGCGATCGCCTCGCCATCGGGAGAAAAACTCACGCTATTGACTTCATCGAAATGTCCCTCTAAGGTAGCAGCTAAGGTAAAGCGATCGCTATGCCACAATTTTACAGTTTTGTCGGCACTGGTTGAGGCAATAAAATTGCCATCGGGACTGAATTTAACCTCAAACACTCGTCCTTGATGGCCGTTTAAAGTCGCCAGAAGAGCGCCATTTTGACTCCAGACTTTGACAGTACCATCCCAACTGCCAGAAACAAGGCGATCGCCTTTTGGAGAAAAATTTACACTCTGCACTAAATCCGAATGTCCCCGCAGGGTATGCCGAACTTTCCCCTCTCGGTCCCAAAGTTTGAGGGTTTTATCTTTACTCGCGGAGGCGATCGCCTCTCCATCGGGAGAAAATGCCACTCCCTGTACCCAATCCCGATGTCCTCGCAGGGTTTGCACTAAGGTACCGTTCTGTTGCCACAGTTGCACCGTATTATCCCGACTCCCAGAAGCCAAAATCTCCCCATCTGGGGAAAAGCTCACGGTATTCACCAAATCTCGATGTCCCTGAAATACCTCGATTAACCGAATTTCAGGATTCCATAACATTGTCGTATTATCCCCACTGGCTGAAGCTAAAGTTTTGCCATCGGGGGACCAGGCGATATCCCATACAGCAGCACTATGAGTGTCAAGGGTTTTGAGCAAGGTACTATCAAAAACACTCCAAAGTTTAACGCTGTGGTCCTCACTCGCCGTCCCTAAAAGATTGCCATCGGGGGACCAAATGACCCGAGTCACGACATTATTATGAGCTCGAAAGGATTTGAGCAATTTTCCCTCACGAGTCCAGAGTTTCACCATGCCATCGCCACTGGCAGTTGCCAAAATTTGACCATTGGGAGAAAAATTCACGGTAGAAACGCCGTTTTGATGTCCGGTGAGGGTGGTTAATAATTCCGCTTTTTCTTTAGTGTCAATTTGCCAGAGTTTTACTTGATTGTCATAACTGGCGGTGGCGAGAATTTGACCGTCGGGAGAAAAACTAACATCAGACACATCCTGAGTATGTCCTGTGAGGGTTTGCACGAGAGTCGGTGGCGTTTGAGAGTTCGGTTCCATGCGCCACAATTTGGCAGTTTTATCTTTACTTCCGGTCACAAATAAACCATTTTTAGGACTGAAACTCACGGCAAAAACACTAGCTTGATGTCCACGGAGGGTATGAAGCAGTGTACCGTCGATTTTCCACAGTTTGACCGTATGGTTAGCGCTGGTGGTGGCAAGGGTTTGTCCGTCGGGAGAAAAACTCAGTCCATAAACGCGATCGCCATGTTCTAAGGTATGCAATAATTCCCCTCTGGCACTCCACAAAATTGCAGTACCATCGGCGCTAGCAGTGGCAATCATTTTACCATCTGGAGACCAGGCAATATCCCAAACCCATCCCCGATGCCGATTTAAACTATTCTGTTCTTGAAGATTGGCAAGAATGGTTTCTAAATTCACGACTGCCGGAGTCATTAATTCTGGAATGGCCCAATGAGATTGTAATTTACGACCGGCGCGAATTGCATTAACTAAGGCTTCGAGTTTTTCGTTGGAAGAATTGCGAATTCTAGAGGCTGAGTTTAGGGCTTTTATTTCAGCAATTTCTGCTTCTCGTTTTTGGGAGTTAGCCCAAGAAATAATAGTAAAGGATACCAGGGAAATGGCACAGAGTCCAACCAATCCCAGGGTAATAACCCGTTGGGCTTTTTGGTAAGCGGTATCTAAAATTTGCTTGCCTTTGCGTTCTGCTTCTAAGGTAATTTCAGTTTCAAGTTTTGCTAATTCCAGGGATTTTTTCTCGCTATTTTGGCTAGCGGATAAAAATTGATAGTCGCGATCGCTTAAACTTTTATCCGCGGCCCAGGTAAGGGCATCCTGTAACGCCTGTCCCCGCAATAATCGAGATGAATCTTCACCGCCACTCTCCCACCACGCGGCGATCGCCTCGGAATAGGGCCGTAAATGGGCCAACTGGTTCTCAATCCATTGGGTGTCGAAAATCTGTTGATAAATCCGGTTAAAAACCCTTAAGTTGCCATTTTGTTTGACGACTAACCCCGATAGCCGCAATTGGGTTTGTTCCGCGCTATTATCGGCGGGATAACCTTCATTTTTTGCGGCTAAAATTTTCTGATATAGCCCTAATCGTCTTGGGGTACGGTTCTCGTCACTGAGGAGGCGATCGCGGATGGTTTTTAAATGGTCCGGTTCGTCCTGAGATTCCCAATTTTCCAGAAGGTAGGTTTGAATTAAAGCCGTAACATCCGGGGAAGAAGTTTCGGCTTTATCCACCACCAATTTACATAATTTCTGAGTTAAAAAGGGTTGCCCCCCTGTCCAGTCTAAGATTTCCTGTAAAACCCCTTCCGGATTGTCAAAATGGGGAGATAATCCGGGAATTAAAGCCGGGTTTGCTTCGGCTAAAGTAAACCCATTCAAGGCGATCGCCTGTCCAATATTAAAAGGAGTTCGCTGTTTGTCGGCGATTAAATCTGAGGGCGTTGCCACACCCAACAAACAAAACGTTAGGCGATTGTAAGGATGATGATGCGCCCGTTGATTGTAACAGGCACGAATAAACGCAAAAAAATCATCGGTTGGAAAATTTAAACTCAGGATACTATCAATTTCATCAATAAAAATCACAATTGTTCCCGGGATTTGCACCAAAACAACCGTTTCGATAAATTCCCGAAATCGCCCCAAGGGGGATAACCAGTCGCGATCGCGCCACCAAGACCCCAGATTTACCTCAAGCTGCAAATCCAGGGTTAGACTGCGAAGCATATTCGCATACCATTGATTCGAGGTCCCCTGCTGGATATTGTCCATAGAAATATCAATCACACTACAGGCAACCCCTTCTTCTTTTAACTGGCGCATCACCTGCACCCGCAAACTAGATTTACCCGTTTGTCGAGAATTCAAAACATAACAAAACTGTCCCGATTTTAACCCCTGGTAAAGGTCAGAGTCCGCTTTTCTAATCACATAAGTAGAAGCATTTTCAGGCAAGGTGCCAGAGAAAATATAGGAGTCTTTCATAATAAATTCAATCATTAAAATCTAGGATAAATAATTTATTTTTCTAACTGTATCTTTGGAGAAATTAAAGAAATATACTGATTTTATTAGCCCACACCTGCCCAGATTTTTCTGTGAACTTCTACCCTTAAAGGTGCGGGCAACTTATAATTAAGTCACTGCCAGACGCACCGAAAAATACTGCTGATACAATTCAAACCGAGGGGTTACATTATTATCATGCAATCGTACCAATCCCATACTATATAACTTAAAAGCTCGTTCCGAAGGAATCTTAACCGGCTTATTTGCCATAACCACATCCCGGAAAGCGGCAGCTAACTCGGGATGGTGTTGGAGATTCCATAAATGTTGGCGGAGATGGTCACTAAATGGCCCTTCTTCTGTAGCCGCAATCTGAGAAAATTCGTCTAAACTCATCGGTTGACGACACAAAAAATCCAAGGATTTTCGTAGTAAATAGGGATGTCCTCCGATCGCAGCCATGAGATGCCTAACTTCTCGATCCAAATCCCAATTTAATCCATAGCGTTGGGCCAAATCCTGCACCTGTGCCGCTGTAAATTCCGGTAATGGAAAAACTGCCCCAACATTGGCAAGGGGGGAATGATTGATGTCCAGGGCGCTATAAACTTCCGTGGAATGCACCACAATTAATCGCAGTTGTTTCCAAATATCACCCCGGCGATCGCTACGTCTGGCAATATCATACCAAGCGCGTAATAAGCGACAAAAATCGTTAGCAATTTCCGGATGTTCAAATACCACATCAACTTTATCTAAAGCTAATACTAAAGGCGTGGCTAATTCCGATAAAATATACTGTTCAAAATAAACCGTACAATTATTATTACAACCAAAAATATCGTCCCAATAGCTAGATAATTGATTGGGCAATCCCGCTAATTGACCCACACTCGCACAAAACCACTGCAAGAAGGTACGGAGGTCGGCAAAAACTGTACTATCTGCTAAATCAAAACTTAAAGTAACTGTGCGATAATTGGAAATTCTGGCAACTTCTAAGATGCGATCCAGCAGGGATGTTTTGCCCATTTGTTGCGGGGCTTTAATCCGAATTAAAGCCCCTGCTTGGGCGATCTCCCCTTGACATCGCGTTTCTATCGGTGGACGCTGCACATAAAACCGCGAATTGAGAGGAACTGCTCCTTCTGAACAGTCTAGAATCGGTCCTTTTATCGCTTCTGAGGTAGGTAACCCCAGAATTTCAAAAACTTCTAATTCTCGGGCTGGAGAATCATTTAAAGTGGCTTTCCACTGTCGTTCTAAAGCCGTTTTAAAGTTTTTTTTACTAACTTTCTCCCCTAAAGAATCCGATAATCGCTGCCAGAAGTCTTTGCCAACCATCCGATGCAGATAATTAGCTGCATATTCCGTATTTTTCGCAATTTCTTCATAAGTTTTATCTTGCCAAGCCCCCCTAAAAATCATCATTTCAATATCTGTGATATGCTTTCCTGTCTTGGCAAAAATTACCTGATCGGCTATTTTGAATGCTTCTTCAAAATTGATAGGAGTTTCTTGCATAAAGTTTGAAGTTTTAATAAAGAAAAAGGGAAAGTCCGGGTTAATAACTATTAATTTGTATTATATCAGGTTGCTGAGGCAGCCTAGGGCGCACAGGGGTTAGGAATAGAAGGACTTCCGATTTACCAGACTTGAATGGAAGAGGTCCCAAAACAATGAATAAGAAATTACTAATTGACAATAGACAATTGCCAAGATAATTTATTTTAAAATCTCCCCGAGGAGTTGGAAAAAATTTTTTTCTCTCCGGATCTCCTGGGTCAGCAAAAGTAATAAAAAGTCATCAGCGATCGCCGTCCCCGGAGCCCAATGTCAAAATTTCATGACTTATTGAGGTCTCCTAGGTCATAAAAGGTATCGGCGATCGCGGATACTATCATATACAGTACACCTGGGAGGGTGCTGATGTATTACGCTTACCTCACTGTCCCAAATCACGAGTTCCAAGAACTGTTGCCCCAGGGAGTGCCTACCTTTGGTTTTACTCCTGACGATTTCCTGGAAATCTACGATGCTTACACCGGCGAGTTGCTGGATATTGAACCCGCCTTTCGCGTGAACCGCGCCGGGTTGACCTGGGACCAAGAGCTCGCCCTGTTCCAACAATACACTGCAACGATGAACGATCCTCGGTTTGTACAAGGAATGTTTATGTTGTTGGATAATGGCTGGTTTACCATTTCCGAGTCCCAAGTTCAATCGGTTGTTTGGCGCGATCGCGAAGAAATTTTTTGCTTTGAATATCATAAAAACAAAACAATGGATGCCAATCCCTTACTAACCTAGCCCTGTGATCGGTACAGCGGATATCCATTGTTCCCCTATCTCTCCAGTCCAGCGGTTGAGATGAGGAATTTTTTCTTAAGTAAAATTTACCTAGACAGGAGGATTGGCTTTGGGCCCTGGGCTCTGAACAAACTCTCGAACCGTTTAACTTGTTAGTGATCCAAACCATAGAGACTCTCATTTTTATCGCTCTTTTTCGTTTAGGCATATTCACAATAACACCAGTAGAATCGGAGAATAGACTGGGTTTTGGGCCAGTTTATTATCTGTCTGCGGCGGCGATCGCAACAGTCCCCTTAACTTGTTTTAATCAGTCCATAAGCAAATTACCGCTTCAAATTTCCAAGCATTTAGGGACTTTGAGGTTTGTTATAATCGAGATAAAAGCTCGATCAACTTTTTTAAACCCCTACTGAAGGGAAGGAAATCCAGTGCTTCAATTTGAGTCTCAACCCCTTTCAGACTTAGCGAAAATCCTGCGAACCGTTCGCCAAGCAAAAACCTTTAATAATCCCGAACGATTCATCGAGGGATGGTACTGGGCTCTCCGGTCCAAAGACCTCAAAATCGGTCAGGTCAAACCGATCATTTTACAAGGTCGGAACCTGGCAATTTATCGCGGAACCGATGGCAAAGTTGTCGCCTTAGATGCATACTGTCCCCACATGGGCGCTCACCTTGCTGAAGGCAAAGTTGAGGGGAAAGGATTGCGCTGTTTTTTCCATAATTGGAAATATGATGAGTGCGGTCAATGTGTAGAAAGTCCGGCCCTAGAAAGAACAATTCCTGCAAAAGTCCAGTCCTGGCCCACCGCTGAAAACTATGGGTTAGTCTGGGTTTGGACCGGCGATAGTCCCCGCCATCCTGTCCCCTTTGTTCCCGAACTAGAAGGGAAAGATTGCGAGGCTGCCTTTGGTTTAGGGTTTCACAAAAGCTGTCATCCCAATGTTGTGTTAATTAATGCGATTGACGCCCATCATTTTAATACCGTTCATAACCTACCCGTTGAAGTGGAATTTGAGAAAGAAACTTTCAACGAAAACGCCATTATTTTTCGGAACCTCACCCGAGGGGGAAACTTATCTTGGTTTGTCAAATTAATTCGCCCTTTTTATAAAAATGAAATTACCTACAAAATGTGTTATTGGTATGGCAGCACGGGCACTGTCACTGTAGGGCCAGATTTTTTCCACTTTCATATCATGTTTAGTATCCGCTTAAAAGCCGAGGGGAAAGCCGAAGGAGAAACTATCGTAATTACTGAAAAACGCTCTGGTTTATGGGGATGGCTGGTTAATAAAATTGTGCTATGGATAACCTTGCAGGTGGGAAATTATTTTGCCAAAGGAGATACCCAACTTTTTGAAACTATTAAATTTGATTTAAAAACGCCCACCGTAGCCGATAAATCAATTATTGAATTTATCGAACAAGTAGAAACACAAAAACCGCTGAAATGGGAGACATGGGAGACAGTCGATCATCTGTCATAGTCGGGATGACTCCGGGAAAAACCTAGGCTATACTATGCCATAACGGAACGGTTGCCACGGAGTCACCGATGAGTCAATCTTTATTTAGTACAGCCCGGTTTGACTTACCTCATGTTAGGGAGGGCGATAAATTGCATCGCCTCCTTTCTGCTGCCTTAAAAAGCAGAATCGGCAATTCTTCATTCCTCTTTGAGGCAATTACTCCTGCTTATTGGAATTCATCTTATTTTGGCTTAGATCGGGTTAAAATTTTTCAGGAATCTACCGCAGAAGAACAGCAGCAAATTTTACATCAATGTAGCAATACACTCCTACAGGAAGCCTACTTTGTAGAAAAAGCGGGAGTGGGATACATGGCAAAAATGGTCATGCTGGCAGAAACCACGGAAGAACGGATGCTGTATGCTTTATTTGCTGCGGATGAAGCCACCCATTTAGCCCAAATCCGTCCCTTTTTAGGCAGTCGTGACCCCGTAGCAACGGGCGATCGCTTTTTAGGGTTACTCGCTGAAATCGTGGAGATGCAGGATAAAAGCGTCTTGGTATTTATGATTCAGGTGGTCCTAGAAGGATGGGGACTCAGCCATTATCGGAGTCTGGCTAAAGATTGTTGCGATCGCGAATTAGCGCAGATGTTTCAAGGATTTCTCGACGCTGAAGCGCGACATCACAGTACCGGAGTCACCTTGTGCGATCGCCAGTCCCTCACTCCCCAATCCCAAAGTGCGATCGTGGAAACACTCACTTTATTTTTGCAGATGGTACAAGCAGGACCCCAACGAGTCGTTCAGGCGATCGCCCAAGTTAAAGGCGATTTATCCCGTCCGCAACAAATCAAAATATTCCAGGAATTAGACACTGAAACCCATAGCGGTAGTCGTCTCCAATTACTGCGATCGCTCCTCCGTTCTGACCCCACTTATTCTATCATTAATCACCTAGAAACACAAGGATCCTTCAATCCTTTTCCCCCCGAAAAATGCGTCTTTTAATAAAAATTATCTTTATTTGGTATTAATGACTTCGTGTGGTTATCCCCTATCCCTCATTCATCCTCATTATGAACAACATTTTCAACGAACCCAAACCTAACAGCCTCCTAGAACACGAAAAAATCTACCGAAAACTCAAACTTAATTACCACCGCAACAAACAACAGGATCAAACCGAAGCGATCGACCAAGCAGCCAGCGCTTTCTACTATACGGATTGTCAGAATGAATACTGGAACCCCGAAGAATTTTCCCTCCTCTACGGCACTCCTTTATGGGACCAATCCACCCCTAGTCAACGCCTAATTCTTAATCACTTATACTGGGTAGCCTATTACTCCCAAATCATCTCCGCAGAAATTGCCACTATCCTGTTTAATCAAACCAGCGCCGCCGGACTTTATGCTCAGGAAGACTTCCGGTTAGTCTGTGATATGCTTGACTTAGAATCGGCCCAAGAACGGGGGCATATTAATGCATTTAAAACCATTTCAGAACAGGTAGAAGCGGCATTGTTTGGCAAGCGCCTCTTTACCTACCCGATGCGAGGACCTTATAATGAAACCATGGTTTATGCCGATACCAACGCCCTTAAATCTTGGTGGAAAGAATTACAACTGCGATGCTTTGGGATGCTTTCTTCCGGGAATACTTTTTTAGCTTGTCAATATTTTACCGTCCGGGGAATCCGAACGTTAAACGGAAAATTGGTTCAGCATAAACTCAGCCAATATTATCAAAACCATCCAGATCAAGAAAATGCTCCCATTCCCTCTAAAATTTCTTATTATCATTTTTTAGATGAGAGTTTTCATTTTAATAGTTCTACCCTCTTGTCCCATGAAGTGGTAAATTGTTTGAAGAAGCCGACCCAATTCGAGACCTTTGTCGCCAACTTGGGTTTGCGAGGATGTCAGAAAGATCATGCTCATTTTTCCGTGGCGATTAACGGGATATTTTGGTACGATCCAGCCCTTTATTCCGCTATTTATCAACTGCTGCGATCGCCCGTATTTTCTATGAGTGATGGCGATGCCAAACAGATGATGCATGATTGCTTTACCCAAGAAACCGCAGGACTGCATCGCAGCTATCAAACCCATCAAGAGGCGACTGCCTCTTATCAAGTCTACCTCGAAAAAGTGGGCTATGCTTGGAAAAGCAACCGGGAAATGTCTATTATGGCAGCAAGTTCTATTCCCCGTTATCTAAAGACTCAAAAACAGGCCCTTTCTCGCGCTTTTGCAGCACCTTTTACCCGTCCTAACCCTCCCGCAATGGAAGTCATTTTGCATTAAATCCCCTCTATTTTCCCTATTAATATAACATGAATTCTAGGCAAAATCAAAACACCCAACCCCAGATCGAGATGCAAATCTTTAACAATTGGGATGTAGTGGCTAAAGGATGGTATCTTGCTTGTCCCAGCCCCGAACTTTCCCCAGGTGGTAAACCTAAGTCTTTGGAATTGTGCGGGCAAAGGATTGTTATTTTTCGCGGTAAAGATGGCAAAGTCCGTGCCTTAGATGCCTATTGCCCTCATCTCGGAACTGATTTAGGAATTGGGCAGGTTGATGGTAATATGATTCGCTGTTTTTTTCATCATTGGGCTTTTGACGGGGAAGGAACTTGCCAGGAGATTCCCTGTCAATCTCTGATTCCTGAAAAAGCCCGATTACAATCTTATGCCACCGACGAAAAATATGGAATGATTTGGGTTTATCCAGATGCAACGGCACCGGAAGGGGTAGCAGAATTCGATGAACTTAAGGGGAAAACTATCATAGCCGTTAGCGATCGCTCTTTTGAACGCACCTGTCATCATCACATTTGTATGATGAATGGCATTGATGCCCAACATCTTCAAACTGTGCATAAGATTAATATCAATATGAAGCTAACTTTACAAGAAAATGAATCCGGCAGCCTCCTGGATTTCACTTTAAGTGGAGAATTTCCTAATACCACTCTGCGCGAAAGAATGGCGCGGAAATTTCTAGGGGAAAATTATGCTTATACCATGCGATATCAAAACGCTTGCCTAGGGCTCTTAACAACGATGAAGAATGTCAAGCGTATTCCTCCTTTACACATGATTTATGCTTATATTCCTATTGAACCGGGAAAAATTCGGATTCAAAATATTTATGTTGCTGCCCACCGCCCCGGAATTTTTGGCGGATTGATGACGCAATTTTTATTAATTTGTACAAAAATGCTTTTTTTATTTTTAAAAGGAGAAGATGGAAAAATTTATGATAATATTCGATACAATCCTAATGCTTTACTGAGCATTGATAGACCCTTATTAGAATATATGAAATATGTGGAACGTCTAAAACCTTCCGTCTGGTCAAAAGTCAGAGTTAAAAACGAAGTTGAGTGAAAGCCTGATTTAATTCATTTCAGATAACCTCCGTTAGGTAATAGCGATGAAACCCTGTATTGTTACATTTCCTAGCACCAATTATCCTCCCCTTGCTTTACCTCGCCATGAAAATCTTGCTAATCACTTAACTGTGCAAAACTCGCCGATTTTATTTGGATGTCGAACTGGAATTTGTGGCACTTGTATCTCCCTTATTGAGGGAGAAATTTCCCCTCCTACCCCAGAGGAACAAGAGGTTTTAGAACTGTTAGCGCCGGCAAATACGCAAGTGCGGTTAGCTTGTCAGGTGGATTTGACAAACGATATCGCGATCACCCCCTATAAAGAAGAATAATGATGGGATTTGAAGCGTTTTGGTATGTCGTCGCCCTGAGTAACCAACTGAAACCCAAAACTGTTCTATCTCGCACAATTTTAGGGGAATGGTTGGCAATTTTTCGGGATGAAATGGGCGAAGTAGTGGCCCTACGCGATCGCTGTATGCACCGCAATAGTCGTCTCTCTCGGGGGAAAGTCTGCGAAGGGACTCTGCACTGTCCCTATCATGGATGGGTTTACGATAAATCGGGTCAAGTGGTGGCAGTTCCTGCGGAAGGAAAACAGTTTAAAGCAGTCGCCTCTCGCAGGACCTATTCTTACGCAACTCAAGAAAAAGAGGGCTATATTTATGTCAGATTAGCTGAGAATCCGAGTCTCAATCTTGACCCATTTCCGATGCCTTACTATGGAAAACCGGGATGGGAAACGGTGCGCGTGATTAACCGTTTTCGGAACAATGTTACTAACTGTACGGAAAATTTTATTGATATTCCTCACACCGCCTCAGTGCATCCTGGTGTTTTTCGCAAACCGCAGCAAAAACAGTTAGAAATGACTGTAGAAAGACGGGATGGATCGGTGTTTATCACCTATCGCAATGAAACGACCAATTTGGGATGGTATTCGCGGTTTTTAAACCCCCAAGGTGGGGAAATTTACCACAGCGATCGCTTTTCCATGCCCAACGTAACCAGCGTGGAATATAACTTCGGAGAAAACCGCCGGTTTTTTATTACCAGTCAGTCAATCCCAGAAGCAGAAGATTCGACCTTAGTTTATACCGATGTCACCTTTAACTATGGAATTTGGAATAAAATTGCTCGTCCATTTGTGCGCTGGACTGCCCAACATATTATTAAGCAAGATGTAGAAATTTTAGCCATTCAGCAAGAGGTGATTGATAAATACGGCACTCAGTTTGCTAATACTCCAGCAGATACAATTCATGTATTTGTTGAGTCCATTCGCAAGGCGATCGCTGCCGGAGAAGACCCGCGATCGCTTCCTGATAAATCCGTGACGGTTAGCTTTTGGGTTTAAGATATTTTTATCCAGCTTATAAGGGAAGTTATGGCAATTTTTATCACTTTTGTGACGCTTGTAGTTCTGACGGTTACCCGAACTCATCAGTTAGCTGCTTTAAAAGCTAAATCTCAGGAAGACTGGATTTTAGATGGAATTGGCTTATGTTTTCAAGGAATTTTAATTCCAGCCCTTCAAATTGTTTTAATTTATCAAGTTTACCAACATTGGCTACCTGGCAATCAGGGTATTCTGAACTTACATCCCATCCTCGCCTTTTGCCTGAGTTTTGTGGGGGTGGATTACCTCTATTACTGGAATCACCGCCTTCTCCATAGTCGATGGTTTTGGCAGTTGCACCTCGTTCACCATACCATGACCGAACGGCAAGTTTTGGGTACTTCTCGCAATACCTTATGGACCAGTTTTTTTATTATTTATCTATGGATTCATGCTCTTTTTATCTATCTTCTTCAGGACCCAACGGCTTATATCCTGGGAGTTAGTCTTACCTCCATGTTAGATTTATGGCGGCATAGCGAAATCGAACCTTTACCGGGAACAATCTGGTATCGCCTTCTCTCCCCGGGGTTAATTTTGCCCATGGATCATGCATGGCATCATGCTAGGGATTGTGCTGGAGTTAATTATGGGGCAAATTTAAAACTCTGGGACCGATTACATGGCACTTATTATAACAGTGAAACTGCACCTAATTCTCTGGGAATTCCTAGCATTTTAACGTTGACTCAAAAGTTAATTTGGCCGTTTTAACCTAGATTCTTAAGCCTATTTTGAGTGTCAACCTAAAACTTTATGACTTTTCTGAGTTTCATTTTATCTTTTTTTCCAGCGATTGTGATGGGACTGATAGTGGCATCTTTTTTCTGGTTTTGCCTCTCTCCCGGATTGTTAACCCTTTTGGTTTTGTTATTTGTTATTTATGGGTTTCCCCTGCTAATTTATCGAATCCACGACTATTTTTATCCGGTGAAAGAAGGAATTTATTACTTAAAAAGTCCCGATTATTCTCCCTGGTGGGGAAGCCATCAAATTCAGGCGATTTATATTACCTTTCCTGCCCTCGAATCCGGATTGCGGTTAATTCCTGGCGCATTTTCCCTGTGGTTGAGATTGTGGGGGGCAAAAATTGGGCGGGGGATTTACTGGTTACCCAATTTAGAAATTGCTGATCGCAGCTTAATTGAAATTGGCGATCGCGCCATTGTCGGTCATCGCGTGGGAATTTATAGTCATGTTATTAAGCCAAAACATAACAATTTGATGCTGTATATAAAATCCGTAAAAATTGGCAATGATGTGTTTCTTGGATCCGGGACTCATCTAGGTCCTGGAGTAACCGTTGCCGATGGTGCTTATCTTCCCATTGCAACCCATCTTTACCCCAATACTAAAGTTAACCCTAATTACCCCAAATAAATTACAAAAAAGGCGGATTTTAGCGGCCTCATGCTGTAAGAAAAGTTAGGCAATGCTAGATTTGCCCCTTAAAACTTTATCTTTGCTAAAAATGGCAGTCGCCTTTTGGCAAATCGGGGCATCTTTCCCTCAGACGTAACTCAAATTTACGCTTGATTTTCTCCTTTTTTAGCTTACTATCCCTTTGATGATACTCCAATCAACATGATGCGTTCTATTATTAAATTATTTGCTTTTTTAATCGGAATCTATGCCAATAAATTTTTCATCCTACTAAAGAGACCTCAACGGTCTCAGGCCTCTCTACAACGAGAAATTTATAGAAATTTTCTAGCCAGTGATTATGGCAAATCTCTTTCCATCACTCCACCTCCAAACTCTTCGTTAGATGAATTCTGGAATAGCATCCCCGTGGTAGATTATGAGGAGATTCAAGACTGGATTAAACCCAGCAATCTGGAATCCGAAGAAAAAATAGGAGAACCCGATAAAAATACAGAATTGCCGGGAAAGTCCCTCACCCCTGAACCGATTTTGTTTTACGAAAAAACCTCTGGGAGTCGGGGACCAGCGAAATTGATTCCCTATACTAAATCTCTTCTGGCCAGCTTTAACTCCATGTTTTGTATCTGGGTATATGATTTAATTCAAAATGGACCCAAATTTGAAACTGGGAAATTTTATTTCTGCATTTCTCCTCAACTGAAAGACCCCGAAGCCCCCACGGAGATAACTAGCGGACTTGCCGATGACTCCGAGTATTTAAATGGATGGCTACGGGCAGTTTTGAGCTTGGTTTTAGTCGCACCCCCCCGACTGAAAAGCCTGCAAGATCCAGATGAATTTAAAGAGCAGTTAAGTCTGGAACTGTTACGAGAGGACCAATTAGAAATTATTTCTATTTGGAGTCCGAGCTTCCTTAAAGTGCTGTTAGATTATATTGGAAGCAATCGTCAGACGCTTTTAGAGAAACTAGGGAATAAAATTTCGGACGATCGCATTAAACTTTTGAAAAAATCGCCCATTCTCTGGACCCAAATTTGGCCGAAACTTAAACTAATTTCTTGTTGGGATAGCAGTCACTCTTGGGAACAGGCCGAATTTCTGCGAAAATTATTTCCGGGAGTCATGGTCCAGGGGAAAGGACTCCTGGCAACTGAAGCGCCGATGACTATTCCCTTAATTGCTGCCAAAGGATTTGTTCCCCTGATCACTGAAGTATTTTTTGAATTTGAGGATGATACAAAGCAAATTCATAAACTTCATGAAATTAAACTGGGGGAAGAATATACACTGATTATTTCTCAAAAAGGGGGGCTGTATCGATATCGAATTGGCGATCGCGTTCGAGTCAGCCATTTTTATCATCAAACCCCTTGTTTAGAATTTCTGGGCCGCGATCGCAGCACCAGCGATTTGGTCGGAGAAAAATTATCCGAAGCCTTTGTAAAAACCGTCCTCGAAGACTTATCCCTAGAGAACACCTTTTTCAAAAGCCTAGTACCCGTTACCCAACCTATCGCCCATTATCTCTTGTTACTAGATGAGGCCCCGGAGTCACCCGAGGCGATCGCTCAATGCCTAGATCGTGCACTCATGCGATCGCCCCACTATCGCCAAGCCCGATTATTAGGACAACTTGACTGCCCCCGCGTGTTAATCTCAAAAGAAATCCCCGACTGCCTCGTTCGATACCGAACCCTATCGGGCAAAAAATGGGGGGATCTTAAACATGAAATTTTGGCAAATGTACCCATTGACTTCCGACTCTTGGACCAATTAGAAACCCTAGCAACAGCCCGTTTGCTCCAGGAGGTACCCCCCGAGTGCCTACTTTGTAGCTCGTTTTAGAACCGCGTCGCCTCGGCTATTTTCCTTTGGCATTTCTATAGAAAACGCGCCATTATGATTTGATGGATCATAAGGCAAGCACGCCCAAAGGAGAAAAATGAAATGACAACCAACTCTGAATTTATCAACCAGGTTGTAGCGCTGGTCAATCAACGACGCGCCCTCGCCAATTTGCCCCCTGTGGCCCTTGATTCTCAGTTGAATCGAGCCGCCCAAATCCATGCCGAGGATATGGCGGAAAATGATTTTTTCAGCCTCACCGGGTCTGATGGCTCCACAACAGTCAGTCGTTTAGCAGCAGTCGGATATCGTTTTAATAACTTTCAGGAGAATATCGCTACTGCACTTCCCAGTCCAGAGCAAGTTGTCGAAAGCTGGTTCAACGATCCCGGACAGCGAGACACCCTCCTCAAACCCGGAGTTGATAATATCGGTGTTGGCTATTTCTTCCTAGAAAACGATACCGGCACCTTTAATGCCAACCATTACTGGAGTTTAGTCGTTGCCGCCCGTGCTACTGGCAGTAATATCGTGGGATTCAATTTCCCCAACGCCCTTCAAGGTAGCGTCGGGGACGATACCATCTTTGGCTCCATTGGCAACGACACGATTTTTGGCAATGCCGGGAACGACCAAATCTTTGGCCGAGGTGGGGAGGATATTCTCTTTGGGAACGAAGGAAACGATCAACTCTTTGGTGAAGAAGGGAACGATACTCTCTTCGGAGGTCTAGGGGAGGATTTTCTGGATGCAGGGTCCGGAAACGATTTTCTCTCCGGAGATGACGGCAACGATACCCTCACGAGTGAGTCAGGGTTCAATCTGTTTGAAGGCGGGAACGGTAACGACCTGATCGGTGGCGGTATCAACAACGACACCATCGCTGGGGGTGACGGCGATGATCTCGTCTATGCCGGAGGCGGTGAAGATAATGTGATCGGCGAAGCCGGTAACGACATTCTCTTTGGCAACCTAGGCAATGACATCCTCAACGGCGGTAGCGCCAACGATACCCTCTACGGAGGCCAAGATGACGATACCCTCTATGGTGAAAGTGGGGAGGACCTCCTGTCCGGGGATAAAGGGAACGATCAGCTCTTTGGGGGCGATGGCAACGATCAGGTCCTGGGCGCTGAAGGCAACGATACAGTCTTTGGTAACGATGGAAACGATCTCCTGTTCGGCAATCAAGGTAACGATACGATCGCTGGAGGTGACGGTGCCGATACCGCCTATGGCGGCCAAGATGATGATCAAATCTTTGGCGACGGCGACGAGGATCTCCTCTTCGGGGACCTCGGTAACGATACCATCGTTGGAGGTACCGGCAATGACAGCATCTATGGCGGCGAAGGGAATGATCAACTCAGCGGCCAAGAGGGGGATGATTTTATCAATAGTAATCAGGGCCGCGATACCCTGCGCGGTGGTCTCGGTAACGATACCCTCTTTGGCGGCAAAGGGGAGGATTTGCTATTTGGAGAAGCAGACGATGATTTTCTCTCCGGGGATTTAGGAAACGATACCCTCTTTGGGGGAGTAGGCAACGATACCCTCTTAGGCGAGATTGGAAACGACTTATTAATTGGAGAAGCTGGGAATGATACCATCCTCGGCCAAGTCGGCAATGATACCCTCTTAGGTGATGAGGGCAACGACTTCCTAGAAGGAGGCGCAGACAACGATAGTTTACTCGGAGGAATCGGAAACGATACCATCCTGGGGAACGAAACCGACGATATCCTCTATGGCGGCGATGGCAACGACCTCATGCGTGGGGGTGAGGACCAGGATATCTTATTTGGAGAGGGGGGCAACGATAGCCTGTTTGGTGATGAAGGCAATGATACCCTCTTGGCCGCAGAAGGGGATGATCTCCTCGATGGCGGTGCGGATAACGATAGTCTTTTAGGTGAAGCCGGAAATGATACCCTCAACGGCGGGGACGGTATAGATACACTCCTCGGGGGTGTCGGGAACGATGTCCTCAATGGCGGTGCGGGAAACGATAGTATATTAGGCGAAGCCGGGAATGACACTCTCAATGGCGGCGATGGCGAAGATATCATTGTCGGTGGAGATGGAGATGACGTCATCACCGGGGATGCCGGATCAGATTTCCTCGTAGGTGGCATCGGCAACGATACCATAATAGGGGGGGAAGGTAGCGATACCCTCGATGGCAATACCGGCGAAGTCGCGCTATACACAGGCGGTGCAGGCAGGGACTTCTTTGTATTGCGCCCCGGAGTTACCACCACAATTACGGATTTTGAGGATGGACAGGACAGGTTCATTATCAGTGGCGGTCTAAAAGTCAGTGAGTTACTCCTTTCTGCACCGATTGGAGAGTCACCCGCAGACACGACAATCGTGCTGGCGAAAGATACCTCGGTCGTCATTGCTCTCCTTGAAGGCATTGATCCCAAGACGCGCAACCTGGTTATTACGACCGGCGATTTCATCCAAGGGTGAGAAAGGGAAAAGTGGGGGAGAAAGGGGAGAAGTTTCAAGGGCACGACTTCCGTAATTTCTGCCGGTTCGGAGTTACGACGGGCTATTGTTTCTTTTCCCCCTCCTCACTTTTACAAATAGCTATATAGCAGTTTCCACAGTTGCTCTAGTACATTTTTGGGAGTGCGTAAAGCCTGGGCCCAGGCTTTACGCACTCCGCACCCGAGTCAAGCGATCGCTGTGCGGCGTAGCCCGTGTGTCATGAGTCTGGAAATTGCTATATATTCAGTAAACCTAAATTCACTTCCAATCTCTAACCTTACCCTGTCTCTTGGGGCTGGGTTAGGGTGGTGAATTCAACCCCAGGGAATCTTTTAAAAATGTGGGAGGTTTTCCGGTAAGATTTCCTAAGCGCAAAGGTACTTGGAACAGGGTTGTAGGAGGTGTTCTCAATGTCAATGGTCAGTCTTCCTGGACTCCGATCGCTGCTTGACACGATGAGTCAACAGCGCTCTTTACCGCCGCTTGCGGTCCAAGCAGCGCTGAAAGCAGCACTGCTTAAAGGATATGAGCGCTATCGTCGGACCCAAATCCGCAACGATGAGGATTTTCCCGAAGACTACTTTGAGAATTTTGCGGTCAAACTTGACCTGAAAGCGGAAGGGTTTCGGGTGATTGCGACGAAGACGATAGTGGAGACGGTGGAGGATAGCGATCGCGAAATTCCCCTAGATTTAGCGACCAAAAAGGGCGCAAAAGTCAAACTCGGCGATCGCGTGATTGTTGATGTGACTCCCAATCAAGGAGATTTCGGTCGTCTCGCCGCCTTGCAAACTAAGACAGTCCTCACCCAAAAATTGCAGGAACAGCAGTGTAAATACATTCAAGAGACATTTGGGGACCGCAAAGGAAGCATTCTCATGGGCAAAGTCCTCAAAAGCGATGCCCGTGGGGTGATCGTCGGGGTCACCGGAGGTCCGGGTCATCCTATTGTAGAAGCGGAACTCCCTAAGTATGAAAAGTTACCCAACGATGACTATCAAGAGGGTACAGAATTTAAGGTGTATCTGAAAAAAGTCTTCGATCGCCCGAGTTCTAAACCCATGCTGCGGGTTTCCCGCGCGACTAGCTATCTAGTTTCCGGTTTGTTCAGCGATCGGGTTCCCGAAATTGGACAGGGGACGGTTGAAATTAAAGGAGTCGCCCGGGATTCTATCCCAACCAAAGCGGAAATCGCCCCCCGGACTAAAATTGCGGTTCATTCTCTCGATCCGGACATCGATCCAGTTGCCGCTTGCATCGGTAAGCTAGGCGAACATCTCAATGCGATCGCCCAGGAAATCCCGGGAGAAAAAATTGAAGTGATTCCCTGGTCCGAAGACCCCGCTACCTACATTGCCAACGCCTTATCTCCGGCCCTAGTTGACGGGGCGATCGCCCTCGATGTAGAGACACAATCGGCTGAAGTTCTGATCAACCCGGACCAGTTGGCGATCGCCCTCGGACCCGAGGACCAAAACCTGCAACTGGCGAACCGTCTCACAGAGTGGAAAATTACCCTCAAAACTGCCCCAGAACCCTAGGGTTCCATCCCCTCTCACGGCTTGGGACGTCAGTTTTTGTTCCTTCAGATAGATGTCTGACTTAATTTCTGAGGGTATTATTGCTTTCATCCCAAGACAATTATACACGTTATCTCTCAATTTCTTCAACTTTCATCTCACAAATTTATGCAGCCCACTTCCAGTTCCAAAGAAGAATCTCTCACAATTGGTTCCTCCCCCTCAAATATCGACGCCTCCACCGGGGCTGAAATCGCGCTCCACAAAGAAGAAGAAGGAAACGAATTTGAGTTTCTCTTCACCCGCGCCATTGAATTTCGCCAAGAAACTATTTATTTCATCGTTGTAGACCGATTTTATGATGGTGACCCCACCAATAGCGAAGGACCGAATCCCGAACTGTTCGACCCCTCCGGGGAAGATTGGGGCAAATATTGGGGCGGCGATTTACAAGGAATTATTGAAAAATTAGACTATCTCAAATCCCTGGGTATTACCGCCATCTGGTTAACTCCCCTCTTTGAGCAAGTCGAAGCCTTATTTGTCGAACAAGCGGCCATTCACGGATACTGGACCCGAGATTTTAAACGCCTCAATCCCCGCTTTATTGCCCCTGGCGATAACCCCTCCCTCAACGCTACCCAAGACAGCCGGGATACAATTTTTGATAAACTGATTGAAGAGTTACACAAACGAGACATGAAACTGATTCTCGATATTGTGTGTAACCATAGTAACCCTGATTTTAGCGGGATTAAGGGAGAGCTTTACGATGATGGGGTGAAAATTGCCGATTTCAACGATGATAAAGAAAGCTGGTATCACCACTATGGTGAAGTGACCAATTGGGAAGATGAATGGCAAGTGCAGAACTGTGAACTTGCGGGTCTTGCCACCTTTAACGAGAACAATATCCAATACCGAAATTATATCAAATCCGCCATTAAACAATGGCTCGATCGCGGTGTCGATGCCTTGCGAGTGGATACGGTAAAACATATGCCAATCTGGTTTTGGCAGGAGTTTAACGCCGATATTCAGTCTCATAAACCCGATGTATTTATCTTTGGGGAATGGATTTATAATCACCCCAATGACGAGCAATCGGTCAGCTTTGCCAATGAATCGGGAATGACCATTCTGGACTTTGGTTTAGCAACGGCGATTCGGGAAGTATTGGCAGTTAATGCAGCACCCGGGTTTCAAATGATCCAGTCTATTTTTGACCAGGATTATCGCTATAATGCCGCCACGGAACTGATTACCTTTATCGATAATCACGATATGCATCGGTTCCAAACCTTGAACCCAGACCCCGAGGCCTTACGCTTAGGGATTAATTTAATTATGACCTGCCGGGGAATTCCCTGTATATATTACGGGACCGAGCAGTATCTGCACAACGATACCAACGGGGATAGTAATCCCTACGGCAACAACGACCCCTACAACCGTCCGAGGATGGAAAACTGGGATACAGATACCCCGATTTATCGGGATATTCGCTTACTCTCGGGAGTGCGTCGTCTGAATCCTGCGGTTTCCCTAGGCAGTCAATGGACTAAGTATATCACGGCGGATATTTATGCCTATGTGCGCCGATATCGAGATTCCGTCTGCTTCGTCGCCATGAATCGCGGGGGAGCCACAACCATTGATGTTCATACTGACTTACCCGATGGGGAACATACTTGTATTTTAACCCGGCGCAAACTGGAAGTGCAGGGGGGAATGTTACATCAATTAGAACTGGGTGCTAAAGAGGCAGTCGTCATCAGTCATGTTGGCGAACGGATTAAAGCCACCGTTTTAGTGCGCGCACATTTGAATGGACTTTCTACGGATGTGGGTCAAGTGGTAGTGGTGACAGGAGATTGCCCAGAATTAGGGAATTGGGATATTACCAAAGCCTATCCCCTGGAGTATATTAACTCGAATACCTGGTTTGCCGAGATTCCCTTTGAAGAAAGTGCAGGAAAGGCGATCGCCTATAAATATGCGATCGTATATAAAGATGAGCATGGCAACGATGCCGCACTCGCCAGCCGGGAAAACATCGTCTGTCGTCGCTGGTTATTAGCTGATGAAGGCACAGTGAAATGGATTGACAAGTGGGCGCATTGATGTAAAACAAGGGCGATCGGTTTCCTCAGCCATTCAATAACAGCACTGACGCCGAGTTAGAAACTAAACCCTATGGGTAATAAGGGCGATTCATTTTTTCGCCCTTACCCATAGGGCAGTTCTGCGTAAGTCCCGCCCAGCAATCAAGCGGAAGTGATACTAGCACTCGAAGAAATTAGGAGTGCCAGCATCTTGCTACCTTCGAGTCCGTTTGTGCGATCGCCCCACTGTTCCCGACTGTTCCCACATCTGTTTCAATTTCTGAGCTGTTCCAGTTGGCAAACTGTCCCCTGGATCCGATCGCGGATCAAACGGACTCATCAATACTAAACTCTTAGAAACACCTTTATTCTAAGAGGTTAATAGCGATGAGTCAGATTGCTTATTCAACCGATACCTCCATCAGCGATCGGGAACGTGCTTATTTGAAGCTACCTCCGGATTATACGGCCATTCAATCCATGCCGGAGGTGTGGTCCCTGGCCCAGTCGCAGTTTGGGAAGACTTTGGCGTTGTGTGACCCTCACGCTAAACCCGTGGTCGAATTTACCTTTAGTGAATTATTTCAGCAAATCCAGCAGTTTGCCGCTGGGGTGCAATCCTTGGGATTACCTGCGATCGCTGATCATGTACCCCCCCGGGTGGCCTTATTTGCTAACGATAGTCCCCGCTGGATGATTGCGGACCAAGGGCTGATGAGGGCCGGTGCAGCGGATGTGGTGCGCGGTTCTGATGCCGATCGCGAGGAACTGCTATTTATTCTCCAAAATAGCGGCAGTATGGGTTTGGTGGTGGAAAACTTGGCTTTGCTTAAAAAACTCCGCCCTCAACTGGATGACTTGCCTATCCAGTGGATTATCACGCTCTCCGATGAACCCCTGCCCACCGATGATACCTTGCCGGTGCAAATATTATCCTATCAGCAGGTGATGGAAAAAGGGGCAGCTTCTTCCCTGCAACCTGTCACCGTCAATCGGGAGACTTTGGCAACCTTAATTTACACCTCCGGTACAACGGGAAAACCCAAGGGGGTGATGCTGACTCACGGCAACCTATTGCATCAAATCCAGAACCTGCCGACCCTGATGCAACCGACACCGGGCGATCGCGTGATTACCATTCTCCCTACCTGGCACAGTTTCGGGCGCATGGGTCAATATTTTTTACTCTCGCGAGGATGCAGCCAGTTTTACACCAATATCCGCTATCTCAAAGCTGATTTAAAAGAGTATCAACCCAAATATACCTTCGGCGTTCCCCGACTCTGGGAATCGATTTATGAGGGGGTACAAAAGCAGTTTCGCTCCTCACCTGCCAAGCAGCAAAAACTGGTCAACTTCTTTTTTGGAATCTCCCAGCGCTATATTGAAGCGGGTCGCACCCTGCACGGATTGCGCTTGCAAGTCGAACCCCCTTCAACGATGGAAAAACTCCGGGCATCGGCGCAACGCGCGGCTTTAGCGCCCTTACACGCCTTGGGCGATCGCCTGGTTTATGATAAAGTGCGTCAAGCCACTGGCGGTCAACTTAAATATGTGATTAGTGGTGGCGGTTCCCTGGCGATGCATATCGAAAATTTCTTTGAAATTATTGGCATTGATGTGCTAGTAGGGTATGGGTTAACCGAAACAACTCCCGTGTTAACGGCGCGGCGATTTTGGCATAATCTACGGGGTTCTTCGGGTCGCCCGATTCCCTACACAGAACTGCGAATTGTCAACCCTGAAACCCGCGAAACCCTGAAAACTGGGGAACGGGGTTTAGTCTTAGCGCGGGGTCCTCAAATTATGCAGGGGTACTATCAAAATCCCGAAGCGACTAGCAAGGCGATCGACCCCGAGGGATGGTTTGATACCGGGGACTTGGGGTGGTTGACTCCTGGCAATGATTTAGTCCTCACGGGTCGCGCCAAAGATACTATCGTCCTCACTAACGGTGAAAATATCGAACCCCAACCGATTGAGGATGCCTGTATTCGGAGTGCTTATATTGACCAAATGATGCTAGTGGGTCAGGATCAAAAGTGCCTAGGTGCCTTAATTGTGCCGAATTTTGAAGCCCTGCAAAAGTGGGCCGAGTCCCAAAACTTGTATCTGCGTTTGCCGGAAAGCGTTTCCGCAGACAGTCGCCCCCCATCTGGGACGATAGAAATTGACCTATCCAGTCCTGACATTGAGAACCTGTTCCGCCAGGAGTTAAATCGAGAGGTGAAAAACCGTCCTGGATATCGTCCCGATGACCGGGTTGGACCCTTTTATCTGTTAAGCGAGCCATTTTCTATGGAGAATGGAATGCTCACCCAAACCCTGAAAATTAAACGGCCCGTGATTACGGAGCATTACGGCGATCGCATTGATAAAATGTTTGTCTAATCTACAGCTTTAGCCCCGTAGCATGGTAGCATAACGGGGCCAATTTTAGGCCAATTTCCCACTTAAACCTTTATCTAGGTCACCCAATATGGATGTCTCTAACTCCAAATTACTTCTGAAGCGGAATACCGTCATCAAAGCGATCGTTACCCCTCGCTGGAAAGAGGAAGTCCAACAGCAACTTCAAGGACAAATCAATCAACTCGATACTCAACTCCAGCAGCTTGAAATGCAGGCCCAGCAAATGATTTCTGAGCTACAAAAACAAAGTATTCAACCCCCCGGGCCGCAAATCCAGCAACAAATGGAGTCCGTAAAAATGCAAGCCAATCAACGGCAAAGAGAAATGCTCGATCAGAAAAATCAAATTTTGCAAAATCTGCAACAAGTCCAAACTCTGGAAATGGGACAAGAAGTACCCAGCGGACAAATAGATAGTTTTTTCTATCTGGAACGAGGAGATGATTTAATCAAAAAAATGCAAGTAGAAATTCTCTTACGTGATGGCATAGTTGAAGAAATTCGCGGCGATTTATAGTCGCGCGGTTTTGGGATAGAGGAGGCGGGGGGATTGGGGAGGTAGGGGAGAGGGCGGGATAGAAATATAGTTCCTGCTTCCGCCTTCATCCTTCCGCCTTCTGAATCAGGGGAGATTTCGTAGCGGGACGGATCGGGGTACAATAAAAACTTGCTTTATTTTAGTTTTGAGCGTCGAAAAGAAGCTACCTATGATTAACGAAGTGTTCATGCCTGCTCTGAGTTCCACAATGACAGAAGGCAAAATTGTCTCCTGGGAAAAAGCGCCAGGGGACAAAGTGGAGAAGGGCGAAACGGTGGTGGTGGTGGAGTCTGACAAAGCAGACATGGACGTAGAGTCCTTTTATGAGGGATATCTCGCCACGATCCTCGTAGAGGCGGGTGAAGCGGCACCCGTAGGTGCTGCGATCGCTCTTTTAGCAGACACGGAAGCAGAAATTGAACAGGCGAAGCAGCAAGGGGCTAAACTGAGCGCGAAATCTGCTCAACCCGCAGTCGCCCCCCAGTCTACCCCATCCCCTGCACCGGAACCGGCAACGGCGGCTTCTGGATCGAGCACCAGTCGTCAAAATGGCCGCATGGTGGCCTCCCCCCGGGCCAAAAAATTAGCTAAGGAATACAAACTCGACCTAGGGAGTCTCTCCGGAAGTGGTCCTCATGGTCGGATTGTGGCGGAAGATGTAGAAGCTGCCGCAGGCAAAGCCCCCGCAGCAACAGCCCCCCCTCAGCCCGCAGTTGCTGCACCCGCTAGAATTCCGGCAGCGGCAGCGCCAGTCCCTGCTGCCAGCGCAGCTTCGGGAGATGTTGTCCCGTTAAACACCTTGCAAAATGCCGTTGTGCGAAATATGGTGGCTGCGTTGCAAGTGCCTATTTTCCATGTGGGCTATACGATTACTACGGATAAGTTAGACAAACTTTACAAACAGATTAAGTCCAAAGGGGTGACGATGACTGCCCTGCTTGCTAAAGCGGTGGCCCTCACGTTGCAGAAACACCCGTTAGTCAATGCCAGCTATGTAGATGCAGGTATCCAACACCACGCAAATATCAATATTGCGGTGGCAGTGGCAATGGGAGATGGTGGTTTAATTACTCCGGTTCTGCAAAATGCAGACCAAATGGATATTTACTCCCTATCTCGCACTTGGAAAGATTTGGTCGAACGCGCCCGCGTTAAACAGTTGCAACCGACGGAGTATAATAGCGGCACTTTTACACTCTCGAATTTGGGAATGTATGGGGTAGACAGCTTTGATGCAATTCTGCCTCCGGGTCAGGGTTCGATTCTAGCCATTGGAGGGGCAAAGAATCAAGTGGTTGCCACGGAAGATGGCATGATGGGGGTGCGCCGCCAAATGCGCGTGAATATTACTTGTGATCACCGGATTATCTACGGTGCAGATGCAGCCGCATTCCTCCAAGATTTAGCGAAGCTGATTGAGACTGATACCCAATCTCTCACTATGTAAGGGGAAGAGGGGAGGATGAAGGCATTAAAGGGAAGAATTACACCCTGATCCATTGATCCTTCATCCTTCTGATTCATCCCTGCTTCTTCATCAAACCCCTGTCAACCCTTAACAAGATAGTGCAATGGTTAATCAAGCTGAACCGATGCGAACCCTCGCCGTTGATATTGGCGGCAGTGGCACGAAGACGATTGTTTTAAATGAGGCGGGAGAAACTCTGACGGAACGTAACCGCCTCCCCACTCCCAATCCTGCGAAACCCCAAGCTGTGATAGAGGCGATCGCCTCGTTAGCGCAAGAACAAGGTGAGTTTGAGCGCGTTTCCGTGGGTTTTCCCGGGGTAGTTCGTCAAGGAATTACCTATACGGCGGTTAACCTTGATCCGGATTGGGTGGAGTTTAATCTCGCCGCAGCGTTGAAGAATGTATTAAACAAACCCGTTCGGGTTTGTAATGATGCGGATATGCAGGGTTTAGGAGCAATTTCCGGGAAAGGAGTAGAATTGACCATTACTCTAGGTACGGGGTTTGGGAGTGGCTTATTTGTGGATGGTGTACTTGTGCCCAATCTCGAACTCGGACATCATCGCTTCCGTAAAAATCAAACCTATGAGCAACAGTTAGGACGGGCGACCCTGGATAAGATTGGGGAAAAACGTTGGAATCGCCGCTTGCAAAAAGCGATCGCTAATTTAGAACATTTGTTTAATTACAATCACCTCTACATTGGTGGGGGTGAAGCTAAAAAAATCATGTTTGAGTTACCGGAAAATGCAACCCTTGTTCCCAATATCAGCGGTTTGCTAGGGGGAATCGCCTTATGGCGGGAACCCATTCACGTTGAGTGATCCTGCGATCGCCATACCCCCTTCACTAGATTGAGGCCAAAGTTTGAAAGTTGGCCGCTTTATTGCTCAAATGAGTTTTAAAGCGTTGCCAAAATAAGCAGTCGGGTTGGTTTATTTAGACCTCTTGTATCATTTAGAAGAGAGCCACCCTAACTCCCTGAAACAAGGGGGGATTTTTAGATTTTTAATGATTTCAAACCCTAGAGGAAAGCTACCATGAAAGCAGTTGTAATGACAGCAGCCGGACCAGCGGATGTTTTGAAAGTGCAAGATGTACCCGGTCCCCAATTAGAAGGCGATCGGGATATTTTAGTGCGCCTGTATGCTGCCGGGATTAACCCCATCGATACGAAACTCCGCGATCACGGTAACTTTTATCCCGAGCAAAATCCGGCTATTTTAGGCTGTGACGGTGCGGGAATCGTAGAAGCAGTTGCCTCCGGTGTACAAACTTTAAACGTGGGAGACGAAGTATATTTCTGCCATGGGGGATTGGGTGGACCTCACGGAAATTATGCCGAATATATTGCGATCGACGAACGATTTGTTGCCAAAAAACCTACTTCTTTGAGCTTTGTAGAGGCCGCAGCAGCACCCCTCGTCTTGATTACCGCCTGGGAAGCCCTCTACGATCGCACTCGCCTCCAAACGGGACAAAAAGTGCTAATTCAAGCCGGTTCTGGGGGTGTGGGTCATGTTGCAATCCAACTCGCCAAACTAAAAGGTGCTGAAGTCGCCACCACCGTCAGCACCCCGGAAAAAGCAGAGTTTGTCCGCCAATTGGGTGCAGATTTAACCATTATGTATAAGCAACAAAACGTCACGGAAGCCGTGATGGCATGGACTGATGGGGAAGGTGCAGATATTGGATTTGATACAGTGGGTGACAAAATATTTTATGACACTTGTGAAGCCGTGCGACTTTATGGGGATGTTGTCACCATTTTAGAACCCAGTCCCGAGCACGGCACGTTAAAAACCGCACGACTCCGAAACCAGAGCATCAGTTTGGAACTGATGCTGACTCCTATGTTACAAAATCGGATGAAGGAACAACAAAATCAAGCCAAAATATTACAGCAATGTTCTCGTTTATTTGATGAAGGTAAGCTCAAAATTGAGGTTGGTAAAACTTACCCCTTAGAACAAGCTGTGGCAGCCCATCAGTTGTTAGAAACAGGTTCAATGCAAGGTAAAATTGTCTTAACTATCGGCCACTAATAAGTAAGTTTGTAGTAACGACTTCACTCGTTTCTTTGGTTTGTAGTAACGACTTTAGTCGTTTCTTTCTAAGATTGGAATAAGGAATAAAGTCGTTACTACAAACATAGGAGATATATCTCTGAATTATTTTTAATTTTAATAAAAATCTGGATGAAAAAGCAAATAATTTTAGTTTTTATAATCTTTATAGCTTTAATCTTTAACTCAGTAATTTCTCTACCCGCTAATGCAGAAACTACCCCCTTAAACCCTAACCTAGATACCCTAGAACAGCTCACCCTAGAGCAATTACAACAGCGAATTAACTCCCCGATTACTTTGGAAGGGGTCCGGACTATTGATTTACGCGAGTTTGTTATCGATTTGACCCCCACTAATGAAGAGTTTAGAAACCGATTTTATCCACTTTTGCAAAATCAACTGAATCGGTCCGGAACACCGATCGCCTTAGATTTATCCTATTCTATTATTAAGGGAGATTTTGCCGGAAATGAGTTAGGCTTGAGAGCACCGCTTTACGGAGAGACTTTTTTACCGTTATTCTCCGATCAAGAGCGATCGCAGCTTCAACGCGATCGCACCCGGTTGGCGCGTTTGAGTCAACTGTCGCGATCGCTGCTTGGTGTTCCCCCGGATCAAGTAGAAATTACTTTATTTCAAGAACCCATTAAACTGGTTCATACTCATTTTATGGGAGAGGTTAATTTTAACCATAGTTTTTTCCTGAATCGCGTTGAAGCAATGGGAGCAAATTTTGATAAATTAGCGGATTGGTCCGAAACTCGATTCAGTAAACTTAGCAGCTTTGCAGGAGCCAATTTTGCAGCAGAAGCTCGATTTCAAGGCAGTATGTTCTTTCAAGATATTAGGTTTAATCAAGGCTTATTTCAAGGAGTGGCTAATTTTAAAGCCACTCGGTTTGAAGGTTCGGGAAATTTTAATCAAGTCCAGTTTAATCAGTTAGCTAATTTTACGCGATCGCAGTGGAATAGTCATGCTGATTTTAGTGGTTGTAAGTGGGAAAACCCAGCTTTATTTGACCGTGCTAAGTTTGCTGAATCGTTATTTTTAACCGAAACTAATTTTCGTAATATTGCCAGTTTTCGAGAAACTTCATTTAATCAGTCTATCAATTTGCGGGAGTCTAGCCTTCGCGATCGCTTGGCTTTCAGCGATAGCACATTTGCTAATTCTGCTTATATTAATGTTGCCGGATTGCGGTTTGATTCGGAATCCGCTAGAATCACTGGCGACCCCGGACAAATTGGCAAAAAGCTGTCCCTTCCTACTCTACCGGGGAATGAAACCCTTCTGCGTCAGTTAGTCCGAAATTTCCGACAACAAGAACAAATTGCTGATGCCAATCAGATGGAATATTTGACTGAACATCTGCGCCAGAAGAGTCTATTTCATAAATTAGCCGGAATTAATATTAATACCGCTTCTCAACAACAGCTAATCAAACTAGGATTATCGGAAAATCAAGCCGATGCGATTGTCCGTAGTCAAGGCGATCTCATCTTTGGTAATGTGAGTGAAGTCCTGAATCTAAAAGAAATTGACTTAGCCAGTTATATCAAATTACGCGATCGCGCGGTGGCAGGTGAACCCCTTTCTCTGGCGGCTAGGTTCCGAACGGCAGTCCATTGGTTAGGATTAAGTGTACTCCTGCTGCTGACGCGATACGGGACCAGCTTTTGGCTAATTTTTGGGGTGGGACTGGTGGCGATCGCCTATTTCAGTGTTTTATTTTGGTTTGTCGATCGCTATCGCCGGATTCTTCCCAAACCCATCGTTCCAACTGCCTTTGAAACCCCCTGGATGCTGTCCACTTGTCTCGGATTAGGAGGTACCGGAATGTTAGCCATTATTCGCACTAGCAATGAACCCCTATTAACCTTAACCTGTTTGGCAATTGTTATTGTTCCCCTCCCTACCATTTTATTAGCCATTCTCTACAAAAAAGGTCGCTATCATAACCTAATCGACTCCAGCTATTTTGTAGAAGATACCGGAATGCGGCAACTCCGCTTGGCGATCGGACGCTTACCCATCATCCCCCGCTTTCCCGCCATGAGAGAACGCTATCTCCCCCTCCTTTGGAACCGCCGATGGAACTGGCTAAATTACTACGATTTCAGCCTCAATAACCTGCTAAAATTTGGCTTCAATGACATCCGCCTGCGAGACGAACATCTCCCCGGTATCATCTCCAGTTTAGTCTGGTATCAATGGACCCTCGGCCTCCTCTATCTCAGCCTCCTCCTCTGGACTCTCTCCCGAACCATCCCCGGATTAAACCTCCTAATTTACCTCAAATAACCTCCGTCCCCATCTCCTCTCTTTCATCCGTGAAAATCCGTGAAATCTGTGGTTAAAAATGAACCTCTCCCACCTATCAGAACTCGCACAAGTTTTTCTCAAACTCGGTATCATTGGGTTTGGAGGTCCTGCGGCACATATTGCCATGATGGAAGATGAAGTGGTCCATCGGCGAGAATGGCTAACCCAAGAGCAATTTCTGGACCTCGTAGGTGCCACAAACTTAATCCCCGGACCCAATTCTACGGAAATGGCGATTCATATTGGCTATATTTATGCCGGTGGGTTGGGATTAATTGTGGCGGGGACTTGTTTTGTTGTCCCTGCGGTGTTGATGACAGCAGCTTTGGCGTGGGGATATGTTCAGTTTGGAGAATTACCCCAGGTTAATCCGTTTCTGTATGGCATTAAACCGGCAGTTTTAGCGGTGATTTTAGCAGCCGTATGGCGCTTAGGTAAAAAAGCGGTGAAGTCTCGGGAATTGTTGATGATTGCGATCGCCACTGCTATTGCTGTTGGTTTAGGCGTTAATGAAGTAGTCGCCTTGTTTTTGGGCGGAATATTCGGTGCAGTTTGGTTAAATTGGCGTCATGAATCCACTTTAAACGCATGGCTTTTTGGGTTGGTTTTATCCCAAACTCCCAGCAGTTTATCTCCGGTTAAAACCCTAAATTCAGAACCCGTTACCTTGTGGAAATTGGGGTTATTTTTCTTGAAAGTGGGTAGCGTTTTATATGGCAGTGGTTATGTATTAATTGCCTTTTTACAGGGTCAATTAGTGGATGAATTTGGCTGGTTGACTCAGCAACAATTATTAGATGCCGTGGCAATGGGTCAAGTCACTCCGGGTCCTTTGCTGACCACGGCTACTTTTATCGGGTATGTTATCGGCGGATTTCCCGGTGCAATTGTCTCGACTTTGGGGATTACTTTGCCTTCGTTTCTGTTTGTGTTAATTCTTAATCCCTGGATTCCACGCTTGCGCGCAAGCAAATGGACTTCAGCTTTTTTAGATGCGATTAATGTTAGCGCAGTGGCACTGATGGCGGTGGTTACGGTTGAATTGGCTATCAGCACTCTAGGGATTAATTTTATCGGAATGCCGCTATGGAGTGCGCTGGTAAGAATTGATTGGATTGCGGCTTTAATTGCGGCGATCGCCGCTATTTTTGCCTTGGGTTGGCGCGTCAATGCTGCTTGGCTAGTTTTCGGCGGCGCGATCGCCGGTTGGATGTTGAATTTTCTCCGTTAAAAAATTGGGTATAAACGGCGTAGAGACGCGAAACATCGCATCTCTACACCCAGGAGATTTACAACTCCTACCCGTTAATAACTAAGAGTTAAGACCGTCCAATTCCTACATAACGGAACCCGGCTTTTTGCAGCATTTCGCGATCGAGGAAGTTACGACCATCAATGATGACAGGGTGGTTCATCAATTGCGCCATTTTCTCATAATTTAAGGTTTGGAATTGCTTCCAGTCCGTGACTAGAACTAAAGCATCACAACCATCGGCCAACCGTTCCGGGTCGGTTTCAACTAATACCCCAGTTAAACCTTGACCAATCCCAGTTTGAGAAACAATTGGGTCATAGGCTTTCACTTTCGCACCCAAACGGTTGAGTTGTTCGATTAAATTTAGCGCCGGTGCATCGCGCATATCGTCCGTATCCGGTTTGAAGGTTAACCCTAATAATCCGATGGTTTTACCTTTGAGAATTTTTAGTTCATGCTGCAATTTTTCAATGGCAATTTGACGCTGACGTTTGTTAACTTCGATCGCCGCTTTGAGTAACTGAGCATCATAGCCATAGTCATCGGCAGTATGCACCATTGCTGAGACATCTTTGGGGAAACAAGACCCCCCCCAACCGATGCCAGCTTGTAAGAATTTGGTGCCAATACGGGAGTCGAGACCCATGCCTTTAGCAACTTGAACGACATCAGCACCAACGCGATCGCAAACGTTGGCGATTTCGTTGATAAAACTGATTTTAGTCGCTAAGAATGCATTGGCAGCATACTTAATCATTTCCGCTGAACTGATGTCCGTGAACACGACAGGAACCGGCGGTAAGGAAGGGTCTTCTGCAAACTTGCGCTGAATGACGGGTTGATAAAGTTCTTCCATCATTTTAAGGGCGCGGGGGTTGTTGCTACCCAGCACAATCCGATCCGGGTTAAAGGTGTCATAAACTGCCGACCCTTCCCGCAGAAATTCGGGATTGCTCACCACATCAAATTCCACACCGAGTTTTTTAGCAGTTTCGTCTTTACTGCCTTCAGCTTGATGACGTTCCGTAACACCATCTAGGACAATCATTCGTACCCAGTCCCCAGAACCGATGGGTACTGTAGATTTGTTTACAATGACTTTATAGCCTTTATCCAGATGAGCACCGATGCCTCGCGCTACGGCTTCTACATAACGGGTATCACTTTCTCCGGTGGGGAGGGGTGGCGTACCTACGGCAATGAATAAAATCTCCCCGTGGGAGACGCCATATTGTAAGTCGGTGGTGAATTCTAAGCGTCCGGCTTCAGAGGACTCCTGCATGATTTCAGACAGTCCTGGTTCGTAAATCGGGGACCGTCCAGATTTCATCAATTTGACTTTTTCTTCGTTATTGTCAACACAGATCACATGATGACCGACGTAGGCTAAACAAGCTCCTGTAACTAAGCCAACGTATCCCGTACCAATAACACAAACCCGCATAAAGGTATCTCCTGCAAATTATAGAATTCTGTACTCGGAAGAAGAAAGGATATCCCTTGAAAAAGAGGCCGGTAGAAATGCTTGCGAAATCTTAATTTCATCCTAACTTTCAATTTTAGGCGATCGCTTATTTTGGCTTTCCCTCTCCTTCCTTTAGTCCCAATTTTGTATGCTGCACCCTAGGCTAATCGTGATTCTACTCTAACCCGTTCCGGAGAATCCCTGCCGAAGATAGGTTGAGGATTCTCCTATGAAGAGACTACCCCATTCGGTTACTGAGATATCAGGCGGCTGCGAAAATCTTCTATAGTCAATTTTAATCCTTCATCTACGTGCACCTGTGGCTCCCATCCTAGCCAAGTCTTCGCGAGGGTGATATCCGGTTGCCGCTGGCGAGGGTCGTCTTGGGGGAGGGGCTTAAATTGAATGTCCGCATCCGGATTTACCATCTTTTGGATTTTTTCTGCCAATTGTAAAATAGTGTATTCATCCGGATTTCCCAAATTAATCGGGCCGATATGCTCTCCATTCATCAACCGCATTAAGCCTTCTACTAAGTCAGAAACATAGCAGAAACTCCGGGTTTGCGAACCATCTCCATATACGGTTAAGGGAATTCCTCGCAAGGCTTGAACGACAAAATTGCTCACGACTCGTCCATCATTTTCTAACATTCTTGACCCGAATGTGTTAAAAATTCGAGCTACCCGAATGTCTACATTATTTTGACGGTGGTAATCAAAACACAAGGTTTCAGCGACTCGTTTTCCTTCGTCGTAACAACTCCGAATGCCGATCGTATTAACATTTCCGCGATAGTCTTCCGTTTGGGGATGCACATCAGGGTCGCCATAGACTTCAGAAGTAGAAGCCATTAAAAGTCTGGCCTTAACTCGCTTGGCGAGTCCCAACATATTCATCGTGCCAATGACGTTGGTTTTAATTGTTTTTACCGGATTGTACTGGTAGTGAACCGGCGATGCAGGACAAGCTAAATGATAGATCTGCTCCACTTCTAACCGAATCGGTTCGGTGACGTCGTGGCGAATTAATTCAAAATAGGGGTTTCCTAACCATTTACTGATGTTGCGCTTATCGCCCGTAAAAAAGTTATCCAAGCATAATACATCATGACCTTGGGCCATTAACCGATCGATGAGATGGGAACCAATAAAACCGGCACCACCTGTAACCAATATTCTCATACTTGTAAGCTACTTAGAGTTAGAGAGGACAGAGCCATCGGATAAAAATATGGCAGTTGAGTAAATTCTTTCTTAAAATAACAAAAAAAGCGCCGTTTCCGGCGCTTTTGAAGCAAAGTTATTTAAAACTTTACGTTTTGTTATAAAATCCTTAAACCTCACAGTTTTAAGTGCGATCGAGCTTGAGGACTGCCATAAATGCTTCTTGGGGAACATCCACCGTCCCGATCGCCTTGAGGCGTTTCTTACCCTTGGCTTGTTTTTTCAGCAGTTTCTTTTTCCGGGAAATGTCGCCGCCATAACATTTTGCCAATACATCCTTCCGCAGGGCGGGAATATTTTCGCTGGCAATTACCCGAGAGCCAATTGAAGCCTGGAGAGGGACCTTAAATTGATGCCGGGGGATCAGTTCCTTGAGTTTTTCTACTAAGGCGCGTCCCATCACATAGGCTTTATCACGATGGACAATCATCGCCAGAGCATCTACGAGGTCGTTTTTAATCAGAATATCCATCCGTACTAGAGGATTCTCCCGATAGCCGATGACGTGATATTCCATGCTGGCATACCCGCGCGATCGCGACTTCATCTGATCAAAAAAGTCGGTCACCACCTCCGCCAACGGCAACTCGTACACCAGAGTAGTCCGTTCCGGGGTGAGGTATTTCATATCCGTAAACTCCCCACGCCGAGTCTGACAGAGTTCCATCAAAGCCCCCACGTACGTTTCTGGAGTAATCATCTCCACCCGCACATAAGGTTCCTCGATTTTTTCCCGTTCTTGGGGACCGGGTAATAGACTGGGATTATCAACGTAGACCTTTTCACCGTTAATTTTGGTGACCAGATAAACCACCGAGGGCGCGGTGGTGATTAAATCCAGGTCATACTCCCGTTCTAGGCGTTCCTGGACGATTTCCATGTGCAGGAGCCCTAAGAATCCGCAGCGGAAGCCAAACCCCATCGCGCTGGAAGTTTCCGGTTCATAAGAAAGGGAGGCATCGTTGAGTTTGAGGCGTTGGAGGGCTTCGCGCAGGTCCTCAAATTGGTCCGCATCCGTGGGAAAGAGTCCACAGAAGACCATGGGATTGGCTTCAGTGTAGCCGGGGAGGGGGGTTTGGGCTGGGTTTTGCGCCAGGGTAATCGTATCGCCGACCCGGGCATCTTCTACGGTTTTGATGGCTGCTGCGAGATACCCCACTTCCCCGGCATGAAGTTCGTCTAGGGGTTGTTGGGTGGGGGAGAGTACGCCAATTTCGTCCGCATCGTATTCCTTCCCAGCGACCATCAGCCGGACGCGATCGCCTTTTTTCAGGGTCCCATCCATCACCCGAAAATAAGCGATCGCTCCGCGATAAGCATCATAATAACTATCGAAAATTAGCGCTCGTAGGGGTTGGTTTACCGTATCTTTTGGCGCGGGAATCCGCTTGACGATCGCCTCTAAAATCTCATCAATGCCGATTCCTTCTTTAGCTGAAGTTAGAATTGCATCGGAACAATCTAAACCAATAATTTGTTCAATTTCTTCTTTAACCCGTTCTGGTTCTGCTCCCGGTAGGTCAATCTTATTCAGAACCGGGATAATGGCTAAATCGTATTCCAGGGCTAGGTAAAGGTTAGCTAAAGTTTGGGCTTCTACGCCTTGGGAGGCATCCACCACCAGCAGCGCCCCTTCACAAGCCGCTAGGGAGCGGGATACTTCGTAGGAAAAATCGACGTGTCCGGGGGTATCGATCAGGTTAAGGACATATTTTTCACCGTCTTTTGCCCGATAGTTCATCCGGGCCGCTTGCAGCTTGATCGTAATGCCGCGCTCCCGTTCTAGTTCCATGTTATCTAGGAACTGTTGCTTCATAGCCCGCTGTTCCACCGTGCCAGTCACCTGGAGGAGACGGTCGGCCAAGGTGGATTTTCCGTGGTCGATATGAGCAATGATTGAAAAATTACGAATGCGAGATACAGGAACGTCGGTCATACGCTTTTGTCAGTTATCGGCGCGATAGGCTTCGGATGAAATGGGCAATGCGGTCTTAACAAGGGTGGTCACCCCCGGTCACTGTAGACCCCGGCGATTTCCTTGCCTTTACCCTATTTCTTAACACATTTTAATACTTTTCGGGCCGAGATGGTCCCGGGTTAAGCAGTTTCTGTTCTGCGATCGAGCGATCGCATTTCGTCCGCTGTGATTGACAGCCTTTGATTCTGTGATACGATCGATACTCTGAAACCACTATGACCCATTCCCATGATGCAGGCTCTAAACACCACCCGACCGCGTAAGGGTTAGCTTTCCGAGGCGGGTTAGGGGGCGAATAAAGCCTAGTAATCGCTTTCGCTACAAAAAAGGTTAGCCCCGAGGCGATCGCCAACCCTCGCTCCTAGCTACAACCCAGAGGAATCATGCCGTTATCCTCCCAGATGGGTCAATCTAAGTAGATAGATTGGAAGCAGCGTCGTACAATAGATAGAATCAGTCTCAGGTCTTCTTTAGGACTGATGCACCAGAGCGCTCCTGCACTTGTTCAATGCCGACTCCAAGGGCCCGATCAAGTGCAGAGGACTCGAATTGTAGACCGGCACTCCGATACTCCCATAAGCCGTGTAACCTTTACTCAAGTTTAAAAATCTAGAACTGTATGAACGATCAGGCTGTGCAATATAGTCGCAACCCCGAAAAAGTAGAGATTTCAATCCATATCGATCCTGAACTGCTCGATCGCGTCAGTCATTTGACCAATGATCCGAGCAAAGTCATCGAAACAGCCCTGCGGCAATGGTTACGAGGAGATACCACTCGTGATGATGAATTGACGCGCAATTTAACCCGGAATCCCCCCGTTCCCCCCCGTGGAGAGTGGAATGATTGAGCCTAGATACCTATCGCGCTAAGGCCAATTATTAATTCCCTAACGGATGTGCAACAGTAGTTGGGCTTGAAACATTGGTGATGCCCTATTCGGTGATAATTTCCCTCGGCTTGTGAATGACACCACCCTCCCAGCCTATCCCGAAAAAAATGATTCTAGCGGGTTGAAATCCCTAGGAGCACAATTGGCATTTACTCAAAATGCCTCGGGTTTATATCGAGCATTTTATTGGTCAAATGGCGAAAAATACGGGTTGAATTCCGAGGAAATCGTCGGAACTTTCGTGGGAGATATTTTTAAACCTTTAAGCATCACCCCCTATTTAGAACGGGTGGAGCGAGTGTTAATCTCCCGAGTTCCTGAGCGGTTTAGCTATCCATTTTTGTATGGTGATCAATACTTTTTATTTGAACTGGCGATCAGCCCAATTTTCCCACCTCAAGGTGAACCGATAGAAGTCCTCGCCGTAGGGCGGTTACTGCCAAATGCTCTGATTTCGGGACAGGACGAGCCATCTAGTAATCTCCAGGCGATCGCCTCGAATCACTTAGATTTGCACCAGAAATTGCTCAGCACCATTTTAGGAAGTATTCGCCGGACTTTGCCTCCGGGTTCGGAACTTTATCAAAAACTTTTAGGGGAAATGGCGCGAAAGATCCGGCGCACCCTAGACTTGGATACCATCTGGAGTGAAACGGTAAAAGGGCTGGGGTTGGCACTAGGGGTGAGTCGTTGTATCATCTGTCCCTACAAGAACGGCAACCAAAAAGTCAGGGTGGTGGCAGAGTATCTCAACAAGCCCTTAACCCCCCTAGAAGGTCGAGATCTAGACCTATTCGAGCATCCCTACCTCAAGCAGGTTTTGCTCACCCAGACGCCGCTGATGGTGGGTCCCCACGAGGCGATCGCCTCCGAGCCCGAGTCAATGTTGGTGGTGGCAACGTCCTACCAAGATCGACCCAATGGGTTAATCTGCCTTGATCGCGTCGGGATTCTCAGGGAACAAAACCTCGCAATCGACTCAACTTTACCGGGACCAATACCGGAGTTTCGTCCCTGGAGTATGGCGGAAATCGAGTTAGTCCAGGAACTTGCCGAACAAGTCGGCACGGCGATCGCTCATGCGACCCTCTATGAAGAATTGGAAGAGGCGCGGCTAAAAGCGGAAGAAATTTCCCGTATCAAAAGTCAGTTTCTCGCCAATACTTCCCATGAACTTCGGACCCCCCTCAATGGCATTATCGGGTTCCTTAAGTTAGTCGTGGATGACATGGCAGAAGATGAAGAAGAAAAGCAAGAATTTTTAAAAGAAGCCTATAGCAGTGCCGTCCATCTGCTCAACTTGATTAATGATATTTTGGATATTGCCAAAATTGAAGCAGGCAAGATGGAACTCGATTTGGGTCCAGTGAAATTCAATGAACTCTTAAGCGGAGTTGAGAATCATGCCCGCATTCAGATGCAGCAAAAAAAATTAAATTTTCAAGTTCATAAGCCTCTAACGGAAGATGAAATTATTGTTTATGGTAACTATCAGCGGTTGTTACAAGTTTTATTAAATTTAGTGGGAAATGCCATTAAGTTTACCCATGAAGGGGGCATTACCATTACGGCTGAACCCATCGATCATCCCGTCTTTTTTCAAAACCAAGAATTTCCGGGGGCGATCGCCGTTGCGGTAGCTGACACGGGCATCGGCGTTTCTCTCGATAAACAAGATAAACTATTTCAGTCTTTTTCTCAAGTGGATGGTGAACGGACCAGACAATATGGGGGGACAGGATTGGGACTGGCAATTTCCCAAAAACTAATCGAATCAATGGGCGGCGAGGTTAATTTTTATAGCATGGGAGAAGGACTCGGTTCGACTGTAACCTTTACCGTCCCGCTATATCAAAAACCGGTGATGATTATTACCCCTAACTCCGAGTCTATTATTTATTGATTTAAGGCGTTAATTTTGGAATTAAAAGGTCAGGGCAAATCTAAATCAGGGGGGTAATGGGTGCGGTTTTGGATTAAAAATTACCTGGGTCAACGAACTAATTTCGAGAGCGCGGGATCACAGATAGATACAGGAACGAGGGTGAGGGCTTCACGATAGCTTTACATGATCGTTCTTGGGGCTAGTCTCCTCAAACCTACCTAATTCCGTAATTATTCGGTTGACAGAAGGTAATTATTAAATTATCGTTCCTAAAGATTTTATAAAGATCCCTCAAAACACTGGTCAAGGAGACAGCGATCGTGCAACAATTGCCCGTATCCGAGGATACATAACACTTTCGGGTAGTCAGCTAGGGTGATGACTCTCCGGTGCTTTTTTCTTTTGAGGTTGGCTGAACAATCCAATCCAAGAGTTTAACCTCAATACTAAATAGTTTTAATAAAAAACAGAAATATGATATAACCTTCGGCGCGTCGAGCCGGATTGAGGGAGGGGTGCAATGTCTGAGAAAGAATCAAAGAAAGCGCAACAGCTACTGCTGCAAATTACTAAAAGTATCCATCGCACGTCAAATCGGGAGCAAATTTGGCAGCAAACAGCCCGAGATTTGGGTAGCGGACTCGCGGTGAGCCGTTGTATCTTTTATTCTTATCAGGACGAAACTCGACCTTTAAAAGTTGTCGGTGAGTATCAGCAACCGGGATTACCCTCGAGGTTGAGTTTGGAAATCAGACTAGAGGAATGTCCAGAAATTGGGAGGGCGATCGCCACCCTTGAACCCGTCCTCGTTGATGGAACTCTACCCTCGGGAAATGGGGAACGCTACTCTACCTTAATCGTTCCAACTGCTTATGAAGATCAACCCAATGGGGCGATCGTTTTGGATCAGCAGTTTCGTGAATCCAGGGTTCGTCGAGAGACTTGTTCGTTCCAGTGGAGTCCGGCAGAAATTGAATTAGTCCAAGAAGTAGCCAAGCAAGCTGGAAGCGCGATCGCCTCGGCTACCTTCTATCAAGAACTTCAAGAAGCACGAAAACAAGCCCAAGAAGCCGCCCGCCTCAAACATGACTTTCTGGGCAAAATTTCTCACGAATTCCGAACTCCCCTCAACCATATCATCGGATTTTTGCAACTGATTCTCGATGATATGGTTGATGATACAGAAGAACAACGGGAATTTATTTATGAAGCTCACCATAGTGCTCTCCACTTCCTCCACATGATTAATGACGTTTTGGATTTCAACAAGCCCAAAACCATTCCCCTGATTGAACTCAATTTCAGACCCGTTAATTTACATACTCTTTTAAAAAATATCGAGCGCTGCGCCTTTAATCAGATTCAAGCCAAGCAGTTAACCTTTAAAATGACTCAACCATCTAATTCACGGACTCTTTTTTTACAAGGAAATGACAAACAGTTGCTGCAAGTGATGTTGAATCTGGTGGGAAATGCGATTAAATTTACTAACAAAGGTGGCATTACCATTGAGGCCGAAGCAGTCGCTCACAAAGTGACTAACCCAGGGGAAGACAGTCCCAGTTCGGTAGAAATTCGCATTTCCGATACGGGCATTGGAGTTCCCCTAGAATATCAAGGGCGACTCTTTGAACCCTTTTTTAGAGTTCATGAAGCCTATACTACACCGTACCCCGGTACAGGCCTCGGTCTAGCGCTTTCCAAAAAAATTATAGAAGGAATGGGCGGTGAGATTCACTTTTATAGTATGGGGGAAGGACTCGGTTCAATGGTGAGTGTGAATGTGCCCCTAGCGGTTGCCTCCTTAAGTTCTAAATCCTCTGGGGAGATAATCCCACCCCTAGACCTCAATTTCACTCCGGTAGGGGAAGAGCGAGGATTACGCCAATCTGGGGACTAAACTCTTGTAGCGGCAATTCATCTTTTGGCCTGACGATTGACTTGAGAAGGCTTTGATTCCACAAGGAACCCAGACAGCTTGTACCCTAAAAGTAGGTCAACATTGAAAAACTAAGGGCAAACATGACAGAACAAGCAAATCCGCGTGATTTATTTCGGGCCGCCTACGAAAACCGTTACACCTGGGACTCCCACTTCCCCGGGTATCATGCCGAACTCCAAGTCAAACAGGCAGAAGAAACCTATACCGGCCAGATTCATATTAAGGGCGACCTGAGTGTAGAAGTTAGCGGAATTGACAACGATGAGGTGCAACAAAGCGTTTATACCCAATTACGGGATATCGTCACTCACCGCAAGCGCAGCAGCTTTGAGGATGCTCACGGCAAAAATAGCTTTAGCGCGGGAGAATCTGACGAAACCGACGCCATAGAAATCCTCGTCAAAGGAGATGCGATGGGGTCTAACTACAAAATCCGAGGGACTGAAATTTGCCAAGTCAGTCGGGTAATGGGCCGCATGGCTTTTACCATTGATACCGCCGAAAGCCTGGATACTGGGGACGGATACGTTGCCACCCGCTATCATGTCGTATTCCGCAATGCTCAAAGTAACGAGTTAACACGGGAACTGGACTTTGAGGATACCTACGAGAAATTTGGAGACTATTACCTGATGACCCATCAAGTCATCCACTCCAAGGAAAATGATAAGGCAACCACCACGGAGTTTAAATTTTCCAGCATTAAACTCTTAGAACCGGCAACGGTTTAAAGCCCAAAAACTCCGGGGTCTGGGATTGCACCCCTCCCCGGCCCCCATGGTTAACATCCAGACTCCGTGAAAATCTGTGAAATCTGTGGTTCAAATCCACGGTTCCCCCGCTTTCCGGAGGCGATCGGCTAAAATTTGGACAGCACCCTAAGATTAAAACCAAGAGAATTATGTCTGGACCATTGGCACTGACTTCGGAAAATGTCGAAACTGTATTAGATGAACTGCGACCCTACCTGATGGCGGATGGAGGAAATGTTGAGTTAGTAGAACTTGAGGGACCCATTGTCAAACTTCGGCTTCAAGGAGCTTGTGGATCCTGCCCGAGTTCCGCCATGACCCTAAGAATGGGGATCGAACGCAAATTGCGCGAATCCATCCCTGAGATTGCTGAAGTGGAACAAGTGCTGTAAGTTCAAAAGGAATTGACGATCGCCGGTCGGTGTCCGAGTGTTTGTGGTAAGCGAGCGGTCTGCGCGATGAACCACTCAACTCTAACTGGCGATCGCCATATCCTGTACTCGTCACTTATTCCTACTATGCCTCACCCGCTCTATGTTGCCTTTATTTGGCATCAGCATCAGCCCCTCTATAAAAGCCGAATTGGGGGGCAATATCGACTGCCTTGGGTACGTCTACACGGGACGAAAGATTATTTAGATTTAGTGCTGATCTTGAATCGGTATCCTAAGCTCCGCCAAACGGTAAACTTAGTGCCGTCCTTGATTTTACAGCTTGAAGACTATATCGAGGGAACAGCGTTTGATCCTTACTTAACCGCAGCGCTGACTCCAGAAAACCAGCTCAGCCTGGAACAGAAGCATTTTATTGTCGAGCATTTTTTTGATGGCAACCATCGCACCTTAATCGATCCCCATCCTCGTTACGCTGAATTGTACAGTCAACGTCAGGAAAAGGGATATAGATGGTGCTTGGAAAATTGGGGCGACGGAGAGTATGGGGATTTGTTGGCATGGCACAATCTCGCTTGGATCGACCCCATCTTTTGGGATGACCCCGATATTGAAGGATGGTTGAAACGAGGCCGGAATTTCACCCTCAGCGATCGCCAGCGCATCTATTCCAAGCAGCGCGAAATTATTAGTCGAATTATCCCCCAACACCGTCAGATGCAAGAATCGGGTCAATTGGAGGTGATTACCTCTCCCTATACCCACCCGATTTTACCCTTACTTGCCGATACCAATGCCGGTCGGGTCGCGATTCCGAATATGGAATTACCCCAGCATCGCTTCCAGTGGTCAGAAGATATTCCCCGCCACCTGAGCAAAGCCTGGACCCTGTATCAAGAGCGGTTTGGTCAGAATCCTCGCGGGTTATGGCCGTCAGAACAGGCCGTCAGTCCCGAGATTTTACCCTATATTGCCGAACAAGGGTTTAAATGGATTTGTTCCGACGAAGCCATATTAGGATGGACGTTACAGCACTTTTTCCATCGCGATGGTGCGGGGAATCTCTTTGAACCGGAATATTTGTATCGTCCCTATCGTTTAGAAACACCTCAAGGCGATTTATCGATTGTATTCCGGGATCACCGTTTATCAGATTTGATTGGCTTTACCTATAGTGCGATGGAACCCTGGAAGGCGGCAGCGGATTTGGTCGGTCATTTAGAGGCGATCGGTCATTCCCTGAAACACCGACAAGCACAAGGCCCCGAAAGCGGGTTAGAACAGCCCTGGTTAGTGACGATCGCCCTCGATGGGGAAAACTGCTGGGAATTTTATAACCGCGATGGCGAACCGTTCTTAAATTCCCTCTACGAAAAACTCAGTCATCATGGCGAAATTGAGTTAGTCACCGTGGCGGAGTTTATTCAGAAGTTCCCTCCCACTGTTACCCTACCCAGTGATCATCTCCATAGTGGATCTTGGGTGGATGGTAGTCTCACTACCTGGATCGGAGATCCGGCCAAAAATAAAGCCTGGGATTTGTTAGAACCGGCACGGCAAATGCTGGCACAACATCCTGAAGCCACGGAAGAAAGCAACCCGGAGGCGTGGGAAGCCTTGTATGCTGCCGAGGGTTCTGACTGGTTCTGGTGGTTTGGAGAAGGTCATTCCTCTAATCAAGATGCCATGTTCGATCAGTTGTTCCGAGAACATATAGCCGCAATCTATCAAGCCTTAAATGAGCCAGTTCCCGAGGATGTATTACGTCCCGTGGAAAACCACGAACGAGAGGGCGATCGGCGTCCGCAAAGCTTCATCCATCCGATTATTGATGGCATCCCAGATGAACAAGACTGGGACAAAGCCGGACGCCTCGAAATCGGCGGTGCAAGGGGGACTATGCACCGTAGCAGCGCGATTCAACGCGTCTGGTATGGCGTGGATCACCTGCATTTTTATCTGCGAATTGATTTTAAAAGCGGGACAGAAATCGGCAAAGATTGCCCACCGGAACTGAACTTATTCTGGTACTACCCCGGTCATCCGATGAATATCAGTCCGATGCCCCTCGCACAACCCCCGGACCGCGAACCTTTTAACTACCTATTCCATCACCATCTCGCCATCAACTTGGTGAGTCAGTCGGTTCGGTTCCAGGAAGCAAGAGATCATCATCAGTGGCATCCCCGGAAAGGTCGTGCTTTAGTGGCCTTAGATAAATGCCTAGAAATTGCCATTCCCTGGGCAGATTTACCGATGGATCCGGATTGGACTTTACATTTAATGATGGTCTTATCTAACGGAGGCCGATTCCAAGAAGGGGTAACGGAAGAACAGTTGATTCCAATTCAAATGCCGTAATTTCTATCGGTTCAGCTAAATCAATTCCGACCCTAAAATGGACGAGTAGGGAGACATGAGGTTCCCTACTCGTCATCACTAAAGCGATAGGCTCCCCCAACTTCTCGGTTATCAAAAATTATTTTAAGCCCTAGGAATTTCCTCAATAATAGCTTGAGCATCTAAATAAATTTGGCCCACGTCCACCTTTAATCCTCGCAAACGAACCGACATTCCCGAGGATAGCTCAAAATTAGAAATATTAAGTAGAAATTCTGCTTTTTCTAACAAGGCTGCTGTCATTTCTGGGGAAAGTTCATTCCCATCCAGGTACTCAACTTGCTCTAAACGTACCCCGGTTCCATCCCCTTGGACTTCGGGGATAGCCGTAAATTGAACTTGGCGAATTTCTCCAGTTTCTCGTAATAATACTTCTACATTCAGTTGAACCTTACCCTCCCCAGGAAGGCTAAAATTGACCTTTTGAGCTTCTACCGTAAGGGATTGTCCATCAACTTTAATAGCGAAGCTATCTAGTTTTTCTTGAATATAAGCTGAATCAAAAGCCCCGTTAATATCCTGTTCATTTAAAACCACGGAAACCTGAGCTTGAGCAGTTTCTTGTAATTGAATATTTCCGATGGCTGCTAAGAGAGGATTGACGGATATTTTGCTGGTTTTTATATCCAGTTTTTCCATCCGTAACTCTTGTTTCATCACTATACCTTCCCCTGAAATTTGCACAGATTCTAATTCACCTGTCATCAATTTTCCCGGGTCAGAATGAACCAAAACATCAAGTTCTTGAAACTCATTTAATTGACTAGAAATAGCTAGTTTTGCCGCCGCATTAATGGCGCGATCGTGCAGTCCTTTTTCTTCAAGCATGGGGTCAATCTCTTAGGGATTTAAAGTGTATATTTACTCTAAGCGATCACACGGGTTCTGCGTTCTCTCCATTGGCTTAATCCGTAAATTTCCTAGATCTATCTCCAGAGTTAGGCTAAATTTAGCTTAACCTATTAAGAAAGAGTGGCATATTTATTTAGATAATAACCCTCTTGCCTAAATATCTTAAGCTCCCCATCTGGTTAGAGTTGTCTGATGTAAGGTAACCCTGTCCTGGAAACGATGCCACTTATTAAGGGGGGTTTTGAGGGAGTAATAATAAACGAATTGCAGAATTCTCTCCAGTTGATCGGCGTTGAAAAGGGGGGTTGGGGGATCGATCATCGCCTGAAAGCAAGAGGTATAAGGATTGAAAATACCTATAGTATAGGGCCTGTAAATTCTTCTAACTCTCAAATTAATCCGCTGGAGGATCTTGCTCTCATGGCGCATTAGGGAGCAAGCTCTTCCAACGGACTTGTAAGGGTCGCTGTATCGTATAAATAGACCTCTTGCATACTTATGCAAGAGGTCTATTTATTGACGTAAGTTGAGCGCACCCAGCGGGTTTAGGATTGACAGGGAGTTCCCCCAAGGGATGCCTTATTCGGCGTTGACGTAGATTCCATCAGCAACTAACACTAGACTGTTGCTATACTGATCTTGCATCCGTTGTTGCAACTCGGCGTCCCAGTTCAAATTATACTCACTTTGCAAGGCAGCCAAATCAAAGGGACGTACTTCACCCGTGACTACAAGGTCTTGATTTTCGGGGAGGATTTCCAGTTCATCGGCGTTGAGCACGAGTATTTCGTCATTATTGAAACTAAAAGCATTAGGAGCTAACTGCTCATTAAATTGGCCCTCGATCGCAATAGGGCGATTGTAGAAGAGGTCGGGATTCTCAGAAACTTGCTCCGGGGTGGGAGACAATGCCAGGGATTCCGCAACGATCGCCGGTTGATTCTCATACTCGCTATATAACTCTGGATCTAAGTTAAATCCGTACGCGGTATTGATCTCCTCCCGGCGGAATTGACGCACTTCTCCCGTTACTTGGACCTGCATCTCATCGGCATTAGGAATGGCAAAGGGCTCGCCACTGGAATTGACAACTAAAATTCCCTCTCCGGTTAAAAAGCCCTCATCATCCATTAAAAAGGTCGTAGCAGAGGTACCAATTTCTTTCACATCTCCCCGCAAGGTCACGGTTTGACCCACAAAGTTTTCGGCATTGGAGGCAATATCTTCAGCGGTTACAGACTGCTGTTCTCCCCCCATTGCCGTAGATCTCGGCGTCATTACAGGTGCTGGGGACTCAGTTGCCAGGGGTTCTTGTCCCGTAACCACCGGCTCTCGGGTCTCCGTAACAACGGGTTCCTCGGGGATATCATTATAAGCTTGGTTTTCTTGCTGACAAGCGGGTAACAAGAGAGCAAACAGTCCCAACAGGATGGCGCTGCTGCGAACATTTCTTTTTATTCGGTTAATAATCATAATCTTCTTTCCTCACTATTTTACGGAATGACCCCTTTATGGAACCAAGGACACGCTTTATTATATTTATCGGCCCCTTCTAGTTTGGGGGGTCAGCCCAGATACTCTTTCGTCTGTTATTCAGCTCTATAATAAGAAGAATACTGGGCCAATCGCCTCTATCTATAGAGTAACTTTACCCTCTATCCAATTAGGTATCCTAGGGAGAAAGAATCAAAACTGGGCATTGAGCCCGGTGAAATTTTTCGGCATTTGGTGATAAAAACTTCTAAGTTTAAACGGATCTGGGTTTAGGAAAACAGGCTTTAAAAAATTTCCTAGAATAGAAGGATGCCTTAGGGCGTGATAATTTATTGGGATTCTAATTTGAATTAATATGCCACAATATTTTGGAAAACTTCCCACGACAGAACAGCCTTGGACCCCTCTTTCCTCCGTGCAATCAGTGGAAGAAGTGGATCGCGACATTTACTTCCATTGTGGGAGTCAAACCCTGGTAATTAACGTACTTGCTCCGAATCTGATCCGGGTGAGAATGTCCCAAACTGGTGCATTTCTACCATCGAGATCGTGGGCGGTAACTCAGGAAGAGGACTGGCGTCCGGTGGAGTTTACGGTGCAACACCATCCTGATTCGACAGAAATAACGACCGGTCAAATGCGCGTAGCGATCGCTCACAATCCCTGTCGCCTGGGCTGTTTCGACTCCAATAACCAACCCTTTGCCCAAGATATCGAACCGGGAATAAGCTGGCGGCAAGGTGGGGTTGCCAACTGGAAACAAATCGAATCTGATGAACATTTCTACGGGTTTGGGGAACGCACGGGACTGTTAGACAAGCGATCGCAAGTTTGTACCAACTGGACCACTGATGCCCTGGATTATGACATCCTCACCGATGAAATGTATCATGCCATTCCCTTTTTTATGGCCTTGCGTCCTGGCCTTGGATATGGCATCTTTTTTAATACCACATTTTGGAGTCAATTTGATTTAGGCGCATCCCAGCCCGGGGTCTGGAGTATGGAAACCCGAGGCGGTGAGCTAGACTATTATATCATTTATGGTCCCGAACCGGCCAATATTCTCGCCACTTATACACAGCTTACGGGGCGGATGCCGATGCCGCCCAAGTGGGCGCTAGGCTATCACCAATGCCGCTGGAGTTATGAATCGGAAACCGAAGTGCGGGAGTTGGCTCGAACCTTTCGCGATCGCCGGATTCCCTGCGATGTTATTCATCTGGATATCGACTATATGCGCGGGTATCGCGTCTTTACCTGGAGTCCGAAACGCTTCCCGGACCCGGCTCAACTGATTGCTGATTTACGCCAGGATGGGTTCAAAACTGTGACAATTATCGATCCGGGGGTGAAATACGAACCGGAGGGAGATTACCCTGTATTCGACGAAGGCCGAACTCGGGATTATTTTGTTCGCAACCCCGATGGGTCAATCTTTCACGGGTACGTCTGGCCGGATAAAGCAGTGTTTCCCGATTTCCTGAATCCGGATGTTAGACAATGGTGGGGAGACTGGCACAAAACCCTCACCGATATCGGGATTGCTGGGATTTGGAATGATATGAATGAACCAGCGATCGAAGACCGTCCCTTTGGAGATAACGGCCATAAAATTTGGTTTCCCTTAGATGGGTTGCAAGGACCGCAGGAGGACCGCGCCACCCATTTAGAAGTGCATAATCTGTATGGTCAGATGATGGCGCAGTCCTGTTATCAAGGGTTGCGGCGACACCGACCGAATCAGCGATCGTTTGTGCTGACGAGATCGGGGTTTGCTGGAATTCAACGCTGGTCCTCAGTGTGGATGGGGGACAATCAATCCTTATGGGAACATTTGGAAATGTCTCTCCCGATGCTATGTAACATGGGATTATCGGGGGTAGGTTTCGTCGGCTGTGATATCGGCGGATTTGCGGGAAATGCGACCGCCGAATTGTTTGCCCGCTGGATGCAGGTGGGAATGCTTTATCCCTTGATGCGGGCGCATTCAGCCTTCACTACCGCCCGTCACGAACCGTGGGTATTTGGCGATCGCGTCGAACGAATTTGTCGGGAATACATCGAATTACGCTATCAGTTGCTTCCTTATTTGTATAGCTTATTCTGGGAAGCCGCAACCACAGGAGCACCAATTTTACGACCTTTACTGTATAATTTCCCCAACGATTCCCAAACTTATCATATTCAGGACCAGGTGATGCTGGGTGCTTCTTTAATGGCAGCCCCGGTGTATCGTCCCGGCGTCCAGTGCCGTGCAGTTTACTTCCCTTCGGGGGTTTGGTATGATTGGTGGACTGGAGAACAACACCAAGGACCCGGGTATATTTTGGTAGATGCACCCTTGGAACGGATGCCGATGTTTGTTCCCGCAGGGGCAGTTGTGCCCATGGGCCCGGTGATGCAGTACACTGACGAACAGCCCCTCGACTGCCTCACGGTTCGAGTCTGGCCGGTGACAGGTTTGGAAACACTGCATAAAACCTTCTTGCTGTACGAAGATGATGGGTACAGTTTTGACTATGAAAGCGGAAGTCGGGGGGTTACTACCTATACTTTACAGCAGTCTGAACGAGAACTCGTGCTAAATATCTCTGCGCGATCAGGGAGTTGGACTCCGGCAAACCGAGAAGTTGTAATTGAGGTGATTGGGGTAGGGGAACAACGCTTTATGGATGATGGCAGCGATCGCCAGTTACGATTCTTACTCTAACCGGATGTACCCATCACCTGTTGTAGGAGCAGGACATTTACTGCTCTAATTGTTAGGAGTTGTGGATAGTCCAATTTTGGTAACTTTACCCTTGCTGGAGTTGGTGGGGAAAAAGATGAAATTAAAAGAGGGAAAGAAATTTCCGAGCCAGCGATCGGTTATTTTCAAGGGTCGGAGTTATGTAGGGATTGGTCTGTGTTTTTGCGATCGCGCCTGGATGTTGTGATTGCTGAAATTGATAGCGCTTCCTGGTGGATTGAGAATGAACATCGTCTGGTGCGCGGGATTTTGTTGAAAGTCAATCCATCTTTAGATGAGTTGTTGTTTGAAGGGTTGCAACAACGGGCCGGGGTTTAAGATGAGGACTTACCCATTACCTCTCTATCTGTAGGGGCGATTCATGAATCGCCCCTACAGATAGGATCACGACTGAAGTCGTTACTACGAAGATAAGAAAACGACTGAAGTCGTGACGCTGAACTTGGAGAAGAATCGGGTTAACGGGGGGCGATGGGGATATCGAGGGGTTGACCCGATCGCGTATCTAGAATCATCAGATCCCATTGTCCATTGGCGCTAGATTCAAAGGCGATGGTTGTGCCATCGGCACTGATCGCCGGATTACGAACTTCCGCTTTGAAATTTTCCGTGAGGTTGCGTAACTGTCGCGTTTCGCGATCATGGAGGTAAATATTGGATTGTCCCTGACGAGTTCCGGCAAAGACAATATAGCGGCCATTTTCAGAGATGCCGGGGTGGGAGGCGAGGATATCCAGTTGATTTAACCCAGGAATATCAACTAGACGGCGATTGTTGCCATCAAATAGGTAGACATCTTGTCGTCCCTGGCGATCGGAGACAAAGGTGATAAAACGTCCGGAGATTTGCGGGGTAATATCATCACTGGGACTATTTAAACTCCGTCCTGCGGGATCGAAGGTAAAATTGAGTAGACGCGGATAGGTGGTGCAGCTACTCAAAAGACTGACCAGGGAAACCATTGGAATTAAAAGAAAGCGCTTCACAATTTCACGGGGGTTTAATGTGAATTACCCTGAGACAAAATTTAGAATTACTGCGGTCCGGTTAAGGAGAAACCGGAGGGAACGCCATCAACAAGGTCTAATTCAACACTAGGTCCGCGATCGAGGACTTCAATATCCCACTGACCGCGACCGCCACTTTCAAAGACGATATAACGACCGTCCGGGCTGATTTTGGGATTGCGAACCCACCCTTGATAGGGTTGGTAAATGACTTGGGAACCTTGGGTGATGCGATCGTATAAGATGACCGAAGATCGGCCTTGGTTATTGGTGAGGTAAAGGATATAACGGGCGGTGTTGCTGATGCTAGGACTCTCGGCGATCGCATTTTGTCGGTTTAACCCTGGCAACTCAGCAAACTGTCGATTTTGCAAGTCATATAGCAAAATATTTCGGCTGCCATTGCGATTAGAGACAAAGGCTAGAAAGCGACCATTGGCACTCAGGGAGGGTTGTTCATCGGTATAGCGACTATTGATAGAAGTTGGCCCGATCGGGAGACTGGTAGGGTTGCAACCTACCACAAGGCTTCCCAAACTTAACCCCAACCCTAGGGTTAAACCGGAGCGGATTATTTTCTGTAGAGTGAATCTGTACACTTTGGATCTTCCCAGTTGAGGATAGGGACACCACAATTTGGGGAAATGGCACTAAATTAACCCATTAACAAAGGGGCGATCGCCATCAATTGCCCCTGATCGCCCGTTTCTCTCCCCGGTTGCTTAATAATCGAAATTACCCGTATTATCCTGTTCGTGATCGTCCTCTTCTAAAGGGTCGATTGGTTGATAATCTACATAATCGCTGGGAGGCTGTTCTTCTGGGGGAGCCGGTCTACGGGTCCGTTCCTCTGGGGGAGGAGTCCGCGAGGGACGCGCACCTGGGGGTTTTCTACTGGTTGTATTACCGGCGGTTTCGGAACTTGAGGGCGCACGTCGTCCGGTTCTATCCTCCGTATCCACCGATGCCTCCCATTCCGGATAGGCAGGACCGCTGGGGGGGCGTTCCGTTGAGCGGGGACGACGCGTCCGAGTACCGGGAGTAGCGCGATCGGGACTGGTCCGGCGACCGGGCGGACGTCTGGGGGCCTCATCCGCATAATAGGGATTGCGAGCCGCTCTTGGGTCCTGAGTACCCTTGATCCGGCGTCGGGTGGGATTTTCCTCGTAGGAGTCGATTTCGTCGAGTTCCGCATCGACTCGATACACGCTACTGACGGGACGTTCCTCATCAACAATTCGCCCCGATTGGCGCTTCGCCTGATTTGTAGTCACGCCGCGCAAACGAATGTTGTCAAAGGCAAAGTAAATTGCGGATCCTCCCAACAGAATCTGACCGAACTGCATAATCGGGTCAAAGCGCCATCCGTAAAAGAATAGAATGCCGCCACAAAGCAACCCCACGGCTGCAAAAAACAGGTCGGTATCTCGCGATAGTTCGGGACGCCATGAGCGGACTGCATAGAGACCCGCCCCACCGATGGCGATCGCGATTCCAACAATACTCGCTAAGTTGAGACTAAAATTTACCATCTGCTCTCTCCTTCATCTTTTTTATGTTAGCGAGTATCCCGCCAAATCTCCACCCACTCCTTTTCCCTTGATTTTACCGCTTTCAGCCTGGGTCCTAATTAGCGACGATCGCCTCAGTCCCCTTTTAATCGAAAAAACCTCAGCCTCCAGCGATCACTCAACCATCTGGAGGGGTTTGCGATCGCTCTAGCTGAGGTTTATATTAGACGAATTGCAAAATTCTCTCAAGCCGATGGGCATTGACAAAGGGGATTGGGGGATCTCTTTGGAATTTTGCAGGTTGTCTATTGAGTTCACCTGTTTAGAAGCGTTGCACTTTATCTTTCTGGCTGATGAAGATGAGAGCAGCAGTGGCAGGGATCACGACAATGACCGTACCCCAGAAGAGGCTCCAAAAAAGGTTGGCGAGTGATGGCGTCATAGTTTCTCCTTAAACAAGATTTACATTTCTATAATTTTATTAAACATTTACCACGTTTAGAAGTCCAGTTTCTTCCAATTCAGAAACTTGATCGCCTAGGGGTTGAGAGTTAAGGGCAAATAGAAGGCCCTACACAGGGGTGCGGGGATTGAAATACAATAGAGTTAACAAGGTTGTAACAAAACTTAAATTTTTACTCATGATGACATCGGTAGCGATCGCCAGTTGGATCCTTGGCCCCCTCTTGGTCGTGATGACCTTATGCTTTATTTTCCGGATTATCCTAACCTGGTATCCCCAAATCGAACTGACTAAATTTCCCTGGAGCCTTATTGCCATCCCCACCGAACCCTTTTTAGCCCCCACGCGTAAAATCATCGCCCCTCTAGGCGGGGTAGACATTACCCCCATTATCTGGGTCGGCATTTTCAGTTTACTCCGGGAAATACTTCTGGGTCAGCAAGGATTGTTGCGGATGATGATGCACTAGAGATAAGGACGAACCAGGAAGCACGGGGAGGATGTTTGTAGTAACGACTTGCTGTCGTCTCCTTTTCTTCCCCATCCCCCTTTCTATCTTTCATCATTCCTTCGCCATCATCTGTTCCACAAAATTCGTATAAACATCCCCCTTGATAAAATCGGGATGTTCCAAAATCTTTTGGTGGAAGGGAATCGTAGTCGGGACCCCGGTAATAGCACATTCGCGGAGTGCACGTCTCATCCGTTTGAGGGCCGAAGGGCGATCGCAACCCCAGACGATTAGCTTGCCAATTAACGAGTCATAGTAGGCGGGAATATCGTAATCCGTGTAAACGTGGGAATCCATCCGCACACCGGGACCTCCAGGGGGTAAAAACCCGTTAATGCGTCCGGGACTGGGGCGAAAATTGCGATCGGGGTCCTCTGCATTGATCCGACATTCGATCGCATGACCCCTTAACTGCACTTCGTCCTGACTCAAACGTAGTTTTTCCCCTTGAGCAATCCGAATCTGTTCCGCAATCAAATCCAACCCCGTAATCATTTCCGTCACTGGATGTTCTACTTGGATCCGAGTATTCATTTCCATAAAGTAGAAATGACCCGAATGATCCAGTAGAAATTCAATCGTTCCAGCACCCGTATAATTAATAGACTTCGCCGCTTTCACCGCTGCCTTGCCCATTTTTTGGCGCAAGCTGGGGGTTAGGGCTGGGCTGGGGGCTTCTTCCAGGAGTTTTTGATGGCGGCGCTGAATCGAGCATTCCCGTTCCCCCAAATGGATCACATTGCCGTGAGTATCCGCCAGAATTTGGAATTCGATGTGGCGAGGGCGTTCGATAAATTTTTCTAAATAAACCCCCGGATTACCAAACGCCGCTTCTGCTTCCCCTTGCGCCGCAGCGAACAGTTTCGGCAGTTCGCTTTCTTCCCGAACTAAGCGCATTCCTCGTCCGCCACCCCCAGCAGTTGCCTTAATAATGACGGGATAGCCGATTTTTTTAGCAATTTCCCGGGCATCTTTTTCGTGACTAATTAACCCATCGCTTCCCGGGACCGTCGGCACTCCCGCCTTTTGCATGGTTTCCTTTGCCGTAGACTTATCCCCCATTGCGCGCATCGCCTCAGGAGTCGGTCCGATAAAACTAATCTGATGATCCGCACAGATTTCGGCAAACCGGGCATTTTCAGACAAGAACCCATAACCGGGGTGAATCGCCGTAGCGTTCAGGGTTAGTGCCGCAGAGATGATATTGGGAATATTCAGATAGCTTTTAGCACTGGGAGGTTCGCCAATACAAACCGCCTCATCCGCCAGTTGAACGTGCAGGGCGTGACGGTCTATGGTGGAGTGTACCGCAACCGTGGCAATCCCCATCTCCTCACAGGTCCGGAGAATCCGAAGGGCGATTTCGCCGCGATTGGCAATGAGAACTTTGGAGAATTGCATGGGCCTGCGGTTGCTCAACTCGTAAAATCAATAAAGGATGACCGAATCGTGGTGGGTGTCCCGGATTCAGCAGCATGGATATGCCAACTCCCAATCCTATCATGTATCCGATAATACGAGTTTACCCTTGGAGCATCAAGAGGCTCAAACCGTTGTCCGGTGGGCAATTTTCACAATTTTGAAAAAAATATTTCAAAATTGTGAAAATTTTTGAGAAAAGTATGGTAAGTTAATCTATAGATGAGCTAAGATGGTTCATTGCGTGCGGATGTGGCGGAATTGGTATACGCGCACGTTTGAGGGGCGTGTGGCTTTGCCTTGCGAGTTCGAGTCTCGCCATCCGCATTAAAGCTGAAAAGGGGTTACAACAGTAATGTTGTAACCCCTTTTGCTTTGGTGGGAATGGCAGAATTAGGACGTCGTTTCAACGGTGAGGTTTTAACAAAATGACCGAAATATGAAATATGATTGAAGATTGCACTCAATCCTTTCTCCGAAGTGGAATCCGATTTTAGAGTCCCGATCAGAAAGGTTTATCGGGATTTGGGGTCGAGTCCGTATTTATTTTCCCCAGGTGTTCCGTCTGTTAGAGTAAAAATTATATTGGCGATCGGGACAATGAGCCACCATCCACTACGATTGGTATCATGCATTCTCCGAACACCCACGGCAAGGCTTGGAACAAACACCGCTAGTTGATAAATAATTGTGAGTACACCCTGATCCGTATTGGTCATTCCTCCGAGTACCCCCTCAATTATTGATAATAAGACTAGAGCGATGAAGTTGAACAGGATAAACATCCAGTATTCTTCGCGGCTTGCTCTTCCAGTGACTACGGCATAGTTTTTCAATACTTTCAGATACCAATTCATATCGTTTTGACCTCCTGTAACCCCCATTAAAAAAAGTTGGACATCTGCTGGGGGTGCAGATCCCCAATTGATGAGATGACCCTTAAAGCAAATCAAACCCTGAAGTCGCCCCTTTTTTTTTTCGAGAAAGAGGCCAATCTTTGCGCGCCCTCCAGGGATGAAGGCAGTAGTTTGCGTTGCTCCAGTCGGTTGACTCATTATTATTTACTTTATCCAAAGACGGATTAAAAGATTCTATATATTTTGTTAAGTTTCTAAAATTCAACCTGTATAAACCTACCTGGTTGATTGTCTTAAATTTTATCTTTTTGCAGAAAATTTCCCCTTTACCCTAGCCTAGTGATTGTAAAGGCTCAATGCCGAGTATTATTATCTAGCCGCTTGATGTCCAGAGAAAAAACTGAAGTGTTTTCCCCGTTTGTAGTGATGACTTTAGGCGCTTCTTCTTACGAAAATGCCGGGAGACGCCTGAAGTCGTCACTACGAACAAAAGGAGTTTTTTCCCCGTTTGTAGTGACGACTTTAGTCGTTTCTTTTCTTAATCCTAACAATTTATCTCAGAAACAAGTCAACCTAATCGCGCTATAAAAATTACCCCCGCATCTGAACAGGCATGATTAAATGGGTCATTTTTACCCCAGTTAACGGAGATAAAACCACAGGGGAGGTCGCTGAATTCAGCTTGATGATAATCTCGGTGGCGCTGATATTTTTCAAGGATTCCATTGCATATTTAACGTTAAATGCAATGTCTAAACTCTCCCCAGTAATTTGGGCGGACATGGATTCTCGACCACTGCCTACATCAGCCGCTTCAACGGAGAGAGAGAGCATTTGTTTTTCCTGATCGATGGAGAATTTGACGATATTATTTTTGCGATCGGCTAAGACTCCAATTCGTTCTAAGGCGCTGAGAAGTTGGCGGCGTTCTACGGTGACTTGGCGCTCAAAGGACCGGGGGACTAATTGACTATAGGCGGGATATTGACCTTCTAAGGTGCGACTGGTGAGACGAAATCCTCCCAGTTCTAGGACGATTTGTCCGGGGTCAAAGTTGAGGGAAATCGGTTCATGTCCTTCATGCATTCCCACGATGCGATCGAGTTCCCGTAAGGCACGCGCGGGAACGGTGACTTCTAGTTCCTCGGCATCTTCATCGGGTTCTTCTGATTCGTCGTCGCTGTCTTGTGTTTCGTTGATGGTTTCGACGATCGCCAAGCGATGTCCATCGGTGGCGGCAAATTCTAAACTATCCGCATGGACGATTAAATGAACTCCGGTTAACACTTGCTTGGTTTCATCGGCAGAGGTGGCGAAGAGGGTGCCATGTAATCCTTGCAGTAGGGCCTCGGCGGGAAGTTGCACCGTTTGTCCGTCAGAAATCGTCGGCAGTGCGGGAAATTCTTCCGCACTCATTCCTCGCACTTCATAGCGTCCGGATGTGGAGGTGATGGTGGCTAAAATTCCTGCTTCGGCAGAGGCATCATCCCCAGTGGAGGGTCTTTCATCGTCGAGGGTGACGTCTCCATCCGGCAGACGAGAGATAATGTCGTTAAACAGTTTGGCGGGGAGGGTGAGAGTACCGCTGGTTTCGACTATGGCGGCAAAGCTGGTTTTGATCCCCAGGGATAAATCAAAGGCAGTTAAGCTAACTTGCTGCTGTTCCTCATCGGCACTGAGTAGCACGTTGGCGAGTACCGGATGAGTCGGACGAGAGGGGACTGCACGACTGATCAGGGACAGATTGGTGGCGAGTTGGTTTTGAGCGCAAATAAATTTCATGAGTCGTTAGAGGTGCCTTGTTTGGATTCAGTACAGCGAGCGGCGCAATTTTGGCCCGATCGCCAATCGTACCACTGGTTCTTTACTCTATCCAGTGGGGAAGGAGCGATCGCCTTTTTTCTGATGCTCTCCCCCTGTGGAAAACTTGTGGAAAACTTCGGTAATTTTTCCCCAAAGCATTTTTACTTAATCCGTAATTTGGACCCAGGGTGAAGGGGTTTTCCCTCTCTTTTCCACCATAAAATAGGATGTTTCCCAGGTGATCGCTCCCTTTGCGAACTCACTCCCTTACGAATTGTAATTCAGCCTGGGCTATTTCCAAACAACCCGCACCCTTTACCGGGACGATTTACTCGCAAAATGAATGCGATCGCTCACCTGACGTAGCAAATTCCGAATTTCCACATCGTTATCCTTGAGTTGAGCAATTTTCTCGCAACTGTACATCACGGTGGTATGGTCTTTTCCCCCAAACTCTTCTCCAATCTTTGGTAAACTCAACTCCGTATGCTGACGGATCAGATACATCGCAATCTGACGCGCTTGGCTGATTTCTCTGCGTCGCGAATTCCCTTTTAAATCCTCTAAGGAAATTCCCAATATCTCTACTACGGCCATCATCACCGATTCTACCGTCGCCTTCACGGGTTCAGTTTGGGGATTTAAAATGGGTGCAATATTTTCCACGGTCATCGGTAATCCAGAAATGGAAAGATAAGCCACCACTCGAATTAATGCGCCTTCTAATTCTCTAATATTAGAGGTAAAATGAGACGCAATATATTCAATTACATCCCGGGGCAAGCGCATATTTTCATATTCAGCTTTTTTTTGCAAAATTGCCATGCGGGTTTCTAAGTCGGGGGTTTGAATGTCAGCAATTAACCCCATTGAGAACCGGGAACATAAACGTTCTTGCAGTCGGGGAATTTGATTCGGGGGTCGGTCGGAAGCTAAGACCACTTGCTTTCCCGCTTCATGGAGCGTATTAAAAGTATAGAAAAATTCTTCTTGAGTATATTCTTTGCCTTCAATAAACTGAATGTCATCGACTAATAACACATCTGCCGCTCGATAATGTTCCCGGAAACTTTGCATACTATCCTTACGAATGGCGGCAATTAAATCATTAGTAAATTGTTCCGTAGAAACGTAGAATATTTTACAATTGGGAGAAATTTCTAAACGATAATGACCGATCGCCTGCATCAGATGCGTTTTTCCCAATCCAACGCCACCACAGAGAAATAACGGATTAAACTCTCGTCCTGGAGATTCGGCAACGGCAAGAGAGGCAGCATGAGCCATGCGGTTGTTCGCACCCACCACAAAGCGGGAAAAGACATATTTAGAATTGAGTTCCTTAGGACGAGGGGGGTGAATGGGGGTGGGTTCGTCGATGCGGGTGAGAATGGGAGAGGGCCACATATATTCCCCCCGAGTAGAAGCCTGTGTGACATCGCTACCGCTGGTTGTGATGTAAATATCCACGGGATGACCGAGGATATCCGTTACGACATCGGCAATGGTTTTAATGTAATACTTCTGTAACCAGTTGCGGGCGAAGGGGTTGGGCGTGTCGATCACCAAACAGTTATTTTCTAGCTGCACGGCAGTAGCAGTCTTGATCCAGGTTTCAAAGGTGGGACGGCTCAGTTGCACTTGTAACCGTTCCAGTACCCGATCCCAAAGATTTTCGAGAGGAATGTCCACGACTGACCTCGCAAGCAGTAATCTTTGATGCATTATGACTGTAGCAAAAAATTCTGTGCTGCTTGGCCGATCGCAGTTTGGATTCAGGAATTGTCTATAATCGAAGGGGTTAAAGACTAATTTTTAAGTCTTTTTTTTAGAAACTACGATTGTTTAACGGGTTTTAGCAAGGAAGATAGGAAGGCAATAATGAAGAATTCAGATCGAGAGAGTAATCGGGGTAATTTTTCCGGAACCCAGGTGGTGCTTTACCTGTTGTTGGTGGTGGTGGGTGCGGGTGCGGCATTTATGGGCGATCGCTGGTTGCGCTCTAATGGACCCTTATCATTAGGCTCTTTGGATCCCAGAACTCCCTCGGTTTCCGCTCCTAGTGACGATCCCCTCCCTCGGGGAGTCTTACCGCTGCCGGTAAATTCTAATTTTATTGTCGAGGCGGTGGAAAAGGTGGGTCCTGCGGTGGTCCGGATTGATGCCGCGCGAACAGTGAGTCGCGATATCCCCGATGCCTTTGGCGATCCGTTCTTTCGCCGGTTTTTCGGACAAGGGTCCCTGGAGCCACAACAACGGGTGGAAAGGGGGACCGGATCGGGATTTATTATCAGTGATGATGGTCAGATTTTAACGAACGCTCATGTGATTAATGGTGCAGATACGGTGAGTGTTGTCCTTAAGGATGGGCGAACGTTTGAGGGTACGGTATTGGGAGAGGACCCGATTTCTGATGTGGCGGTGGTGAAAATTGAGGCGACGGATCTACCCAAGGCGACGATGGGAGATTCAGAACAACTGCAACCCGGGGAATGGGCGATCGCGATCGGTAATCCTCTGGGTTTAGATAATAGTGTAACCGCAGGGATTGTCAGCGCCACAGGGCGATCGAGCCAGGATGTAGGGGTTCCCGATAAGCGAGTCGGGTTTATCCAAACTGATGCGGCAATCAATCCGGGTAACTCCGGGGGTCCGTTGCTGAATGCCCGAGGGGAGGTGATTGGGATGAATACGGCGATTATTAGTGGTGCACAAGGGTTGGGATTTGCCATTCCCATTCAAACCGCACAAGCGATCGCCCAGCAATTGATTACCACAGGCAAAGTCCAACATCCCTTTTTAGGGGTAGAAATGATTACCATTACCCCGGAATTACAGCAAGAATTGAATACCGACCCGAATAGCCCTATGCGGTTATCGGTGGATAGCGGGGTATTAATTGTGCGAGTGTCTCCCAATTCTCCCGCTGAACGCGCCGGATTGCGTGAGGGTGATGTGATTCAACGAATGGAGAACAAGGTGATTGCTCAGTCAGATACGGTGCAACAAATTGTGCAAGGGTCACAAGTGGGAACGGCCTTACAACTACAAATTAACCGCGATGGGGAAACGATGAATGTGACGGTACAACCGGGAGAAATGCCCGTAAATCCGAGTTTTTAAGCCCTGATTTTTAGGGATATTTTGTCTAATATGTTAATGATATTGTAATTAAGCCATGAGTAACGTTCGAGAAATTGTTCAATTAGGGAATCCAATCTTACGGGCCTCTGCACAACCCGTGAGTAACGGTTACCTAGACTTGCTCCCCCAGCTTATCGAAGAGTTAATGGCAACCCTAAAACCGGGTCATGGAGTCGGCATTGCTGCCCCCCAAATAGCTGAACCTTATCGAGTGTTTATTCTGGCCTCCCGTCCGACCTTGCGCTATCCCCACGCCCCGAAAATGGAAGCAAGGGCAATTATTGACCCGCAAATTGTCGCCTATTCTGAGCAAAGGGTGAAAGATTGGGAAGGGTGTTTGAGTGTGCCAGGAATTCGAGGACTGGTGCCAAGACATCAGGCGATCAAAGTTGAATATAAGGACCAAAATGGGAAATTACACCATCAAGAATTTACGGATTTCGTAGCCCGGATTTTCCAGCATGAATATGACCATTTAGAGGGAATGGTGTTTTTAGACCGGGTAGAAAGTATGCAGGATATCATCACGGAACAAGAGTATCAAAAGCAGTTTTTACAGCAGTTGTGAGTGGCAACAACCCGCAACCCTTCACATTGGAGAGATAAGAAAGGGTAGGGTCCGTCATATCAAGCCGGATTATTTTCTCACAATTCTCAAGTTTGCTGTCATTCCCAAGGGAGGCAGCGAATCCATCTTTACCGATGAGGATACTTTTTAGGAGGGATTAACCGGACTTGATATCAGACCGAAAATTAATGGCGATCGCACCATAATCGGGCTACCTAACTCACACCTTCCCAGGGAATTGCAGGCGCGACCCCTGCTAAGGTCACAGCCCCTACAGCTAGCCGCTGAGTCAGACGGAGAATAGATGGCGATCGCCCAAACATCCGGGAATCTGACGGACCCTAAAACTTGAAACTTTATCCTTTCTACCTATAACCGCGCCGCACAAATGGCAGCACCAATCAATCCCACTTGGGGATTAAGAACGATATGAACCGGCACGCGTCCCAAAAGGGGGCTAACTCGGCCTTTGTGGTTAAAGCTCTTGATAAAGCGATCGCCATCCTTAATTAAGGGCAGAATTTTGGCAGCAATTCCCCCCGCTAAATACAATCCCCCATAGGGTAGTAATTTTAAGGCTAGATTTCCGGCTTCTGCACCGTAGGCTTCCACGAAAATTTGCAAAGTTTGTTCGCATAAAGGGTCGCTTTTTTCCAGCGCTGCTTTTGAGATATCTGCCGGGTCCTTATCTGCGGGGGAAATATTCTTCCCAGCAGCGATCGCCCGATCGCGTAGGAATTGGTAAATTGACCCAATTCCCATCCCCGACACCACGCGTTCCACAGAGACGCGCTCAATGTTTTCTCTTTGCTGCAAGTCTTGCAACAGTTCAAACTCGATTGCAGTTCGTGGCGCAAAATCGGCATGACCCCCTTCCGACGGATACACAAAATATTCGTCCAAGTGCCGGATTAAAAAGCCTTGTCCCAATCCTGTTCCTGCGCCAATCACGGCGATCGGGGCGGAAGTTTGCGCTTCCCCCGGTTGCAACGTATGTAGATCGTCCTGGTTCATTCCCAAGACCCCGTAGCCTACCGCTACAAAGTCGTTAATTAACTTGACGTGGGGAATGTTCAGTTCCTTTTCCAATCGGTCCGTCGTTAGAGTCCAACTCAGATTAGTCAGGACAGATTTATGTCCGATGACGGGTCCCGCGAGGGCAAAACAGGCCCCCTTCGGTTCCGGGATTTGTCCTAATTTCCGACTCGCTTGGGCCATGAACTGTGCCACAATCGGCACTAAGTCGGGGTATTGCTGACTGGCGTAAATTCCCTCATATAGGGTGTTGATCGGGAACGCCCCTGAAGGGTCGGCTGTAGTCGGCATTTCTACCAAGCGCAAAAGGGATTTGGTGCCACCGATATCTCCGGCTAATAGTAATGTCATCTTGTTGATTCTGAGCTTATGGACTGTGTGATTTAATGCGGTTTCTTTTTCATCTTCCTAAATAAATCGGATTTCTGCTTCAATTTCTCGCAAATGAGAGCGATCGCCCTTCAGTTCGATTTCCCATTTTTCCCCTTGGCGCACCACCTTGTACAAACAGCACAATGCCGCACTCAACTCAATTTGAGCCGCTTCTACCGCAAGGCCAATTGTAGCACCAATCACCGAGGCCCCATGCCCGACCAACAGGATGTCCTCGGAAAACTCCTCGGCAAGACGTCGGGCAGTTTCTCCCGCCCTTTGGACGCAACCCTCATCGGATTCTGGATACTCAGGCACCACCCGAGATTGATAACTTAAATCAATTCGGGGAAATTCCGGGGCTAGCACTTCCGGGGGGAGAACTTCGGGCATTTCGGTCATCCACTCGGGATTTAACCATTCACAAAGTCCCCACTCCAGCTTCAACGGTAAGTCTAAAATTTCTGCCACCTGATTTGCAGTTTGTACGGTTCGCAGAAAAGGAGAGGCGAATACGTGATTTATACGTTCTCCCTTGAGACGTTCGGCTAGTTCTTGCGCTTGCAAAAACCCATCTGCCGACAAGGGCGGATCATAACGCCGTTCTGCTGTATTAAACCATTCAGGGTTTACGAAGTCTAAGCGGTTCGCGTGTCTTGCAATCCAAACGATTTTAGACATGGGTATAACTCATCCACTCATCAGTAATTTCAGTCTAAGTTGGCGCAAGGATGAGTTGTCCCAACCCGGACTTCTTCCTCACTATACTCACTCCTGACCGCTAGGGATGCGGCTTGTGTAGTGGGGGTTACAAACCGTTTTAAAAGTCGGGACCGTTTACTCCAGGGCAACGAGGGGCAATTCTCTGGCCTACTGCCCGCCCCGACTCAGACAATTGGTATCCGCATCTTTACTTATTTTTTGGTTAGAAATTATGACCGTAGCACAATCGTATTCGACTTCATCTACCACACCAGGAAGCCAGACTCCCGAACTGAAAGTTCTTTGCGACACAATTTTCAAACAAAGACCCCTTTCTTCTTCTGATTTGAGCGATTCTGAAAAACAATCGATTCCTGCCGGAACGGTGTTAAAAGTTCAGTCTTACGCCCCAGAAGGGGATCACATTAAGGTTTGTTTTGCAGACCAAAGTTTCCAAAATCGCAATACCTGGTATGTTTACTCTAGACATGGGGTAGTCATGCACAAGGGGGCGATCGCATTTCCTGATCGCGTTAAACTAGCGGTTCCCTACAAATCCCAACTTGATAACGCTAAGAATCCTTACGGCAGTTGCAATACGACTAGCATTGCCATGTGTTTGGCTTATCTAGGAATTAAAGGAAAACAGCCTAACAAACAGTTAGAAGATGAACTCCAAGAGTGGCTAGAAGCCCGGGGTTTAAGTCGTCATGAACCGGAACATTTGGCTGAAGCCGCAGAGGCTTATGGGGTTAAAGACCGCTTTACAAGGAAAGCGAACTTTAATGAAATCAAAGAATGGCTCGTTCAAGGTAACCCGATTGTTATCCACGGTTATTTTACCAGTTTTGGCCATATTGTTTGCTTGATTGGCTATAATTCTCATGGGTTTATCGTTCACGACCCTTACGGCGAATATTGGTCTCAGGGATACAATACTTCTGCACGGGGTGCTGGGTTAAGCTATTCTTATAACCTGGTTTACGATACCTGTATGGCTGATGGAGATTGTTGGGTTCATTTCATCTCCCGCTAAAGGGTGATTTGAAGCAATTTTTGCAGCAATTGTAGGGTGGGCAATGCCCACCCTACTCTTTTTATTTCACGTTAGGAAAAATATCAACAATTGGGAACAAACACCCCATTTATTATTCTATCTATGTTCAATTACCCCAGCTGCTAGATGATATCTCGGGGGGAGTAAGTGGGCATGGGAGCTAGAGCAAATCCGTCGCGATCGCGGGAGATAACTGCCTCAAGATTGGAGGCGATCGCACAGGCAATTTGCACGGCGTCTTCAAAATCATTTAACTCTAAAGCCAGGGCGGATTCAAGAATCAGGCGATCGACTTGGCAGATCTCTAACCCCTTCAACAGCTTTGAAACCGCTTGTTTTGCGACTTGGTTCCCCTTGCTCTTGCTGACGATATAAAAAATATCAGTTAAGGTTGTTGCCGTGATATATCCTTCTATCTGCTTGGCTTCAATCTGAGCAAATAAGGCTTCCGCATCATTCATGAAAGGGTCGCGTTCTAGAAAATAATCCAGAATAATATTAGTATCCAGCAACACCCTCATGTTAAGTATTTCTCCCTCAAGCGTTCTTCTTTAATCGCTTCAATTTCTTCATCGGTGGGAGGGGGTCCATCGGTTTTGAGAATTCCCCGTAATCGGGTTATGGTTCCCGGGGGCACCGGGGGCCGGGGTCTGATTTCATCATTCACAGAATGAACGATCGCCTCGACGAGGGCTAATCTGTCGCTGACGGATAAGTTGTATGCTTCTTTCCGGAGTTCTTGCCAGTCCATTGGTTTTCCTCGCAATCCATTGGGTCAATTTTAACATGACATAACTGGGGATTGGGCGGGTTTGGGGATGGCAAAACTCTGCACTTAAGGAGATGACAGCAAGTCATGACCCCGAACAATTAAGAACGACAGCAAGTCGTTAATACGAACATGAAAATAACGACTGAAGGCGTTACTACGAACTGTGGAAAGTTTGGCTTTTTTGGATTAAGAACGGGTGGCAAGGGCCGATCGCGGTGCAAAGGCGACCGCAATGGAGTCGCTTTGTTCAACAATTTCGGTTTCGCTGTTGGTTATGTTATCCCTGAGAGGAATCAGTTGCACTGCACAGGCTTTTAATTCCGGTTGTAGGGAGGAGGGACAGGCTTCGGGATGGGTGAGGGCATTGGCTTCGGTATGATCCCCCCAGAGTTCTCCCCAATGCATGGGTACGAAGACGGTTCCCGGGGCGATCGCTTGAGTGACTTTAGCGGGGAATCTTGCCATGCCTCGGCGCGATCGCACTTCAACCTTCATTCCCTCTACTATCTCCAATTTTTTGGCATCTCGGGGATGAATTTCGATAAAAGGTTGGGGGTGCATTTTGACAATTTTATCGATTCTTCCAGTACGGGTTAAGGTATGCCAATGTCCATAAAGGCGGCCATTTGTGAGAACGAACGGATAATTGGGGTCCGGGGGTTCTGCCAGTCCTTTGGCATGACAGGCCCCAAAACGGGCACGTCCGTCGGGAGTAGGAAATCTCCAGTCTGTGTAGAGGCGTTTGTTGGTCAGAGGCAGGTTTTGTCCCGCAGGATACGGCCACTGGGTTGGTCCTTGTTCGGTGAGGTGTTCGTGGCTTAATCCCGTCATATCACAGACGCGATCGCGGGTGATTTGGACAAATTCGGCATAGACTTGGGCAGAATTCTCAAAGGGAAACTGGTCTACAAATCCCAATCTCCGCCCAACTTCAGCAAAGATTTCCCAATCGGCTTTGGCTTGTCCAAGGGGTTCGCGAAAAGCGGGACATAGGGTAACCACTCGTTCGGAATTGGTCATGGCCCCGGTTTTTTCTCCCCATTGGGCGGCAGGTAACAAAACGTGCGCGTAGGCAGCAGTTTCGGTGGGATAGTAAGCATCCTGATACACGGTAAAAGGCGATCGCCTTAAGGCCGCTTTGGTCCGTTCTATATCGGGCATACTCACCGCTGGATTGGTGGCGGCAATCCATAATAACCCGACTTCCCCGGTTTCTAAGCCGGTGATCATGTCCCAGGCAGTACGTCCGATTTCTGGGGCAATTCTTCCCTCGGGCAGCCCCCAAAATTTTTCGATATCTTGGCGATGTTCAGGATTTTTGACGAGGCGGTATCCCGGTAGCAGGTTGGCTAATCCTCCGGCTTCTCTCCCTCCCATTGCATTGGGTTGTCCAGTGAGAGAAAAAGGACCTGCACCGGGTTTACCGATTTGTGAGGTCATCAGGTGCAGATTAATCAAACTGCGGACTTTTGCTGTGCCTTCTGAGGACTGATTCATTCCCATTGACCACAGGGAAAGAACTCGTTCAGATTCCGCCCAGTAGCGGGCGGCGGTTTCCAGTTCATCGATGCGGATACCACAGCGTTCGGCCACAATTTGGGGGGGATAGTGGCGAATGACTTCGGCATATTCGCCAAAGCCCGAGGTACATTCGTCAATAAAGACGCTATTGAGATGTCCCCACTGCATCAGCAGGTAACCGATACCGTTGAGGAGGTCGATATCGGTTCCGGGTCGAATTCCTAAATGTAGATCGGCCCCGTCTGCGGTGGTGGTATGACGGGGATCAACAACGATTAGTTTAACGTTTTTATTTTTTTTATGATACTTGCGGAGTCGGTTGAAGGCGATCGGATGACACTCGGCGGTGTTGGTGCCGATCAGAAAGGCGCAGTCGGTTTTTTCTAGGTCATCGTAACAGGTGGGAGGGCCGTCTGACCCTAGACTCTGAATGTACCCAGAAACGGCGGAGGACATACAGAGGCGGGAGTTGGCATCAAAGTTATTGGTGCCGAGACAGCCTTTCATCAGTTTTTGGGCGATGTAGTAGTCTTCGGTTTGGAATTGTCCAGAACCGTACATACAGAGTCCATTGACACCGAGGGTTGACTGGACGGTTCGGATGCGATCGACGATTAAGGTAAAGGCTTCTTCCCAGGTGGCGCGACGGAAGGGTTCATCGAGGGAAGCGCGGACCATTGGATATTTGAGGCGGTCCTTGTCTAATGATTCGGCGATGGTTGCGCCTTTGACACAGACCATGCCTTGTGAGGAAGGATGGGTGCGATCGCCCTGGACTTTCCACAGGGGCTTACCTTCACTGTCTCGATTGGTCACTTTTCCCGGTTGTGCTGGGGGAGATACTTCTAAGCCGCAGCCAACTCCACAGTAAGGACACAGGGTTTTGGTGGGTTGAGTAGACATAAAATTTTAGAGTTTAAAGTTTAGAGTATCAAGGGGGACTGAGTAAGAGTCCGTTTAGTAAGAGTTAAGTGTAACCAATTATGAGGATTTAGGAGAGTTTAAATGGGGATGAAAGGGCGATCGCCACTCAGTTTAAGTGCGATCGCCCTTTCATCTCCAGGGAATTAGGCTTCTGTGCCTTCTTCCACGAACTGCGGTACGGGTTGTCCTTGGGCAGTTTCCGAATGGACTTCTTCTCCCTCATGATGGGCAGAAAATGAGCCTTTGGGTTCTTTCAAGTAGAAGGCACAAAGGAAGGTGACGATAATAGCGGTGACCCCTAGAACTTGGAAGAAGATCCGGTTGCCAATATCACCCTCGGGGAGGAAGCTAAATAAAGTGAGATAAGCAACTGCACCGACGTTGCCATAAGCGCCGACATTTCCGGCAATTTGTCCAGTGACCCGGCGTTTGAGGAGAGGAACCATTGCGAAGGTAGACCCTTCTCCAGCTTGGACAAAGAAGGAACAGAACATGGTGAGGGCGATCGCTAAGGGTAGCCACCAGGTACCCTGGACCCCACTCATAATCATATAGGCGACTCCCATACAGCCGGTGAGGACCACCATTGTCGTCTTCCGACTGCCGAGGGTGTCGGAGATTAAACCGCCTCCGGGACGTGCGGCTAAGTTCATAAAGGCATAGGTTGCAGCAATCATGCCGGCGAGCACTTTAGTCAGTCCAAAAGTATTTTCAAAGAAGGCAGGCAGCATGGAAACAACGGCGAGTTCCGACCCGAAGTTGACCAGGTAGGTGAGTTCTAATAGGGCAACTTGAGAAAATTCATAGCGATCGTTGGCAGGATAACGTTTCTGACCTAAAACTAACTCTTTGTTAACGGTCCAGCATTTATACGATTGGAAAGAATACAATCCCACTAAGAACAGCCAAGTAAGCCAGAGTTGAGTGGTATTTAAGAATCCCACTTTAGCCAGACGCCAAGCTAGTAAACCGAGGATACCGCTGAGGGGAACATTCATCGCCATCATGAACCAGAAGTCGCGACGGCTGGTTACTTCGAGTCCGCCGTGGCGATTGGGACGCTGATAGACTTTACCCGGTGGGGTATCTTGGACATTAAAGAAGTAGATTGCCCCGTAAACAGCGGCAAAAATTCCTGTGAGGGCGATCGCAAATCGCCAGTTGATTTGACCCGCAGACACGAAGGCAGCCATTGTTCCCAAGGTTGGCAGGGTGAAGGCGGCGGCAGCGGAACCAAAGTTACCCCACCCACCATAGATCCCTTCGGCTAACCCAATTTCTTTAGGGGGAAACCACTCAGCTACCATCCGGATACCAATCACGAACCCAGCACCGACAATGGATAACAGTAAGCGAGAGACAACCAATTGCCCAAAGTTTTGCGCGAAGGCAAACATTAAACAGGGAATGGCTGCATAAATTAGTAACAAAGAATAAGTAACGCGCGGTCCGTATTTATCTAGGACCATGCCGATAATAATTCGGGCGGGAACGGTTAGAGCAACGTTACAAATAGCAAGGGTTCTGAGTTGTCCCGACGTTAATCCTAATGATTCTTGTACCGCTGTGGCAAAGGGCGCAAAGTTAAACCAAACTACAAACGAAAGAAAGAAGGCAAACCAGGTTAAGTGTAGGATGCGGTATCTGCCGCGAAATGACCAGAGTTGTGTGAGCATGATTCCTCTACGGGGTTGAAGTATTTTTCTAGGAATGTGAGTAAATCTTTTTGACTTGGCTATTCCCGACAGGTCCAGCGTTCTTAATCGCCGCGCCCATGCATGAGCCAAAGTTTTGGGGTGGGAATTGGGCGCGATCGCACTGCTGCCTCACTCTGTTTACTTAATTAGGAAGGAGTTATCCCGGATCCGTTCGTTAAGGGGTTTGGTTTACTGTCGAGCCGTGGCTGGTCTTTTCCCCTCTTCCCCCATCGTAAGCCGTTGGAAGAGGGGCGGCTATATGATTTATAGTCTATATACCCGGGTGACCACCAGCCATTTTTATCCCGTTACTTTAAGCGTTGTTGTTACTGGGGAATGTCATTTTGCCAGGGAGTAACCTGAATCACCCCATCGGGGGTAAATACAACGCGGAAGTTAGCCAGAGGTTGCGCGGAAGTGCTTCCTGCTGCCTGAGTCTCACTTAAATCCGGGAGGGGAAGTTCGTCAGTATATTGTTGATCGGCAGGATCGACGGGTTCGTAGGATACGATTTCCCCTGTTTCGTTCAGTTGGACGCGATAGGCTAACTCTTCGGTAAATGTCGGATAAGTGTTCCAGCCGCTATTGAGGTTCTCATAAAGACTCTGGTTTAAAGTCTCTATCTTTGCGGGATCGGCTATCTCCGGGGGTGCTGCCGTGGGCATGGGAGTCTCACCCATCATGTCGGGAGTCTCACCCATCATGTCGGGAGTCTCACCCATCATGGCGGGAGTCTCACCCATCATGGCGGGAGTCTCACCCATGGGCGCGGGGGAAGTCGTTACCGCCGGATCTTCACCCATGGGCGCGGGGGAAGAGGGGGGAACAGATGGCTGCTGGGTTACTACAGGCGGCTGTTGAGCGACGGGAGGAGGACTGGCGACAAAGGGTTGATTATCGATCGCAGCCGGGGGGGTTACAACAGTCCTCGGAGGCGTCTGAGTTAGAGGAGTCCCTGAGGTAATGATTCGTGTCTCCTCCACTCGGGTTTCTACCGGGGGTTGAGTTGATAGGTTAGGGGTGACGCTCTCCACAACGACGGATTCTTCTTCTGTCATGGTCGTTGGTGCTGGTTCTTGTTGAGCACGAACGCCTCCAGAAAGCAGATGCAGTATGCCCCCAAGGAGAAAAACTGAAAGGGTTGCGCCTAAAACGATGAAGGCATCGGTAGGGATGTGCCGTTTTGGGTGGGAGGGAAATTCGTTAAAACTCATAGTCAATCCTCTTTGTAGTTGCCCCAAGGGAGCAAATCTTGATAAATGGTTTCGGAAAGTCAAGTATAGAGTTTCCGGCTCAAATCTATCAATAGTTGCCCTATCTTGACGGTACAAGTAGCATACCCGAGTTTACAAAACGGTCAATCTCGAACAATTTGGTTTACCCTTTTGTTTTTTCTGTGGGCTGTGCTGTCCCGGTTGCGGGAGGGGGTCCTAGTTACCCACCCAAGGACTGATTTCTAAGGTCCCGCTGGGCATTAACAACACTAAAAACTTTGCTTGGGGCTGGGTTGAGGTCTCAGTTAGGCTAGGGTTAGCCGCGCTTAATTTTGGCAATGGCGTTTCCCCCAGGTAATCTTCAGCGGTTTGATTGAGGGAATCGTAACTGGCGATCGCCCCATCCTGCTCTACCTGGACTTGGTAGACTAAATTGCTGGTAAAGGTCGGATAACTGTTCCAATTGCCATCAATTTGCTCATACAGCTTTTGACTCAGAGTTGCTAAGGTAGCCGAGTCGGTAATGGCAGGGGGTGCAACAGGTTCGGTTACCATCGGCGGGGCTATCGCGACGGTGGGAGCGACTGCTGGGGTAACAGAGGCGGCATTCGGGGTTATTTCAGGTTGGGTGACCGGGGGTTGAGCTTGAGGTTCTACAGGAGCCATTGCGGCGGCCTGGACTAGGGGGGTTTCTGCTTGAGCCTGCTGGGCGAGGCTATGTTGGGCTAGGGTCCGATGCCAACTGCTGAACATATACCCGCTAAATCCTAGGACACCGACAGCACAAATGAGTTGCAGAGCCAGGGAACTGGGGGCTTGGGTACTCACATCTGGGGTGTCAGTGGAAGCTGATACGGAGTTAGCGGGTTTGGAAGCCAATTCTTGAGAAGACATTGATCATTGCTCCTTTTGGGATAAAACTGCTGAGTTACAGATAGAAAGCATTTAAGTCACAATTCCTTGACCCGTGGCGGGGTTAGGCATCAATCGCGACGGGTCCGACGGGATGAGCGCTACAGGTCAAAATATATCCTTGCTCGCGATCGCTGTTACTAAGTGCTTGGGGTTCATTTTCGTAGCGAACCTCTCCACTGAGTAGTTTTTGCTTACAAGTGCCGCAGGTTCCACCCCGACAACTGCTGTCGAGTTGAATTCCTTCTCGTTCGGCAATCTCTAAAATTGGTGCCGAGTCGTCACAGGCAATCGTTTTGCCGGACTTAACAAAGGCGATCGCCGCCGGTTGAATGGCTTTTTCGGGCGGGATTTCTGGGGACTCCACGAATGCCGGGGGTACATCAACGATGGCATGACTTATACCGGGTTTCAGTTTCGCCTCAAACTGCTCGATGAGTAACTGCCGCAACACCGGCTTAAGGTCCTCGCAGGGAATCCCTTTTTGAACACAGGTGCCGAGGTGAGCATCTTTGCCCACTGTACCGCCCATATAGAGGTCCACCCCTTCTAGGGTCTTACCATTTTTGCGGGTTTTGGTTCCCATCAAGCCGATCGCTGCGACTTGAGGTTGTCCGCAGGAATTAGGACAGCCAGTCCAATGCATTCGCACTGTTTTGGGGATGTCTAATTCCGCTTCGAGTTCTTTAACTAAGGCTAAAGCGCGGTTTTTAGTTTCAATTAAAGCAAAGTTGCAGAACTCAGCCCCTGTGCAGGAAACGAGCGATCGCGTCAGAGGTGCGGGATCAATACTAAATTTCTCTAACAGCGGTTCTTGTAATAACGCCTCTAACCGCGAATCCGGAACGTTGGGAATGATGACATTTTGCTCCACCGTTAACCGGATCTCCCCATTCCCGTACACGTCAGCAATTTTAGCCAGTTCAAACATATCGGGAGCAAATAACCGACCCACGGGAACATTTAAACCGACAAAGTTTAATCCCTCTTGTTTCTGGGGGAAAATTCCCAGATGATCCCGCTTTTCCCACACAATCTCGTCTTTTTCGGCGGATTCTGCTAGGGGTGTTCCGAATTCTTTCTCAACTTCGGCCCGGAATTTCTCTACGCCCCATTCATCGATCAGCCACATCAACCGAGACTTCTGCCGATTTGCTCGGGGTCCATTATCCCGGTAAATTTCTAAAATTGCTCGGCATAACTCCACTACATCATCATTGGGAGGGACCCACACATTTAGGGGAATCGCCGCCTCACACCGTTTCGCCGAGAAAAAGCCCCCGACGAGTACGTTAAACCCAATTTCTCCATTTTTATAAGCCGGAACAAAGGCAATATCATTGATTTCGGCATGAATGGAGTTGTCTGGACATCCTCCGATCGCAATGTTAAATTTCCTCGGTAAGTTGGTAAAAGCAGGATTTCCATCTCCGGCATTGGTAATCATATCCTGGACTTTTTGGACTAACTCTTGAGTATCGATTAACTCATGTTTGTCAATTCCAGAAACCGGAGACCCGGTAATGTTTCTAACATTATCCATACCCGATTGAATCGAGGTCATCCCCGCTGCCTTAAATCGGTTAAAAATATCTGGAATATCTTCTATTCTGATGCCCCGTAATTGGAGATTCTGCCGGGTGGTAATATCTGCATTTCCATCGTCCCCATAGCGTTCTACAATCTCGGCCAGTACCCGCATTTGCAGACTGCTCATTACTCCATGAGGCATCCGCATCCGCACCATAAATTGACCGGGGGTCACGGGGCGGAAAAAGACCCCCAGCCACTTAAGCCGATGATCGCGATCTCCTGCATCCATTGCCTCCCAACCAATTCGAGCGAAATCCTCTAACTGATTTTTGACATCAAGCCCGTCTTTTTCGGCCTTAATTTTCTCAAATTTATTTAAACTCGTTGTGGGCTTTTCTGTGGCTAATGTCATAGAGAACCTCTTTTTATCTGTTTCCTGTTAATGAAAATAATAACCTAGCAAATTTCTAAAAAAGTAGAAACCGTATCATTGATTACTTTATTTTTTATTGCGATTTATTTCTCCTGGAATTTGCGCTTGATTTCCCTATAAGTTAATCGCATAAACTAGGGGGGTTAGTATCTAAAGTTACAAAATATTTTTACCCATGATTTTTACGCATTTTAATCATGCACTTTCCACATACCCAAGAAAATAAGGGCGGAAGCTCTTATTTTCCGGTACAGGGAGTAGTTTTTTCAATGTTATGACTGGCTGTGGTAAAGCCGAACAATTGGATCAGGAGATGGGTAAAGGATTGGACTTGGCTCAAAAAAGAGGGACGTAGCACTGCTACGTCCCTTTTGATACTTTTACCCCTGAATTGCTGATTAAGGATATAACTTTAGTAAATAGCTAGGGCTAAGAACCACGCAATTAGGGACCCAAATAGGAAGGCTAGAAATACTCCAGCTTTCAACATGGGGGTTTGCGATCGCACTAGGGCCAGTTGTGATTCTATCTGCGCTCGCTGTTGGTTGGCGGCTTCCAATTGCGATAGAGCATCTGATCGCTCACTGTTGGCTTGGGTTACACGGATGTCGGAGTGGGAGCGATCATGTAAGACACCTTGTAATTTTTCTTGAATTTCTGATAAATCTCCCTGGAGTTGAGACTGCGCTGCGTGGGATTTGGCAAGCTGTGCCTCTAAATCCGCTCGCTGTTGTTGCGATCGCTGGCTTTCTCCCTTGATGTGAGCTATTTCGGTTTCCAGGTGCGATCTCTGTTCTTCCACTCCGAGTAACTGGGTCCGGGTGTTAGACAGTTGCGTTTGCAAATCCTGTTTTTCGGCTTCCACTTGTTGTAATTGTTCCCCCCGTTCTTCCAGGTGGGACTGAATCTGCGATCGCTCCTGTTGCGCTTGCTGCAACTCTGTGCGCGTTGCATTTAAGTCGGTGTTGAGGTTGGCAACTTGGTGATGTGCTTCCTCGACTTGCAACTGCAATTGTCCGGAATGCTGTTGCACTTGCTGCAACTGCGATCGCACCTCATGCAGTTGAGAGTCTAATTCCCCTGACTTTTGCTGAGATTGCACTAACTGCGATCTGAGTTCTTCCGTTTGGCGAGTAGAAGATTCTAAAGCTGTACGAATTTCCTCTACTTGAGCATTTAATTGAGCGCTTTTTTCCTGTGCTTGCGTAAGTTGAGAACGAGTTTCGGCCAGTTCTGATTCCAGCAATTCAGACTGATTTGCTTGACCCAACTGCTGCCGACTTTCCTCCAATTCCGATTGGAGTTGTGCCGTTTTTTGTTCGGCATTTTTTAGACTTGTCCGAATTTCTTCTAACTCGGATTGCAATTGACTTGAATGCTGAGTTGCTTGTTCTAAATCCGCTTGTAATTGAACACTCTGCTGAGTTACAGTTTGTAATTGTTCAACGGTTGCATCCAATTCCGACGGGATATTAGAGAGGGTTTCTGAGGGAGAAGCATCAGCGATCGCAAGGGGTTCCGGTTCCAGCGGTGCCGCTGAGGGTTGGACCTCTGGGCTCGTCGTTTCTGGCTTTTCTGGCGCTACAGGGGCATCCAGGACTTCGGGGGGTAATGCCGCTGAGGGTTGGACCTCCTGGGTCGTCGTTTCTGGCTTTTCTGGCGCTACAGGGACATCCAGGACCTCGGGTAATGCCACGGAAGGAAGTTGCAACCCGGCAGCGGATAAACGCTCAATTAAGGTTTGATTGGCTTTAATCCGGAACCAGTTATAGACAGACTGGGAGATTTCCGGAGTGATGCGCTCAATGGCGTCAAGTTCCGAGACTTCGGCTTTGGCGAGGTCTGCGACGGTAGCAAACTGTTGAGTTAGCAGTTGCGCGGTAGGGCGATCCACCTGGCGGATTCCTAAACTCGCTAGGACTCTGGACCAGGGGAGGGATTTGGATTTGGCGATCGCCTTAAGCAGGTTTTTTGCCGATTTTTTCCCCATCCCTTCTAAGGCGATCAGGTGGTCGGCGTTGATGTCGTACAAGTCGGCGATCGACTTAACCAGTCCATGTTCGATGAGTTGCTGTCCCAGCTTTTCTCCCAGTCCGCTAATTTCCATTGCCTCTCGACTGGACCAATTTAACAGGCTGAAGGGAAGAATGGGATCACAGGAGGAATTAAGACAGCTCATTTCATCATCAGCGGTCCGGATGACGGGGGATCCGCATTCCGGGCAGTGGGTTGGCATTTTAAAGGGTTGGCTGCCGGAAGGTCGTTCTTCTGAGAGTACCCCCACCACTTCCGCCATCTTATCGGTTCCAGCGGAACAAACGATGATGGTGTCGCCGATCTGGGGGTTTAACTCGGTCAAGCGATCGCTTCCGAGAAAACTGGCGTGCTCGATTTTAGTACCCGCTACCTCTACAGGTGCAATTTGAGCGATCGGGGTCAAATGGCCGTTTCGTTCAACTTTAATTTTTATTGCTTGGATCTGTGTTCGGACTTCTTTTGTGGTAATATTGGTCGTCACTACTTTTTTACCTCTTCTAATCTTTCTGTTTATTCGCGAACATTGCGCATGATTCTATCCTTATCGGGGATCGCCGCTAAACTATTAAGTTTGGCATAGAAGAAACTATTTTAATTGAAAACTGTGTGGCCGGTAACTCCCCAAAAGAATAAAAATAGACGGCTTTTCTATTTTGCCATCAACCTGAGCGCTTAAAACCCAGAAAGCGGCTAGGGTATCAGTTGCGATCGCCCTCGTTCTGGGGGAAACTCTACGCCTTTGAGGGCGGGTTCATTCCCTCGGATGTCTGAGTATTCTTCCTTTCCTACCCTCTGGGGAGATCCCCGATAACTCCCCTGAACTAGGGGAGAACTGTCTCAAAGTCTGCCTTTTTAAAGGGGATTTAGGGGAATGTGGAAGACCAATATCAGCGAGAATTATCACGGGTTGCAACCCTTGAGAACCCTGGACACTATTAAATCTCTGTTGACTCGATGCCTGTCCACTTACCGATCCATCCCGAATGGATCTTTCTGCGGAGTGGGTGTCGGTTCCTGAACCGGGGTAATTGGCCCTCCCGGGTTTAATTGTTGCTTTAACTGGTTTAAGTCCTGGGAGAGTCGGGCGATATCTTCATAGAGGGAGGCGATCGCTTCCGTCTGTTGCATTTGGTTTAAGCTATCGCTTAACCGTCCCACTATCCGGCTTAATCTAGACAGTTGCGCCATTTCCGGTCGAGCGCTAAACTTTTGGCTGAGGGTGTCCAATTTCCGGGTCAAAATTAGGTCGGTATGTTGTACCTTTTGAATCTCCCCTTCCAAGCGCTGAAGGTAAGGAGAAAGTACATCCCGGCGATCGGCTTCGACTTGCAAAATTTGACGATGTAGTTTCTCAACTTCTTGTAAATCAACTATGGGGCGTTGGGCTAAAAATTGGACGGCAACATTCAATGAGGCAATTTTTGCTTCAAACCGGGTTAAGTCGAAGGGTTCGGTAAAATCAGCAATTTTTTTGTGCAGGGCATCAATTTTTATGGTTAAATTATCGTAAACTTTTGAGGTCATAAAAGCCGCTTTACCCTCAATCATTGTTACGGATTTATTCAGCTTAGAAAGTTCTTCGTTAACTTCTGTTAAATTAATAGAAACTGGCGGGGGAAGAGCCTGTATCTGTTGATTTAATTCCGACAATTTTAGCTCAATTTCAGAAACAAAAGGGGGGATTTCTTGTTGTTGCAATCCATCCCGGCGTTTCTGGTTAACAAAATTTAGCCACAGGGCCAGGGTTACCGGAACAGCCAGGTATGCCACTTGTTTTGTGACTGCCGCCACGAGGGTTCCAACCGCACAGCTAACTAATAACAGAAATTCTGTTAAATCTAGCCAATGATGCGCTTTAATAATTCGCTTAAATTGTATGAGTAGATGCTCCCGTTTCGCCATGAAATCAGACCTATTAAAATTGATTAGGTTAGCAAAAGGGAGATGCCTTTTTGTAAAAATTGCAGTGAAATTTTAAAGGAGTCCATTAATCCGCATCAAGTAGAAGGTTTTTCCCTTTCCTGCCTAGAGGGTTTGACCCCTCATCTGTTACAATCGCCCTCAAGCACTAAAATGCACTGGAGGCGTTTTCAAATACTCCCTTGCCTTTCACCCGGTTGTCAAGAGTGCTACCCTAAACAATCCCTCTTCCTTTGGCATCAATTCGTCTCGATATCCCTCTGCATTCTGGTCATAATTGTAACGAAAATAAGCTCAAGACTCCATTAGTCCGCTTCCTAACCCTCTCTCCCTTCTAGATCGACTTTTCCCCTCTGCTGGGAAGTAGACGCACCTTGAGAGGGAGATTACCGCTATACCCGTTCCCTGGGTCCCCTCCCCGTGGCATCCGCCTAACTCCCGGTGGGCGATCGCTACCTTAGTAATCTCTAGAACTCTTTGATAAACTATAAGCATACTTCCATTCATAGGACCGGTCATCATGACTGAACCCATTCGCCCAGAAGATCCAATCGGAACGGCTTTCCCAGACCCTGTTATGCCGATCAACCCTGAAGTGCAAACCAATTCAAAGGTGCGGCTTGAGGAATTTAAACTCAATGGAGACGATCTCGCCAAAAAAGTTAGAGAGCTGATCCAACAAGGAAATGCTAGACGCATTGTCATTAAAAATGAAGAGGGTCACACCCTGATTGAAATCCCCCTTACCGTTGGAGTTGTGGGTGGGACAATCGGAGTGGCATTATTTCCCATCATCGCAGCAGTTGGGGCAATCGGAGCAATGGTAGCTCGCCTCACTCTGGTTGTTGAGAAAAAAGAAGAATAGATTAGGGGTGCCAGCCTTGAGCAGAAATCCCCCAACCCCCCTGATTCTAGGGGGGCTTTTTAAACCTGGGGTTTATTTTTTAGCCCTTTTGCATTTGAGCCAATAATTCTAAAACTGAACCATTAGTCCAACCAAATCCAATTTCATTGGTATTGTAGCCAAACATAATTTCCTTAGAAACTTCCGAAGAACAAGAAAGAACGTCGTATTTTTCTAATAAGGTTCCGGTTTTTTCAAATTCTTGGGTTACTAAATTAATAAATTTTCCAGCAATGCGATCGCCATCCTCGCGATACCCATAGCGATACAACCCTTCCACCGCAATTAAGGTTAAAGGTGCCCAACCAAAGGGTGCATCCCATTGATTACCCGTGACGTGGGTACTCGTCAGTAAGCCTCCCGGGGCTTCAAATAATTCTAAGTTTGTTACCACCCGTTCTGCTTGTGCTTCTGAAGCAAGTCCTACCCACAAAGGATAAAAAGTTGTAGCGAATTCATACAGACGGCGTTCGTTATTGCGGAAGTTATAATCTAAGTACAAACCTGAGTTTTCATCCCAGAGAAATTTATCGATTAGCTGATGGCGATTATGAGCGCGATCAACCCAGGATTCTGCCAGTTTAGGATTGCCTAGAATCTTAAGGATTTGGGCAATATCTTGTTCCATACGATACAGCAGCGAGTTTAAACAAACCGGCGCATAGTGAATGATATCGATATTAAAAGGACCAAAACGGTTTGAGGGGTCGAATCCCGATTCTCTCATGGAGCGATCGCCTTTATAAAAGAGGTCCGTGAGGGAATCGGCTTTGCGATCGTAATACAAACTCACATCATAAGCCATTACTTCAAAGCGGCGATAATATTCTCGAATGCGATCGTAGTGAGTCCTGCCGAGTTCGTCCGTTTCGGACACGAGCACTTCCGGTGCCGGTCCTTCTCCTAATGCACAATATCGAGACAATCCGGTGGATTGATTTAAGTGGGGGGGGACAATCCAGTAGTAATAATGACTTTCTACCGCACCTAATACCGATCGCAGCCAGTCTTTATCCTGAGTTTGTTCAAAGACTGCCAAAATCATCGGGGTTAAAAATGGCGGTTGTGATCGCGATAACAAATAGCTGCGATTCGCATTTAAAATCGTTCCGTAATGGTCGATTTGATAAATTAATTGATCCACTTGACTCTTGGCTAATTCTACCTCCCCATCTCGTAACAATCCTAATACGATAAAATAGCTATCCCAGCCATACATTTCATTAAATCGGCCTCCGGGAACCACATAATCACCGGGAAGATAGAGCAACCCATGTTCTTTAATTTGGTCTATTTCTGAGGGCAAACTTAAAATCTCAATTTGCTGATATTCTTCCGGGCTGAGCACCCCTTTAAACTCTGCTTCGACCCGGGCTCTATCCTCCAGGGCGGAAATATAAATCGGCCAGCGTTGGTCATCGGTATGACCAATTTTTTCATCTTTTGCCGCTTCTAAAATATGCTCATGGGAACGATAGAGAGTTTTCCAAGTTTTCTTGATATACTCTCTTACCGATGCAATACGCTCGGGACTGGGAAACTCATTGGGTTGGAAGACAGCTTCTAACATTTTATCACGGTTTGATGTTAAATTACAACTTAAAAAAAGGGGAGCGCTCTAGGGCGTGGCACTTTTTCCCATTGTAGCGCTCCTCTCCAAAAAGTGTTGGAATATGGCTCTAGGATGCTATCAGGGTGAGGTTCTATCAATTTTGTAAAAGCACTCAAACCCTTATAGAGATGCCCTATTTCTTGTCTCTACATCCGCCTTCAAGATGTTTTTAAGCGGGTTAGACTTAAGGCAGAGTCGGCAAGAATTAAGGAGTTTGACTCATTAGCAAGGCAATTGGGAAATGGGTTAAGGTTTGGGCGATTGATAGGGTACCCTCGGTTTGAATAGGTTGTCCGGAAATTGCATCTTTCCATACCGAAGGCAGTCCCGAAGGCAGTTCTAAATGGGTGTCTTGCCAGACTTCCCCAAGGGGGAGAGTTCCCGGTTGGATCAAATGGGTGAGAAAGCGGGGTGCAATAGCGATCGCCACCTGATTTCCGTGCGATCGCGCAAATGCCACAATATTTTCACTAAATTTGCCCGATACTTTGAGGGGTTGATACTCTCCCGTTTGAAAGAGTTCGACTGCCTGCGATCGCGCTTCTAAAATTTGGGCGATCGCAAAGAGTTTAATTTTTCCCGATTCGGGGTGGGCAAGTAACCCCTGCATTAAAGTCAAAATATCCTCGGATGCTTGGGTGCGAATTTCTCCTAACGCTGCTATCCGGTATTCAAAATTGACGGCCCGTCGGTTGTCCGGGTCAACTAAACTTAAATCCCATAATTCTGTTCCTTGGTAAAAATCAGGTACTCCCGGAGTGGTCAGTTTTAGCAACACTTGAGCCAGAGAATTATAAACTCCATAACTCGCTATTTTCTGTTGAAAAGGCTGGAATTTTTGGAGAAATATATTATCAGGCGACTGCTTCATCACCCCATCAATAAAGGCCCGAAATCCCTCCTCATATGCCGTATCGGGACGTAACCAAGCCGTGTGTACTTTGGCTTCACGAACTGATTTGATTGAACATTCTTTCACGCGTTCAATAAACTCGGAATATTCGCTAGGTGCAAAGGGGAAAGCTCCTAGCAGGGTTTGATAAAAGAAATATTCATCATTGGCAGTTGGGACCATTTTATGCTGAAGAGGGGTTTTATGTTCTTGGTTACTTTCTCGCCAGGAATTTACCTGCTGTTCCCACTCATCAGGAATTTCAGAGAGGACATTGATGCGGGCGCGGACATCTTCTCCCCGTTTTGTATCATGGGTTGAAGTGGCATTCATTTTATGAATCCAACTTTCATGTTGTTGAATATTGAATTCGTGGAATTTCTCCAAAGTTAGGCCAAATTGGGCCGGGTCCCCACCCACTTCATTTAAAGAAACCAACCGATTGTAAACGTAAAATAGGGTATCTTCAATCCCTTTTGCCATCAACGGACCCGTCCACTGCTGAATTCGCATGACCGAATAAAGACGTTGCTCTCGTTCTTCTTCAGTTAAGTAATCGGCGTTTTCCAACAACATTAATTTTTCAATGAATTCTAGTTCTTTTCCCTGCAAGGGTAGAAGCTGCTTCGCTTGAGCAATGACCTCTTGGATATAGTGGCGATCGCGACTGCTGACCCCTTCCCCATTAATATAGGTGCGATAAACAGGGAACGCCACCAGCACTTCTACTAGAGCCCGTTTCAGGGAATATAAAGTAAAATCCCGTCCCTCCCGAGATTGATTCGCAATAGATTTTAACAAATGGGCCAAATTGTCCGCATCTCCCGCCATATTGCGATCGGCAATTAGGTGTTTTTTCTCAAAAAACAGGTTAGTGTAAGATTGGCTTAATCCGCTAAAATCAGCATAAATCTCACTAAATCTATCTTGATTATGGCAATTACAAAACAACCCATTCAGCCGATTCATAAAATCGTAGCCGCTGGTTCCCTCAATCGGCCAATTTGATGGCAGGATTTCTTCCATTTCCAGGATTTTTTCCACCGTAATATACACATCCCCCAATTTATCTCGCAATCGTTGTAAATATTGCTGAGGGTCATAGAGTCCATCAATATGATCGATTCGTACCCCGGTAAATTTTCCCTCTTTTACCAGCTTGGCTATTAAATCATGGGTATCATGAAACACCCGCAGGGTTTCAACTCGGACTGAAATCAATTCATTTACTGTAAAAAAGCGTCGGTAATTAATTTCTTCCGCCCCCACTTTCCAGAACGTGAGGCGATACACTTGTTCTCGCAGCAACTCCTCTAGTAAATTAAAAGTTTCTGGCATTCCTGGGGTGCCATTAAAGTCTTTTAAATTACTTTGGATAAATTGGCAAATATCGGAATTTTGTTCATACAACTCCCCCAACAATCCTTTAACAAAACTGAGTTGATCATACCGTTCCCGCCCTTTCGTTTCGGTGGGAATATTTTTTAATAAATAAAGAATTCCTAGCAGCTTGATAAATTCTGGATGATTTCGGCCCAAAGTTTTTCGCAGTTGCCCTAAATTATGGGTCAAAAAAGGCACATAAGACTCAATGCGGATCGGCAATTTCAAGCTATAATATTGGATACTTAACCCCGTGGAATCGTACTCAAGCTGAATTTCTCCATTTTCCAGACACTCTTGATAAAAATTTCCGAGCAAAGGAGCCAATACCCCTTCACTAATATCACCATAAGGTGCATTCCAGGCAATATCAAAGTAGTCAAAATAATCCGAAGCTGCTCCATTTTCTAGCACATCCATTAACAGAGCATTTTCGCTATCGTAGGCGGTATGGTTCGGCACAATATCTTGCACCCACCCTAAATTTTCCCCTTGAACTTTTTCCATCAGGGACTCAAAGGCTTCCCCATTTCCCAGTTCCGGATTAAGTTGATTGGGATCCACCACATCATAGCCGTGGGTACTGCCTTTACGGGCTTTAAAAATGGGCGAGGCGTAAATATCTGATATTCCCAAATCGGCTAGATAGTCTACAATTTTTTCAGCATCGGCAAACTGGAAGTTAGAGTTAAATTGAATCCGGTAAGTTGCTTGTGGAATTTTCATTTTTGATTTTTTCTTATGTGGATAAAAAAGACGTGAAGCAGCCCCGTTATATGGGGAACTTGATTGAGGGAATGCGAAAGTAAAGGCCCTCGCACTCCTCCAGAAAGGTGATTAAACTCAGGGTAATTTAGACCCGCTTATTTTATCCGGAAATTTCATAAAGAGCAACCGTAAGCGGGGCGATCGCCACCGATTGTCCCGGTTGAATGACTTCCGGTAAAGAGGAACCTGAACCTTTCCAGCGTTGTTCAGAAGAATCTAAGACTTTCTGCCAATTTCCCGGGGGCATATTTGTCTCAAATTGGACTAAACTTTTATTGAAATTAATCATATAAAAGGCTTGGCTATTTTCCGTCCATCGCCGAACAAAAAGTAGTTTTTCTTCTGCTAGACAACTGGATTCTAGAGTCTCTTTGCTCAGATTCTTTAGGGCCGGAACAGTCCGGCGCAGTTCAATCAGTCGCCGGTAAAAGTCCCATAGGATCTTGTGTTGACCTTGTTGATGTTGCTCCCAATTCAGTTGGCACTGATGAAAAGTATTAGGGTCTTGAGGGTTATTAAATGTACCTAAATTTAATAACTGTTTAAATTCTTCTTCTTTGTCTTTGCGAATCGCTTCAATTAGGTCCGGGTCCGAGTGATTCACAAAATACAGAAATGGAGCCGTCTCGCCGTATTCTTCTCCCATAAATAACAAAGGCAGAAAGGGAGAAAGCAAAACCGTGGCTGCGGCTACTTTTAACCCTTCAAAAGAAATTAAATCCGATAAGCGATCGCCCCCGATGCGGTTCCCAATTTGGTCATGATTTTGAGAAGAAACAATAAATTGATAAGCAGGTTGGTCCTTGGCGGAATTTCCATGTCGTCTTTTGCGATGAGGGGCATATTCTCCATCATAAATAAACCCTTCTTTAAAGGATTTAACTAACTGTTGAATCTGCCCAAAATCTTGATAGTATCGGTCATCTTCTCCGGTGAGTAGGGTATGTAAGATATGATGGAAATCATCACACCACTGAGAATCAATGCCATAGCCTCCTAGCTCTTTCGGACGCAGTACCCGAACATCATTTAAATCGCTTTCCGCCGTTAAATAAAATTTCCGTCCTTCCTGGTGAGATAATTCGGCAACCGCCTCAGACATTTGTTGTAAAAATGGCCGTGCTCCCATTTCAAAAATGGCTTGAATTGCATCTAATCGCAACGCATCAATGTGATAATCTCGCAGCCAATAAATAGCATTTTCTAGGAAAAAATAACGGACTTCATCACTGTATTGTTCGTCAAAATTGAGCGGTTCTCCCCAAAGGGGCCGATATTTTTTTGTAAAATACGGACCAAAGTCAGGCAGGTAATTTCCTTCAGGCCCCAAATGATTATAAACGACATCTAGGACGACGGCAATGCCTTGCTGATGACAGGCATCAATCAGTTTTTTAAATTGATTCGGTCCTCCATAGGAATTTTGAACCGCATAGGGAAAAACACCATCATATCCCCAGTTGCGATCGCCCGGAAATTGGGCAACGGGCATAATTTCAATGGCGTTAATTCCTAAATCTTTTAAGACTCCCAAACGGGGAATCACCGCCTCAAATGTTCCCTCTGGGGTAAACGTGCCAATGTGAATTTCATAGATGATATACTCTTCTAGGGGGATGTTACTCCAATTGAGATCGTTCCAAGAAAAAGCATTCGGGTCTACTACTTCAGAAGCCCCATGTACCCCATCCGGTTGGAACTGGGAAGCGGGGTCGGGTCTAGTCAGGTTTCCGTCTAAACGATAGAAATACTGAGTACCCGGTGCAATCCCCTCTACTGTAGCCCTCCAGTAACCTTCCTCCTGCTGTTCCATCGCGATCGCTCGCTGTTTCTCTTCCCCAGTAATCACCACCGCCACTTCTGTAGGAATGGGGGCCCAAACTGTAAAATCACAGCGGTCATTCCCCAAATAATTAGAACCCAGTTTAACCGTCATACGTTTTGATAGAACCTATTAAATAGAGTGCAATAGAACCTTGAAGTCCCACCTAAAGTCAATCGCTATTATTGCCGTAAACAGGGCATTTACACATCTTTCTAAAGAGAGAACCTTTAAGCGTCAAATTCGTTTACAATAGCAGCGCCTTTAAAAAAAGTAGCCTAAATGGTATCCGAAGGAACCGATGCAGGGTTTGGGAGAGATAAAAAAATGTAATCAAACCCAAACCCCCTAGTTAAGAAAAGGCTACCTAAATCGTTCCTAAAAACCTCCAGAGTTCCGCATCAGTGAAATCAAAAATCGCCATTGCTGCACCCAAGTCTTTAAGATGATTAGGCGGATGTGTGGAGGCAATACCAATCGTATAAATACCGGCCCCAACCGCAGACTGAATCCCCGAGGGAGAATCCTCAAAGGCGATCGCCTCCGACGCCGAAAGCCCCAAGTGTTCTAAAGCCATTTGATAAGGCAGCGGATCAGGCTTGGCAGCGGGTAAATTTTCGCCTAAAATTACAGGCTCAAACGTATCAGTTAACCCCAGCACTTTTAACATGAATTCTACATTTTTCCGGGGAGCATTGGTGACCAGCGATCGCAATAATCCCCGTTCCTCAGACCATTCTAAAACTTGGGAAACCCCCGCTAATCGCTCTAACTTTAAGGCTAGTTTACGGAAACGAGCTTCCTTTTCGTCGGCAAGCTGCTTTCCCTCAAAGGGGGAAAGTTGCGGTAACAAATCTTGGATAATTGCCTGATTCAGCCGTCCACTAATCCGGGATTGATAAAAGGGTGTATCAATCTCCATCTCGTAGTCCCGTAACAGTTCCAACCAAGTTTGAAAGTGCGTGGGGTCAGTATTGCATAGGGTTCCATCTAAATCAAAAAGTAATGCTGAGATCATTGTTTTTCTAGAAAGTCAGTAAACTGAGATTAGCGGAAAATACAGCCGTTTGAATAACAGGCTACGGAAACTGAAAAAATTTGAGTGACTAGAAAGCGACAATGCTTCAATCTTAAATTCTGAGGATATGAAATTAAATGACCATCACTAAAACATTTGCAATTGTGGCACCGGTTTCCGAACCCCAGTTAATTTCCGGGGTGGAAACCTGCGATCTTGAGGGTAAAGTGGCTTTCGGTAGTGATGCCTGGGAATTATTTCGGGAAGCCGATGAGATTAGAAAGGGTGAAGAGGTAGAAGTATTTATTTATCCCTCCCATCCCGACTCCGAGAAACCCCTGATCATGTCCGTAGTATGGCAGGGAATTTACCTCGGGCACCTCCCCTCCCGTCGGGGCCGATATCCCGGAGAAAAGCGTTTTCGGCCCGCTTCAGCGCCATTAGATAAAAGCACTTGGGCTGTTTTTTGGGAAGTTCAAAACCTCCGCGAATTACCCGCAAGCGAACAAATTCCCATTACTTCTTTCCAGAACCTCAACAAAAAAGTAAGCAGCGATCGCCGATTCCTCCCTCATGGACCCTTACTCGTTGAATCTCCCTAACTTATCCGGCGATCGCATCTCAACCTTTAAATCTAATTCCCAGTCTCAGATTTGCGATCGCCCCTTAATTTTATAGTACAATACTCATTCCCGCTTAAAGGAGTCATTTTTCATGTATCTCACAATCTATTCCGACGGTGCCTCTCGACGTAACCCCGGCCCTGCGGGAGCCGGAGCAGTCCTTCTAGACGAAGAGGGAAATATCTTAAATAAAGTCTGTAAATACCTAGGAGAAACCACCAACAATCAAGCGGAATATCAAGCCGCTATCCTCGGGTTAGAAACTGCCCTAGAAATGGGAGCAACCCGAGTAAAACTCCGGGCGGATAGCGAACTGATGGTCAAACAACTCCTCGGACAATATCAAGTCAAAAAAGCTGAATTAAAGCCTTTATATGACCAAGTAAAATTGCTGCTGAGTCAGTTTGAAAGCTACGCCCCCCCCGAACACGTGCGCAGAGCCGACAACGCCCTAGCCGACGCCGAAGCCAATCGAGCCATAGATGAATATAAACCCTAACCTAATTATTTTTCTTTTTCCAAAGAAAACAAGTCGTTTGTAACTGTCTGGATGGGAGCTATTAAATATTTAATCGATATCTAGAAGCAAGGCAGAGTCTCCTTGAGCATCGCCCCTGAAGATTTAAGGTAGACCGGATACTGACCTTGCACCGTCTCTACCTTAGGGGGGTTGACAGATTTTTGGAGCTTTAAAAATCACCCCTAATTTACCTCTTTTAATAGATTGACTGTGTAACAAAAGTATAATTTAAATCCGTCGGCTTCCTACCTCAGAAAGTTTAAAAAACCCGGGTCTCAGAAATACCGCCAGCACTTTGAACTCTCGCGTTCTGGGGATTGATTAACCCTTCGTTAAGAGAAATTATCGATAAAAATTTGCCCAAAAATGGGGGTTGGGACTAAATATTTTTTCGATACCAAATGGTTCATTTTTTGTAAAAATTAGCAGAGGCTTTAAACCGCTAAGAGTCACCAGAGTGGGGGATTAATGCTTTCTTAATTTGTGGTTAATAATGAAGACTTTTACCAACTCATCCTCTAGATAGATGAGTTTGCTCCCTGAACTAGATAAAACTGAGACCAGGGTGTTATTTATGGGGTCAATTGTTAAAATTAGCAGGTAAAAGTAGTATTAGATACATTTTACCTGTCTCCTATGCCACTCCCGAAAGCGTTTCCCTTGATCCTCTGGATGATGTCAGCCATGAAGATTGATAGAAAAATCAGGCGATCGCCCGAGTGAATTTATATTTTGCCAAAAGGGAGCCAGTCTTGCCAATCCTAACGCTTCTTTGTTTAAACAGAGAAAAATAATGAATCAGCAACCTCAACCCTTTGTTTCTATTATCATTCCCGTTTGGAATGATGCCGAACGACTTCAACTGTGTTTAACAGCTTTAGAAAACCAGACCTATCCCCAGCATCGCTTTGAAGTGCTGGTGGTTGATAATGGTTCCGATGTAAGTATTGAGCCAGTAGTCCGGCAGTTTCATCAAGCGAAAATGCTGGTAGAACCTTCCCGGGGTTCCTATACGGCTCGAAATAAGGGAATTCTATACGCTCAAGGTGAAGTTCTGGCATTTACGGATGCAGATTGCATTCCTGAAGCCGATTGGTTAGAGAAAGGAACATCTCATTTATTAACGGTTCCCAATTGTGGATTAGTTGGGGGTCATATCCAGTTTTCTTTTAAAAATCCCAATCGTCCAACCGCAGCAGAAGTCTACGATCAATTTTTCTTTTTGCAGCAAGAATTTTATCTAAAAACTGAGAATTTTGCCGCAACTGCTAACGTTTTTACCTATAAGAACGTCTTTGATCGGGTGGGGTTATTTAACTCGACATTGAAATCGGGAGGCGATCGCGAGTGGGGAAAGCGAGTTTTTGCTGCGGGTTACGCCCAAAGTTATGCTGCCGATGCTGTCATTTGTCATCCCGCCCGAGATTCGGTGAAAAAACTCCAGAAAAAGGTAGCGCGAGTGGCAAGAGCAACTTACTATTTAAACCGCGATCGCCCCTATTTTCCCCTGGTACTCCTCAAGTTTGTTCTCTCCGACCTCAAGCCTCCGTTACGAATTTGGTTTAAAATTAGTAATAATAATCGCCCGAAAAACTTTACTTATAAAGCAAAGTTTATGGCCCTCTTAATGTGGATGAAATTCGTTAAAGCGGGAGAAAAAATAAAGCTGTTTTTTATGGAATTCATGCCTAATATTCCCGCAATTAAATTTTTCCATTCCGTTCACCGCAACATCAGCCCATCCAAAGAGAATGGATAACGTTTATTTTCCACCAATGATTGTTCAAATTCCTGAAAATTCTGGGATTAACCCCTATTCTAATCCTCGCCGTTAACGGAAAAAATTTTTCCCATGCCCAATTCTATAAGAGAGGGAAGCCTATAAAAAATCAAACCAATCTAGCTTAACCGTTACAGTATGAGAAAAAACGATGAGAATTGCGTTGATTGTCCGTCACTTTCCCGTATTATCCCAAACCTTCATCCTCAATCAGATCACAGGGTTGCTGGATCGCAATCATGAAGTAGATATTTACCCCTTGGAAGGTATCCCCAAAAATTTAGAAAAGGTGCACCCGGACGTAGAAAAATATAACCTCTTGGATCGCACCTATCCTTTACCGGAAATTAGCTCTAATTATGCAGTTCGTTGGTTAAATGGCTGGAAATTACTTGCCATGAACTTCTCCAAAAATCCGGCAGCAGTGCTGCGATCGCTCAACGTTTTTAAATATGGCACCTCAGCGGCGACCTTTTGGTTACTGCACGTCGCCCTCCCCACCCTGGATAAAGTACCTTACGATATTATTCACTGTCAGTTTGGGGACCTAGGTTTACGGGGAATCACCTTTCGGGATATCTGTTTTCCATCCGCTAAATTGGTGACAACATTTCGGGGTTTTGATATTAGCCTGTATCTGCACGAACAGGGCGACGGTGTTTATGAACCCCTTTTTAAAAACGGTGATTTCTTCATGACCAACTGCGACTATTTTAAGGGCGAATTGATTCGCATTGGCTGTGACCCAAATCGCCTCGCCGTCGTCCGTTCCGGATTGGAACCGAGGGAATTTACCTTCTCGCCGCCTCGTCCTCCTGGGGATGGAAAAATCCGAATTGCCACTACAGGACGACTCAGTGAAAAAAAAGGGATTGAGTATGGAATTCGGGCCGTTGCTCAACTAGCATCCCAGTATCCTAATCTGGAGTATAAAATTATTGGAGATGGTCCTTTAAAATCCAAGTTACAGCAACTCATTGATGAACTGGGAGTTAGCACTATTATCCAGTTACTCGGATGGAAAACTCAGCCGGAAATCCAAGAAGTTTTGGCAAATTCTCATATTTTTATGGCCCCTAGTGTCACCGCTGCTGATGGCGACTGCGATGCGCCCATTAATGTTTTAAAAGAAGCAATGGCGATCGGGTTACCTGTGGTGAGTACCTATCATGGAGGTATTCCTGAATTAGTCCGGGATGGAATTTCAGGTTTTCTGGTTCCGGAAAGAGATGCACCGGGGTTGGCGGAGAAATTAAAGGTGCTAATTCAGCATCCGGAACAGTGGGCTCAAATGGGTCAAGCGGGACGCACGGAGGTGGAAACCCACTACAATATTAACCCCCTTAATGACCTCCTCGTGGATGTTTATCACCAGGCAGTTAACTCAATTCCAAAAGTGCAGTCGCCCCAACCCTCTCAGTTGATTTCAGTTCAAACCGAATAACCTACGGGAATTTATTTTTATCAAAATTTTGCCCCATTTAGCCCAGTTTTAACGTACATTTCAAGGAGACATAAACCATGACTGAACCCCAAGTTACCCTAGTAGTTGTTCCTCGCGAACGATTTAGTTGCACCAGCGAATCTCTGGAAAGTATTTATCAATACACGGATATTCCCTTTGAATTAGTCTATGTGGATGGCAACTCTCCGGATAAAGTCCGAGAGTATTTAGAAGAACAATCCCGTTTACATGGTTTTAACTTAATTAGAATCAATCGCTATTTATCGCCCAATACCAGTCGCAATATTGGATTAAGTCACGTTAAAACTAAATATGTTGCCTTCCTCGATAACGATGTAATTGTCAGCCCCGGATGGTTGGAACGGTTGGTGGAATGTGCCGAAGAAACGAATGCTACCGTTGTAGGTCCTTTGATGGGGCAAGATAAACCCGTTCATGAAATCGTCCATTTCGCCGGGGGAGAGTCGCATATTTGGATTGATAATACTGGGGACCGTCCCCGGCGCAGACTGCGGGAAAAAATGTATAAGCAAGGCAAGCGGGTTGCTGAGGTACGAGACGAACTCCAGCGACATGAAACGGAACTGGCAGAATTTCATTGTGTTTTGGTACGCCGTTCGATTTTTGATCGCCTCGGACCCCTGGATGAAGGGATGCTGAATACGAAAGAACATCTGGACTTCTGCATGAGTGTTAGAGAAGCTGGAGAAACCGTCTATTTCGAGCCTGCATCCCTCGTTACCTATGTTCCCGGTCCTCCCCTAGAATTGACGGATTTACCCTTCTATATGCTGCGCTGGAGTGATGCGTGGCAGTTGAATAGCTTGCACCGCTTACGGGATAAATGGAATCTCGACGAAGATGCTTATTTTCAAATTAAGTATAAACGGATGGGATGGCGGCGCAGAAAGTCGATTTTGATGCCGTTAAGTGAACGGTTGACATTTGGGATTAAAAGTGGCTTTTTTGAGCGGCGGATTCTCTGTCCTTTGGATAAGTTACTTAACCGTTACCTGAGCGATCGCTACTTCAAACAGCAATCGGAGCAGATGCAGATGGAACAACCCGTTAGCAGTACAATTCAAACGGAGGAGCAAAACTCCTCAACCCCCTCTTTATCTCAATCTTAAGGGTTTAATTGTACCCTGAATTGCTTGAAATTAAGCGACTTTTCAGGGTGCGAATCGCCTTTGTGTTTCCTCTTGCAAACCTTTGTTTTGTTAGCCTAGTCAGTAAAAGAATATGCAGCCCGAATACATTTATACTCCCCAAAGCGAACTCCGACATCCTAAACGAATGTTTCGACAAATGTGGCGGGATTTGCTAGCAGCGCGATCGCTGGCGTGGCGGCTGATGATTCGAGATATCAGCGCTCAATATCGCCAGTCCTTTCTGGGGATTGCTTGGGCATTTATTCCCCCGATCGCAATGGCAGTGGGATTTACTCTTGCCGGGAATGCTAAAGCCATTTCCATTGGCGCAACAGATATTCCCTATCCCGCTTATGTCATGTTTAGTACCGCACTTTGGCAAACCTTTGTCGAATCCTTGCAAGGTCCCGTCCAAGCCTCATCGGATGCTAGACCCATGCTAGCCCGGGTGAAGTTTCCCCGCGAAGCATTAATTCTCGCAAAATTAGGGGAAGTCGGGTTTAACTTTGGCATCAAAATGATTTTAATTTGCGCGTTATTTTTGGTGTTTCGGGTGTCCGTGGGTTGGACTCTAATTCTAGCGCCAGTTGCCTTAATTCATTTAATTTTACTAGGAACATTTTTTGGCATTTTATTAGCTCCCCTGGGTATTTTATATAAAGACGTTTCCAAAGGATTAACCATGCTTACGGGATTGTGGTTATTTATCACCCCGGTGGTTTATCCCGTTCCCACCGAGGGAACCTTTGCGACGATCGTTAAACTGAATCCCGTTACCCCGTTATTAGTCACCACGCGAGAGTTAGCCACCACGGGAATCTTGACCCAGCAGACAGGTTTTTGGCTTGCCAGCCTGTTCACCTTGCTGGGATTAGTGGTAACTTGGGTGGGATTCCGAATTGCCTTGCCATTTGCAATCGAAAGAGTGAGTTCCTAATGATAGTCGAAGAATTGACCCAACAAAATTTTACCCCTCCTACTCCCGATGATTCTGATTTGTTGGTTTCGGTAGATAACCTTTCTAAGAAATTTTGCCGAAATTTAAAGAAATCTTTGCTTTATGGAGTGCGAGATATTGCTGCCGAATTAATTGGAGGAGGCCGAAAAAGCGATGTACTACGAGATGGAGAATTTTGGGCGCTGCGCGATATTCATTTCCAACTGAGACGGGGGGAAGCCTTGGGATTGGTGGGAGCAAATGGAGCGGGAAAAAGTACCCTATTACGAATTATTAGTGGCTTAATTCATCCCGATACAGGTTCGGTAAAAATTAGAGGGCGAGTTGCGCCTTTAATTGCCTTGGGAGCAGGATTTAACCCAATTTTAACCGGGAGAGAAAATATTTATGCAAATATGTCAATTTTGGGGTTACCTACCCGAGAAATCGAGGAACGATTTGATGAAGTAGTGGAGTTTGCGGAAATTTCTGATGCCATTGATGCGCCGGTTCAAACCTATAGTTCGGGGATGGCAGCGCGATTAGGATTTGCTTGTGCGGCTCATATTAATCCAGATATTTTGCTGATTGATGAAGTGTTAGCCGTCGGAGATGTCAAGTTTAAAATTAAGTGTCATCGACGCTTGGCAGAACTGCGGGAAACGGGGACCGCTTTTATTTTAGTGTCTCATAATTCCCACAGTTTGTTAAATGTGTGCGATCGCTCGATTTATTTGAAGAAAGGCCAATTGATTACTTCGGGAGAAACAGAGGCGGTAATTCGGCACTATGAGGAAGACCTCTGTTTGAGTGGCACCGATAAGGCAACGGGAGCAATGATCCTCCCGGAAAAGTCGGACAAAGAAAGCATGGGGTTAGATATTACCCAGGTTTGTTTTAAAGATGAAGCGGGACATATTCTGGAAACCCTCCGCTGTGGGGAACCGGCTTATTTATCGGTAGAATGTAAAGCATCAGACTATTTTGATAATGCTAATTTAGGGTTTTTGGTCACGGGATTAGGAGGCGATCGCGAATATGTTTTGTATCTCACGACTGCTAGTGATAACGAGTTACTGGAAATCTCTCCCGGACGAGTCGAAATTCAGATGCACCTCCCGCACTGTGGTTTAGTCCCTGGGGCTTACAGTGCCAAAATTTATATCAGAACTGGGGTGAAATCTTTGGATATCATAGAATCGTTTAGATTCACCGTTACATCAAATAAAGTATCAAGCCGGTGTTTGTTTTATCAACCCCGGAGTTGGAAAGTAGTTCATCACCAGGAGGGGACGATTTAAGCCGAGGTAGAGGCATCTTTGCTCTCCTCCCCAGTATCTGGGGGAGGGACCGGAACCGAGCCGCCGGACTCCCTTTCTCTACCTCTGGGCACATATCCCTCCGAGCCCGGTATCTGAAACCCCTATTTAGCCCAAAAGTTATAGCAATGGGGGGGTTGACATCGAGTTTAGGCTTTGTTAGGGTTAGCTTATCTAGGCATATATTCAATTTACAGCTTAAGTCTTCTCATCATGTTAAACCGCAGCCCCTTCTTTTACTATTGGTTTATCTTGGTTCACCAGCGGTGAATCCATTTTGACATGGAAACCCCTGGTGAACCGCAGAAGCAACGCTGCGGTTTTTTGTTGTTTAGAAAGACTATCTCTCAAACGAAAGAGGCGATCGCAATGAATCCTAATTTGCATAACTGGTTTTTTGGCTTTTACTTTTGGCTCAGAAAGAGTTCTGGGTAGGTATTGCCATGATGTCAATTCGCCTTTGCCCGGAACTTTTAACAGGTTCCGGGCTTTTTTTATCGTCCATCTTATTACTTGTACAAGGAGTCACACCATGAAAAGCGCCAAACTCGTCAGCAAATCTCATCCCACTCAGCAAACCGCCATCTCGATAGGCACTCATACCACCATCGGCGGCAAAGACTTATTAATTATCGGCGGTCCCTGTGCGGTGGAAAGTCTTGAACAAATGGAAACCGTTGCTCGTCATCTTGCCCATGCACCCGTGCAAATGTTACGGGGTGGCGTCTTCAAACCCCGCACCTCCCCTTACTCGTTTCAAGGCATGGGAGATGAGGGGTTAAGGATTTTATCGGAAGTGCAGCAGCGTTATGGCATCCCCGTTGTGACAGAAGTCATGTCCATTAGCCAAATTGAAAGTATTGTGGCTCATGCGGATATGTTACAAGTGGGCAGTCGGAATATGCAAAATTTCGACCTCCTCAAAGCGTTAGGAGAAGCGGGTAAACCTGTGTTGTTGAAGCGGGGACTCGCGGCAACTTTGGAAGAATTTGTTTTTGCAGCGGAGTATATCCTGAGTCATGGGAACCCCGATGTAATTCTGTGCGAACGCGGTATTCGCAGTTTCGATTCATTCACGCGGAATATCCTGGATTTGGGGGCCGTGGTGGCCCTGAAACAGATCACCCATTTGCCGGTGATGGTGGATCCGTCTCATGCGGCAGGTAAGCGAGAATTGGTGGCAGGATTGGCACGGGCGGCGGTTGCAGCCGGTGCGGATGGGCTGATCATGGAGTGTCACCCGGAACCGGAACAGTCGGTTTCCGATGCTAGACAGGCGCTGTCTCTGCCAGAAATGGTAGAGTTGGTGCAGAGTTTGGGTCCGGTGGCCGCGGCGGTGGGACGTCGGGTGCGGGGAGTGGAATCGGTGGTGGAATTATCCGCCGCTTAAGGGTTTTGGAGTCGGTGAATTTAATGAGGTTCACCGACTGATCTAGAGGGAGTCTCGATGAATGGGTTAATTTTAAAGTGATTTAGATAGGTGACATTTGAGGTAGGGGGCAATATTTTTATGTCCGAGGGCCAATTGTAGGCATAAGGGCGATCGCCTCGGGGCTGTCTGAAAAAATAAAGACAAATAAGGCATATCCCCCGGGTTGCTAGTGGTGCCACAGGAGTTGTCGAGGGGATAAAATCAGGGAAGTGAGCGGAGAAATTGGGGTGCATTCACTCCGATAGTTTATGATGGGGATCGCTTAGCCATCGCTCCGTAACCCCCACTAAAAAACAATCGGCAACTGAAAATCCCCGGATTAAGCGGGGGTTAGACTCGACGATTCGTACCCGTTAGAAAGTGCAAATCTGGCCTAGAATCTGCCCAATCCAGAGGGATATGGGAATTTTACCGGAGTAAACTTTTTTGGCTGAGAATGCGATCGCCCGGATCTAGAAGGAAATAACCGGATCTACAGGGAAACAAACTGAACCGGCGTCAACCTCGGGAGAATCTGCCCGATTGCTGAGTAAAATTATTTGTTCCCAAAGCGGAGCCCATGAAGCATCTCCCCGCTCTACTTCTGGGGAAATTTCCACCCAATTTACCAATAATGAACCCCTGATCTACCCACCTAAACCCACCTATGATAGAGATATTCGGAGACTTCATTGACGATTTGCCGTCGGGAACGGAGTATTTGATTCTGGGATTTTCTCCAGCTTCGATCCCTCTGAAACAGCGATGGCGAAACAATGGGTTATCAGCGGATTTTCTAGCCGACTATTTGACCACTTTTTTTCCGAGCAGTGATGAAAATGCTTCGACCCCGAACAAAAAAGCGGAAATTAAATGTGCAGTTAGCTATATTGCCAATGAATTATTAGAAAATGCCATGAAGTTTAGTGCCGAGACTTGGGGCTATCCGATTAGCATTCAACTGCACTTAAATTCCGAGAGAATTATTTTTGTCACCACCAATAGTATTGCCTGGGAAAAACTGCCGGAGTTTCAGAGCTTTTTAAAAGAGTTAAACAGCGAGGATCCAGGTGAACTCTACATTCGCCAACTGGAAAAAAATGCCCTTGACGATACCAGCACCTCATCGGGATTAGGTTTTCTGACCATGATCAACGACTATGAGGCTAAGATTGGGTGGAAATTTCAGGAGATGAACGGCGAACAAAAAGCGATCGCCGTAACTACAATGGTACAACTCTTATTATAAACTATTTGATATCTGCTCCTCGGAACCCTATTCTATCCTCCTGTGTGATTTAGCCTGTGGGTTAACTGTTCTTGAGCTGGGGTGCAAGTGATGACACGCGATCAATTTGCGAAATGACTAAGGGAGTGATTCCAGTCAACAGGATCTTGCCATTGTCCCGTGGCAGCAGCGATGGAGTGCTTCCGGAACCCTGATACCGCATAAGTGCCAAGTAAATCGACTCACTCTGCAAAAAAACGAGAGAAGAGCCAACCCGATTTGGGCAAACTACGGTTAGGGTCGGCAAACTGGCCCCCCACTCCCCTCTCGTTCACCCTAAATTTTTTATTAACGACTGACTACTGATGATGGAAATTAAGACCGATGATTATCGCCTGTGGTATGAAACTGAAACAGCCACACTAAACTGTCAGGGTTCGCTGAGATTGAATGGGATGGATGAATATGACCCGATCATTCAACTACTCGAAAGTGCGATCGACCAAGAACCACCGACGATGATTCTTAATCTTAAAGACCTCGAATTTCTGAATAGTTCTGGGATCAATGTACTGTCAAAGTTTGTGATCAAGGTTCGGCAGAAAAAAGATATCAATCTGATTGTTAAAGGATCTAAAAACTTGCTTTGGCAGGGGAAGTCACTGAAGAACTTACAGCGACTAATGCCGTCTTTGGAACTGGAATGGGAATAGAGAAGACTCCAGTGGTCGGGGGCAGTTGTAGGGGCCATGACCCCCTACGCGGTCCTGTAGACGACAGGGGATTGCTCTGAAAGAGGTCTGTTCAAGCGTTCAAGGGGCTAATGGCCTCAGTTATATTCCCCACTCTAATCTCAAGTTAGAAAAAACCCTTTAAATTTATCCTTAAATGGAGCTTTCCTGATAGAACTTTTAATAGGCTTGGAGAAGGTGAATGCAACGGGGTAAAAGCGGAAACCAATGTCACGCGATCGCCAAAGGAAGAGATTAAGTTTATGTGGGAAGAGACAGTAACAAAAGAACAGCTCCTTTTAGATCTCCACACCCTGCGGCGGGAAGTGGAAATGCTCAAGCAGGAAAAAAGTGATTTAGAAATTCTGCTGGAAAATACTACGGAACACTGCGATAATATCGAAGCAGAACTGTTAAAAGCCAAAGAGGTAGCGGAAGTGGCAAGCCGTGCTAAAAGCGAATTTTTAGCCAATATGAGCCACGAATTGCGCACCCCGTTAAATGGGATTTTGGGCTATGCCCAACTCATGTTGGAAGAAGAAGAGGACCTGACCGAACAGCAACGCCTGGACCTCACTAAAATTTATGAGTGTGGGGAACACCTGCTAACTTTAATCGCCGATATTCTGGATATTGCCAAAATAGAAGCCTGCCGCTTAGAAATCGATTCTCAGGATTTTCATTTTCCTCTATTTATTAAGGGAATTTGTGATTTATTTGATATGCGTTCTAAGCAAAAAGGGATCGACTTTAGTTATGAAAGGGTCACCCCTTTACCCGGGGGGATTTGCACGGATCAAAAGCGATTGCGCCAAATTTTAATTAATTTATTGGGGAATGCTATTAAGTTTACGGATAGAGGTGGGGTTGCCTTCAAAGTTGGCTATGCCGTAAATGGCGAATGGTATAATAGCGACTCCCCTCCCCTGGATTGCCACCCCCTCCCCCATGTCAACGGTAGCGCCTATGAACCCCAGCCGGAAACGGGAAATACGGGACATCTGATGCAACGGAAAATTCGCTTTGAGGTTCAAGACACGGGCATCGGAATTCCCGAAGAAATGCTGAACGAAATTTTCTTACCCTTCCATCAAGTGGGAGATAAAAGCCGGATGGCAGAAGGGACCGGATTAGGTCTGGCGATTAGTAAAAAATTAGTGGAAATGATGGGGGGAGAACTCCACGTGATTAGTCGCATGGGCGAAGGGAGCATTTTTTGGATGGAGTTGGAGTTGCAAGAACTTCCAGAATGGGCAGATAGCAACTCCTTCCCCTTAAGAATCCGAAATTAATCCTCAAAACTCGGAATAACGAGGGAAATCCGATTGCTTTTTTTTAGGCAAAAACTGCGGGACGACTACTGGATAAAATGGAATGTAAATTGACTACCTGACCAATCACAGCGATCGCCGGGGCTTCAAATCCACTTTCTTCAACCCGCTGGACAATAGTTTCTAGGGTGCCAATCAGTTCTTCTTGATCCGGTCGAGTCCCCCACCGAATCAAGGCGATCGGCGTGTCTGGACTTAGCCCTGCACTCAGGAGTTCCTGGGTGATATAGGGTAAATTGTGAACCCCCATATAAACGGCGATGGTTTCTGAACCCTGGGCGATCGCCTGCCAATTCACCTGGGGTCGATATTTCCCCACCGTCTCATGACCCGTGACAAAGGTCACCGAAGAACTATATCCGCGATGAGTCAAGGGAATTCCCGCATAAGCAGGGGCCGCAATTCCCGAGGTTACCCCCGGCACCACTTCCACTGCCACCCCTACCGCAATTAAATCCTCCATCTCTTCCCCACCGCGCCCGAACACAAAAGGATCTCCTCCCTTTAACCGGACTACGATCGCATGAATCTGCGCCTGTTCGATTAAAAGCTGGGTTGTCTCATCTTGCTTGAGGGAATGCCGTCCCCGACGCTTTCCCGCATCAATCTTTTCGGCATGGGGATTAATCAGTGCCAGAATTTGTGGACTGACTAACGCATCATAAACCACCACATCGGCACATTCTAAGAGAGTTTTGCCTTTAACAGTGAGCAAACCCGGGTCTCCCGGTCCTGCCCCCACTAAATAAACTTTGCCCAAAGTGCTTCTCTGCTGCATTACCATATTCACTCAACTTGAATCTTTGACTTTATCTCGGTTAAATCAGCCCGATTGACCTACTTTTTAGGGTCTTAAAATTTATGAATAATATCGATAGAATTTGACGGTCATTCTGAATTAAAGACCGCTACCTGATTTCTATTTTAGACTAGGGGGAATCCTGATGACAATTCGTATCTTTGATCACCAGATTGCTCCTTCCATGTAAGAAGTGCATTTAGTGTATCCGATTTTTACACATTTTGCCCTGGGTCGGATAAAAAAAGATTGTTTGTACCTTTTATTACCCAAAAGCCCCGATTGAACTTGATATTTCACTCAGTCGGGACAGGTATTTATAATCAGTGACCTAGGGACCGGGGATGCAATTTGCTAGTTGTGATCCTTGCGGCGATCGCCTCCGATATTAGACTGGCGATCGGGTCCCTAGAATCGATACCGGATCATCGCACTTGTAAAGTTCGTAACCGATTAAAGGCAGCAGCGAGTTCCAGAGGACGAAACTTGACTAAATCCCCTTCCGGAAACCGGGTTAAAACATCTAAACCCCAGTCGCCAATATCAGCCATGATCAGATCGAGAATTTCCCGCAGCGATCGCCTGCCATCCATATAGCGATCTTTCCCATACACCATTGCTGCGGCGATCGCCCGTAATTGTCCCGGATCAACAATTTGCTCAACGCAGGTTAAATCAATCTCTTCCATCCCAAAACGCACCCCATCCAGATCTCGCACCTTCAGGCGCACATCCCGCTTACCTGCACTGGGATCCAAACTTTGGGGAATGGGTACTCTTTGGGTGATCGCCCCAAAACCCTCGCCGCCTTCTGATTGCCGCCCGGTAGCATATTCGGCAGCGACTGCCTTGGCGCGATCGGTAACGTTATATGCGACAAAATTATCCATTGCCACGGCGCGATCGGCCACATCAAAATAATCGCCACTTCCTCCCATCACCAAAATGGTAGAAACCCCAAGATTAGCGAGAGATTTAATCTTATCAATAAAAGGCGTAATCGGTTCCTTTTCTTTAGCAATCAACGCTTGCATCCGGCGATCGCGAATCATAAAATTAGTCGCCGCTGTATCCTCATCCACGAGTAACACTGTGGTTCCAGCTTCCAATGCTTCCATAATATTAGCCGCTTGTGACGTACTGCCACTGGCATTTGCTGTAGAAAACTGTTGAGTAGAACGACCTTGAGGTAAATGATTAATAAAGGCAGAAATATCCACGCCAACGACACTCCGACCATCTTCTGCACGGATTTTCATTGCATCAGAATCGGTAATCACAAATTCCCGACCATCTCCGGGAATATGATTATAAACTCCCAATTCGATCGCCCGAAGTAAGGTAGATTTACCATGATAACCACCCCCGACAATCAGGGTAATCCCTGTGGGAATTCCCATCCCTGTAATTTTCCCCCGATTAGGACAATCAAATTCCACCTGTAATGAGGGGGGAGAAATAAAGGGAATAGCTTCTGTAGCCTTTAACGGACAGTCATCTACCCCACTGCGCCGAGGTAAAATTGCACCATCGGCAATAAAAGCAATTAAATTCCGTTCTTTGAGGCGATCGCGTAACCAATCGGCATCCTCAATGGTTTCCACCTGCTGTTGAATTTTTGACCCATTCAGATTGCTGTAAAATAAAGCCCGTTGCACAATTTGGGGGATATCATCACATAGCATTTCCGCCGCGCGATCGCCCAAAATCCGCCGTCCCTGGGCCGGAAGTCCCACAGTAAACCGCACTTCTACCTCATCTTGATTAATAAAGGCACAAGTGCGTGGGAGTACCTCTTGGGTGACAGAGGCGATCGCAATTTGCCCACTTTTCCCCGTCCCCCGTCGCGTCGAAACTTGCCTTGCCGCCTTAGAAAATTCCCGAGTTAGATAATCTCGCAGAGCAATATTTCGGCTGGTAGATTGATACAATTCCCCGGCAAAACCTGCCACAGATTGAGGCACTCGCACCGAAAGTTTACTCGGTGATGCAAACGGGTCTCCCTGAACATAATCGATGGAAAGTATAAAATCTGGGAATTCGTAGCGACCCTGGATATCTTTATACGCCTTATAACCCCGCCCATCAAGTTGACTTAACTGTTGGCGTAACTGTTGATATTGCATGATTGCCCCGAGAAAGATTATGCATTGACAGAGACCTAAATTTCGGTTATTCCGGGCTTCAGTCCCACTTCCCTAATTATCTCACAGTCTGCTCCTTTAATTTGTTTTTTAGGTTTATTATAATTAATTTTAATTAATTTTAAGAAAATAATTAATTTATTATTTAAAATTTAAAAAACTGAAATTTTATTGATTTCAAACCATTAATTTTGGTTCTAATTTGTCTTTATAATTTCAGTTTACAGGAAAAATTTGCGTCATTTTTTATGATTTCTAAACATTAAAAAACTTGATTTCTAATTTTTCTCTAAGATATAATAAAAAGAGCAATTTTGGGAAGCCCGCAAAAAAAGACGCCCCTGGAGGGAGCGCCTTAATTTAATGATAAAAAAAGTTACCAGAGCGAGGTAAATCTTTGAAGCCCAAAAAGCCCAAAAGAGTCCAAAAACAGAGCACAGAGTTCTGTGGGAGGGGATTCCTTTAATTTGGGGAATTGGGTTGGGATTCAAAGTTAGTCGCGTAGGACTGGAGCAAGCTGCTAACTTGGGTAAGCATCTCTTTACCCGAACTTTTACCAAGGGCGACTCTACCGGGGAATTCTGGCCGGTCCAGATACCGGGCGATCGCCTCATTAACTTGTTTTGAGATGAGCTCTTGCAGTTCATCCTTAGCTCGAACCCGCTGATAGTTTGCACCCTCCTCCGTCGTTGCATAAAGAGGAGGGAGGCGGTTGAGTGCATAGGCGGCAATATCGCCGACATCCAAAGTTCGATCGCTCGTCGCCTCTATTTCAGCAACCCGAGCGATCGCCTCTGAGAGTACCAACTCTTCCATCACGTTAATAAACTGCTTGCGTGGTAAAACAACGACTTCTCCAGTTAAGAGCGCTCCCATCAGGCGATCGAGAGCCATGTACTCTTCAATAGAAAGTTCCGAGGCGGTGTTGCAAATTCTTCCCACCTCGGCTTCCATTGCTGGTGTTAGATAACCATCTTGTAGTGCCTGTTCTACGATTTTTTCTATACTCATACTGCCTCTGCTGCTCCACGGCACTTTTTTCAGTTGACCCAAGGATTTAAAGTGGCAATTACCACCTTAAAACTCTGCGATCGCAAGGACAACCCTGCACAGATTTTGCCCTACAATTACGCCTTAACCTAGTGTCAACACCAGAAAACTCCAGAGTATCCCTAGGTCGAGGGCGGTTTTGCTGTACTCAATGCCTAATGAAAGTTATTCTACTCCCTCATATCGCCAGGGAACCGGATCGACTGATTGTCCATGAACGTATAACCCCCAGTGCAGATGAGGTCCGGTAGAAGCACCAGTTGACCCGACTGCACCGATCGCTTGACCCGGTTGCACCATATCGCCTTCCTGGACGTCGATGCGACTCAGGTGCAAATACAGAGAAGTAACGCCCTGTCCGTGATCGATCCCAACGACGTTGCCATGAATTTCAAATCCTTCTGATTCCCGTCCGACCAAGGCGATTCGACCGGCAGCAGGAGCTACCACTACAGAACCTTGGGGTCCTGCATAGTCTACACCTCGATGGTAATAATCATCGGCAAACACCCCATTATAATAGCGACGGACTCCGTAAATCGTAGTAATCGGTCCGTTATTGGGACGCATAAACGGACCATTCCAGAATTTCTCAGGGGTCACCAGTTTTTTAAATTCATCCACGCGATCGAATTCAAAATCCGTGCCTTCGAGGTCGTCCTTACCCGGAGGTAGCCAAATAGATTGGGTTGGAAACTCGCGATCGCTGACCCACACGGCTATATTGCGGGTTTGGCTTTCCCCTTCCACGCGAATTTCCCATCGTCCGGCTTGATTTAAAGGGGTCGTCGGGATCATGGCGCGATACCGATTGCCACCAATGGGAAACACTTGGACTGTGCCATCTGGAGAGGTCACCGTTGGCGTGGCTGGATCTGAGGCGTCAGTTGAAATCACCACGGAGAGGGTATCTCCCAGTTGCGGATTCTCGGGTTTCACCTGGACTTCTAACGCTTGCACGGAATTAGCAAGGGCTAGAAGTACCGAAACGGTTAATCCAATCACAGGAGCAGTTTTGGCTTTGACTTGTTGCGAGATTCTGGGATTGGCTCCTCTCAACAGCCAAGCCAACATCCCATTCCCGGTCGGATTAGAGCTATGCAGGTGAGTCATCATTCTTAATGTTCGTCTGTTTTATGCTTGCTAGATAGACTTACGGGCGATCGAGTCAGGTTCCACCAATTAAACGGATAGTTGCGATGTAACATCGGCCTAAATTTAGGCTCTTTATTTTATCATGCCGGTTCCGAGGGCAGATTGAGGAGATGGAGTGGATTGGGGTCAGTGGTTCTCGTGACTCGGCTTGAACCCAGTCACCCAGAAGTTTGTAATAAAGACTTGCTGTCGTTACCCGCATCATCCCTTATGCTTACCCAAAAAAGTCGTTATCCTAAATTGTTATAGACCTTAACATTTCTCTCATTTTTACAGGCACCCGTGCAAGAAGACTTTAGACTCATCCTTGACTTAGTAACTATGCTAGCCGCCGCTGCGAGTGGTGGTTTATTCGCTTCCCTCCTGGGTCAACCTGCAATTCTAGGCTATTTACTGGGCGGGATAGTTGTAGGTCCCGCCGGGTTGGGATGGATCAAAGAACTGATTCAAGTTGAAACCTTGGCTCAATTTGGAGTGGCCCTACTTTTATTTGCCCTGGGAGTTGAGTTTTCCTTTGCAGAACTTAAAAAAGTTAAAGGGATTAGTCTTGGGGGTGGCACGCTGCAAATCGTCCTGACGATCGCGGTGACGACGGTCGTTTCTTTGGGGATGGGCTGGTGTACCTCTTGGTCTCAAGGAGTTTTCTTAGGGGCAATTCTCTCCCTCTCCTCCACCGCTGTCGTCCTGAAATGTTTGATGGAACGCAACGAACTCCCCACCCTACAGGGTCAGGTCATGTTAGGGATCTTGGTAGTGCAAGACTTGGCCTTGGGATTCATGTTAGCGGTCTTACCGGCCCTGAACGAACCCCCTGAAGCGATCGGAATGGCGGTGCTTTCAGCGGTGGTGCGAATTGGACTATTTGCGATCGCGGCGGTGGCGGTGGGACTCTACCTGGTTCCCCCCTTATTAAGGTTTCTCGCCAAAACTGAGAGTCAAGAACTGTTTTTACTCGGGGTGATTGCCTTATGTTTGGGAATTGCCCTAGTTACCTACTACCTGGGATTTTCTATCGAAATGGGCGCTTTCGTGGCCGGGTTGATGATTTCGGAAGTGGAATATGCCGACCAAACTCTAACTTATGTAGAACCCCTGCGAGATATTTTAGCGGCCCTCTTTTTTGTCTCGGTGGGAATGCTAATTGACCCCGTGTTTCTGTGGCAGAATCTGGAACTAATTCTGGGGTTAGTCTGTTTAGTGTTTGTGGGCAAATTTTTAATCATTACCCCGATTGTTACCAGCTTTGGCTATCCCCTGAGAACGGCTTTGATTGTCGGGTTGGGGTTAGCCCAAATTGGGGAATTTTCCTTTGTATTGACGGCACAAGGACTAGCAACTGGGTTGGTTTCCCGTCCGGTGTATCTGTTAATTTTAGGGACGACTGCTGTAACCCTGGTGGTAACGCCGTTCGTGTTGCGACTGGTGCCAAAATTGCTGGATTGGGCAGAAAACCAGGTCTGGTTAAATCGATTTTTTGAAGATACCAGTGGGCCTAGGGCTGCATCGGAAGAGGTGCCCTTGCCCAATCGCGTCGTGGTTTGTGGGTATGGACGGGTTGGCAAAAAAGTCGTTCAACTGCTACAAGCTCATAATTATCCGTTGGTCGTGATTGATAGTTCGGAACGGGCGATCGGGCAACTGCGGGCGGCAGGGATTCCCTATATTTACGGCAATGCGGCGTCGTTGCACGTGTTGGAGGCGGCAGGGGTGGATCAGGCGAAGGCGGTAGCTGTTGCCCTGCCGGACCCCATGAGTACCCGGTTGTGCCTGAAGCGATCGCTCGAATTATCTCCAGAATTGGATGTGGTGGTTCAGGCGAACCAAGAAAAGGACATCGAACTCCTTTATCAGCTTGGGGCCTCGGAAGTGGTGCAATCGGAATTTGAGGTGAGTCTAGAACTGGCAACCCACCTGTTACTCGGCGTTGGATTACCCTTGCCAGGGATTCGTCGAGAAATTGAACAAATTCGCAGCCACCACTATTTAGAATTGCGTCCGGCGCGATCGCCCTCGGAAGTCTCCCGGGAGTTACAGGTGGCAGCATTAGATATGAACAGCAAATGGTATCCCTTACCCGAAGGGTCTCCTTTGGCCGGGATGACCCTAGAACAAACCGATCTGCGCCGACTCAGCGGTGTCAGTTTAATGGCAATCCGCCGCTTGAATGGCGAAGAAATCGATTATCCCACCGCTGATACAGCCCTGGTAACAGGAGATAAACTCTTGGTGGTGGGACAAGTACAAGAACTGACCACATTTGAGCAGTTAGCCCGGGGAGAGGTGGCGATTCCCCAAGAAAATCGCTCCTGTCAATGGCTGATGGTCTCGGAAAAGAGTCCGGTAACGGATAAAACCCTTGCTCAATTGGATTTGCGGGCCGAGTATGAGGTGCAGGTGCAAGCGATTCGCCGGGAAGGGCAGTTTATTCGGTTTCCTCACGGAGGTACGGTAGTGCAAGCAGGCGATCGCCTCCTTCTGTGCGGCAGTCTCCTCTCCCTCAAACGGATCCAAATTTGGTTAGTACCCAATCCGGGCCAATCTGCCTCTGTCACAGTTTCCATGACTAAAGCCCACCAGAGTGAAACCCTTAAGGAAGGGCTTCCCAGCGATCGCGGCTAAAGGGTTCCGAGGGTAAACTGAGGCCAAACCGGACGCGGGTTAGGATTTTGGCTTCAGATAAACAATTGAATGACGCCAGATGATGGTTTGTTTGTCGTAGTGATCCAGCAGAGAAATGCAGTCTTTATCCTGCCAAAAAATTTTACCGGCTAGTAAATCTCCGGTTACCAGTTTGAGTTCTACCTCATGTTTCTCTTTAATGAAATTTTGAACTTGGCGAATGCTGGGTAAGTTAGTGTCGAAGTCAGACATGATTTAGGTCTCAAAGATAGAAAATTTGGCATCAAAATCGCACAACATCGGACCAAATCAAACAAAACTTAGGGGAAACGGTTCTTTGGCCTCGATGTTAAGCCGTCAAACGGCTCTATTACGATGTTACCCCGTCATCGAACCAACTCCGACGGGGTAAGGGATAACATCGCGGCAGACCCGGAGGCTATTAGGGATCTAGACGGCGATCGCGCTTTTCCCTCGGGATTAAAGATTATGCTCCCAAAAGTGGGAACTTTAACATCGGGTAATATCTAATAAAATCATGACAAGAACCCGAACAATCGCGAGTAGAAGCAATGAGTTTAGAGTTTACCAAATATCAAGGGTTGGGAAATGATTTCATTCTGATTGACAATCGTCAGAACCTGGAACCTATGATAACGCCGTCCCAGGCCGAACAGTTATGCGATCGCAATTTTGGTATCGGTGCCGATGGGGTAATTTTTGCCCTTCCCGCGACGGAACCCGACACGGACTACACCATGCGGATCTATAACTCCGATGCTTCGGAACCGGAAATGTGCGGCAATGGCATCCGCTGTTTAGCGCGGTTTCTGGGGGATCTGGGCGTCCCGACCCGCAGTTCCTCTACGGGAACCGGAGAATATCGCATCCACACCCTTGCTGGGGTAATGACCCTAACCCTGAAATCGGACGGTCAAGTTACTGTAGATATGGGCTTACCTCGCTTGCTAGGGTCAGAAATTCCTACAACCCTCTGTCCTCCCGGGGAGAAGGCAGTTGATGTCCCCTTGGAAGTGGCGGGAAAAACCTGGAATGTGACCTGCGTTAGCATGGGAAATCCCCACTGCATAACCTTTGTAGAAGACGTCGATAGCATAGACCTTGCGGCAGTCGGTCCTCAGTTCGAGCATCATCCAGCTTTTCCGAAGCGGACCAATACTGAGTTTATTCAAGTGATTGGACGAACGCACCTAAAGATGAGAGTTTGGGAACGGGGGGCCGGTGCAACCTTGGCTTGTGGGACCGGGGCCTGTGCCTCCTTAGTGGCAGGGGTGCTCACGGGTCGATGCGATCGCCAAGCGACCCTCGATCTTCCAGGCGGCCCCCTGATCATTGAATGGTCTGAATCCAATGGCCGACTTTACATGACGGGTCCTGCCGAACGAGTATTCTCAGGCCGGATCTAAATCCGCGCCTACATCCAGATCGCAACACTAATCATAAAACGGAGAACAGGGATGGGTGGAGGCATTTACCTCATACAAGACGACGATCGGCTTGTGGAAATGATAGAACAAGCGTATGACACCGAAGACCGACTGCAAGAATTACTGGAAAAATATCCCAACCTAGTAGCGGGAGACCAAATTGATCGGGCCACTCCCCGACAATGGTTATTAATTTCCCGGGAAATGTCCCTCCCTACCGATGATGAGGCCAACGGTCAATGGTCTTTTGAGCATTTATTTCTGGACCAGAATGCTATTCCTACCCTGGTCGCGGTTAAACACTCTCAAGAGGCTCGAATTCGTCGAGAAATTGTCGGTCAAATGTTGGACTATGCCGCCAATGTTTTAGTGTATTGGCCCATGGAGTCAATCATTACCCAATTTGAATCAAATTGCCGCGATGCAGGTCGGGACCCCGAACAAATTTTTGAAACTTTTCTGGGGGGAGATGCTCATGAAGACCGATTTTGGGAAAAGGTTAAAACCAATTTACAAGCTGGAAAACTGCGGTTGGTTTTTGTGTCCGATGAAGTCTGTCCTGAACTGAGGCGCGTAGTAGAATTTCTGAATGAACAATTAGACCCAACGGAAGTTTTAGCCGTTGAAATTAAGCAATATGTCAGTCAAGATGGACTTAAAACATTAGTTCCAAGGGTAATCGGCCAAACCGCTGAAGCTCAACAGAAAAAATCCAGTGCGACTCGCGAGAGACGACGCTGGGATGAGGCGTCTTTCTTTCACGAATTTGAAATGCGCCAAGGTTATGAGGAAGCGCAGATGGCCCGCCGTATTCAAGAATGGGGACGGCGTAAGGAACCGGCGATCGAAGTGGTCTGGGGAACTGGAGAACTTTATGGCGGATTTGTGGCTAAATTAAAGCTAAAGGGCCGGAAATCGATTGCCCTGTTTACAGTGGATATTTCCGGAGAATTCGTGATTTCTAGCGGCAGTTATGCCACTCAGCCGCCTTTTGATTCCGAACAAAACTGGCAAGAATTGCGCTCTCATTTAAGTTCGATCGGTCTGTCCCTACCGGCAGATTCTGAAGAAACCCGATTGCCGAGTTTTCGGCTATCCACCTTACAGGATGAAAGTTCCCTAGAACGAGTTCTGGAAACATTTGATTGGATTGTTGAAAAGTTCCAAGCTAGTGCCGGGAATAGCTAAAGCATCTATCAAAAGTCCGGTCAATATTAGATAAAAAGGACAAGAAAACCGATTCTTGTCCCTTACTCTAAATAGGTGAACCTAAATAAATTCAGTACAGACACCTAGCTATTCAAGGCGGTCATTCCTGCATAAGCAGGAATCCCGGTCTTTTTCATCCCGGTTTCTATCTTTACTTGAATGATGTCTAACTCCTTAACGGGGAACTGATACTCTAGAGGAGGGAAAGTAAAAGTTAGAAACCGGGTTTTTTCATAAAATTTAGGCTGGCTTGGCTACCCAGCGGGGGCAAAATTCCGGGTTTTTCTCCTATTTATTCTTCCCACTCCTGAGCCTATTACATCCGTTCAATAATTTCAATTCCCAGTAAAGATAACCCCAGTTCTAGGGTTTTTGCAGCTAAATCACACAGTAATAAGCGAGAGGTTCTCTTAGGTTCCTCGGCTTGCAACACCGGACAATTTTCATAGAACTGATTGAATTTTTTACTGAGTTGATAGAGGTATTCACAGAGACGATTGGGTAAGAGTTCTTTTTCTACCTCTTGGAGGACTTCACTCAAACTAAGGATATGCTTGGCTAAGGCCAATTCTGTCTCTTCTCCCAATTGAATGGGAATATCAGACCCGAGCTTTTGGAAATCGATATTGCCTTGACGACTAATTCCCTGAATTCGCACAAAAGCATACAGCATATAGGGAGCAGTATTGCCTTGTAGGGAGAGCATTTTATCATAACTAAAGACGTAACTACTGCTGCGATTTTGGCTGAGGTCGGCATATTTTACCGCGCCAATTCCGACAACCCTCGCCACATTTTCGATGAATTCTTCGCTTTCGGAACGTCCTTCTTCTTGGATAATACTCTGGAGTTGAGCGCGAGCACGAATGACCGCTTCATCTAATAAATCCCGTAAGCGCACCGTATCTCCTTCGCGGGTTTTGAGTTTCTTTCCGCCTTCTCCAAGCACTAATCCAAAGGGGATATGCACAACTTCGACAGTTTCAGGAATCCAACCGGCGCGTCTAGCAACTTGAAAGAATTGAGCGAAGTGGGTGGATTGACCGATATCCGTTACATAAATAATGCGATCGCATTTATCCTCTTCAATCCGATAACGCAATGCAGCTAGGTCGGTCGTTGCATAATTATATCCCCCATTCGTCTTCTGCACAATTAAAGGCTGAGGTTCTCCTTCTTTGTTGGTAAACCCCTCTAAAAATACGCATTTTGCACCTTGGTCTTCAACTAATAATCCTTGAGTTTCTAAGTCCTCTACCACCTTAGAAAGCAAAGGATTGTAGAAGGATTCTCCTCGTTCCGTAAGCTGAATATTCAGCAAATCGTAAATTTTTTGAAATTCCTGGCGGGATTGTTCACACAGCAGTTCCCAGGCACGGTGAGCATCGCGATCGCCCCCTTGCAATTTTACTACTTGTTGCCGTGAAATTTCGCGGAATTCCTCATCTTCATCGAAGCGCTTTTTGGCCTTTTTATAAAACGCTACCAAATCCCCCAAATCCAAGGCATTGGCCGTAGTCAATGCGTCAGGATAGACTTCCCTCAAATAGGTAATCAACATTCCAAATTGCGTACCCCAATCCCCTACATGATTGAGGCGCAAAACATCATGACCCCAAAACTCTAAAATCCGGGCGATACTATCTCCAATAATGGTAGAGCGTAAATGACCGACGTGCATTTCTTTAGCAATATTCGGACTAGAAAAATCCACCACTACTCGTTTCGGGTGGGTGACAGGTTCAATACCCAGCCGTAAATCGCCCTCAATTGTAGCCAGTTGCTGTTCTAAATAGCTGGGTTTTAGGGTAAAATTAATAAATCCGGGTCCGGCAATTTCCGGCGGTTCGCAAAATTCCGCTATATCCAGATGGTCTATAATTTTTTGGGCAATATCTCGGGGTTTTTGCTTTAAAGGCTTTGCCAAGGACATCGCCAAATTGGCTTGATAATCGCCAAATTTAGGATTAGTCGTTGGCACTAAAATTGGATCAGTTCCCGCCATTTCTTCCCCATAAGCAGCGACTAGCGCTTTCTCAACTTGGGTTTTTAGTAGTTCGTTGATTGATTTCATAATATGCGATTCAGATGGCAACCCGATATGATTGCCGCTTTTATTGAGCAATCTACTGCTTTGTGATCGTATCATTTTATGCCCTGTATGGTTGATAATTTTGGGGTGGGACAAGGTAGAGTAAAAGGGAGGAAGTAAAATCTAGATTTCAGATTTCAGATTTCATACTTCATCTCCTCTGACACTCACTCTACGGATTCCAATCGTGCCGCACCTACCGCAACCCCGAATTAAAGACCTTGTTTTGATTGGTGGGGGTCACTCTCATGCGATCGCCTTGCGACAATTTGGCCTAAATCCCTTACCTGGAATTCGCCTCACCTTAATTAGCGATGTGCTTCACACTCCCTATTCAGGAATGTTACCCGGCTATATTGCTGGGTTTTATACCTTTGATCAAGCGCATATCGATTTGAGACCCTTAGCAAATTTTGCTCAGGCACAATTCTATTACGACTGCGCGATCGGCCTCGATTTACAACATAATCAAGTCTTGTGCGCCAACCATCCCCCCGTTCCTTTTGATATTCTCTCTATTGATATTGGCAGCACTCCGGCTACCCTTGACGTCCCCGGTGCCGCCACCTATGCCATTCCGGCTAAACCCGTCCCTCAATTATTAAAATCCTGGCATCAATTCCTAGAAGAAGTCTCGCGATCGCCTCAAAAATTCCGCCGTCTAGCAACCGTAGGAGGAGGTGCCGGAGGGGTAGAATTAACTTTATCTATGCAGGCTCATCTTAACAAAATTTTAGAGCCAAAATTCCGCTCAAATATAGAATATCATCTCTTTCATCGCAACAGTCGTATTCTCTCCGACCAAAGTCGTTATGCCGCGCAAACTTTAACCCAATTAATGCAACATCGTGGGATTAAACTGCACCTAAAACAAACCGTGAAGCGATTAGAATACCAGCCCTCAGAACTCCTTAAACTGGAATGTGAAGCCGGTTTGACCGTAGAGTGCGATCGGGTATTTTGGGTCACTCAAGCGGCTGCACCGGATTGGATATCTGCCTCGGGTTTATCTACCGATAATCGCGGTTTTATCCAAGTGAATCAAGAATTGCAATCTATCTCTCATTCTAACATATTTGCAGCGGGAGATATTGCCACCATGATAGATAATCCCCGACCCAAAGCCGGAGTTTTTGCCGTGCGACAAGGACAACCTTTATTTGATAATCTCTGCCGAAGTTTACAGGATAAACCTTTAAAATCTTACCACCCTCAACCGCAATTTTTAACCTTGATTGGCACGGGTACAGGAAAGGCGATCGCTTCCCGAGGAAAATTTGGTTTGGGTCCGTTTCGGCTACTCTGGACTTGGAAAGACTGGATTGATCGCCGGTTTATGGACCAGTTTAATCAGTTACCCGAGCTAAAATAAACTACAACAAAATAGCCGTTTATAAAACAATAAATTTATTAAATTAAAATAAAAATCTTAAACCTACAAAGATGTTAAATTAAAAATAAGCATCGAGTATTTAGGGGAATGTTTTAGAGAGAAAATAATAATATTTTAATCCTACCCATAAAAACATTTTTATCCCTGCCCGTAGTATAGAATTGTTTTAATAAAGAAAGTTTCAAGAAAATAATTTTTCCTTCAAGGCACTGACATTTACCTACATTTAAATAGAGAGTTTTTATGATAAAAACTTTTAATTGAATGGTTCCTAAAAAGTCTGGCATCATCTCGCTTCCCACAAAAATCATTCCCCTTATTTCCTGATAATTATTCCCCAGATTTATACCGACTATATATGGGAATAATTTAAGAAAATATACCTGTCTGGTAAAACGAGAGCGATCGCCCCGGTTCGTACCCTCCCAACCCCTAACCTAGGTATGGCTTTAATCTATCTCTCGGTAGAGGTAAGAGTATCCAACCGTATCCTACGATGCTAAATATAAGCAACTTCCCCTTTCCAACTAACCCGAACCAAGAGGTCATTAGATATGCAACGAATTTTATCCGCTTTAAAACAAATCCGCCTGCAAGCGATGGCGATCGCGTGTGCAGTTACCTTCATGAGTCTTTCCGGTGCCTTTGCATTCGCTCACCCCAGCGTAGCAGCCACGGGTTTAGATTCGAGATTAGTCAAAGAAGAATATAAGATCGATAATAACCACCGCGACAACCAATTAGAGAGTCGGGAAGAATCCTACGAAGAAGCGGTAAAAGATGCCAAAAATATCCACACTGAAGAGAAAGCGTATGAAGAAAATCTCGCAGAATTCAGAGATGAAAATCCGGCACCGGGTTTAGTAGAAAAAGCACAAACCTTTTTAGAAAATTTGACAGAAACCGAATAATTTTCTTAACTTAATAACCCCCCTCGCCTTTAAAGGGTCTGAAAATCGGATAGCGTCGGATTTTCTAAACGGCGATCGCCCTCAGCGGCGGACCCAAAAAATGGGGCGCATTCTCGCGCCCCCATTCGGGTATCCATCCCCTGTGAGAATGGCTGAAACCCTCTGACTACTTTCTAATCTTCCGCAAACACATAGCGATATAACTCCGAAGGGTCGGGTTCGGGACTATTCTCCGCAAACTGCACCGACTCATCCACAACCGCTTGAATTTTATTCTCAATTTCCTTGAGTTCCTCCGCTGTCGCCAGATTTTTCTCAGTGAGATAGGCACTCAATTGCTTAATTGGGTCCCGAGATAGCCAAAATTCCTTTTCTTCCTTGCTGCGGAGTTCATCGGGATCCGCCAGAGAGTGACCCCGGAACCGATAAGTCATGGCTTCAATCAGAGTAGGACCTTCTCCAGCCCGGGCGCGTTCCACAGCCTCTAGTGCCGCAGTCCGAACCGCCAGAACGTCCATTCCATCCACCTCTACCCCGACCATCCCAAAAGCCGCAGCCTTCTTGTAGATTTCCGGTTCAGAAGTAGCCCGTTCGTGAGCCATCCCGATCGCCCATTTATTATTTTCTACCACATAAAGAATCGGCAGTTTCCAGAGTGCCGCCATATTCAAACACTCATAAAACTGTCCATTATTGCAGGCCCCATCGCCAAAGAAACAAGCGGACACGCTATCGGAAGCCGCATCCCCCATTGCTTCCCGACGATACTTGCTTTGAAATGCCGCCCCTGTCGCAACCGGAATGCCTTCCGCCACAAATGCAAAACCGCCTAGCAAATGATGTTCCCCAGAGAACAAGTGCATGGAACCACCCCGTCCCTTGCTGCATCCGGTTGCCTTGCCAAATAACTCGGCCATCACCTCTCTTGCGGGAACCCCAGCACTTAACGCATGAACGTGATCCCGATAAGTGCTGGCAACGTAATCCCAATCCCGTCTCATCGCCCGGATTACCCCGGTAGAGACAGCCTCTTGCCCATTGTAGAGGTGGACAAAACCAAACATTTTGCCTCGGTAGTACATCTCGGCGCACTTGTCCTCAAAGAAGCGCCCTAAAACCATATCTTCGTACAACATCAAACCGTCTTCTTTCGACAGCTGTACGGTGCTTACGTCAAATGTTGGTAAAGTCCGTTCCTGAATCATCACAGTCTCCTGGTAGCTTGGAACCCGAGGGTCTTTAAACCTCGGAAGAAAAGCGAATTGCGTGGGTTTAACCCCTTAAACATAAGAAACCCAGTTTTTTTGTTAGGAAACCTGGAAAACCACTCCCTTTGCTGGGGAACCCCGCCGGTTGTCGCAACTTAAATTTATTTCAATCTTGACTTGTTCCATCCCTCGTAGGGATTAATCCACCAGCATCGCCACTAGGCCAAACATCATACCACAACGGGTTGATCGCTTCTAAGGATCACGATGAGTGCTGCGGCAAAACCCTCACCCGATGGGGGTCCTTGACGAAGCTCGCCACACCTTGTTAAATAGAAGCAACCACCGGGCAAGCCGCTAAAACCCTCTCAGCCTGGGGACGACCCTAGCTCAATCTTGGAGTACGCCGCAATTCTCCGGACAAGATAACCGCCTAAGCTTTTATCATAGAAACTAAAGGCTATAATTATCGGACTCTTTTAGTCGTTTATATTTGCTGCTATTGGTTTGTCTGGTTGCTCATCAAGCAGGGGAAGTAGATTGTGCTAGTGCCACTCGATTATTACCGGATTCTCGGCCTGCCAATTCAGGTACCTGGGGTCGAAACCCCTGGCTATGCTGAACAGCTTAAGCAGGCCCATCGCGATCGCAAAGAGCAACTCCCAAGGCGGGAATATTCTGAAGTCGCCACCAATGCTCGCAAACAACTCATTGATGAAGCTTACTCCGTTCTGAGCGATCCCGAGGAGCGTCAAAAATATGACGCTAGCTTCCTTGCTAAAGCGTATGAACTAGAGTCAGCCCCAGCCGACTCCTTAAAGGGAAGAGGGGGCCTAGAGTCAACGGACTCCTATCTCGATCCCCATACTCCTAGCATCGAGGTCCCCTCGGAAGGATTCATCGGGTCTTTGCTGATTCTCCAAGAACTTGGAGAATATGAACTGGTTTTAAAACTAGGGCTGCCCATCTTAAGCGGCAGCAATATTAGTTTAAAAAATGGCCGGTTTGGCGACCCCAAACTGGTTGGTGCAGATATTATCCTCACCTTAGCCCTAGCCTGTTTAGAACTGGGTCGAGAACAATGGCAAGGGGGTAAATATGAAAATGCCGCCCTCTCCCTAGAGAACGGACAGGAAATGCTCTTGCGCGAAGGGCTATTTCCTGCCGTGCGTGGGGAAATGCAAGCGGACCTTTACAAACTCCGACCGTACCGCATTTTAGAATTATTGGCCCTGCCGGAATCCCGAGGTAAAGAGCGTCAGCGGGGGTTGCAACTCTTGCAGGATATGTTGCAGGAAAGGGGCGGGATTGATGGCACCGGGGACGATCGCTCAGGGTTATCCGTGGATGATTTTTTACGGTTCATTCAGCAACTCAGAGGCCATCTCACCGCCGCTGAACAACAGGAATTATTTGAAGCTGAAGCCCGTCGGCCCTCCGCTGTTGCTACCTACCTCGCGGTTTATGCCTTAGTCGCGCGAGGGTTTGCAGCCCGACAACCGGCCCTCATCCGTCGCGCTCAAATGCTGTTGACTCATTTAGGGCGACGTCAGGATGTCCATTTAGAGCAATCAGTTTGTTCTCTACTGCTGGGACAGACCGAGGAGGCTGCTCACTCTCTAGAACTGACCCAGGAACAAGAAACCCTCACCTTTATTCGGGAAAATTCCCTAAATTCGCCGGATTTACTGCCGGGATTGTGTTTGTACGCTGAACGCTGGCTGCAATCGGAGGTATTTCCCCACTTCCGGGATTTAGCATCGGCACAGGCATCGCTTAAAGATTATTTTGCCGATGAACAGGTGCAGGCTTATTTAGAGGCACTCCCCGAGACTACCGCGGATGAAGTGAATGAATGGATGGTGGTGCCACCGCCACCCAACCCCGTGACAATCGGGCTGCCGCAACCAGCCCCCAGGCGGGATACCTCCTTCACAACGACCTTGAGATTAGATAGTAATGGGTCTACAAATGGGGGTCCAGGCAAAAATCCCAGCTTGTCTTCCTCTGCGCTGTCCTTAGCAACGCTTCCCACGGCAATTCGGACCAGTTCCGATGCAAATACTGCCGGTCAAGGGAGAATCCGCGATCGAGGCCGTGGGGGGATGAGTGAAGACCGGAGTGGGTCCGGGAATGGCAAACGGGACGATCGCAGTAAACTTCCAATCGCCGCCCGAATCCGGGGATTGGAGCCTATAGAAACTCCGCCATCCCGTCGCAGTGGTGTGGGACGTAGTGGGACTAAGGGAAAAAACCCCAAGCTAGAACGTCTGATTTTATTGGGCGTCGGCGGGCTACTGGGGCTTTTACTCCTCTGGTTGTTGTTTAATGCGATCGGATGGATAGCCGGGTTATTTCAAAGAGGGCCCTCTCTACGGGGGGAACAGTTGAGTATCCAGCTTGACCAACCGGCTATCCCGATCGCCACTCAACCGAGTCCGGAAGAACTCGCGACCACTGGACCGATGAATCAGGCGATCGCTCAAAGTGTTCTTCAGAAATGGTTTACTATCAAATCCGAGGCCCTCGGTACCACTCATCAGGTGGAAAGGTTACCAGAGATTTTGATGGATCCGGCCCTCTCTCTGTGGCAACGTCGCGCCGAGGCCGCCCGTCGGGAAAGTTGGTATTGGGAGTACGAACACAATATTCAAGAAACTGGGTTTGAAATGAGTCCCACCGACCCGGACCGTGCCACCGTAGAAGCCCAGGTGAGCGAAACGGCGCGGTTATTTGAGAATGGACAACTTTCTAACACTCGCGATGATAATTTACGGGTTCAGTATCAGTTGGTTCGCGAAGCGGGTCAGTGGCGCATTCGGGACTGGGTAATTCTACCCTAGACCCGAATTGAGTCCGGATTTAAGCCGATGGGGGTGGCCCCCGTCGGTTATTTTTGGGTCTGTGGATTCCTCATGACCGGGGTGAAGCCATCTGCCGCATCTCCCCGACCCCTGCTCTATCAGGGTTGAGGGCGATCGCTCCCTGATTGTCATCAACTCCTGACATAGAGTCCCTCAGTGACGATCCCCAATCTCCGGCTTATATCAAGATTTCATGACATTACGATCCCCGAAGGGCTTATAAATCCGTATAAATCCTTAGATCAGTGGAGAATCGGCTGGTAAACCCCCTTGACCCTATCGAATCTTTTATGCAACATAGACATAACGAAGCGATCCCCCACGATCCCAAAAAAAAGCTGTAGTTAACAGCCAAGGGACCCAATCGAGAGTCAACACCATTCCGGTGGATGACACTCAAAAATAAGGAAACATTGGTTGGTCGCATTTAAGGTAAAGAATCCTCAAGGGAGATGGACTCTTTATGGAACTCTAAGTGAATCCTAAGTCAGGACCCCTGGGCAAGATTTACGAAAGAGAAGAATAGAGAATATCTAACTTTAAAGAAGGTCTAACATGACCTGATTGGTGTGGACAACTAAGAGTGCGATCGGCGATCAAGCCGCAGCTAATTTTTATGAACTGGGTAACCGTAAGGCAACAGTTTTATTCTCCTGGGGTGCAAACTCCATACACTCAATTAACTAGGGATTCGTCCCCCCATAAAAACTTATAGGGAAGGAGGATCGCGATCGCCCATTACAGGCAAGGCTACCCCAAATTCCGAACTGACCCCTCGAACCGATTCAAACATAACGAGAGTTTTGAGTTCGGAAGCAACCCACCTGCCGTATAGCCGAAATAGGAGGCCAATAGAACAGTGGCAAAAGAAAGACCCCCTTTAGAAGAGATGACCCTACGACAACTCCGCCGAGTTGCCAGTGAATGTGGAATCTCTCGCTATAGCCGGATGAGGAAATCTCAACTTCTGGCATCGATTCAAGAAAAACAACGCACCAAGATTTCCGTAGAACAAACTCGTACATTGGAGGCACAGGAAGAAGTGGAAGCAGCAAAATTTGAACTGGGTCAAGAAGATCGCACAGGTGGAACTCTCGCCTCCGTCGATGAAGGACTCGGCGATCTGCCTGGTGGTTACGGTGAAAGCCGGATCATGCTGTTACCGCGAGACCCCCAATGGGCGTATAGCTACTGGGATATTTCCAATACCAGTAAAGAAGAAATGCGGCGTCAAGGCGGCCAACAGTTAGCCCTGCGCCTATACGATGTCACTGACATCAATATCGAAAACCAAAGCCCCCACAGCATTCAGGAATATCCTTGTGACGAACTGGCGCGGGAATGGTACTTACCGATCCCCGTGAGCGATCGCGATTACGTTGTAGACATCGGCTACCGCTGCGCTGATGGCCGCTGGTTAGTCCTCTCCCGTTCTGCCCTCGTCCACATTCCCCCGGTTTATCCCTCCGACTGGATTGAAGACCACTTCCTCACCATCGAATGGGAAGAAGACTTACGCGGCAAAACCTTTATGCAACTGGTTCCCCCCAGTAAGAAAGCCCCGCTGAGTATTGGCAGTAGTCCTAACGCCATCTACGACGAAATCTTTGGTATGACCCAAACAGTCGAATCCCAGCGCGTTGCCGGTTCCCTCTTCGGGTCCATGCAGCACATTCCGGGTTCGATGGCCCCCTCGGAATCCCTCAGTTCCTACGTCTTCCCCTCCGGTGTCGGAATGTGGGCCGTTCCTAACGCCTCTGGTATCGGCATGAATATGTCCGGTGTTGGCTTAACCATGTCCGGTGCAGGCTTTGCCGCCTCCGCACCTCCGAACCGTCCTCGTAAGTTCTGGCTGGTTGCCGACGCCGAATTAATCGTCTACGGTGCCACCGAACCTGATGCCACCGTCACCATCGGTGGACGTCCTATCAAACTCAATGCTGATGGTACCTTCCGCTTCCAGATGTCCTTCCAAGATGGGATCATCGATTACCCGATCGTAGCAGTGGCTTCCGACGGTGAACAAAGCCGCGAGATCCACATGAACTTCAATCGGGTTACCCCTGCGCGTCGGACCAACACCAAGGAAGAAGCCGTCGAAGAATGGTTTGCATAAAGGTTGAAACTTGAAGGGGTGAAAATACTTTTTAAACCCTTCATTTGAATAACCTTTTAAAAGAACCCCTAGCAATTGCTGGGGGTTTATTATTTTCCTTAAAAGTTACCTAAATGAGCTTGCTTTATGGACATTATTGAAATTCTCACACAAGACTATCAACAATTTCCCCAAAACCAGACTTATAGCCTGTATGCCGAAGAGGTCTATTTCAAAGACCCGATGACCGAATTTCGGGGCTGCGATCGCTACCGACAGATGATTGGCTTCATGTCCACCTGGTTTAAACAAATCAAAATGGACTTACACGACATTCGCCGCATCCACGACACCATCGAAACCCGCTGGACCCTGCATTGGATCACACCCCTACCCTGGAAACCTCCCATTGCCATCTCCGGACGGAGTGAATTACAACTCAACCCCGAGGGAAAAATTATCTCCCACATCGATTACTGGGATATCTCCCGCCTCGACGTCCTCAAACAACACTTCCAGCCACAGGTTCCGGGAAAAAACCGCTAAAGTAAAGGTATGTTAACAATTCTCAGGCAGGGGTAAAAGATCCATGCGATTAATTTTAATGACCGGGAAAGGCGGCGTGGGTAAAACATCCGTTGCCGCTGCCACCGGATTGCAATGTGCCGAATTAGGCTATAAAACCTTAGTATTGAGTACCGATCCAGCTCATTCCTTGGCCGATAGCTTTGACATGGAATTAGGTCACGAACCTCGCCTAGTTAGAGATAACCTCTGGGGTGCAGAACTCGATGCACTCATCGAATTAGAAGCCAACTGGGGGTCTGTCAAACGCTATATTACCCAAGTTTTGCAAGCCCGGGGACTGGATGGCATTCAAGCCGAAGAACTCGCCATTTTACCCGGCATGGATGAAATATTCGGCCTCGTGCGGATGAAACGGCATTATGACGAAGGCTTCTATGATGTCCTGATTATTGACTCCGCACCGACTGGCACCGCCCTGCGCTTACTCAGCTTACCCGAAGTCGGGGGCTGGTATATGAGACGGTTTTATAAACCCTTCCAAGGCATATCCGTCGCCCTTAGACCTTTTGTTGAACCAATTTTCAGACCGATCGCCGGTTTTTCCCTCCCGGATAAAGAGGTGATGGACGCACCTTTTGAGTTTTATGAACAAATTGAGGCATTGGAAAAAGTATTAACGGATAATACTAAAACCTCGGTCCGCTTAGTCACCAATCCTGAGAAAATGGTGATTAAAGAATCCTTACGGGCTCATGCCTATTTGAGTTTATATAATGTAGCCACCGATTTGATTGTTGCCAACCGAATTATTCCCGAAAGTGTCACCGACCCCTTCTTCCAACGGTGGAAAGAAAGTCAAAAGCAGTACAGAGATGAAATCCACGAAAATTTCCATCCCCTGCCGGTGAAAGAGGTTCCTCTTTATTCTGAGGAAATGTGCGGTTTAGAAGCCCTCGATCGCCTCAAAGAAACCTTGTACGGGAAAGATGAAGACCCGAGCCAGGTTTACTATAAAGAAACCACCGTTCGCGTCGTGCAAAAAGATAATGAATACAGTTTAGAACTGTATTTACCCGGGATTCCCAAAGACCAAGTTCAACTCAGTAAAAGCGCTGATGAATTGAATATTACCATCGGTAACCATCGCCGTAATTTAGTGCTACCGCAAGCCTTGGCAGCATTACAACCTTCGGGGGCAAAAATGGAAGATGACTACCTGAAAATTCGTTTTTCTTCAAGTGGCTAAGGTGTAGAAATTCCTTACTCTAAAGGGTGGAAAATATCAGAACTAAAGCCCGCGTCTGCGGGCTAATCTTCTTCAGTTTGTAGTAATGACTTCAGTCGTTATCTTTGTTTCGTGTTACCACTGAACTCGTTGCTAGTTTTTGCTTAAATTGTCATAAAATATCTTCTTGAAGACTGAGATAGGGTAGAATTTATAAAAATAGTAGTTTTGAAGGAAGTAAAATGGAACCGAACTCAAAACAAATCAACCCAGTTGATCAGTATAGCTATACTGAATCCAACCCAGAAAGCCATCACGCCACTGAAATAAAGCGATCGCCAGACCAACCCTTATTTACTTATGCCTCCAAAGAAGAAGTCTGGCAGGCTTATTTAGCCGTCGAACAAGAATGGGAGGAGGTTTTCCGTCGCCTTGCAGACTCCTAGATTTATTGAAATGTCCGAAGTTCAGGATATCCACAACCGTCAAATCAACAAATTTGGCGGTACTTCTGGGATTAGAGACGAAGGGTTACTTGACTCCGCACTGGCTCAACCTCAAGCTACCTTTGGCGGACAGTTTCTGCATCCCACTTTACCAGAACAAGCCGCCGCCTATCTTTACCATCTAGCAAAGAATCATCCCTTTGTGGATGGCAACAAGCGCACTGCCTTAGCGGTAATGTTGACGTTCCTCAGAATCAACGGATACCGCCTCAACTTGTCACCGGATGCGACATACCAGATGGTTTTAGATGTGGTGGAAGACAAAATGAGTAAAGAAGCATTAGGCGAATTCTTAGGAAAACATATCAATGGGTAGGAATGGCCCAAATCCAGATAAAGTAGGGTTACTGTACTCTGGTGCGATCGCCCTAATCCATCTCTGCAATCTCAAACGCCCCCTTTTCTCCGCAAGAAATCGCTGCCGAAAGTCTGAAACCTTCAACAGGCTCAACTTTGGCGGATCAGTAATCCGTTGCAGGTAGGCTTCCGCCTCTTCTCGTTTCAGAATAAACGCATCGTCAGATTTATTCGGATTCAAGTAATTCATTTAACTCTCTTACTTCCTTAGCTATAATATGCTAGAACTTCAGCTACCTTTCCATTGTGACCTCTGGCAACTCATAATTATCATGCTTCAACATATTCACAAATAGAGACAGGTTTGGGAATAGTAAAACCATCCTCTTGTAACCCTTCGAGATGAAAGGCGATCGCCTCTTTAATTAAACTCCTTACCTCTGCTAAACTTTCAGCTACAGCTACACATCCAGGTAAATCGGGAACATAAGCGCCGTAGCTAGTTTCACCTTTTTCAATTACAACCGCATAACGCATTACTCTTCCTCCTCTTCTAGTTGAGCTTGCCGCAAAACATTTTTTAGCGTACCAATTGGCATATCAACCCCTAAATTACCTGATACTGTAACAGTTCCAGCTTTTTCTGGGTGTTTAAATTAACGATGACTGCCCTTGATTTTGGCTAAATACCACCCATCATTTTCTAACATTTTAATAACTTCTCTAACTTTCATTTTTCATCTATAAAACTCATCAACTCCCGTACTTCCATCTCCATTCTGGTTTAATTTGCGGGGTAAATTCTTTTTTACGCAGCTTTGCTTGTTTCTCCCGCTTGTTCTCTGCATTATCCAGGCACTTGAAAAAGAGAAGAGAATTGTTCGCTCGGATCCATCGGATTAGACAGTCCCGAGGACCCTAATCTATCCCAAATTGTATCAACTTTCGATTTTAATTCTGGATCGGTTAGCATTTTATGAACTGACTTGCTTTTGTTACTGTTTCTGCTGTAAAAATTCGGCAAAATCGCGAACTTCAGCAACTAAATCATCGGATAAATCCTCTAAAACTGCTGTTAAATGTTCTCGAACTCCCATCGTTTGACGAGCAGAAATTGTTAAAACGAATTGATGAGGATAAACGGTTTCCACCCCGATTGTCTCCATAAACGAATCAGCTTCATCCTGAACCGCTGACACAAAATTACCCTTTTCATCGTACTTAACCCAACCCCCAAACAATTCGACAAGATAAGCCTTTCCCTCTCCCAGAACTTCCACAATTGTACCCACGGTATCCACCTGCGCCACTCCCCCATCGGTTAAGGGAATTGCTTCAGTGAGTTTAACCCCATCAAATAGCTGAAATCGAGCCATTACAACCCTCCTAATCTATCCGGTAGTGCTGTTACAAACCTAGCAACATCTTCATCAAATAGCACAATCCAAACCGTTTTAATCCGTCGAGAGATCCCAGAAACCCCTGTAACTTCTATATAGGCACGATAGAGTTCCCCGTGTTCGTTTTGACTCTGAGGTTGCAGTATATCCAAAGATACCTCAGTTAAGATTGCCTCTCGAATTGCTTCTGATGACTCAAACCCCATCACATCCCGCCAGAATTTCCGCTTATCTCCTCCTTGTCCTAGTTCAGTGGCGCGGTTGAAGAGATATTGTGCTTTAGCAATGGGAAACTCGAAGTGCTTAGGGGAAGCCATTTTCGATATTTGTCTCCATTATCGAGGCATTTGACAAAGAGGAGAGAAGAGAGTTATTCGATGGGTGCCATCGGGTTATAGAGTCTCGACGACCATAATCTATTGTGCGGTTCGTTCCGAGACATTACGATATGATTTGCTGGTCCCATTTAGAGTATCGTGCGCGATCGCTCCACTGTTCTACTTTACCCTCCAACAGGTCGTCAACTTCATCTAACGGATGTCCTGGGGTCACACCCTCCAAAGTTGGCTCATCTTTGAGCAGTTTTCGATTGACAGCAAACCGTCCCCATTATGCCATAGCTGAGGCTGTAGCTAGATCCACTCAGCATTAGGGGAATTGTTAGGATAAACATATCAATGGGTAGGAATGGCCCAAGTCCAGATAAAATAGGGTTACTGTACTCTGGTGCAACGCCCTAATCCATGTCTGCAATCTCAAACGCCCCCTTTTCTCCCGAAGAAATCGCTGCCGAAAGTCTGAAACCGGCAGAATATGAAGAAATCGTCAAACGCCTAGGACGTCATCCCAATAAAGCAGAATTGGGAATGTTTGGCGTGATGTGGTCCGAACACTGTTGTTATAAGAACTCCCGTCCCCTGCTGAAACAGTTTCCCACCACCGGCGATCGCATCCTAGTCGGTCCTGGAGAAAATGCCGGGGTGATAGACTGTGGAGACGGTTTGCGCCTTGCCTTCAAAATCGAATCCCACAACCACCCCTCGGCGATCGAACCCTTCCAAGGTGCAGCCACCGGGGTTGGCGGTATCCTCCGAGATATCTTTACAATGGGTGCACGCCCGATCGCCCTTCTCAACTCCCTCCGCTTCGGAAATATCGAAGACCCCCGCACTCGCCGCATCTTCACCGGCGTTGTAGAAGGGATTTCACATTACGGTAATTGCTTGATTCCCACCGAAACCCTAATCTGGCGGGATAAAAATGGCGTTCATTTCGATACCATCGGCAACTTTGTCGAATCCCATTTACCCCAAAATCAAACCACCGCAGAACTCGATCCAACTGCTGGCATTGAAACCCTCTCTCTGGAACCTAATACCCAGCAGAGTTGCTGGCAACCCGTTCGCCACGTCTTCAAACGACGCACCACCAACTTAATTACCATCCGCACAGCATTGGGTCGGACCCTGACGATGACCACGGATCATCCGATGTGCATTTTAGAAGAAGGAGTGTGGCAGACTCGCAATGCCGACAGACTAAAGCAGGGGGATCTTCTTCCTATCCTGATTAATATGCCCTCCCCACAGACAGAATCCACTGGGGAAGTTCCCGCATTGGATCTGCTGGATGCCTTAGACGATCGCTATCTCGGAAATCAAGACGTTTACGTTGATCTCCCTCCAGAGTGGCAGATTTCAACCGAAATCCGTGATGCCTTGCGTTCCATCGAACCTTCCCCCGTTAATCGGCATCGATATCTCAGCAAAGGCATATTACCCCTGCCCTATTTTCTCAAATTAGAACCTCTCCTCGACGTATCGCGCAGTAGCATCCGCCTCTATCGGCGCAGCGGCAAAGCTAACTACATGAATGCCATCATTCAGCCGGATGAAACATTCGCACGTTTACTCGGCTACTACCTCTCGGAAGGCTGCGTTTCTGAAAATGGCAATACCTATAAAATAATTTTCACCTTTGGTCTCCATGAAAACGAATACGTTCATGACGTCATGGATGGACTCAAAACCCTCGGACTACGCCCATGCGTGGAAAACCGCGAGTCTACGATCGCCGTTTATGCCACATCCTGGCTGTTGGGTTATCTCTTAAAAGAAGTGTGGCAATGTGGCAGTGACGCTAGTCATAAAGCCTTACCCGATTTTATCTTCCAATGGCCTCGTTGTTTACAGCGTGAGGCACTCAAAGGCTTGTTACGCGGCGATGGTTCTCTAACCACCAAAACTCATGGCAATCATGCCAAAATTAGCTTTGCCACGACCAGCCATAAACTGTTTGAGCAAGTGACTTTGCTCATGCAGAGCTTCGGAGCTATTCCGCTAATCTATCAACAACCCGCCAAAGAAACCAATATCCAAGGCCGCATCTGTCAGCGGAAGGCCTTGTGGCAAATGGACGTTAGCAATGTCTACGGGCTCACCGCATTAGCTGATGTTTTTGGAGAAGAACGCAACGCCGAATTAGCAACCGCGTTGGAACGTTATAACGGGACAAAATATTCATTCCCCCGTTATTCCATCTCCAATGAACTGGCATTTGTCAAAATTAAGAACATCGAAACGAATGCCGTTGAGGAATGCGATGTCTACGATATTGAAGTGGACAATACTCATCTGTTTGTCACCACCTCCGGCATTGTCACCCATAACTGTGTTGGAGTCCCCACCGTAGGCGGTGAGGTTTACTTCGATCGCGCCTATACCGGCAATCCCCTCGTCAATGTCATGGCATTAGGGATTATGGAAACTCCCGAAATTGTCAAATCCGGTGCTTCCGGTGTTGGTAACCCCGTCCTCTATGTCGGTTCTACCACCGGCAGAGATGGTATGGGAGGGGCAAGTTTTGCTAGTGCAGAGCTCACCGATAAATCCGCAGACGATCGCCCTGCGGTACAAGTTGGCGACCCCTTCCTCGAAAAATCCCTGATTGAAGCCTGTTTAGAAGCCTTCAACACCGGCGCAGTGGTTGCCGCGCAGGATATGGGGGCTGCGGGAATTACCTGTTCCACCTCAGAAATGGCAGCGAAAGGTAATCTCGGTATTGAATTGGATTTAGACTTAATTCCAGTCCGCGAAACTGGCATGGTTCCTTACGAATTCCTCCTCTCGGAATCCCAGGAACGGATGCTGTTTGTGGCACACAAGGGACGGGAACAAGAACTGATTGATATTTTCCATCGTTGGGGACTTCAGGCGGTAGTGGCAGGGACGGTGATTGCTGAACCCATTGTGCGGATTCTCCATCAAGGGGGAGTTGCTGCTGAAATCCCCTGTCGCGCTTTAGCCGAAGATACGCCAATTTACGATCGCCAGTTAATGGCAGAACCTCCAGAATACGCCCAAAAAGCATGGCAGTGGACTCCCGCTACTCTTCCCCCTTGCACTGCTGAAGGCATCGAGATTCAAGGCAAATCCCAGAGTTGGACTGAGATTTTACTGCAATTGTTAGATACCCCCACGATCGCCTCGAAGCGGTGGGTATATCGGCAATATGATCATCAGGTGCAGAATAATACCGTCTTGTTGCCTGGAGGAGGAGATGCGGCAGTGGTTCGGTTACGCCCTCAAGAACCCCTCTCCTCCACTCCAGCCACTCATCGCGGGGTTGCCGCTACGGTAGATTGCAATTCCCGATATGTGTATCTGGACCCCTACGAAGGGGCAAAGGCAGTGGTGGCAGAAGCTGCCCGCAATTTAAGCTGTGTTGGTGCCGAACCGATTGCCGTGACGGATAATCTCAATTTCGGTAGTCCCGAAAAACCCATTGGCTATTGGCAGTTAGCATCGGCTTGCAAAGGCATTTCTGAGGCTTGTAGCGAGTTTTCTACTCCGGTGACTGGAGGGAATGTCTCTCTGTACAATGAAACCCTCGATGCCAATGGGAAACCCACCCCGATTTATCCCACCCCGGTGATTGGCATGGTGGGGTTGATTCCAGATATTAGCCAAGTTTGTGGACAAGGGTGGCGCAATCCCGGGGATGGGATTTATCTATTAGGATTACCGATCGCTGCTATTACCAAAACTGTTTCTTTAGGCGGTTCGGAATATTTAGCCGCCATTCATGGAACTGTTGCCGGGAAACCGCCTGTGGTGGATTATCAGTTGGAACGACAAGTCCAAGCTACCTGTCGGGAAGGGATTCGCCAAGGGTGGATACAATCAGCCCACGATTCGGCAGAGGGCGGCTTACTGGTGGCGTTGGCTGAATCCTGTATTAGCGGGAATTTAGGGGCGAAAATTACCTTAAATACCGATGTATCAAGCCTCTCACGCTGGGATGAAATTTTATTTGCCGAAGGCGGTGCTCGAATTGTAGTCTCGGTTTCGCCAGAACAGGTGGAAAACTGGGAATCTTATTTACAAGAGCACTTGGCAGGAAGTTGGCAAAAAATTGGGGAAGTATCGGATATCCAGACAGCTTTAATCGTTAATTCCGATGTTAACCTTCCCTTAATTGACGTTAGTATGGCAGATATGCGCGATCGCTGGTCGAATGCCATCGAACGTCGCCTATCTGCATCCCCAAACCTTCCCGGTTGATCTACTACCCCAAACAGGAGCGAAGCCGTAAGCATGATCCCCAATCGTCCCTTGTCCTCTGACGAGCATTATCCTGCATCCGCAGGGTCTTTGAGTGAACCCACTGAGGTTAACCCGGCTATGTCCAACCGCCCGGATAAACCCGAAGAAGCCTGTGGCGTGTTTGGAGTTTATGCCCCCGGTGAAGATGTGGCGAAAATGACCTATTTTGGTCTCTATGCCCTTCAGCATCGGGGCCAAGAATCCGCAGGAATTGCCACTTTTGATAGCAATGGCGAGGTGCATCTCCATAAAGGGATGGGGCTAGTGTCCCAAGTCTTTAATGAGACGATTCTAGAGGAATTACCGGGACATTTGGCGGTGGGACATACCCGGTATTCGACGACGGGAACGAGTCGGGTGGTGAATGCTCAACCGGCGATCGTGCAAACGCGGTTAGGTCCCTTAGCCTTAGCACATAATGGCAATCTTGTCAATACGGCAGTGCTGGGTCAAGAGTTGATCGAACAAAAGTGCAACCTCGTCACGACAACGGATTCAGAAATGATTGCCCTGGCGATCGGGTTGGAAGTAGACAAGGGCAAAGACTGGTTAGATGCCACTATCAGCGCCTTTCATCGCTGTAAGGGAGCCTATAGCTTGGCGATCGCTACCCCGAAAGGCATCATGGGAGCCAGGGACCCTAACGGCATTCGTCCCTTGGTGATTGGCATCTTAGAGGGCAATCCCAGCCGCTATGTTCTGGCGTCCGAAACCTGTGGGTTAGACATCATTGGTGCAGAATACCTGCGCGATGTGGAACCGGGAGAATTAGTCTGGATTGGGGAAGAAGGATTAGCCTCTTTCCATTGGAGTCAAGAATCCCAGCGCAAACTTTGTATCTTTGAAATGATATACTTTGCGCGACCCGATAGCATCATGTGCAATGAGTCATTGTATAGCTATCGCCTGCAACTGGGACGACAACTGGCACAAGAATCTCCGGCTGATGTGGATATCGTCATTGGCGTTCCCGACTCCGGCATTCCAGCGGCGATCGGCTATTCCCAGTCATCGGGGATTCCCTACGCTGAAGGACTGATTAAAAACCGTTATGTTGGGCGTACCTTCATCCAACCCACTCAGCACATGAGGGAGTCTGGGATTAAGATGAAGCTCAATCCCCTTAAAGATGTCCTCGTCGGCAAGCGAGTCTTGATGGTGGATGATTCCATCGTGCGCGGTACCACCAGTCGCAAAATCGTTAAAGCCCTGCGGGATGCGGGGGCAACGGAAGTGCACATGAGAATTTCATCCCCCCCTGTGACTCATCCCTGCTTCTACGGCATCGATACCGACAGTCAGGATCAACTGATTGCCGCAACTAAAACCGTAGCCGAGATAGAAGCACAAATCGAAGTAGACTCTCTGGCTTATTTAAGTTGGGAGGGAATGCTTGTCGCAACGGGAGAAGACCCCAACCGCTTCTGTTCAGCCTGTTTCACTGGAGATTATCCGATTCAAATCCCTGACCCTGTGAAACGTTCTAAGCTGATTCTGGAGAAAGCGGTACAGGTGTAATACTCAATCCTCTGGTTACAGCAACCCTGAATTAAAACAAGATTTAGAGACGCGAAATTTCGCGTCTCTTTCAGGGTTTAGGGAACATGAACGTATCCACAAAGTGCCTTTTATAAAAGTTAATAAGTTCTCTTCTAAAAATCCGGTAAATGGGTCGTTAAGTCGCTCTAAAATCAGCCTCTTATAGAGCGCCGCTAAATTATTCTACCCCTCAAATTCCTCCCCTGGAGCATCTTGCTTTTTAAAGTAGTAAGGGAGTAAGATGCTCCCACTCCATTAAAAACTTGTTAATTTTATTTAGGGTCGCTATATCATTTTTGAGGAATTGTATAGTAACTCTGATTAATTGTAGATAAAGAATTTTGGTCTACCCAATCTTTGAGGAAGAGACTCTTGTTAGAGTATTTCTTCCTTTTGATAGAGAAAAGAAAAGAGGAGATGTAGTAGAAAGTAGCTAGAATTTACGCCAAAAATCAGCAATGCAAATCACCAACGTTGACGCGATCGCCCGAGGGCTGACCCTAGAGGCGATCGCCGCCTATAAAATCCATCTTTCCCCCCGGAAAGGCTTTGCCTGCGCTCATCGAACCTTACATCAAGACGAGTCCTGTTCCGATTTTATCTATCGGACGTTTAGTCATGAAAATTTCACATCTGCCATCGCCCTTTCTCGGGAACGTTTCCGCGCTTGTGCGAATGCCCATCAAGCCTTAAAAGGAACGTCAAATGCTGGATTAGGCTGTGTGGTTCTGCCCTGCTGTCTCCCCCTGTGAGAAGTAAATCTTAAATGAGCAGGAGTGACAACGGTAGAGACGGTGAATCCCTCGTCTCTACCCGATTCAGCCTCTAGCTTGAGGCACTGGTATAAAAGCGTAAGGCAAAGCGCCAGAAGGCCATTGAAGCGAAGAAGAGGGCGATCGCCAAGAATCCGGCCCCGGCAATCCAACTGGACTCAACACGCCCTAAAACGGCCTCCGCAGGTACGGTGGTTAGAAACGCCACGGGTACGATAAAGGTGAAGAAAAACCGATAGGCGGTGGGATAGGCTACCATTGGAAATCGACCGGCTTCGAGTAATCCGCGCAACACTTGGGTTACATTGTATATTTTAACAAACCAAATACTCATCGCCCCTAACATAAACCAGAGGCTGTAGAGGCTGATTGCTCCAAAAAACAACGGAATTAAGCTCACAAAGTAGTTAGTTGGGGCTAAATTTAAGCGAATACCTGAATAGAGAATCAGAAGTAAACCCAAGATAATATCAGGCAGCCCCCAAAGGGAAACAGTCCGCGCGGATAGCCAAAATTGAGAACTGATCGGTTTAAGCAGCACAAAGTCAAGGGTCCCTTCCTGCACTTGGCGGACGATGGTATTTAGGTTAGGGGCAAGGAATGTGGAAGAAAAGCCTTGGAGTATGGTAAACACTCCCAGAACCATCAGGGCTTCTTCCCATCGCCACCCCGCAAAATTGTAGTCGGGCCTGTAAAATAAGGATAAAGCAAACCAACTACCTGCTAGGTTTCCGAGGCTGCTGAGGGCAGCGATCGCAAAGTTGACCCGATATTCGAGTTCAGCGGCGATGGCGGTATTCCAAAATAGCGTTAGGGCCAAAAAATAACGTCTCATTTCGAGTGAAGATTGTAGAGGATAGAGGGGAATCACGATAAAAAATGGGTTTGTTTTTAGGGTAGCGCGGCGATCGCCGATTGGGGAAATGATCAAGAATCGAAAGACACCAACTTCGCGACCCAGGCAAATCTTTGTGGGGTTAAGGTAATCTAGGGGAATAATTTACAAAAAATTAAGGGTATCAAACCAGCCATGAACGACTTTAGCCAACTTTTATTAGAGAAAAAAGAATCGATTGTCAAAGAGTGGGTTGCAGCGGTTTGTACTGATGAAACAATCCCCACAGCGAACCACCTACCCTACCCGGAAATCCGCGATACCCTGCCCCTTATTATCGAGGCGCTCGCTTCTTTTCTTGACCCCGAGGCGGAAAATCAAGAAGGGAAAATGTTAGAATCGGCATTAGAGCATGGCTATATTAGAGCGCAACAAGGCTATGAACCTCAAGAAATTGCCCGAGAATATGGTTTAGCCCGAGAGACGATTATTTCGGCCCTTGAAGCGGAACTTGAACAGAAAAAACCGAAGGAGATTATTCGGGCTATCCGCTTGATTAATCAGGCAATGGATCAAGTCATCGGACGCTGTTTCGGCAGTTATACAGAAGAACGATTGAGAGAGTTAGAGGACTTGCAAACTCAACTCAATCTTACCAATCAAGAACTCACGCGGTTAGTGCGGGCAAATAAAGATAATTTCGCCCACCTCGCCCATGAATTGAAAACCCCACTCACTTCGATTATTGGCTATTCTGATCTATTTTTACGCCAGCAGAAAAAACATTTTCCGGAAGTGCAAGAGTCATTACCGAATGTGGAGCATATTGAAAGGGTACTTCGCAGCGGACGACTGTTGCTCCAATTGATTAATGATGCCTTAGAAATTTCCCGTTATGAAGCGGGGAAAATGCCGTTACATCTGATTGAAACTCCGGTTAAAAGTTTGATTTATAAAACCGTAGAAATGGTGGAGACAACCGCTAGAGAGAAAAAAATTAGGCTAGAGGTAGATTGCGAGCACGCTCCCGAAAAAATCATTACGGACCCGTTACGTTTACAGCAGGTGTTAACTAATTTGCTGAGTAATGCCCTGCGCTATACCCACGAAGGAACGGTGAGAATTGAGTGTCAAATCCTCTCAGAACAGGAGTGGAAAATTGCCATTAGCGATACAGGAGTGGGGATTGAGGAAAAAGACCAAGGGGAGATTTTCGACCCTTATTTCCGCGTGCTGGGTTGCGATAATAAGTTTCTTCCCAATAGTACGGGATTGGGACTGGCGATCGTCTCTCGTTTGGTTAAATTATTGCAGGGTAATATTGAGGTGGTTTCAGCAGTGAATGTGGGTTCTACCTTTACCGTAATTTTGCCTCGTGAAATCCAGTCCTAAGATACTGGACAGGTTCTTTTTAGGGGTGAAGGAAGAGGGAAGGTTTGACAGCTTCCCCTCATTTAAATCAGGGGAATTTGGTTTGAGTGATAGGTTCAAGGACAGAGAACAACTCGTCAAAAATATTTAGGAAATTGCCTTAACTACAGGAGAATAATTCCTCGAAATTGAACCGGCGATGATGGAGAGGAACTATCTCAGGAAGCACCAGAAATGTTAACGAAAATGATTCACCTCCAAACCGCTATTCAAATACGCCATGAAACGGCTTTTCATCGGAAATTCTTGATTTGGCAGTCGCCCTTTCCTCAGCAGTTTACCCGATTAAGCACCCATCCCGGAATATTGGCGCAACCCACGACGCCACAACCAGCGATTTACAATCCAAAAGAGGGCCACCCAACCTAACATGATGGCGAGACTAGGGATAACATCTACCGGCAATCCCACTAATAGCGCCGCTGGAAAGTGTATTAAGTAGGGAAAAGGGGTCCATAAAACGACTTGCCGCACGGAGTCTGGAAACACTTCTAAAGGGGCTATCATGCCCGAGAAAAAGAGATAGAATAAAAACCAAAATTGCTCGATTGCATTTGCCCGTTCGATCCAAAAGCAGAGAAGGGCAAAGGTATATTGAATCAAAAATCTCAGGAAAAAGGCGATCGTCACCACCAATACCCACAGCAAAACTTGGCCCAAAGAAGGAATCCAAAACGCCTCGGGGTATAAGGCAAAAAATACTAAAACTAAGCCTATAATAAAGGGAAAACGAGCCGCGCGTTCAGCCAAATGTGAAGCAACGTGATGCCACCCCGGGTCCAACGGTTGTAATAACCGCATGGAAAGTTTTCCTTCTACCACTTCTTTTTCAAACTCCCAAACCACCCATACTACATTTAATTGTCGGACAATAAACGCCGCTAAAAAATAACGGGCAAACTCTACAGGCCCTAAGGCAAACTCCCCAGTTTGAGACGCTTCTAGCCATAATCCCATTAAAATAAAAGGCAGAGAACCGGACAGCGCCCATAACACTAATTCCGCCCGGTATTCCAACATATAAGCATAGTAAACTGAAATGAGAGTGGGAGCAATTCTTAAAAAACGTTGCATGAGTTTTAGGGAATAACTTGTAAAAAATTGTAAAAAATGGGGTCATTTGTAAGAGCAATTATCCAAAATAGGGCTTTATAGAACCCTTTTTTCGAGGGAGAGAGCTTCCTTTTAGACCCCTTCTTTTCAGGCGATCGACCCGGCACGAAAGACTCGTCCAATTACTTCTTCAATCGGGGGTTCGGTGACCGTTAAATCTACTATTTCAAAATCCATTAAAATTTGACTAACCGTTGCCGTCAAACTATCCCGACGCACCAGTAATCGGACCGACTGACCCGCAATTTCTTCTACTTCTCCATACTTCGAGATTTGTTGGCGCAATTTTTCGGGGTCAGAAACTGCATGAGTTAACTCTAACTGAACCTCGCGATAAGGAGCAAAACGCTCGGCTAACCCATCCAAACTTCCATCATAAATCAGTTGACCCGCATAAATTAAAATTACGCGACTACACAAGGCTGTAATATCCGCCATATAATGACTGGTTAACAGAATAGTTGCCCCCGTGCGTTGATTGTACTCCCGTAAAAAATCCCGTACAGAGGCTTGGGCATTTACATCTAATCCGAGGGTGGGTTCATCCAGAAATAAAACATCGGGATTGTGCAATAATGCGGCCATCAATTCCGCTTTCATTCGTTCCCCAAGGGATAGCTTGCGCACGGGTTGATTGAGCTTTCCTTGGAGGGAAAGCATTTCCGTTAATTGACCAATGCGCTGCCGACATTCTTGTTCAGGAATGCCATACACCGCCCCATTAATGCGCAACGAATCTAAGGCGGGTAAATCCCAGATTAACTGCTGCTTTTGTCCCATCACCAGGGTGATTTTTTGTAGAAAGGCTTCTTTGCGTTGAAAGGGGACATGACCCGCGACTTGCACCCGCCCCCCAGAGGGGTGAATTAACCCCGTTAGCATTTTTAACGTCGTGGTTTTTCCCGCCCCATTGGGTCCTAAAAATCCCACTACTTCACCCGGTTGAATTTCAAAAGAAACATCTTTGACCGCTTCAATATTGCGATAAGTCCGGCGGAAAAAGTGGTTTAAAGTTCCTTTAAGGCCCGGTTCTTTGATCGCAACGGGGTAAACTTTAGTAAGATTTTCGGCAAAAATGATAGACATAAGAAGGATTTTAACTAAAATCACAAAAATCAGGTGAAAAAGGGAGAATTAACGTGAGGGAGCAACTTTTTTAATTCAACAATCTGAACGATGGGCCGGGGATGGTGAAGAATTAAGCTATTATGTCGATGCAGGAGAATAAGTTGGACCATAAGACGCTCAAAAATCTCGATAAAGCGCAACCATACATTGCGACTTTTAAATCTGCCAAGGGGAGAAGGAGTCCGCTGAATCAACCACTCAGCAAGTCTGTAAGTCCAACAACGACTTCCCCGTTTAGAAATTTGGAAAACAGTCCCAGGAATAAATCCTCCTTGATTCGCCCAAAAGGCATAACATTCTCCTAAGGTAAAGTAATGAAAAACCGCTTTTGCGGGACTAGATTCGGCTAAATCCACCGCAATTCCTAACGGATTGAAGGTGACGACGGAACCAATGCAGTCGGAGTATTTAACAGCCAGTTGTTGGGCGATTTTGCCTCCGAGACTTTCGCCAATCACGTCAGGGCGATCGCCCTGGTGACATTTTTCCTTAATCCAATCCACCGCCCCTTTGGTTTCCGCTGCTTTGAATTGCCAGTCTAGGTTTGCAATAAAAACATCGGGGGTATCTTGAAGTACCCCATCAAAAGGATACCACGAACCATATCCCCGAATCACTAACACTGGGGGAGCATTTCCCGATAAAGGAATCCTCCCTTCTGCATAAAATCCAGTGAGATAATCTTCAAAAACCTTTTCAATTTGATAGTTTCCTTTGACGATTTGTCCCTCGGTATGGCGTAAATAAATCGAAGGTTCGTCTTTGTTAAAGAGTAGCTGAATTTGAGGTTTACTAAACTGTTCATAAATCACATCAAACGGATGTCTAGCGGTTGACAACTCGCTTAAATAGGAAAACTTCGCCAAATCGGGGAATTTCTGACCGATTTGAGCTGTTCTTGGTTTTGATTTTTTGCGTTTAGCTAACACGAATTCCTTCCCCTTCCACAGCGCTATCAATATCACCCGTTTATGTTTATAGAGCATAGCCTAAGAATGTCCTCAAGGGGAAGAGGATACCCATATCCCCTAACCCCTTCTCTCCAAACTGGTTAAAATTTCCCGGTTTAGGGAAAAATTTTCCCGGCTTTCACCGTCAGAATTTGGGCCGAATTTACCCAGGCGTTTTCAAATCCGCCGAGATGAGTGGTGGCAATCACGGTTTGAAACCGTTCTTGAATCGCTTCGAGAAGTTGATTTTGACGCTTAGGATCTAACTCCGCCAGAACATCATCTAACAGTAAAACTGGAGGTTCTCCAACTATCTCCTCAATCAGTTTAAGTTCTGCTAATTTTAAGGCTAAAACCAGGGTCCGTTGTTGTCCTTGAGATGCAAATTGTTTCACCGGGAGTTGATTGAGGGTGAATTCGATATCATCCCGGTGAGGACCTACGAGAGTGGTTCCTTGGAACGATTCAGCGACTGCACGGGATTGAAGTTTTTCTAAAAATGCTTGGGTTGCCTTGGGCGAATTATCTCGTAACTCCGGCTCTTGCATTCCTGCGACATTTGGAGTATAATGTATGCACAAAGATTCCACTCGACCACTAATTGCAGCGTGCCAGGTTTCTGCAATGGGAACCAATCGTTCTAAGGCTCGCGATCGCCGTTGCATCACTCGCACTCCGAGGGTTGCCAGTTGGGCATCCCATAATCCCAATTGGGCCTGATATTCTGAACCTAATTGTATTTTTTCTCCTCTTGCCTCTGTGCTTCTAATCTCTTTTAATAAGGCATTTCGCTGCTTCAATATTTTATTATACTGCTGTAAAATATGAGCATAAATTGGTTCAAGTTGGACCAACAACCCATCTAACCAATTGCGCCGAATTTCGGGTCCTGAGCGCACTAATTCTAAGTCCAGACTAGAAAATTGCACCACATTTAACAGACCCAAAAAATCCATATTGCGACGGCAGGATTCTTCATCGATCGCCACGGTTCGCCTTCCCGTCCGACGTAACACAACTCCTAACTTAACTGACCGATATTCCCGAGACACAATGCCAGTAACTTGTCCGAGAGGTTCTCCCTCCCGAATTAAATCGCGATCGCGAGAAACCCGCGAACTCTTCAGGGTCGAAAGTAACCCCAACGCCTCCAATACATTAGTTTTGCCTTGAGCATTATCCCCCACTAAAATTGTTTTTGGGGCATTTAACTCGACTTTCTGCTCTACATAATTTCTAAACTGTCTTAAATGCAGTTCTTTGATAAACATAATTAATTTACAATAATTAAACTTAATAAAATACAGCCATTAATTTCAATAAAAATCCCTGGTTGTCGTCCCCACTTGCTCTCCTATCGGGGCTTGTATGATTCATCTTGCACCGGGGACGACAAACGCCGGGCATCTTAACCCCTGAGATTGTCCCAGGACAGGCCAAAATTCACCCCCTCCCTTTCTTATTACTCTACCCCAAAATATCCCCCCAGTTTACCAACTTTACCTCTAAAATTCTATCTTTTCCCCTCCAAGTTTTCCCGATTTTTTCGAGCATAAAACAACCCAACAAATACCTTTTCCATTTCCACCCAAATAAATAATAACGAACTAAATCCTAAACAAATAGCCAACTCAGTGGGCGTCAACCAATGGGTTCCAAAAAACGCCCGCAACGGTTCAACATAAATCAACATAAGCTGGAGAATAGTCGTTATAATCACCGCCCCGAATACAAACGGGTTAGAAAAGGGATTTAGCTGAATCGTAAGCTGAGTATTCGACCGAACTGCGATCGCATGGCCCATTTGAGCAATACACAAGGTTGTAAAAACCATTGTTTTCCAGCGGTCCGGAGAGAGCCCCGGGGATACAACGGTGTTAGTGTAGGAATAGGCCCACATCATTAAGGCGATCGAAATAATCGCAAACACAATTCCAATCCGGACCATGTACAACCCCAATCCCCGAGCAAAAATGTTCTCCCGAGGACTAAAGGGGGGACGATTCATCACATCCGGTTCCGGCGGTTCTAGTGCCAAGGCTAAGGCTGGAAACCCATCGGTGACCAGATTCATCCAGAGAATTTGTAACGGAGTTAGGGGAACACCGGGCAATCCCAAAAGCGGGGCTGCTGCGATCGTGAGAAGTTCTCCAATATTGGAACCGAGAATGTATTTAATAAACCGGCGAATATTAGTATAAACCACCCGGCCTTCTTCCGTAGCGGCGATAATGGTTGCAAAATTATCATCCAGAAGTACCATATCACTGGCTTCTTTACTCACATCGGTACCCGTAATCCCCATCGCAATCCCGATATCCGCTTGTTTGAGGGCGGGTGCATCATTCACCCCGTCCCCAGTCATGGCTACAAATTTACCCCTTTTTTGCAACGCTTGGACGATTCTAAGTTTGTGTTCAGGAGAAACCCGCGCATACACACTGACGTGATCCACCTCCCGTTCCAACTCCTCCTGGGGCATTTCTTCCAACTGTTGACCCATGAGAACGCGATCGCCAACTTGGGCAATTCCCAAATCCTGGGCGATCGCCGTTGCGGTGAGTTGATGATCTCCTGTAATCATAATGGGTCGAATTCCCGCCCGGCGACACTTGATCACCGCCTCCCGCACTTCGGGTCTAGGTGCATCTAACATTCCCACCATTCCCAACCAGACTAAATCCCGTTCCGTTTGGTCTTCCGAACCCTCTGGCGGTTGTTCAGTTAAAGGTTTGTAGGCAAATCCCAGGACGCGCAACCCTCGGGCTGCTAAATTATTATTTTGCTCTAAAACCTGCTGCCGTTGCGCCGCAGAAAAGGGCTGAATTTGTTTGCCGATCAGAATTCGGGTACAACGTTCTAAGGTTAATTCCGGTGACCCCTTGGTAAACATCACGAACGGCGTTGACTCGCTGCGAATCACCTCAGACTCGGGACCAGAGACTTGAGAGATGACACTCATGCGCTTGCGTTCTGATGAAAAGGGGAACTCACTAATGCGTGGCAGTTGCCCATTGAGGCGATCGCCGGTGAATTCTAGTTTACCCGCCAAGGCCAGCAATGCCCCTTCTGTCGGGTCCCCCATAATTGCCCAATCCTCTTTCTCGTACTGCAACAGCGCATCATTACACTGCACACAACTCAGCAGCAGGGTTTCCAGTTCGGGATAGTCCCCAAGGTTACCCACCCCTACTTTTGTCTGATTTTCACCTATAAACTCTCCGGTGGGTTGATAACCTTCCCCAGTCACGGTAAAGCTGTGACTAGGGGTTTCCACCCCCTGCACCACCATTTTATTTTGAGTTAAAGTGCCCGTTTTATCCGAACAAATTGTGGTGACACTGCCGAGGGTTTCCACAGCAGGAAGTTTACGAATTAAGGCATGACGCTTGACCATCCGTTGCGTCCCGAGGGCCAAAGTCACCGTAATCACTGCCGGTAAACCCTCCGGGACGATCGCCACCGCCATACTCAGAGAAATTTCTAATAGATGATTAAATGCTGACATTCCCTGAACCAGGGTACCGCCAATCACCACGATCGCCACTAGAATTAGGGACCCGGTGACCAAAACATTCCCGAGTTGGGTCATCCGTTGTTGCAGGGGGGTATCTTCAGTTTCCACACCCTGAATCATTTCGGCAATTTTGCCCAATTCGGTGTTCATGCCGGTCCCAACCACGACTGCCTTAGCCCGTCCCTTGACTACTTCCGTACCACAAAAGACCAGATTAACGCGATCGCCCAGGGATGTATTCTCCGGTAAATGAATCGGCGCATCCTTTTCCGACGGGTGTGCTTCCCCCGTCAACGCGGACTCTCGGACTTGCAGGTTAGACTCTTCTATCAGTCTGCCATCCGCAGCCACCTGTACCCCTGCTTCCAGGAACATGACATCCCCGGGGACCACCTTTGCCGCCTCAACCTCGACTACTTTCCCCTCCCTAAGAACCCGCACCAGAGGAGATGCCATACTTTTCAAGGCAGCTAGGGCTTTTTCCGCTCTGCTTTCCTGGAAATAGCCGAGTACCCCATTCAGAATCACGATTAGCATAATTGCTACCGCATCTTTAGGAAATTCCTGGTTTTGAAGGGCCAAAAAACCCGAAATCAAGGCAACTCCGATCAGCATCAATAACATGATGTTCTTGAACTGATCCAATAAGATAATCCAGGGACTACGACCCGCAGTTTCTTGCAGTTCATTAGGGCCATACTTTTGCAACCGTTCCGATGCCTCGGAATTGCTTAAACCCTTAGTCTGATCAACCTGGAGTTTTTCGAGGGTTGTATCGACATCTAACGTATGCCAAAGGACCGGTGGATTTTGCCCAGAAGAAGTTACAGACATGAATGTGCTCACGGTTATCACCGAGGAAGAGTGGCAGGGTGGGATCTGGAGAGGGTGGCACAGAATTTGATTCAGCACCCCGATCTCCTGACCCCTGACTCAGCAAAAATTTTACTTGGAATTGGGCTGCTGTGGAGTTGGATTGGATATTTGAGTCCCTGAGGCCCTCTAGTCCCACGGAGTAGCCTCCTGAACCAGTCTTGCTCCCATCTGTTGGAGGTAGTCCCATCCCCGTTGCATTGCCACCGGACGGGCAATCCGTTCGGATATCCAATCTGCAACTTGGCGACTATTCCACAATCCGCCATCGGGAGGAGGGCCTTGGAGTGCTTCCCATAATTCGGTTTGCTGTTGGGGAGACAGCAACGGTTCGGCACCGGGATTTTCATGACGGCGATCGCCAAGTCCGGCGCTGCCTTCCTTATTATAACGACGAGCAACCTGCCGGATCCAGTCCCGACAGTACCCGGTGACGTCGGCCACTTGTTCCGTGGAAGTTCCTTTCGCTAACAACCAGACAATTTGATAATGGGTGCGTTCTACCGGGTCTTTTGACTTGCGATAGCGGCTTTCGAGTTCTGCTACGCTCAGATGAGGTTGAAGGGTGAGGCGTCTGGGCATACAGTATCCCAAAGAGACAGTATATAACAACTATACGCTCCGATATAAACCTCTGTCGAATTCCAACTCCCCCCGAATCCGAGGGAAAATTCATCTGAGGTAAAACCCTTTACCCCTGGGTCCCTCCGTCTTCTTGTTTTATCCGTGACGGAATCTAGGAAGAATCTCTTGTATGTTAAGACGGTTTATTAAACAGGAAAGACAACCATGAACCCAAACCGGGATTTGCAAACGGCGAAACCCCACCAGATTAATTATCGAAATTGGACGATTTTGGTCTTTCCCGGTACGGATGGCTACCGTCCCTTATGCATTGCCTCAGAAACCCAGGTCCTCAGCGATACCAAGCCTTACCCTACCCCGGAAGTGGCGATCGCAGCCGGAAAGCGTTTCATTGACCGGGCGATCGGGCAGCAAGAAGTCGCATGATCCGTCCCCATTCACCATTCCTACCCCCATCATTACCGGACTAACGCGGGAACCAATCTGTTTTCTTAAATCAGGATAGGGTCAACTCAAGGAGACGTTTTTGAGGATATTACCGATAATAAATTAGTGAATGATTGGGGGCGCAAGTTATGCTCCCTTTCGATTATTTTGGAGATTAAGAAAACCTGTTGCAACGATGGGATATGATTTAATTCGGCAGGGGTAATGTTTCAACCCCTGATAATTTGTTAATTTTTTTTAATTTGGACTTTCTATTTTCCTGTAGTTTTGGTGAAAACAGCAGCGCTCAACTTTAATTTGATATAAATTGTTTGATTTTTTAAGACAACTATTAATTAAGGGCTCATTTCTCCAATTCTATAACCGTTAAGTCGGCAGTAGTTCTGAAGAATAAATTATAATATTGTTAACCTGTATTCCTCTGGGAGAATCACTTTATGACTGATAAATTTCCTAGTTAAATCAGGATATTATGACCTTAAAACCGCCAGAACTATTCGTTTACCCTATCAAAAATGCCCTTATCCTCTTGAGTTTAAAATTACCACCTAAAGCGATGATAATTCTTAAAATTTTAGAAGTTAATTATCTCTTTTACAGTAAAATAAAGAAAGTTGAGGAAAGTATCCAACTAGATATTAGATATCGATAAGGGTCCCCAAGGCTTCTGGTACATCAGAATACATTTTACACCCTAAGTCCATGACTATTACCCCCCCTACCCATGAATTCAATTAAGGATAATTTATACCGCCCAGTCGCCCCTTGGAGTGGCACTGCAATTTTGCCCTCCCCCTCTCAACGCCAGAGTGATGGGGGAATTTATGTCAAACTAGAAAACACCCCTAATGCTTACAGTCACCTCAAGGGTCAACAAGTCTGGGTGAAGTGGCATCCTCAATCTATCCACCAGTCCTGGATACAGCGGGCGGTTACCGATATTCATTTTGATGAGATTACTCATCAAAGTATGGAGAATTTCGCCATTCACCCCACCCGCTTAGATGGATGGTCAAATGTGAGTCCGTTAGAGTCTCTTGCCGGTGCGAGGCCCGAGGATGACGTCCAGATCGAATTGGATGTGCTAGAGGTCGAATCCGGAGGAAATACCGAGGTTTTGAGTATTGGCGATGAACCCGTCCAAATTGTCGGCGTCCAAAAAGCCTTGGTGCGCTTTGTTGCACCCGCAGGAGACCAACGCTACCGGGTCAGACATTATAATCCGACCACGGGTAATTTTGATGAGGCAGAAGAAACGATCGCCACTCCCGATGCGGGAGTCGTTCCCCCGGGACATAGGGTAGAACAAAGTTCGGTCATTGAAATTGAAACCTCTCCTCTCAACGCGGGGGGATGGTATATTTATGGCGATCGCACTCCGGATGGATTGTTTATCGTAGGGGCGATCGAACCTGCCGCCGCCCTCTCCCTTACCCCTACGCGGATGTTAAGTGGACGGGAGGAAACACGCCAGCATTTTATCGAAACCAAATGGCAGCAAATCCCCCTGCATCGGATTGAACGCACCCTCGTCGATAATAATGGGGGTATCCTCTATGGCAACCAGCGATCGCCGGACCTGATGCAAAAACGCAGGCGCGAATTGTGGCTTACAGGAGATGTGGCGTTGGTGGTGCATACCTTTGGATGGCGCGGGGGGGAACGGGGCGATCGCGATGTCTTCGGTCTAGTTCCGGGACATTTTGCCTTTGGTTTTGCCAAAGTGATCGCCGATGAATTTACCGGGGATTTACGCTTCGACTTAGTGTACCGACAAGTATATGGGCATAACCGCGAAGGGATGATTGCCGGTGCTCATCGCTGGCATTCGTATATGGGAAGTTTGAAGCGGGGGTGGATGTACACCCTGCCGGTATCCGATGTGGTCATCCGCATCCCCGAACTAACCGTCCCCTACCAATTTGGCGATCGCACATTCGACCCCCTGCAAACCATCATCCAGGAACTCGCCTTTATGGAAACCCGATACCGCACCGGACCCGGTAACGGTGCTTCCGTGTTGACGCCAGCAACCTCTTGTGTCAAAGATTCCAGTCAATCCCTTTTTGCCGCTATCCAACGTCTTAAAAAAGAAGTCTTCAGCAATCCCACTGTCAAACAGTGGCTGGAAAATAACCCCAACCACTCCGATAGCCTCCGGTTTAAACGAATGGAATCGTTACTCGAACAAGTTGAAAAATCGGTGTTAATTCCTCTAGGCTACATCCCCAAAAATTGGCGAGGAGAAAATCGAGAAGTAGCCGCCCATCGGGCCGGTAATGCCTTTAATGCCGCTACTATTTTAGAAGCATTAAAAGCCTGGAAAACCATGCTGCCCCGCCGTGCTGAAATGGAATTGATTCAGGTTTTTATGCAATATGGAGGAACCATGTTTGACCATCAATCCGCGATGATTGGTGGAACAATTCCTGGGTTAGTTCCTAATCCGCCTACCGTAATTTTGTAGGTGGAATTTTTCCAGGTGATCGCCTATCAAGTGGAATTCCCTATCAGCAAGATGAAAAAAGTTGAATAGAAAGATATTCGGGGTTAAAATTGCCAACTTTTAGGCCTGGATCTGCGCTTTGTGGGAACTCCACGACCAACTTGTAAATAATTTGGGACAAGAGCATCCTAAAATTAAGGATGGCCTTTCAGAAACACCGTATGACCTGAGCCATCTTGTCGAGGGTATCCCTACATAGGGAACGGTAGTCCCGGTTGAGTGCAGATCAGAACCCTAAAAGCTGTGGGGTTAACCCCCGTGATCTGTTGTGGGGGAGAGACGCCAGCCACTTCATGCCCCGGAGGGGATGCCGACGGGAGTCCCTAACATCAGAAAGATTAGAATAATTTTAGCAAAACCTGTTAACCTATCCGAGATACCCAGCACCAACTTAGGTGCGGCGGCTCACTCAAATGAAAAGAATTTTAGTTGTAGATGATGATAAAATCCTGCGAATGATGGTGAAACATCATCTCGAAAAGCAGGGATTTGTAGTTGAAGAAGCAGATTCAGGAGTGGACGCGTTAAACCTATTTCAACGGGATCCACCCGATTTAGTGGTCTCAGACGTGATCATGCCTCAGATGGACGGATTTGAATTTTGTCGGCGTCTTCGTACGAATCCTGCGGGGAAGTTGGTTCCGTTTATCTTCTTATCGAGTAAGGGAGAACTGGATGATCGAATAGAAGGTCATGCGATCGGTGCCGATGATTATTTGATTAAACCGTTTGAACCCTTAGAATTGGTCGCGAAAATCGAGGCTCAATTAGAGCGATCGCGACGCATTCATTCCGAAATAATCCGGTTAATGCAGCAGTTTACCCATCAGACATCCCTGAACCCCAGGGACGAGATAGAGTCCGTGAAATCTATTAACACTCCGGCTGAAAGTCGAGATCGCCCGGGAGTTGAATCCGGCGACTTGACACCGCTGCCGCCCGAACCGCTACCCCTGACTCCCGCTGAAGCACGAGTCTTTTGGGAAGTGATTCAAGGCCATACTAATAAACAAATTGCCGGTAGTTTGGTGATTAGTCCCCGGACGGTTCAGACCCATCTGAGTCGGATACTCAGTAAATTGGGATTAGAAAATCGCTCCCAACTCGTGCGCTTTGCCTTTGAACATGGATATCGACCAGGGACTGAACCTGAACCCACCTAGGTCGGATCAGAACCCTGTGTTATAAAATATCTGCTGTTTGCTGTTTTAGATCACCCTATGATTCCTGGTATTTACACGATTTCTAGTTTAGTCCAGGCGATCGCCGCTCACCCTGAGCAGTGGCGACCCTTAGTATTTACAAATGGCTGTTTCGATCTGCTTCATGTCGGTCATGTTCGTTACTTACAAACCGCCCAATCCTTAGGTCGGACTCTAGTTGTTGGGTTAAATAGCGATCGCTCCGTCCAAACCATCAAACCCGCTCAACCGGGAATGCCCCCGCGACCCATTATCCCCGAAAACCAACGGGCCGAAGTCCTTTGTGCCTTAAAAGCTGTAGACGGCGTGATTATTTTTAACGAACCCACCGCCATCACAATGCTCCAAGCCCTCAAACCCGATATTTATGTCAAAGGTGGAGACTGGACTGTAGAGAGCCTCCCTGAAGCCCCAACAGTTCAAGGCTATGGGGGCCGCATCGAACTTTGCAAAATTGAAGTTCCGACCTCCACTACTGGTATAATTCTTTCTATTCTCAACGCCTAACCTGAAGAGCGCTCTTTTAAAGTGTCCCCATTCAGGAGCTAAAATCTCCACCGATTTTAGTGGCGCTTTGGGAACAATGCTCACGACGAATGTCGGATACCCTCCCACAGACCTAGTGTTAGCACAAGAATCAGTTGTCCTTGAGTGGGACAGGAATCTCCTGGACTGTTCCCATTAAAAGTATCAATTTTTTGTAACTTCTATGTTATTTTCTTCTGATTTCAAGAATTAATGTCTCAGGAAGTTACTGGTTAAAACCATTTAAGTCTTCAATTTTAGAGCCAGTAAAATACCTGCTTGTTAATTCGATATTCAACAACTATGAGTGAACCAACAACGTCATCCCTATCCGAAACTTCCGCCAATCTAGCCGAGCTTGAATCCAAATTAAAAACTGCCCCAGAGAAAAATCAGCTTCAACTGATCGAACAGCTTGCCGGAACGGGGGAAGCGGGTCTAAACCTATTAAAGCAATTTTTGCAAGAGCGTCAGAACGGCCCAGTCAATTTTATAGATGGAAAAGTCTATCAATTACTGCTAAAAACTGATTCTCCTGCGATCGCAGATTTTTTGGGAACTTCCTATCCTAACGGGGTTGTTTCCTTGGAATCTAAGCGGGGTATTGATTATTCTGAAATCCAAGAATTGTTGGCAAAACAAGACTTTCAAGCGGCGGATCGCATCAGTATGCAAAAACTGTGCGAACTGGCCGGACCTAAAGCAATGGAAAGAAAGTGGCTTTATTTCACGGACATTGATAAATTTCCCAGTGAAGACCTGCAAACCCTAGATCATCTTTGGCGGGTGTATTCTGAAGGGAAATTTGGCTTATCTGTGCAGCGGGAAATTTGGCTCGGAGTCGGGAAAAATTGGGACAAACTCTGGCCGAAAATTGGCTGGAAGAATGGCAATACCTGGACCCGATATCCCGGAGAATTTACCTGGGATTTAACGGCTCCGCGAGGTCATTTACCCCTGTCTAATCAACTGCGTGGGGTTCGAGTCATTGAAAAGTTGCTGACTCATCCGGCATGGGGTTAGGCTCCCTAGGGCATGGGTAGGGGAGGAGGGACAACTTTATCTAATAGCTACCCCGAGACTGTAGGACGCCGTAGAATTTTCTGATAAAGAAACCGGGAAAGCAGCGGCAGCAATTGGATAACGAGAGAGTTTATCTCAGGGTCTATCTGCAACATAGACCGATAATTTTACGGTCCCTTCCAGGCGATCGCCCCCCATTAATGCTCCGGGTTAACCCTAGCTGTCCCTGGAAACACCGACGCTATAGTAGGGGCAGCTTAAATCATAGGAAAACTTTCATTGTCGGGTTCCATTGGGTGTTAAATTTTATGAGAAATCTGTTTCCAGCAGTCTTCAGTTTGGGATCCAATCTACCCTTATATCAGTGGAGTAGCGCCAGTTACTTGCATCAAGTGATCGGCATTCTCTCCCCTCTGCGTCGAGGCAGTTTCTTGATCCAGTGGGCTGACCCGATCGCCGCGCTATTAGTAGGATTGCTCTTTATCCTCGGGCCCTTTGTTTCAACCGCCCTAATTGGCGTGTTATTGGTGGCTTGCGGAGGCTATTGGATACTCGTCACTTTAGCCGATGATGACAACAGTGGATTTACCCCCGTTCACTTGCTAATTCTGCTGTATTGGGGAATTAGCACCGTTGCTACCGCCATGTCCCCCGTGAAAAAGGCGGCCTTTATCGGGTGGACCAAACTCACCCTCTTTTTACTCCTATTTGCTCTGCTCACGCGGGTATTGCGATCGCCAAAATTGCGCTCCTTTATCATTGCCCTCTACCTTCACGTTGCTACCTTTGTTAGTATCTATGGCATCCGACAATGGCGCTTCGGTGCAAGTGCCCTAGCGACTTGGACCGATCCTAACTCGTCCATGGCGAAGGTAACCCGAGTCTATAGTTACCTCGGTAATCCTAACCTTCTAGCTGCTTATATTTTGCCGGCGGTTGTCCTAGGGATTGCCGCAATTTTTGCTTGGCGCGGGTGGCTCCCAAAAGCCTTAGCCGTCACCATGACGCTCGTCAACACCTTATGCCTGATCCTCACCTATAGTCGAGGCGGATGGATCGGCTTTGTTGTTGCCGGATTTACCCTAGTCCTCCTCTTAGTCTATTGGTGGAGTGTCAAGCTCCCCCAAAAGTGGCGAAAATGGGCAATGCCTGCGGTATTAGGCGCAACCGTAGGGGTTATTCTCCTGGCTCTGCTATTTGTAGAACCCGTGCGAGAGCGAGCCGCGAGTATGTTGGTGGGACGGGAGGATAGTAGCAATAACTTCCGCATTAATGTTTGGGAGGCGGTGTTTGAAATGATTCGCGATCGCCCTATTATCGGCATTGGGCCCGGTAACACCGCATTTAATCAAATCTACCCCCTTTATATGCGTCCCAAATATACCGCCTTGAGTGCCTATTCCGTGCCGTTAGAAATCGCCGTCGAAACCGGATTCATTGGTCTAGCGGCCTTCCTCACCTTGATTTGGGTAACCCTTAGCCAAGGGTTAAGACAGATCAAGCCCCTGCGAGATCAAGCCAGTCGTGAAGGGTACTGGCTCATTGCCGGAATCTCAATTATCCTAGGTATGCTGGCCCACGGAGCCTTTGATACCGTCTGGTATCGACCTCAAATCAATATCCTCTGGTGGCTTGCTGTTGCCTTGGTTACCAGTTACTATACGGTCTTGAACCCCCAGCAAAGCTCACCTAAACAGTGATAACCCCTCAACCCGAGAAAAAACTCTGAACCGGGAAGCTCGATCGCCTAGGCAAACTAGATAGCCTCCCACCGCGCACTCGGGCAGAAACGTTAAAAACTCCCCTCTCTTGTCACCGTCTCCTGATGCGGGACCACCCTTCATTGGGAACGGTGACCCTTTTACGGAAGGTTTAGGCGCAGCCCTTCCCCAGTCTCAACAGGATTTAATCATTATTAACAAGAGTTGGCCTTTTTTCGCTCAAAAATAGCCCATTTAAAAAGCTTTAGCGGCCTAGCATTTCCGGCAATTCTATGCAAAACTTGTGGAATAAGGGCATCCCGGATTTAGGCGTTGCTTCTATCTAAAAAAATAGATAAGAATCTGGAAAACAATGTTTTCCCCAAGAGGCCCCACTCAAAACCCCAGAGATTAACGGTTTTTGAGTCGGTTCTCACCGTGACCAATGCCTGGGTTTAACCGGGGCTTTAACTTACGGAGAACCGAACCCTTCCAGATATAGGAATTTAAGGCAGTCTGTCTTCTTTTGCTCAACGCCAGCAACTATCCAAAACTGAAGCTAAATCAAAGAGGGGGGATTCCACCGTCCGAGGTCCAAAAGTCAAAATCCAGGCAAACCGAGAGCATCCAGTACAGACCCACTAACCCTGGGGACCAATCCCAAGCCATTCCTCCCTCGGATCAGTCATCTTTCGTCTGGTTGACAAAAAACCTGGGCGATTCAATAATAAATCCCAATCCTTTCTGGAGATTTTGGGGAAAACTAAGAGACAGATAGGCGATCGCCTCTTCCAGATTGGCGGTTTCGCCCAGGGGTCCCCATCCGGAAAATTCGCCCCTCTAAGTGTTCTGTGTCCTCCATGCCATTATCGATCCCGACTAATGGTCCAGACTAATGGGGTATGAGACATCCATTGTCGTATTTAATCAGCAGGGTGACAATAACTTTTATAGAATTGGGTTAATGACAACATCCGTTTGTAGCAGCCTCGCAATTTTGGTAACAAAAGTTCTGCCTCGTAGCTGTAACACGCAAGGGAAAAATGTCCTACCCATCTGGGCGTTTCAACTGTTGTTACCACCGGGGCTTGCATCCTAAACGCTAAAAACTTCTTATGGTTAAGTCAGGTCAATCCTCCTTTCGCCGTATCCTGCTGTCGCGGATTTTACTCCTAAGCGTCCCTGTTTTGCTGTTAGGGGAGTATGTGACCTATCGAAAGGCACGCTCTAGTCTTTTAGAAACCGCTCGCCAAAACTTGACCGAAAGCGCCATTCGCAAAGGGGATAGCATTAATGCCTCCCTCGAATCTCTCCAGGCGAACCTGCTAACGGCAAGCGAATCCGTTGTGCTGCACTCCGGTTCGGCGCAATCTTCCCAAAATTATATCGAGCAACTCGCGCGACGATTCCCCACTAAGGTCCAATGCGTTCAACTGACTAATATTCAAACCACCCAACTCGTTGCCAGTACCTGTGGGAATCAACCTCTGAGTGATCAAATCTTGCAGATGTGGCAACAACAAGGCGCGCCGGCGGCAGGGAACGCGGTAGGAGTGCAGATCAAAACCATCTTATCGGAAATCCACTCCTCGGATTCAGCTTCAGTTACCCCCCCAAATGACCCCAGCTATTTCGATCAACTTAAATTGATTTTGAGCGCCCCGGTGTACTTGGATCCTAACAATCCCTTGGCGGTGAACAATTCAGGGGTTCCTGACTATGCCTTAACCATTCTGTCAACTTTAGGACAACGGGCTAGCGATCGCCGGATTGAACCCGGTTCTCTCACCGGCTATACCGTCGTTATCAACCAAGACGGAACCATTCTCGAACATGGGAACGACCTCAGTCGCGTCGGACGCAACATTCAGGACGAAGAAGATGCCAGACGCTTAGAAAGTATTGTTAAAAACGCCATCCAAGACCGTCAGGCTTTTGTCCATCTGTTTAATTTTGATCAAGAAGGAACCGAATTACTCTCCGGATATACCGCTATTCCCAGTCCTCTATCTGGTGGAGAACAAAGCAAATGGGTTATCCTGGCTGTCACCCCCCTTGATAATGCACTGGCAGGGTTGAGGGAGATTCAAAATGTTCTCGTCACTTTGGTTTTAGGTCTATTAGCGGCTAACCTCCTAGCGACCCTGTACTTAACTCGCGATTTAGCATTACCCATTGAAAAATTGCAAGCCTATGCGATGAACATTCAGTGCCGTGCTACAACGGAACGAGTGCCGCATAACTTGAGCATTCGAGAGTTCAACCTTCTAGCTGAAGCACTCGACGGCATGGTAGAACGCTTGAAAGCCTGGGCGGAGGAGTTAGAAAGTGCCTGGAAAGAAGCTAAAGTTGCCAACCAACTAAAAAATGAATTTTTGGCAACGATTTCTCACGAGTTGAGAACGCCTCTGAATGCGATTATTGGCTGCATTCGTTTAGTTCGTGATGATTGCTGTGATAACCGGGATGAAGAAATCGAGTTTCTTCAAAGAGCAGATGATGCGGCAATTCATCTATTGAATATTATTAATGATATTCTTGATATTTCTAAAATTGAAGCAGGAACCCTATCGGTTGTTATGGAACAGGTGGATGTTAAACGCCTGATCAAAGAAGCGATCGAATTGCAGCAAGCGGCGATTCAGCAGAAGGGTTTACAGTTAAATTTCCGGGAAAGTTCTGATTCGATTACGGTGGACGCTGACCCGGCTAAACTCAAACAAGCGCTTTTGAATTTGATAGGGAATTCAATTAAATTTACCGATACCGGCAGCATCACCCTTTCAACTCGCATAGAAGGACTAACGGAAGGTAAGTCCTTTACTAAAGGAGACTCGGTGAATGGAAATGGCTATCCTCATTTAGTGATTGCGATTCAAGATACGGGGATTGGCATTGCACCGGATCAGCAGCAAAAACTTTTTCAACCGTTTGTAATGGTGGATGGATCGCGAACTCGCCCCAAAGGAGGTACGGGATTGGGTTTAGCGATCTCGCGCAATTTAGTTGAATTGATGGGGGGCATTATTCGCCTCCAAAGTAAGGGCATTGGTCAAGGGACAACGGTTGAGGTGGTTTTACCGATTGTGAATTCCACTCCTTCCGTTGCTGCGGGGTCTGAGTCGAAAACCCCAGAAGAACAAAATTGCTAAATTTTTCTAAAAATCTCTTCCACCCATCAGTGGGTTCGAGCAGTTAGGATTAACGACTTGCTGTCTGTTGTTTCTTAAGCGCTTGAGGATAAAGGTAAATTTTTCCTAAATCTTAACGGGTAGTCCCCCTTGTTGGATCGAGTGACTTAGAGCGGTCAAAATGAGGGTTAATTCGGTAGCGATCGCCTCTCGTGATGAGTCTACTCCCCTATATTGTTCGTTTTGTCCATTTTGGCGCACCAACTCCAAAAAGCGATCGCATACCCGTCCTAGAGGTTCAGCTTTTTCTAAACTCACCACTTCCCGGTTTTGAGAGGTGGGAATCCAGCGATCGCCTTGTGGTTCTAAACAACCCTGTTGGATCACCAACGGGGCATCCGCTGACATTTCATCAAATATCAAGGTTCCTTGACTGCCGACTACCGCCAACCGTCTCTGTTTATCTGGATTAAACCAGCACAGGTGAATAAATGCCTGAAATCCACTGGGATAGTTTAGGGTTGCCATGACTAAATCTGATAACCCCTGGGGAAACAGTGGCGAATCCTTGCTCTCCATCCGGTTGGGTGGCAACCACACTCGCCCCGTAGCTTGGACTTGAATCGGGTTTTCTCCCAGCCAGGTATTGAAAATAGCGATATCGTGAATGGCTAAGTCCCACAGGGCATCCACATCCGATCGCACGGGACCCAAATGGCTGCGTGTGGCATATCCGTAGCGCAATTCCCCCACTCGTCCCCCTTTGATCACTTCAGTTCCGGCGATGACCGCCGGATGAAACAAATAGGTATGATCCACGAGGATCTGACGCTGACGTTGTTGGGCGAGTTGATATAATTCCCGACACTCCTGGGGGTCAAGGGTTAGGGGTTTTTCCGCTAAGATGTGATAGTTCTGGTGCAGGGCATCGGAGATTAGGGCATAGTGGGTAGCCGCAGGAGTCGCGACTGCTACGGCTTCGAGTCCCGGCAATTGTTTGATGTCCTGCCAATCGGTTGCCAGAATCACACTCGGATCAAAGTTAAATTGCGATCGCGCTGCGGTCAATCGCTCGGGATGAGGGTCCACCACCGCCATCACTCGGGCTTGGGGATGGTTTAAAAAATTTCGGATCAAATGGACGCCCCAACGACCCGCCCCTAGAATTGCAATCCCAATCGGACTTATCGGACTTGACATTTTTTAATGGTTATGATGTGGATTCGTGAGCTACATCCAACTCTTTCAGGGCAAAAAATGCCACCTTTGCTGCGGCTTGTTCGGCGGCTTTTTTACTGCGTCCGGTGCCATTTCCTTTGACTTCTCCCCGTAGCCATACTTCAGCAGTAAAGCGATCGGGATGGTAATGCTCCCGATGGGTTTCAAAAACCCGATATTCAGGTAAAATTTTATAGTGGACTTGAGTCCATTCCTGAAGCGCATCTTTATAGTTGTGACGCGCTGGATCTTTGCGAATTTCTTCCGATCGCTGTTTAAATTCTGGATCTAACCAAGGACGAATTAAATCCAAATTATGGGTACTTAAATATAGAGCCGCTAAAATGGCTTCAAAGGCATCCGCTAAGCGGGATTCCTTGCCCGTAATATCCCCGGCTGCACTCGCCGAAACCAGAAGATAGCGCTCTAGTCCATAACCGTCTGCAATCTCTGCTAAGGTGCGATCGCTCACCAAAACCGAACGAATCGTTGCCAACTCCCCCACTTTTTCGGCGGGATATAGTTCCATTAATAATTCCGCAGCAGCTAACCGCACTACTGCATCCCCAGTAAACTCTAACTGCTCGTAATTCGCTTCCCCCGAAACGCTCGGGTGAGTCAATGCCAACTCTAATAAGTCCAAACGGACTGCTCTGCCGTCGGAGAGTCCTAATTTTTGCAATAGTTTCTGTAACTCGCGTTCTCGGTGTGGATAAAGAATAGTCATAATATAATAAAGTCGAAGAATTTAGAATTTTAACCCATCTAGATTAACTAAAATTTAAAATTTAAACTTGAAAATTTAAACTTAATAAAATAAAGAATAAAAAATGGAAGGGGAGAGAGCCGGACATAAGCCGGGTTCTGTTCCACTCGTGACATGGCCACGAATGGGGCAGTTATCTATCTGGGACCTCTGTTACCAGAAGCCTCTAGCGGTTCTTCCTAAGCGGAACGGGTAAAAGACCAACCCTTGTTCCTTCGACCTTGCTCCCAACCGGGGTTTACCGAGCCAGCGCCTCTCGACGCTGCTGGTGCGCTCTTACCACACCTTTGCACCCTTACCTGTGAGCGATCGCCCAAACGGACAATCCCTCCATCGGCGGTATGTTTCTGTGGCACTATCCTCACGGTCACCCGCACTGGGCGTTACCCAGCAAGTCTGATCTTTCGGGAGCCCGGACTTTCCTCAGATTCGTGAGAATCCGCAACTGCCTGCGCCAACTCTCTCCCATTTCAAATTATAGTCCATTGACTGCAACAATCCTATCTTATTTATTCGCCTTATCAATTTTCTGAAAGTGCCTTTACCCACCCAGACAGATTGCCTGTGCAACGGACGGAGCGATCGCCTTTGTTTAATCTGTTTCATTCCCTAAAACATCGATTTTTTACCGGGAATCACCGATTCCAATCAACCCAAATTCCCCTTTAAAACTCCCGGCGTTTATTCCAGGGAATATTAACAACCCAGGGCAATATCGAAGCCGTAAAGCGACAATTTACCATATAAAGAGGGAGATTACCTAGATTATGTTCTCCCATACCAAAACGGAGGCCAAACTGCACCGTGAACGATAGACTCGGAAGTGTAGCTTTGGGTGAAACCTGCTGTCTTGGATCAGGTCTGAGCGGGGCCAGGTTTAGCATTTCCCGAGTGGGTTTTAAGGGTCCAATTTCTATATCTCGTTTTAAGGCTGATTCTGCGGTAAATTTTTCTTGAAGCGTTTTTCCCGGAGCAATGACGCTAAAAACTTGAGCCGGTAACAAATCAAAAGTCATCCCGGGGGGGAGTCTAACTAGGCGTTGTTCGCGGCCTTGGGCATCAATTAAAGCGCTATAATCCCAATCAATATAAAGCGTTTGACTAGGAGAAGGATTTTGCAGACTCACTTCTATTAATCGTAACTCGTCTAAGTCGTATTGAGAGGCCAGAAAAAATTTAAACCGAACCCGATTTTCTAGATTTTGGCTTTCCAGTTGATTTTTCAAAAAACTTTCATCCACTCTGACGATAATTTTCTCAGCCAACAAAGAAGAAAATGCTCGTAATAAGACAGCACTCACGCAGATTAGATAAACGGTGATTACGATCCAATCAAGTCCAGTCATCAGGGGTTAGCTTAAAGTCCACAGAGCGATCGCCCATAGCATCATAGCCTACAGAACCGCCCCGCCTCCCCTTGATCAGCCTTAAAAAGACTCTCTAGGTTCATACTGGCGACAGGTTTCACAAGGTCCTTCTGGATTGAGGGTGCAACGCAGATAGGCCGATCGCGCATTATAACGACAAGTTATATCCCCTGTCACTTCCCCCACGCCTTCTACATAATGGCGATCGGCGGGAATCGGGGGAGGAGATGGGATTCTCCTAATGGGAATTTCGCGCGCTGCTTGCAAGCGACTTCGCGCCCGATCTTCTGCTTTTCTCATTACAAACACAGAGAGTAACGGCGGCGTTATCCCCACCAAAAAAATGATAAGTGTCTCTAACATGGAGGGTTAATTCTGGAAATTGGCACGCTTACATGAAGGAGTAAAATTAACATAAAACCGGAAATATTTTCGGGTTTCAACGGAGTTTTTACGCCGTAACTTCCACAGCGGCTTGAAAGAAATCCCGTTCGCACAACATGGCATAACGATAGGTGGAATGGGTTAAGGGTGTCGAGGTAGCATAGCGATCGAGCAAATGTTCCAACTGTCCCGATAATTGCTCGAACTCATCCCCAGTGTAGGTGCGAATCCAGTCGGTATAGTCATGATTAGGAATCCCCTCTTTTGCCAATTGCTGCCCTAAGAAAGCGTAAAGACGCATACAAGGAGCCATTGCCACTGCCGTTAACCCAACATCGTGACTCCAGGCAGTTGCCAGTAAAAAATCAGTGTAACGACGAGTTGCCGGGGTCGGTTTCACTGAAGGGAAATCAATCCCCCAGCTTTTGGCATACCCGTGATGTAATCGCAGTTCTTCTAAGACGCCAGCCGCTAGGGTATGGAATATTTCAAACCCTTGCCAATCGGGAGCTTTTGCCGCAGCAATACTATAAGAACGGGCGAAGGATTCTAGGAAAAATGCATCCTGTCCGACATAATGGGCAAACTGATATCGCGGTAAGTTACCCTTCCCAATGCCTTGCACAAAGGGATGTTGTAGGCACTCTTGGGCTAAGTCTTGATGGGCTCTCCACAAGTCCTGAGATAGAGTCATATTTGATATTGGTTTTGATTACTTGGAGATTAAAAAATGACACAGCAAGCCCTTACAAATTTCAAAAAGGATAGCAAGTGGGGATGTTTATTTTTTATAGTGTTTCCCCGACTCATGAGGTACAGATAGCTCTTAGGTATGAGGAGTGCGAGCATCTTGCTCGCACTCCCCACCGGCTGCGCTAGTGCACTCTCCAAAAATGTACCTCATAACTGTAGGAACGGCTAGATCTTTCATTCTTCTGAAATCATGCTCAATCCCGGGGCTTTGTGGAAAAGTTATTAAACCACCCCCGACGCCAAAATAGAAAAATCATACCAGCCGCGATCGCCATCATCACGGCCAAAACTGCTGGATAGCCCCAATACGAGTTAAGTTCGGGCATATTCAACGGTGAGGCTTCGGGATTGAAGTTCATTCCATAAACCCCCGCAATAAAGGTTAGGGGAATAAAAATAGATGAAATCACCGTTAACAGTTTCATCACTTCATTCATGCGGTTGCTCACCGAAGAGAGATAAACCTCCATCAACCCCCCGGCGAGTTCCCGATAGGTTTCCACAATATCTAAAACCTGAATCGTATGATCGTAACAGTCCCGTAGATAAATGCGAACCTCCTCAGAAATCAAGGGACTGCCGTCTCGAATCAGAGCATTGATAGCATTTCGCTGGGGCCAAATTGCCCGACGCAAGGTGAGCAACTCTCGTTTGATTTTATAGATTTTTTCAATGGTGCGGGGTGTAGGGTTTGCCACTACTTCATCCTCTAAATCTTCAATGCGCTCCCCGTAGGCTTCCAGAACAGGGAAAAATCCATCAATAATGGCATCTAAGAGAGTATAGGCCAGATAATCCACCCCTTGTTTACGAATCGTACCTTTATTGTTGCGAATGCGCTCGCGTACTGGACCAAAACTATCGTGTTCTGGCTCCTCCTGCACCGTCAGCAGGTAAAATTTACCCAGCACAAAACTCACTTGTTCGGTGATAAAACTTTCCTCCGTGGGATCGTGACGACCTTCTTTGAGCATCACCATGCGAGCAATAATCACCAACTGAGCTTCGTAGTCTTCGACTTTGGGTCGTTGGGGGACGTTGACGATATCTTCTAAAAGCAGGGGATGTAAGTCAAAGACTTGACCAATTCGCTTTAAAATATTTTCGCTCCCTAAACCCTGCACGTCTACCCAGGAAACAGACTCGCTGTCTAAGTGGGGGATGCATTCTTCTGGTGTTGCCAGTACCAAGCGCGTGGCCTTTTTTTCGTTGTAGTCGATCAAAACAATGGTGGGGACTACCGCATTTTCTTCAATAATTAGGGTACCCGGGATACTACCAGGTTGGTCATAGCAGTAATCGAGGTATGACTCCTCGTTCTTATCGTTTTGCTCTTCTGGTTGCGAGAGGAAGCTCGTCATGGTCCATCCCGTATCTGTCATTTCCAGTTTTCCCGATCGCGGTTAACACTGCGATTCTATGCAATTGAGGATACGGTTGTGTGTATTCCATACTATAAAAAAGGCTAATGACTGTGTGAAGTGGTTTACAAGAAGACCGGGTGTCAGCGGGGGAGGAGGGGGTGAAAGAGGCGATCGCCCCCTCCTCCCCCGATTATTCTTGACAGATCACCCCTTCGGGAACAGCGGTTACCTGCCAGTCATTTTCATCATCCAATTCAGGCAACTTAACTTGTAGAGGTAGATAAACGGTAAACGTTGAACCCCCTCCCAATTCACTGGTTACTAAAATATCTCCTCCCATCATCTGAGAAAACAATCGACTAATTGCTAATCCTAACCCTGTACCCCCATACTCTCGGGTGGTGGAGGCATCCGCCTGCATAAAGGCTTGAAACAAATTATTTAACTGTTCTTGACTCATGCCAATCCCTGTATCCGTGATTCGGAACACCACACATAACTCATTTTGACTTAATTCTCGACCCGGGATGACGGACAGAGAAATCGCACTCCGGGGTTCTTTCGTCACGGCGATTTCAATCTTCCCCTTTTGGGTAAATTTAGCTGCATTACTGAGTAAATTGAAGAGAATTTGTCGCATCTTGGTCAAGTCAGCGTACATCGGACCCAATTCCCCGCTAAACGTCACAACCAATTGGTTTAAATTTTTTTCTACCAAGGGTTGAGCGGTGCGACAAATTTGCACGATCGCCTTCTCTAAATCAAATGACTCTAGCAATAATTGCATTTTTCCCGCTTCAATTTTAGAGTAATCCAAAATATCTCCAATCAGAGCCAGTAGATGCTTTCCCGCCGTATTGATCGAGCGCAGGTCATCTAGAAAATCTAAATCGTTAATGCCGATATCCCGAGCATCTTCTTGCAGCAGTTCACTATAACCAATAATGGCATTAAGCGGGGTTCTCAGTTCGTGGCTCATATTTGCCAAAAAGGTACTTTTGGCGCGGTTAGCGGCTTCAGCCTCTGCTTTCGCTTCTAGCAACTGCGCTTCCACTTGTTTGCGCTCGGTAATATCCCGCGCCAAAATACAGTTATATTCTTTTCCATTGAATTCTAGATAATTAACTGTACTTTCTACTAGAAATTTTCTACCGTCTTTTGTCTGATGAGAACATTCGATTGTAAATGAACCATGCTGTTTAATTTCATCCCAATAATCCGCCCAAACATTTTTAGGTAAATCTAAATTAATGTCGTGAATCGTCATTAAAATTAGTTCTTCTCGGGAATAGCCTAAAGACAAACAAGCGGCTTCATTCACATAAAAAAACTGGGCATTGGAGTTGACCCAAAAAACTGCATCGCCAGCGCGATTGAGGGAAAACTGGGTAAAGGCTAAGATTTCTTCAATCTGCTGGCGATGGGCTTTTTCTGCTTCTAACGCTAAGGCAGTCTGATTTAATTGTAGGGCTTTCCGTTCAAGCTCATAGCGAAGTTGGGCCTCAGTTTGTTTAATCTGAGTAATATCCCGGACTAGGACTAAGACTTCATCGTTACTACTGGGGACAATTTTAATTTCATGGATTGACCGTAAATAAGGATTGGAAATCCGGGAACCCAAAGCGGGAAATTGAATGGAACATACACAATCTTTGCCGGTTAATTCCAGTTCAAATATTTGTTGAATTCCGGTTGCGATCGCTCGTTCTAGAAATTCCCGACATTGCTGAATCACCTCTAAAGGCCAAATTTCCCACCACTTCTTGCCGATATAGATGCGATCGCTAAAATTTTCTATCCCTTCAGGCTGCAACACTTGCACTTGATTTCCACAACCCGTCCATAGGGTAAAGTTCTTGGGCGGTTGGTAATCAAGGCAGGTGCCATCTTTATGGATCCAGAAGATGGCATCGGGAATTGCGTTTAATAAAGCACGATTTCTGGTTTTGCTGGCAGGCACCACCGATTCAAGCTCCTCCCTATGGCCTCACGTGTGTTCAAACTTATTATCCCCAGGTTTGCTCCAGAAGTATTGTTTCCTTTCAGAATAGAACTCAATACCTTCACAACAAGGTGAGCAAATCCGTATCCCCACAGGGGCGTTTTCTACCTGTGGCTTACCCAGGGCATCGATACAATGACAATAGCGCCCCACATTTGTGATCAAATGCCGGCGCTCCCTGGTTGCCCTTTTGGGCCTCTAGCGTTAGCCGCTAAGCTAGAGGCAAGTTATCCAATCGAATAGGAGACAGAACCATGAACGATGAAGCTCAAGTGCCTAAAGAACGCGCAATCGTGGAAGTGACTCCCGAGACTAAAGCCTTGGTAGAAAAAGAAATGCCTGATGCCACCGCCCAGGTGCAACAGGAAACGATGGCCCTCTTTGAAGCAATCAAACGCAGAGCACAGGCCGAAATTCAAGGGGCCAGCAAATTTACGGCAGAAGCCTATCTCAGCGCGGTGGAACAAGCCCGAGAGTCCATTGAACGCGATCGCCTTATGGATCCAGAACGCATTGCCTACACCATCAAACTGATGGAAATGGATGTTAAGCAAAACTGGGAGAATATCCTGAGTGAAATGAGCGAACTGGGCGATCGCCTCGCCCAAGCTGCTAAGGATGCCTGGGACTCCCTGTTCAATCCCTCCGGCACCCCTCCCAATTCCTAGGCAACTCTTTGCCTAAACCCCCGACAATAGAGGGCGGCCCATTGGTCGCCCTCTATTTTTTATCCCTATTTCTAAGGGTATCCTTCTGGAATATTCCATCACAATGACCCGTTCGTGCTAGATTTTAAAGGTTTGCCTCTGTTGTCTGTTTGAAAGAACCCTATAATCAGCAATTGCTACGCATTCCATCCTTAGAATGCGACCCTCACGGAACCCCTAGAACGGAGGCATTCTAGCCGTTCACTTGTTCACTCATTACGTCTGAATTGTAAAGCGACCACCATGCGAACCTACTATTGCGGCCAACTCCGAAGCGAACATATTGGAGAAACTGTCACTCTGTGTGGATGGGTAGACCGCCGACGAGATCATGGTGGAGTCATTTTCTTGGATTTGCGAGATCGCAGTGGCATCGTCCAAATCGTATCCGACCCAGAGCGCACCCCAGACTCCTACAAAGATGCGGAAACCATCCGCAATGAATATGTCCTCCGCATCACCGGACGGGTCAGCTCACGTCCTAGCGATTCCTTAAATCCCAATTTACCGACGGGAGAAATAGAAATCTACGTCGATCGCATCGAATTACTCAACGCTGTCCATAAACTGATGCCGTTCCAGGTTTCCAGTGGACAAACGGAAGTGGTGCGGGAGGAATTACGCCTTAAATATCGCTATTTAGATCTCCGTCGCGAACGGATGTCGCGCAATCTACAGCTGCGCCATCAAGTGGTCAAAGCTATGCGCCGCTTCCTTGAAGACGAATATGATTTTATTGAAATCGAAACCCCGATGCTGACCCGTTCTACCCCAGAAGGTGCTCGGGACTATCTGGTGCCGTCCCGGGTTAATCCCGGGGAATGGTTTGCCTTGCCGCAGTCGCCGCAGTTATTCAAACAGTTGTTAATGGTCTCGGGGTTGGATCGCTACTATCAAATCGCCCGATGCTTCCGAGATGAAGATTTGCGGGCCGATCGCCAACCGGAATTTACTCAGCTTGACATGGAAATGAGTTTCATGTCCCAAGAAGAAATTCTTCAGCTAAATGAATCTTTAGTTTGCCATATCTTTAAAACGGTCAAGGGGATTGACCTCCCTCGTCCTTTCCCCCGTTTAACCTACGCCGAGGCTATGTTACGGTACGGCACCGATCGCCCCGATACCCGCTATGGCATGGAATTGGTGGATGTCTCGGATTTGATGAAAGAGTCCGGCTTTAAAGTATTCTCTGGCGCAATTGCTGCCGGTGGTATTGTTAAAGTGCTGCCGGTTCCCGGTGGCAATAGTGCTATTTCTAATGTCCGCATCAAACCCAGTGGGGATTTATTCAAAGAAGCCGCAGAAGCTGGGGCGAAAGGCTTGGCTTATATCCGCGTTAAAGATAACGGGGAAATCGATACCATTGGGGCAATTAAAGATAATTTAAGCGAGGAACATAAGCAGGAGTTGCTCTCGCGCACGGGGGCGCAATCGGGAGATTTACTGTTGTTTGGGGCGGGAGATACGGCGACGGTAAATAAAACCCTCGATCGCCTCCGTCAAGCGATCGCCCGTCAATTGGGTGCGATCGATGAGAGCAAAATTAATCTGCTGTGGGTCACTGATTTTCCCATGTTTGAATGGAACGCGGATGAGAAACGTTTAGAGGCGATTCATCACCCGTTTACCGCTCCCCACCCGGAAGATATTGATGATCTAAAAACTGCTCGGGCTCAAGCGTATGACTTGGTTTACAACGGGTTGGAAATTGGCGGGGGTAGTCTGCGGATTTATCAGCGTGAGATTCAGGAACAGGTCTTTGCAGCGATCGGGTTATCAACGGAAGAGGCCTATAACAAGTTTGGCTTTTTATTAGAAGCCTTTGAGTATGGAACTCCTCCCCACGGCGGCATTGCCTATGGTTTAGACCGCTTGGTAATGTTGTTAGCCTCAGAAGAGTCGATTCGAGATGTGATTGCCTTCCCGAAAACCCAGCAAGCTCGATGTCTGTTAACCAGTGCACCGGCTTCTATCGAAGGGATTCAGTTGAAGGAGTTGCACGTGGCTTCTACGTTTAAGCCTAAACAGGTCTAGGGTTTTTTGAAGGTGGGGTCATGGATAATCCGGTTAATTATCCATGACTTGCTATTCTTAGACGGGACTGAATTGTTATTATTTTCTCATTCAGAGAAAAAAACAGCGCGCAAGCCAACTATTATCTTTATGAGTAACAATCCAATGAGTTCGGATATTAAGTTTGAAGTCGTTCGCCCGACTGGCATTTTAGACGGTACCCAAGCTAATGTATTTCGCCGTGAAGTCCGCGATCGCCTTGACAAACACGCCAATATCGTCCTAGTTAATCTTCAGGACGTAACGTTTATTGATAGTTCAGGTCTAGGGGCTTTAGTTTCCGCACTTAAAATGGTGCGAACCGCCGGCGGCAAAATGGTGATTTGTTCAATTAACGATCAGGTCAGAATGTTATTTGAACTGACCAGTATGGACCGGGTTTTCCAAGTGTATGCCAACGAAGAAACCTTTGAACAGGAAGTCAAATCGGCAACCTAAATAGCGCGAGGCGATCCGTGTAAGTTTTTTAGGGAGAGCCTTTTTCCATAAACTCTACCTGGAGCAACGAGAAGTCATCATCAAAGGTCGGGTTGAGATTTAAACTCCGGATGCGAGCTAACAACCCATCAATATCCCGGCCATTTTTTTGCCAATAATACGTGAGCAGATTACTGAAGGCATCCAGACCCCAGAGGGTGCCATCGGGCTGATTAATTTCATACACCCCATCACTAAAAACATATAGGGTACTGGGTGTAGCAATCGGACAGACATCTTGGGTATATTGGGCGTCAGGAAACATTCCAATGGGTAAACCTTGGGTTTTAAGTGGTTGCAGAGAGGGCGGCATTCCTCGAATTCCAGACAATAATAAAGCTGGGGGATGACCCGCACTGGAATACAACAAGGTGTTTCGGGTACGGTTATAAACGCCATACCAGATCGTAAAATACTTATCTTGTTGTAGGTCCATTTGAAAGTATTTGTTTAATTCGGTTAAAACCGAAGCCGGTTGGGTAAAGTCAAAGCCAATTTGGGAGTGGGAACGTAACAAATTTAAGACGGAAACCGAGGGGAGGGTTGCCGCTAAACCATGACCCGCTACATCAAGCAGGTAAAGGACTAAGTTTTCCGAGTCCAGCCAGTAGTAGTCAAAACAATCGCCACCGAGTTGACGAGAGGGAATAAAGCGGTTAGCGATCGCGACAGCGCCATTGAGGGGAGAAGGCAGGAGCGATCGCACGTAATCTGCCGCTTCCGCCAGTTCCGCTTCTAAAGCTCGCTTTGAGTTGCGCAAATCGTGGGTGAGCTGATAAATCCTCAGTCCGGCTCTAACTCGGGCATTTAATTCGTTAATTTCAATCGGTTTAGAGAGAAATTCATCCGCACCCGTATCCAGTCCGACGATCCGATCTTCCGTTGCGCCGCGCGAAGTTAACAAAATAAAATAGGTGTTGGATAATTCCGGATGCGCTTTGATCTGCCGGCAAACTTCCAACCCATCCATCACCGGCATCATCCAGTCACAAATGATTAACGCCGGCCATAATCGATAGGCTTGTTCCATTCCTTCTTGACCATTACTGGCAACGGCAACGTGATACCCCTGTTTTTGCAAGGACCTCGCCAACACGACGCGAATAGTCGGATCGTCATCAATCACAAGAATGTGGGTCATGGACTAGGAAATTGCGACAATTAGCTTTTATCTTAAATCATCTGTTCCCTAGCTCAGTTCTTCTAGAGATTCACTGCGATCGCTCTCAAATACTCCCCGGAATTTTGGGAAAGGCGGCGATCGCCCTGTTGCACTTTTGAGTGTTTTGACCCACCGGATCACAGTTTAGCATTCTTTGAAGCCGTCAATTTTGTTTGAGGACCCGAGCAATCTCCTTCTGAAGAGCGGCACAGCAGCGCTTCTCCCCCATTTTCTCCCTTCTCTTGACTAGAGCAAATTAGCAAAAATCTCAAAATCCCCTTTTTTAAGCTGTTGGGTGTGAAATCTGGGGGTTCGGCTATTCCGAATTAGGAGGTCAGATTTAATCGGGTTGAATCTTGGGGCTTTTGATTCTGTTTCTAGGTTGGCTAGTGTCGGGGGCTACTACCTGGGTTCACTCTCACGAAAGGTGACCGTTTGATTGCGAGAATTTGTCACAATATTATCCACCAGTTCAGGGGTTGACTTCTGGCAAACTAGACGATTTTAATTAGCCGGTTTAAGGGTAAGAGTTAAGCATTTTTACATTGATTATCAGCTTTTCTTTTAAAAACCTCGAAAATTTAAGAGTGCTTTTATAATTGAGGCGATCGCCTCAACTGTAAAATCGCCTATCCTCCACAATTCCTAATCCCGTTTAAAATCAAATCAGGGGAACCTAACCCCGGTGAAGTCCTGTCCCATCTTTCTAGCCTTTAGGCAAACTGAGTCAATCGTTTTATAAAGCCCTGTGACGAAGTGGCCAGGCTACTCAAATTCAGAGAATACTGGCCTGGGAAGGGCTTCAACCCTAGAAGATTAGAGCCAGTCACCTTGCAGATCAAGGGATAAAAGAGTAGTATGGGGGTAGAAGAAAAAACCCCTTCCTCTAGCTAAACTGTCCGGTTTGAAACAGAGTGTAAAGTTTCTCCGTTCTAGTCCGAATAAAAAATTCCCCGACAATATCCTTTTCTCAGTGTTTTCTCGGATCTAATTCATATAATGCACATTTCCAAGAGTTAGGCATCCGTAAAACAGCGTATCTTTGAGCTACTTGCTTCAATCTTTAAAAACACCGACCCTAGTATTTTGTTTAGATAAAGAATGACCTTACCCCCTAGACGATCAAGAAAGGTCAGGTAATAATCAGAGATATCAGCCCAAGAGACCTGAAGCTAAACACAAAGTTATCTCTTGACCCGCCGCTCCTGCTTAACTCTAAACTGCAAGGTGTCAAACCATGATTACTAATTTAACTTTTACTTCCGTTCTGAGCAAATCTATTCTGACTTCTGCCGGTTTCGTCTTAGCCTCTGTCGCTTTCCTCGCTGCACCCGCAACCGCAAATCCAGTCACCTTTAATCTGACGGACGCAACGAACACCAACACTAGCAACTATCCTACAGTCGATATTACTCTGACCGAGACTGCTCCAGGTGTCATCCAAGCTACGGTCAATGTCGTCGCAGGACCCACTGGATATATTGGTGACCTGCGCGGTGTCTTCTTGAATCTGCCCTCAAGCGCCACGATTTCTGGTACTGATATTACGGCCCTCAGCGGTGCATCGAATAGCTTTGGCTCAATCGGTAATAGTGCAAATCTTACCGGTGCTGACGCGAGTTTTAGCACGGGGTTAGAAATTGGGAAGCAAGGAATTGCCAATGGTGATGACTTCCGAACGACCACCTTTACTATCTCTGGAACGGGTTTGAGTCTGAGTTCCTTTAGCGAAAGCACCTTCGGCGTCCGTCTGATGAGCGTTGGCACGCTGGGTGGTAATCGTGATTTAAGCAGCAAAACCCTTGGTGAATCTCCAATAATTGTTGCGGAAACTCCAGTCGTTGAAACTCCAGTCGTTGAAACTCCTGCTGGTCCATCTGACCCCGTTGCTGTCCCCGAACCTATGACGATGGGTGGTTTGTTGATCGGTGCCGGTGGTTTGATGGCTGCACGTCGCCGCAAACTGAACAAAAATGCTTAATCTCTGAGGCGATCGCGACAAGATGACGTTTCAGGAACCCTTGTCCGATTCATAGAGAGCTAATTCATCAATTCGGTCAGTCCCCTTATACAGGGCCTGACCGAATTTTTTTTGGGAAATTCCCCGAAAGGCATCAAGTCTTCAATTCTACAGAAGCAAACCGGGGGAATAGAGGGGGAAAAAGATAAACTGATTACCGGCTTATCCCAGGGCTTCTGATACGCTACTCAAAGGCTGAAGGTTCAGCTTTAACCCAACTTAACCGTAAGTGGACTATGTACGAGAAACTGACTCCCCCGACAACTGGCGATCGCATTACTTTTGAAAATGGTGAACCCATTGTTCCCGATAACCCCATCATCCCCTTCATTCGCGGCGATGGGACGGGGGTTGATATTTGGCCTGCCTCCCAAAAAGTTTTTGATGCTGCAGTAGAAGCAGCTTATGGCGGCAAACGTAAAATTAGCTGGTTTAAAATCTACGCCGGAGATGAAGCCTTTGAAAAGTACGGCACCTATCAATATTTGCCCGAGGATACCAACAAGGCGATCGCAGAATATGGCATCGCTATTAAAGGCCCTCTAACAACCCCTGTGGGTGGCGGAATTCGCTCCCTGAATGTGGCCCTACGTCAGATTCACGACCTCTATGCCTGTGTGCGACCTTGTAAATATTATCCCGGGACCCCTTCCCCTCATAAACATCCTGAACAACTCAATGTGATTGTCTATCGGGAAAATACCGAAGATATTTATCTAGGCATTGAGTGGCGTGCAGGTACGGAAATTTGCGAGAAATTAATTGATATCCTCAATAATCAATTGATTCCCCAAACCCCGGAACATGGGAAAAAGCAAATTCTTTTAGACTCTGGCATTGGGATTAAATCAATTAGCAAAACCAATTCCCAACGTCTGGTGCGCCGCGCGATTAAACACGCTTTACGGTTGCCGAAAGACAAACAAATGGTGACTTTAGTCCATAAGGGCAATATTATGAAGTACACCGAAGGGGCTTTCCGGGATTGGGGTTATGAACTGGCAACCAGCGAGTTTCGCGATGAGTGTGTCACGGAACGGGAATCCTGGATTTTGAGCAACAAAGAAAATAACCCGGATCTGAGTATCGAAGAGAATGCTCGTCAGATTGACCCGGGTTACGATGCACTGACGGAGGAAAAACGGGCGGTGGTTTGCGCCGAAGTCCAGCAGGTGCTTGATGACATCTGGGAGACTCACGGCGATCGCAAGTGGAAAGAGAAAATTATGGTCAATGACCGCATTGCCGATAGTATCTTCCAACAAGTCCAAACCCGACCCGATGAGTATTCGATTCTGGCAACGATGAATTTAAACGGGGATTATCTCTCCGATGCAGCAGCGGCGATCGTGGGTGGATTGGGAATGGGACCCGGTGCCAATATTGGCGATCGATGCGCTATTTTTGAGGCGACTCACGGCACTGCACCCAAACACGCGGGTCTCGATCGCATTAATCCCGGTTCTGTCATCCTCTCCGGAGTGATGATGCTGGAATATATGGGATGGCAAGAAGCCGCCGACCTGATTAAAATAGGCATTGGTGGAGCCATTTCTAACAGCGAAGTGACTTACGATTTGGCACGGTTAATGGAACCCCCAGTGGAAAAACCCCTCAAGTGTTCGGAGTTTGCCGACGCGATTATTAACCACTTCAACGATTAGACTACTGGCAAAAGACTAAAAAGCCTCCCTTTCCAGGGAGGCTTTTTTCTGACGATGCCAACGATGAATTTAAAGCTGGTGACAGGAGTTGAACCCGCGACCCACGCATTACAAGTGCGTTGCTCTACCAACTGAGCTACACCAGCAGGAATTTTAACTCTACCAAAGTTCAGGGTAGTTATGCAACCCCTCCACCGGACTTTTTTAAGACAGATAAGACTGTTCAGTTATAATCCCGATATCTCTACCACGGACTCAGGGACCCGTTCGTGGATTTAACTGACCCGGCACGTTCTGTAAATAACATAATCAAAATGAAATTTCCCTTATCCTGGCAATACGATGAGTTCCAGCAGGTCGGTAAAGACTATGGTATTCCCACGGAAGTTGAGGTGTATGATTCCAGCCATGCGGACTTCCGAGATATTGAGAAAGAAAGCAATGCCCTCCTTGATTTACTCGCCCTAAAGACAAACGATGTAATCATTGATTTTGGGGCGGGGACCGGCACTTTCGCGATTCAAGCTGCCATCCGTGGGGTAAAAGTTTATGCGGTGGATATTTCCCCAACCATGTTGGAATATGCGGAAACTAAAGCCGCTAAAGCTGGAGTGTCGAATATTACTTTTTGTCATGGCGGATTTCTGTCCTATGAGCATCCCGATGAATCGGTAGATGCGATTACGACAACTTTTGCCTTCCATCATCTGCCTGACTTCTGGAAGGGAATCGCTTTAGGGCGAATCAATCGGATGCTCAAACCTGGGGGTCTGTTTTATATTCACGATGTGATTATCAAGGAACATCATTCCCTTGACAATATTGCCGCTTTTATTGAAAAACAGGCCGCCGCCGGGGGCGATTTTCTTCGGGAAGATGCGGAAGGACACTTCCGGGATGAATATTCGACTTATGACTGGATTTTTGAGGGATTGTTGTCCCGTAATGGGTTTAGTATTCAGCGTCAGAGTATTGAAGATGGCGTGATGGGTACATATTTATGCACTAAGACTATAAACCCCATGTAATCAAGAAAACCCCAAGGGCGAATTAAATCTCAGTACAGGGAAAGAGGTCACAAGCCCATCTGACTGGATAAACTTAGGGTATCGAGTCCGATACAGGAGCAATCCGGTCCCATGAATCAGCCCATCGCTACTCTTTTAATCTTTGGCCTGTTGCTGATGGCAGTCCTTTCTCCCTTTGGGGCCTTGTCGGTTTTGATGCTAATGGTCTTAGGGACTGGCTTGATGTGGACCTTTTGGAGTCTGGTTCAAGCCTTTTTGAGAGAACCCTCAGAGGGTTCGGGGTCTTCAGGCAAGTAAGCAGGATTTAAAGGTGGGCTGTAACTTGTAATTGCTGATAGGCTAGTTGAGCTCGAGCACGGACGACTAATTCCCCATCGGATTTGGCCCGATCGCCTAAGTGGGTCGAGAGTTGCTGTAACCACATCGGCGAATGGGCAACCGCAGCCGTAGCTAATCCTTGCATTCCCACTACTGCCGCATAGCGAACGACCCATTCGGGGTCTTGCAGAACTTCTAGAAGGGTTTGATAGACTTTTTCTTGGGCAGCCGCCCTGTCATCCGGGGGCATTTTTTCCCAAAGGATATTTCCCAGCCCGGTTGCCGCAGCGCGACGCACACTCAGGGCAAAGTCATTCCCTGCGGTGTCTAAGAGTAACTCTAGTCCGCGCGGGTCGCCTATTTTGGCTAAGGCCCGCAAGGCCCAGGCTCTGGCCCCATAATTGAACCCATCTAGTTCTTCCAATAGGGGGACAACGGCGATTTCACCCAGGGCAACCAATCCCTCCACTCCAGCAACGGCAGCACCGGGGTTATTGAAACCGAGGGCTTCAATTAAGGTAGGAATTGCCTGGGGCGATCGCGCTTGTGCTAATTTCCACAGGGCATTAGTTAAACCTTCTGCGGAGTCTGCCTGTTCAACGGCTTTAATCAGTTGTGTGATTCCGGCATTTTCAGTCATAACAACTGCTTGATCGCTGTTTTATTAAAAAGGGTTAATTTTAATCGACACAAAAGGAGTAGGGTGGGCAATCCCCCATCCGAACAGCTATGTGGGCAATGCCTCCTGAGCTCTGAGCTTGTCGAAGAGTCGAAGGGCCTACAATTGGTCCGGTCCCCTCCCCTTGGCAAGGGGAGGGTTAGGGTGGGGTCCCCGATTCCTGACAACTGACTCAGTTTCTCCCCCCCCGTTGCGATCGCCTATAACAGACTATCCATGAGATTCATGACTTCAATCAATTCTGGAGATAAATCTGGGGCAGCATCCGGATGGGGAATTGTCAGATGATGCTCGATCAGTCCTTTAAGAGCAATCAATTTAATGCTATTTTCTGCCAAGGTTTGAGAAATTGCTTTGGCAGCGGGCAAATAGGCGATCGCCCCCAAGTCTAAGAGTGCCGATCGCCGCAGTTGCAAATCTTTTCCCTGCAAAGCTTGAATCAAGCGTTCTCCATACACTGCTTCCCCAGTCAGTTGATACATAGCACGGGCTGCGGAATACTGCACCCGCGCAAACGAATGCTCTAGAAACGGTTGAATCCGGGAAATCGCTTCTGTGGCTTGCAAGGTTCCCAACGCTTCTAAGATCGTATCGTAGGGTTGGGTAAGATGGGGTTTTCCCGGCATTTGCACTGCTGCGGCAATCCCACCGGAGAGTAATTTCATCAGGGCCGGGACTGCGGTGCGATCGCCGAGTCGTTCCAAACCTTCCGCAGCAGCTTCGCGGACATAATAATCCGAGCATTCCAAGCAATCAATCAGGGCAGGAACTGCGCGATCGTCGCCGACTTTTCCCAGTGCTCTGGCGGCATTTCGACGCAGGGGGAACCCACCCGCATCGGTTTTATCCCCTTCTTCTGATAACAAATCCAGCAGGGCATCGATCGCTGCTGGTTCGCGGACACCAAATCGGCCAATCCACCAAGCGGCGTAGTAACGCAAGCTCAAGTCTTCGTGGCGCAAATTAGCGATCGCCACTTCTACAGTTAAAGTCTCACCGTCCCCTTCACGAGGGGACGGTGAGTTTCCTTCAAAATTGTCCAACATTACTTAAACGGGTCTGACTAACTCGTAAGCAAGCGCCTACAAATTAGGCTTCTCCTTTGCTATCACTATGAGCATCATGATGAGCATCATGCTGATGCTCATTATGAGCCTGACTATGAGCTTGATTCTCAACACTCAAGGGTTGAATGCTGACAATTTTTCCACCTAAGCGGGTAATCCGCTGCATTTCTTCGTTCATGCGATTGTAGGGAACTGTCATAAAGACACTTCCGCTCTGGCGAATAGAGTAGTTGCTCTGATCGCTTTCTTCGTTTTGACGCAATCCGGTCACTTCATAACGAAAGACTCGGTTTCCTGCTTGGGTATTAGATTGATTTCCGCCTGCAACTTGACCTAACATTTTATTGACTAGCTCCTTTGGTATAGATTGAAGGGATTAACCCACAGGCGATCGCCATATTCCCGTCCCTATTTTAATCCGTGATAGCTGAACAATTAGATAAGTTATTACTTTGTTCCACCTATCTATCGCCGCTATTTCTCACGGATTACTCCAGTTACAGGGCCGTTTGGTACCTGTGGGTCGTCTGAAACTTGATCCTAAATTAGGCAGTCGTGATGCTGGCGATTTTTCCGCCTTGCTTCAGGATTTGTTGAAGTTTCGTAGATAAGCTCTCGTAAGGAACGATGAAGGTTTGGCAACTGCGACGCACGCCGGTTTGGCGGAGTCCGGTTACTTCGATGCGATACACACTGCCATCTTTCCCAAAGCCCACAAACGCACCACCAAGGCAGGTTGCGGGAGAAGAATCGACGGAAGAACGGTAGGACCAACCATCAGAACCACCGGAAGGAGCAACAATCGTGTTCGTTTGATTTTTGCTGAGTTCACGAATCAAACGAGATTTGGTCCCTTCGAGTTGAGCGCGATCGCTGTTGGCATAACCGCGATAGAGGCGGAACATCCGATTAAACCCTACGGTTTTTTGACCGGTTTGGGTATCAAATCCACGGTAGTACGGTACGATATTGTCCCCAAAGCTGCTTTCATATTCGGGGGAATCAATGTAGGAATCGATTTCGGCATCAAATCCGTGGTTTTCATACAGATCCAGGTGGTAAATCACCTCGCTCTCATCATAGGGAGCGCGTCCCAACAGATGCTTATAATTGAGTTCGATGACTCGGGTTTGGAAATTGGGGTAAAGAAACTTTTCTTTGTAAAGTTCCGATTTAGCCACAGCGCGGACGAAATCGCGCACAGTCATTTTGCCATTTTTCAGCAGCGATTCAGCACTGTTGAGGCGCTGAGATTTCATCACGTAATCGTTGCCGAGTACCTGACGGTAAACGCTGCGAATTACTGCTTCGACATCTTGTTCACTGCTATTTTGACGCAGTTCTACCCGGCCTGTATCACCATAAGGAGTCGTTCCCAAACGGGATGCTGCTGTTGTAATTGCCATCTAAACAATCTCCAAAAAAAATTTTTACTGTTTTGATTTTAGATGTGTTTTTCTTCAGACCATCCAAAATCTTGCTGCCGCGATCTTTATCACATCACGGGGTTTTTCGGCCTCAACAAATACAAAGATGTCCGGACAGGTAAACAGAGACTAGCCTGCTGCCAGCACCCGCCTACCTCCCCGGACATCTCACCTTTTACCGTTCTAAGCAATCAGATAGATGCGAGAAGAATGCATCTATTAGCTCAGGGCGTTGATTGCATAATCGATGTAGGTGTTGGCTTCAACGGCAGCTTGTCCGCTTAAACCATGATTGCTCTTGACGTACTTGAGGGCTTCAACGTACCAGCTAGGAGATAAATCAAAGGTGCTGTTGATTTCATCTAAACCAGCAATCAAATACTCATCCATGGGGCCGGTACCACCAGCAACTAAGCAGTAGGTAACCATGCGCAAGTAGTAGCTGATATCACGAGAGCATTTTTGCTTGCCGGTTTCGGTGGAAGCATAGTTCGGTCCCTGCATGGAGGTGGTGTAGGGGAACTTGTTGTAAACAGCTTGTGCAGCGCCTTCAGTTAAGCGTTGAGCGTTGCCGGTTAAAGCACGAGCGGCTTCCATGCTGGCTTGAGCACGCTTGAAGCGTCCATCAACGGCTTGGAGTTCGGAGTTGCCCAAGAAACGGCCTTGAGCGTCAGCAGAAGAAATTGCTTCAGTAATTGGGGTTTTCATCGTTGCAGTATCTCCCTAGGGTTGTACTAATTTTTCGTTCTTTGGTTTTGGTTTTTAAGGATTTGGCTTAATGGCTAGATCCTTAAAATATAAGTCGGGTTTTAGTCGCGATCTCTTTGGACTAGGAAACCGCAGAAGCTGCGCGATCAAAGTAGCCAGCAATCTCAGACATCAAAGCGCTGCAATCTCCAGGAGTGATACCTGCGGGATCGTTGGCGATGCGGACAGCGGCATCTTTCATTTTTTGAACGCCTGTGGCAACCGAACCACCGGGAACGCCCAGGGCTTGGTAGGTTTCACGAAGACCATTCAAGCAGCGATCGTCTAACACGCTGGCATCACCGGCAATTACTGCGTAGGTGACATAGCGTAGGATGATTTCCATGTCGCGTAAGCAAGCTGCCATACGACGGTTGGTGTAAGCATTTCCACCGGGTTGGATCAGCTGAGGTTGCTCAGAGAACAGAGAACGAGCGGCTTCAGAAACGATTTGAGAAGCGTTACTGGTGATCCGGTTGACGGTATCCAAGCGTTTGTTACCTTCTTTGACCATGTTGGTCAGAGCATCCAATTGGGCGGTGCTCAGGAATTCGCCACGTGCGTCTGCTTGCGAAACAACTTTTGCAAATGCGTCTAGCATGTACTCAATCTCCTTTATTTATTGGCTTGGTTTGGGCTTCAATCAAGTTTAGTTGATCCCGTTCAAGCTGTACAGCTTGTTAGGTTCCGACCAACCCCAGCTACAACACTACAACAATCAGTATGTTTAAAGCTGGACTCGAAGTTAGTGGCTGGGCCCTGTTGGGGCTTTGTCACCCGCTTTCGAGAAATCTTAGAAAATATTAGCAGAAGTATGAGAAACTTGAAAACCTTTTTTAATCAATACTCAGGTTAACTTTTTCGTTTCTCCACCCCTTCAGGTTACCTTTATACACTGCCTCCGGGCCAGAAATCATTACGAAATGTTAAGTTTTTTTATTTTTGTCCGAATTAAGCAAATATACTTAACTATTTTGGGTTTCAGAGGCTCCCAAATCGGCGCAATCCTGGCTGTGTTGTGAGTCGGCTTAACGCTTCAATTCCTTTAGGGATGGTAATTCTGGGAATCAATAGGGAATTAGCGTCCCCGGGAAAAACACCCCCGCTACAATTTCTCAGAAACATTTACGCCTATAGATAGATGCGTGAGTTAAAAGCCTACCCATGCCATGCTGGATAACATTTATTTGAAATCTGGGACCCGTTGCCAACATCAGCATCGCCTTGAGTCCTGATATCAAACCCTCTGCCTCTTACCTAACATCATTTAGAAATTAACTAAACCCCTTACGGGTAAACAATTTTACGCTGTTTTATTAGACTAGATCTTTGGATCCGGGGGTGTGTAGCTACGGGTGCCCCGGATGGTATCAACCCGAGATCCCCAATCCTAGAATCTCTATCCAATCAGGGAACTCACACTGAGAATACTGTCGTCCCCATTGTAACCAGGAGGATGATCGTTGGCGAGTTAGGGACTACAAGTCAGGATTTGATATGAGAAGGAAGTCGGCGATCGCCGATGAAAATTTTTCGTCATGATAGAACCTTTTTAGACCATTAAGGTTTAAGGCAGTTAACTGGCAGTGAATATTTTTGGCAGCGATTAAATTTTTAGGACTACAGCACCCCTAAATTAGCACTGTCATGGATTCAAAATTAAAATGAGGACTTCTGGATAGAGTTTTTAAAGCAAGCTATTTCCAGCCTAATTTTTAAATTTTTAAAATAAAAATATCTATTAAAAAGCCCTTTCAAGTTTTCCCGATGGTAAAATCCCCTGCTGAATGATAGGACAGATAATCAATCATTTAGCAAAACCTCAAGGATAACAACGAAAAAGGGTGTAAGACAGGGTTTACTTACTTTGTAAGGGTCTCAATGAATGATGGCTTTACCTTAAACTAACTGCCCATAAAAAAGTAATTTTTCAAAAAACAAGTTTAATTTAAGAGAATATTCTTTTAGGGGGTGGCCGTGAAACTACTGCTTAATTTTAACAGATTTTGTTTTTCATCCAATTAAGTAAAACCCAGGAAAATTAAACCCTAACGAGCTACAATTCCAGGATTAAAATGGGCAATTCGTCCCGTAGCGTTAGCGTTATTCAGGTTCATGTAAAAGATTATTATAAACTATTATTTTACTGAAAGATAAACCGCAGAACTGTATAACTTTAAACTATTTCTCAATCTATTGAAAATCCCGGGGAATAGAGTTAATCCGATTGAAGGAAACAGGCTACAAAGGCAACCTTGAGGGTAATGGCATCTATTGATTCCAGTTAACTTTTAAAAAAGGGCCGGAAAATGAAACGAGAGAAGGAAATGGCAAAACTCCGGGAAATTACGGAGAAAACGATAGAAGATGTGGTAGGCAAAATGTGGAAAATTGGCAAAAGTTTTCCCGATATTGCCAATTATTTAATTTTGAGCGAAGCGGAAGTGGAAGAGGCTTTTATGCGATATCAGCATCGATTTGAAAGGGGCGACTGCACGGGAGAGAGAGGCCGGTAACTCAAACGGGTTCCGAACAATTACGGAGGGAATATCAAACCCTAACCCCTAACTTGGATACCGGAAGGGGGAGATGAATCGGATCGACAAAATTTAATTACAATTGAGTTGGGGGAAGTGCGATCGCCAGCCCGGTTTGATGGTAAAGGAGACAAAGCAGGGAGTCAGGGCCATATCCAGGCGATCGCCACCCAGGACTCAAGGAATAGGGCTAAAAAAAGACGGTAGTCCTGGGTGGCGAACCGTAAAACTTAAACCCCCATCACCTTCAGGCGAAAGGTCACTACACCCGTCAATACAGAGCAACCATTGATTCAAATGGGGATTGGTATCAAACCCAGCAACGGTTATAACATTTTTAAAAATAATCTTTTTGACCCAATAATTGCTAGCATTTAATGGGAGCGTACTACCTGGCTTCGATAGACAAACGTTCCCACAAGCCATCCGGGTTAAGCCAGAAGCAAATTGGGCCGATCAAAAAATCAAGCTAGACGGCTTGCGCTGCACTTGCAGCTAGAGGGTCAACTCACCGAGGAAATTATCAATGAGTTGGCAAGACCCTACAGTTATGAATGATAACTGCAAGTTATAGTGTTGTTGAAACGTGCAGTCAGAATATAGGGTAATGTAGCTTCTGTGAGTTATTGCCTGAATCCCAAATGTCCCCATCCTAATGACCCAGCCAACGCGGACCAGGTCAAATGTGTTCACTGTGGCTGTGATGTAATCCTGCAAGGACGGTATCGGATTATCAAACCCCTTGGAGGTGGGGGTTTTGGCAAAACCTTTGAAATTGAGGATAAAGGAGCCATCAAGGTCCTGAAAGTATTGCTCCAAAACCATGAAAAAGCGGTGGAGCTTTTTCAGCAGGAAGCCGATGTGCTTAAACGGATCAACCATCCGGGGATTCCCAAAGTTGAGCCAGATGCCTACTTTGCGATCACGCCTCCCGGGGAAACCGAACCGATCCACTGCTTAGTCATGGAAAAAATCAGTGGATTGAACCTGCGTGATTGGATGAAAAAGCGGGGAAATCGTCCCGTAAACCAAAGCCAAGCCATTGATTGGTTAAAACAGATGGTGGAGATTCTCGATCGCGTCCACCAACAAAACTTTTTTCATCGGGATATTAAGCCTCTCAACATCATGATTCGGTTGAATGGGCAAGTCGTGTTGATTGACTTTGGGGCTGCGCGCGAAGTCACCAACACCTACTTTGCCAAAGTGGGGCAGGGCCAAAATATTACGGGGATTGTGTCTCCGGGCTATACGCCACCGGAACAAGCCAATGGTAAGGCGGTGCCGCAATCGGATTTTTATGCATTAGGCCGGACCCTAGTCTTTTTACTCACGGCGAAACCGCCTACCGCCTTTTCGGAAAATCCTCGGACGGGAAAGCTCGTCTGGCGCAATAGTGCACCGCAGATTTCCAAGTCGTTTGGAGATGTGATCGATTATTTAATGGCTCCCTTTCCCGGAAAGCGACCTCAAAGTGCTCAATCTATCTTGCAATGTCTAGCGGAGATTGACTTGACGCCGCCAAATGGGGAAGTTGGGGACGATAATACCACAGGAATCGGAACCTCTGGGACCCGGGGAAATTACAATACAGCTTCCAATCTGAACTCGAAATCAACATCCACAGAATCAAAAAAGCTGCGATCGCAATACAAACCCGTTTATCCACCGAAAAGTAATAGTCGGGGTCGATATCTGAAAAAAGCAGGGAAAAAACCCTGGATTTCAGCGATCGCCATCTTATTAGTCCTGCTGGGAACCTCCCAAGTTTATGGCTATTGGCGATATGGATTATTTCCAGCCAATCCTGTCGGACTGCTCGTGAATATCCCTAGCAGTCTATTTTTAAGAAAAAGCATCCGGGATGTCGGTAAAGTTCAGTCCCTCGCCATGAGTCAGGTTCCCGGCGCGGAAAATCAATCCGAGGGGGGAACCTTTGCCAGCGGTAGTTTTGGCACAATCCGCATCTGGAATCTTAAAAGTGGAGCATTACTGCAAACGATCGCCGCTCATAAAGACTGGGTAAAGACTCTAGCCATTAGTCCCAATGGTCAAACCTTAGCAAGTGGTTCCGCAGACAAAACGATTCGATTATGGAATATGAATAATGGGTCCCGTATGCTTACCATTGCCGGACCCGGAGCGCATTGGGGCCCCGTAAATACCCTCGCCTTTACCCCCGATGGACAGCGTTTAGCGAGTGGATCGGATGATAATACGATTAAAATTTGGGATATTAGAAGCGGGACTCGCCTCCGGACAATTCAGGTGGGAGCCGGGGTAAATGCAGTCGCTTTTACTCCCGATGGCCGCCGAATTATTAGTGCGGCTAATGACAATACCGTAAAAATTTGGGACTTAACAACCGGCGCTAGGTTATTAACTCTTCGAGGTCATGGGCATCCGGTTCTTTCCCTTGCCATCAGTCCCGATGGTAACACCCTCGCCAGTGGCAGTCGCGATAATACAATTGTGATTTGGAACCTCAGAACTGGAGAGCGAAAATATCAGTTAATCGGAGATTCAACTTGGGTGAGATCCGTCGTAATTGGCCCCGAAGGTAAGATGTTGGCGAGTAGTGGAGGGACGATCGAAATTTGGGATTTAGCGACTGGAACCCTGCGTTATCAGCTTAATGGTCATTCTAGTTATGTAAGTGGAATTGCAATGACTCGCAATGGTAAAACTCTCTTGACAGGTTCTCCCGATGAAACCCTTAAAATTTGGCGAGTACCATCGGTGAAGGAACCTTAAAAGGTAACTTTTGCAATGGCATTCCTAGGGCTGATATAGCGGGTTCCGGACTCATGAGTTACTAATAAAAATGCGAGCATCTTGCTCGCTTTTTTCAAAAGCGAGCAAGATGCTCCGACTCCTAATAATTATCGGTACCTCATAACTCTGGAAAATGCTATATCGATATGATTGACCTAATAATTACCTGAAAACCATACCCTAGTTTGTCATACAACCTCCACCGGAGCTTCCCTAATCCTTTGTTCGCTCGCCCCCCGCTATGAAATTACCCCAGATCAAAGGCTTTCCTCTGATTTTTAAACTCAAAGGCTCGGTGATTCCAGCTATTTTAAATCCGGTTTCTTGTAGCGGTTTATTTAGTTTAATTGTCTCTATTTTATATCGCTTGGGCTATCCAGTTTCTTGGCCTGTATTAGAGGGATTGGTTCCCACGATTGTTTTGGGTTTATTATTAGTTTTTAGAACCAACACAGCTTATGATCGCTTTTGGGAAGGGAGAAAAGCCTGGGGTACTCTTGTCAATTCAGTACGCAATTTTTCTCGGCAAATTTGGGTAGCTGTGGACGAAACTAATCCCGAAGATGCCAGCGTAAAAGCGGATAACGTGAGATTATTAGTAGCCTTTGCTATTGCTACTAAATTGCATTTAAGAAACGAACCTATTAATCAAGAATTAGAGGGATTAGTCTCGCCAAAACAATATAAGAAACTCCAAGGTATGAATCACCCTCCTTTAGAAATCGCCTTTTGGGTGGGGGATTACTTGCAGAAACAATATCGTCTCAATAAACTCAATATTTATCAGCTTACAACCATGGTGAAGCTGTTAGATACAATGGTGGATGCACTGGGTTCATCTGAACGGATTTTAAAAACCCCTATGCCTTTAGCTTATGCCATTCATTTAAAACAACTTTTATTAATCTATTGTCTGGCTCTACCCTTTCAAATGGTCAGTACCTTAAATTTATGGACTGCACCCGTTGTTGCTTTAATTAGCTTTACTTTATTTGGCATTGAAAAAATTGGCATTGAAATCGAAAATCCCTTTGGATATGATTCTAATGATTTGCCCCTGGATTCTATCTGCGCGGTCATGCGGCTCAATATAGAAGATTTAATTTCTTTATCTCCGAGCACTTACAATTCTGAACTTTAGTCTACTTTACCATCCCTTAATTATTAAAATTAGAGGGCCTGATCGCCCCTGGAGAGAGGCCACCTAAAAGGGCGATCGCACCGCCACTGTTTCCCAGAAATACGATCGCCCTCAACTGCCCACTAAACGAGCCGAAAAATGAACGGATAGCGGTAAATTAAAGTGGGGTCTCCCAGAACCTTCACAATTGCCATAATCGGCAGAATCCAACTGACGGCGAATAAAATGAACAGCAGGGGAAAGCCAATCAAGACAAAAGTCAGAAGGCCAAAAATGATGCCATAGAGATAAAGATTGAGGTGAAAATTTAGAGATTCTCTGGCATTACCTTTGACAACCGGATCTTCCGAAAGAAACAAAATTGCGATCGGCAATCCGATCGAAAGGAATGTAGCACTCAAAAAAACTGCTCCGTGAGACAAAACCGATAATAACTTCCGTTTGTCTGAATCGTACATAAAAATTCCTCCAATTTTGCCGATCGCCTAATATTCAAGTTATAACACTCGGAAAATAAAAGGATACTGGAAAGGCTGGTCGGGATTTCCGAACACCTTGAGCATGGCAAAAGCGGTCAACCCCCAATGAAGAAGAAATCCCGCTGGAGCTAGAAAAAATCCCAGCAAGCCAAACGTCAGAAAACTTAAAGCCAAAATTGCAGAACCCCAAGCCCAGACATTCAAGTGAAAATTGATAGATTCTTTGGCATTATCTTTCACCACTGGGTCATCCGATACGAATAAAATCGCCAGGGGGATGCCAATTGACACCAAAGTTGTACTTAAAAAAATCGCTCCATGAGCCAATAGAGATAACAGCTTCCGTTTGTCTGCGTCGTACATGACTTCAACTCCTTTTGTAATTAAACTTCTGAAAAAAAATCGCAGGTATGTTATGCGATCGCAACCCATCACGACGAGTTTGCCTTTCAATCTATCTTAATTTTGCTACAACCCGATTGATTCGAGGGGAGGATTACCCGGGTATTACATTGATGATGTCCACACTTCTAAAGGCTGTTGACAAACAACGCCAGTTACCCCACCGAACAAAGCTCAACCTGGAGAAACCCCCCTCACCCAAAAACTCCTAGAGCTTTTTCCCCGTACCCAACCCCAGAAATCAGGGTTGTGAATGATTTAGACTGGCTATAGAGCATTCAGAATCGAGAATGAAAAAACCCCACCTTCTCGATTCTGAATGTTTAGTTTTCGTTGAACCGCTTGGTTCATCTACCAATTGCGAATCGATGGCTATGGAACACTCGAATCTCCAAACAGGGTTGGCGGCGCTCAAAAAAAAGAATTATGCCGAGGCGATCGCCATTTTAGAAAGGGTGTGTGAACAAGAACTCCATCCACCCACGGTTGAGCGAGCGCAGATGGGGTTAGTGCTGGCCTATAACGGTAACCGCACTCGGTCCCAGGCACTAGCCTTGTGTCAAACCTTGACCCAATCAGACAATCCCAAAGTCAAAGATTGGGCAGTTCAGACCTTAGCTCAGTTTAATCAATCTTCTCCACAACCGCGATCGGCACCCCCATCGTCGGGGTCTCAACCTCAAACCCCGAAAACGCCAAACCGCCCCGGCAAACCGCCCTCCTCCCTCGGAGGAGACTCCACGGGTTTTGTACCATTAGACCCCTTATCTTCGGAACCGGCTCAACCCTCCCCGCTCACCCTCCCCCACTCTAAAGGCAAAGTTTCCCCTGGGTCCCCACCTGCCGGGAACCTCACCGGCTTTGTACCCCTAGAACCGGCTCAGGCCCAACCTGCGCGCCGCTCCCCGGTCAACCCGCCACCCCTGCCCCCACCCCGACCCCAAGGCGCAACCGCCCCTCGCCCTGGAGTCAGCCCCTTAAATCAAGCCTCATCCCCAGGCGCGCCCCCCATCCCGCCGAAATCGCCGGGAGTCGCAAGGGATTATCCAGAAGTCCTGCCCTTAGAGTCCGAAACTGAGGGGGTCGATTATTTATCCCTAAAAGAAACCCCTGCGGATTTACCCTCTCCCGGAGGATCGAAGGACGAGCAACCCCTAACTCCGCCTCCCGAATCGGCAATTCCTACCCCGCAAAAGAACTCATGGCGTCAGGCGGGACGGGCGCAGAACTGGCGAAAACTCAAACCCGTCAAACCGGCTTACTTATTTTTCGCCCAAGTCGGCAGCGCAGTCGCCCTGTTTTGGTTGCTACGGGTTTTCATGAATTGGGCTACAGCAAGGGTTAACGACCTCTTCTATCAACTCCCCCTCTTATCGCCGATCCAAAGTTTTTATCGAGATCAGACTTGGACCCTGCTGGGAATACTCGCCCTGTTGCTGGTTGCCTCTCCCTGGTTACTAGATTTACTGCTGCGCTTCGGCTACGGCATGGAAAAATTGCCGCCACAGAAACTCAGTAACTACAGTTCGGAAGCCCGTAAATTGCTATCCCGGTTTTGCTTTGAGCGCAAGCAACCGCCCCTGGAACTGAGGGTAATTCCTACCGATGCACCGATGGCAATGACCTACGGCTGTTTACCTCGATTTGCCCGAATTGTGGTCACTCAAGGGTTATTGGATCAGTTAGAGGAGGATGAAATTGCGGCGATTTATGCCGGTGAGTTAGGACATTTAGAAAATTGGGATTTTCCCCTGATGTCTTTGGCGGTGTTACTCTGTCAACTTCCCTATCTGGTGTATTGGCAAGTAGCCCGGGACGGGGATAAGTGGTTGGACTCCCAGGAGTGGTTCGGGAGGATTATGTTAGGGACCGCTGCGGTCATTTCCGCAGCCGCCTTTGGGTTTTACTGGGTGCTGCGGTGGCCGGTTTTATTCCTGTCTCGCTTGCGGTTTTATTACAGCGATCGCGTCAGCGCCTCTTTAACGGGCAATCCCAATGCGTTGACTCGCGCTTTACTAAAAATGGCCGTCGGTATCGCTCAAGAGGTGGAGAAACAAGGTCAAACCAGTTTTGTTCTGGAAGGATTCGATTTACTCTCCCCGGTCGGCTATATGCAGGGGATGACCTTGGGAAGTTGTTCTCGATCGGCTTCCTGGGAAAGTCTCCTAGAGTGGGACTCTCGCAATCCCTACACGAAATGGTTGGATCTGTCGCAATCTCATCCTCCTTTGGGCAGTCGTTTGACTCTGTTGGATTTGTATGCTCGGTTTTGGAAGCTGGATACGGAATTGGATTTTGCCGGCGATCGCCCCGTAACACCAGAGACGAGACCCCCTCGTTGGATGCTCAAACGCCTGTTATTACAAGGTGCACCCTATTTTGGTTTACCTCTAGGGTTACTCGCCGGGTTGACACTTTGGGCAATCGGGGCAGTCGCTGCGAACCTGGGTTTTGTGGCCCTAGATTGGGTGTGGGGCGATCGCTCCCTTCTCCAGGGTTCGTTATTAATTGGAGTCAGTCTAGGTATTTTTATCCGCATCAACTCCTTTTTTCCCGATATTACCCCCAAAAATACCCGTTCTAACCCCAGTTTGCCTGACCTGCTCACCGATGCTGCTGCCATACCCCTTGATAGTTTCCCGATTCGGATTGAGGGTCAACTTCTGGGACGACGCGGACTCAGCAATTGGCTAGCCCAGGATTTAATCTTGCATTCCCCGACTGGGTTGGTGAAGTTGCACGCCGCCTCAAATCTAGGAGTTTTTGGGTATCTTTGGCTATTTTCTAAGCGTCCTAGCGATTCAGTGGGACAGGCAATTTTGACCGTCGGTTGGTTTCGTCGAGGCGCTACCCCCTGGATCGATTTGGAACGATTCACCACTCCCGACGGCAAAATTCACTCTAGTGCTCATCCAATCTGGTCTACCCTTTTGGCAGCCGTGGCAGCGCTTTTAGGAGCTTACTGGATGTCTAAGGGCGGTACTTAGGTCTCCTTTTATGTTCCCCGGTGCGGGCGAGTGTTCTGGCAAAAGGCCTGGAAAGGTCGCTGGACCCGTCCGGAAGTTGTTACAATTCTTAATGAAGCCCCTTCCGCCCGGGGTGGAGTCCCCAAAAAACACGGGTTTCACCCTTGCTTAAAGCCCTTTCCCGACCCAGGGATATAGCACCCGCCACCACAAAGTGGCTCGTTTTGCCTCTGGATTGCCAAAAAGTTGAAAACCCTAACAAAATGGGCGGGAAATGAGAAAATATTCCACAGTGAGCGGCCCAAGGTAAAATTTATAATAGAGAAATCAAAAAAATTCTACTCTACTACTACTTCACCCGCATAAGCTGTGATATTTTAAAGAGTGGCTCGATTGAGGCCGAAAAAAAGTAATGGGATGGGAGATAATCACCCATTTCTGTTAGAGTGAGTAAGAGAGCGCCCATATTGAGAAACGCATTAACTTTACACTTGAGTCGTTTGAAGTTTACCGGATGGTATTAAGGAGAACGGTAGTATGCTCGTCAGTGGTTTGGAAGCCCCGGATTGAGGATATGTTTCCTACAGCAGATTTTTATCAAAAGCAGAAGAAAGGAATCCTGAAAGATCCAATGCCCTCCCTAAATTTTCACCGAATTCTCAAAAGCGGAAGCGGCAATATGTTGGCGCGTATTTTTTTCAATAGGGTATGCCTGGGTTTAGGTGAGCAATTAGTGAACCGATTGATCGAAGCCAAGCTGTTACCTTTACCCTTATGCGATAACCGGGTAATGCGAGGACAGGAAAGCTCTGGTTTTAAGTCGTTAACGACGAAGCCCCGAACAACCGATCGAGTCAAAAAAGAAGGTTTTGTATTTAATTGATTTTCCAAAAGATAGGAGGTATCTCGAATGTCGATTCGTCTTTATATAGGTAATCTACCAAAAGAAGTTGATCGCAAAGAACTGCAAGACGTTTTTGCGGTCGAGGGTGATTCGGTGACTACTAAAGTCATTACCGATCGCAAGACAGGCAAGTGTCGGGGGTTCGGATTCGTCACGGTGAAGAATGACGAGCAAGCCGACGAATTTATCGAAAAGTTCAACGGTTATATGTTCCAAGATACCCCTCTGAAGATTGAAAAGGCATTGCCTCGCAAGAAGGGGAAAGGTGACGAGGAACAAGAATCGGGCCCAACTTCGGAGACTACCGAAGCCACGGAAGCTACGGAAACCCCGGAAGCCACTGCGACAACACCCACTACACCACCAGTTGTGAGTAAGGTGGCTAAACCTACCACCGGAGGCGGTGGAGGCGCTGCTCGTTCCAATAACAAGTCGAAACGCTCGACGGGTAGCAACAGCAGCACTGCCAGCCCAGACTCGGATTCTGTACAACCGGATCCACGTTGGGCTGGGGAGTTAGAAAAGCTAAAACAAATGTTAGCTACTCAAGCAAGCAACTCCTAAATCAATGGCTTTTCCCTGTATTTACCCCCTCCAAATGACGGGTTAGAGGGGGAAAAACCCAGGTTGCCTCCACCCCCAAGCTGTGAACGGTGACTCCATTCTATGAGGGTGTTTGGGCGATCCGATTGATTTTGGGTCTTCAGATTGAGGATTTTCAGAACCGGAAGACTTTAAGAGACGGCGGGATAACCTCTTTTACCGCGATCGCAAAAAATGCGATCGCGGTTCCTTTTTGTCATTTTTTTGGGTTTGGAGAAGTCATAAAAAGAAAATCTTGGCCGCGATCGCCTAGGGGAGTTTGATCACAATCCCCCCAAATGGGTTGGCATCCTGTATAAGTCGGAAGAGAAATTAAAAAAGAGGCGATCGCCTAAACCTAAGAGGCTTTAGACATCCCTAAATCAAACGGCTCAAACGGCTGTTGCTGGAGGTAAGCCTCTGGACGAGCTAAACCAAATCCTTGGCCAAAATCTACCCCTAAATCCTGGCAAAATTGGATATCTTGGCTCGTTTCTAAGCCTTCTGCTAAAACCAGAATTCCCTCCGAGTGAGCCGACTCTAGCAAACTCTTGATTAAAGTCTGTTTGAGGGTGAACTGGCTACAGCCGTGGATCAAGCGGCGGTCTAATTTGACAATATCCGGCCTCAATTCCATTGCATAGTGATCCACAGAGACACAACCACACAAATCATCAACGGCAATTCCAAATCCCCAGGTCCGAATCTTTTCGATAAGCTGTGGGAGTTTGTCGCTTTGCGCTAAAACTTCCACTTCAGTTAACTCAAAAACGATTTGTTCCGGGCGCAAGCCTAAGTCTAGAATTTGTTGTAAATTCTGTTCCACTGATTCAGGATTATGAATGATAGCATTCGGTAAAATGTTTACAAAAAAGCGGCAATCCGTAGGAAACTTGGCAATGGAGTCGATACAAGTTGTCCGGGCCAGTTCGTCAAATTCCTGGGATAACTCGGTGGAAATTGCCGCCTCAATTAAGTTGCCGCCACTGTAGCACTCTCCGCGATCGCCAAAGGCACGAGCAAGACATTCATAAGCGGAAATCTCCCCGGATTTCAGGGAAAAAATAGGTTGATATTTAAAAAACAGCTCTTTTTGGGCCAGGAGTCGCAAAAACCAAGCATATTTGATCGAATTGGTGATTGATACCAGAGGCTGCGCTTTGAGAAAGTTCAACAGCAGATCCGGCGAATCCAAGGATAACTGAGTCACATAGAAGCGAGAAGCGGCTTGAGCGGTCTCTCCCAGTAGGTTGCTCAACTGCCAGAATGTCTCCTTCAGTTGGCTTTTGGTGACGATCCGATACAGAAGTACGGGGACCGTGGGCACGGGTTGAAATCCCAGCTTAGCAAGACAAGTCTGCGTGTCCGGATCATTGGGCTGAATTACCAGTTTGGGCAGCTCGCTTAAGAGAGTCATAGAGGCCATACTTTTTTATATCTTTAATATTTGTTAAGAAATATAAATTTCCTGTAATCTATGATATAGCCTATCCGCCCGAAAAGTCGGTAACTTGGATCACTTGCTGGGTTTAGGCTAATCTTTAAAGCATCGCCTCAGGCGCAGCAATTAACCCGATCGCACCCCACGAACGAGAGAGAATTGCTAATAGCTCATATAAAAATATTTTGGGTTGCTATTGTACTGATATCAACAGATTTTTCCGCCTTTGTCATCTTCCGAAAGAGGTAAATTAAGACCCAAAAGCCTGGGTTTCCCTTGTGACCACAACCGGGCTATGTCGGAAACAAGCGTCACTATTTTTTGTCTTCAGAGAATGTTGCAACAAAAAGGGAAGTTTGGCCTAAGCAGCTAAACTTCCCTTTTTTGTGTTCAATTGATCCCTGGGTTGGGGTCGCTTCTGAATGCGATCGCCGAGAGTCTCTAAACCGGGTTCACTTATAACGCTTGCGCCCTCAGCCATGCTAGCGGCAAAGACAGCATCTTCCGAAAACGCGGAACAACCGCACGCTGACTAAATACATCGTATTCATTGCGCTCGATTACATCAAGAATTTGGCTATAAAGCATACTGGCGGACCAAACGGGCCACCGAGCATCTGGATTCAGGGCGAGAATACCCTTTTCTGCGGTGACATAGAACTTACGAGCGCGTTGAATTTGGAAGCGCATCAGTTCCTGCCAGCGCTCATCAACTACCCCGTTCAAGAGGTCCTCTTCGGTGTAGTCAAATAAAGCCAGTTCCTCCAGGGGCAGATAAATCCGACCTCGCCGAGCATCTTCGCCGACATCCCGCAGAATATTGGTGAGCTGATTAGCAATACCCAGGGCAACGGCCTCAGATGAGGGGTCCGAAGGTTCGGAATTCTCTCGTTCCCAAGGGGATGAGCGGACCACAGGCGCGATTCCCATGACAGGTAACGACATTAAGCCCACAGTGCCTGCCACTCGGTAGCAGTACAGCTCAAGTTCCTCAAAGGTTTGATAGCGGCAGCGCTCCAGATCCATGCGTTGCCCCGAAATCATATCCCGAAAGGGCTGGATATCCAGGGAAAAGCGTTTCACCGTATCCACCATTGCCACATCAGAATCTTCAATGGGAGTGCCTGCAAAAATCGATTCGAGGTAACCCTCCCACAGATCTAAGGTTTCTGGGGTGGTGAACCGCGCCCCAGGTCCATCCACCAGTTCATCTGTGCGACGGCACCAAGCGTATATCGCCCAAATAGCCCGCCGTTTCGCTTCTGGCATCAACAGCGTACCCAGGTAAAAAGTGCGGGCATATTTCGCTGTGATTTGGCGACAGAGCTCATAAGCGTCGTCTAAGGAAGCCAGCGTTTTCATGCGTGGTTGTTCGGACAGTTGCAGCATTGGTTGCAAGCAGGGAGCGTCTTTAGATGCCAGAATTCTGGGTTGGGAATTCAGGGATTTTGAGTTGTAGGCCACTACTAATATCTAAATTCTAAAATTATTAATTCTGGGACTGACGGCTCGCAATGGCCTGCGCTGTCAGCTTACCAGAAAGTACGGCTCCTTCCATACTGGCAAGATAACGTTGCATGGTGTAATCGCCCGTCAGGTAGAAATTGGAAATCGGTGTGATTTGGGAAGGACGGTAATTTTGGCGTCCGGGAGTTGCTTTGTACACCGACCTGGGCGTCTTGACGACGTGATATTTAATTAATTTAGCCGGTTTGTCGCAACAAAAGCGATCGGGAAAAAGATTTTCCAATTCTTTCATTGTAGCGGCCACAATCTCTTCATCGGATTTTGAGATCCACTCCTTCGCCGGTGCTAGCACTAATTCCAGCATCGATCGCTCGGGGTTGGCATATTCGCGGCAGGTATTGCTCATATCGGCATACACGCTCAATAAGGGCGATCGCGAAAAGAGCAAGTGATCGATATCGGTGAGTTTGGTGTCAAACCACAGATGGACGTTAATCACCGGCACCCCTTCTAACTCCTTGAGTTGTTGGAAATATTCCATCTCCCACCAGGGTTTCGGTAACATCACTTTTAGAGGGTCTACAGGCATTGCCGAGACATAAATATCTGCGGTCAATACTTCATCGGGTTTTCCCTCCACTCCTCGGACCTCAAATCCTCGGACTGTGCCTTCTGCATCGAGCAAAAACTCTTTAATCGGAGCCTGCAAACGGACTTCGCCACCCCGTTCGGTAATGTAGTCAACGATGGGTTGACAGAGCCGTTCTGTCGGGGACCCATCTAAAAACGCCATCTTCGACCCGTTTTTTTCTTGCAAAAACCGATTTAGTGCAGTCAGCAAGATGGTTGCAGAAATTTCGTCGGGGTTGATGAAGTTGAGCGCCTTGGACATGGCGATAAAGACTTCTTTTTCTACCCTGGGAGGGATATTTTTCAGTTTCAGCCATTCGGAAAATGAATATTTATCCATTTCTTCAACATATTGCTGCCCCTGCACCATGGCGGGAATCAGTCCAATGCCAAACCGAATTTTCTCCGGCCAGGTTAGCATATCGTTATTTCCCAAAATTGCCATCACCCCATTCAGGGGTGCAGGCAGGTCAGGAAAGTCAAACCGGGAGTAAGTTCCCGGGGCCTCCGGCTGGTTGAAGATCATGGTATGTTCTTTCCATTGCAGCCGGTCTTCGATGCCTAATTCTGCAAACAGTTGCAACATATTCGGATAAGCCCCGAAAAAAATGTGCAGCCCGGTTTCGTACCAGTCGCCGTCTGCATCTTTCCATGCTGCTACTTTTCCCCCAAGGACGTCCCGTCGTTCCAGGACTATGGGGGTATGACCCAAGTCAGTTAGATATTTCGCGCAGGAAAGTCCTGCTAAACCCGCTCCCGCGATCGCCACTCGCATTTGTTAATCATCCCCTTGTTGAGATTCTTTAAGATAGTGTTAAGTTTTTTGAGATGCCTCTCATTATACCTTTGCAAACTGTTACATTTTCCTTTTTAACGTCCTTTTTGCAAAATAACATTGTACAGACCCGTTGGCGATCGCCGATCTCATTCTGTGATCTCCTCGGGCAACACGGATAACTTCTTAACAATTGAGTATCTACACTTTTCCCCAGAGGGCAACCTCGGCTTTTTCTGAGTCAAATCACAGTTTGACAATCGTAGTTTGCTAAATTGCGATGTAAAATTCCCCCGGCCCTAGGGGTTCACCCTTCCAGCCCCTGCAACTCAACTCATCCCAACTTTACATTAGTCACAGGGGGAGAACCTTGAATTAGGGTGATCTGTCCCCTTTTAAATCCCTTGTGATCAAGGAAAATCCCCCCGGCCCTCTAGTCGATGGCCCTAAATTCAATGATATAATCTGCGGTTGATTGGGTAGTCTGCTTGGATCGGCCACCCGTGTGACCCGCTTGATCCGGCAGATTGGTCTAGTCAAGTCAGGTTGAAGCGGTTTAGAAATTTTCCGGCCCAATTCAATGAGCCCCGGGGGACATTAGTCTTGACTGTCTGTTCAACAGAATTTGGCGATCGCACAGAGGTTGGCCCGTGCGATGATAGAGATCCTTTGGGTTTTAACGAACCCTGATCTAAGGAAGCGATCGCAAAAAGACGGAGGGTTGCTCATACCCGTTCTAGGCGATCGATTCCTACGGTAACGGTCTCGCTCACCCTCTAGTCCAGTTGTCAAACCGCACCCTGGCCGAACCAAGGCTGATCCAATACCAGTAACCTTGGGCAAAGGGATACCCTTCCCCGGGGGAGTTCCATTTCAGATCAAGAGGTCACGAAGTGGTGCATCCCGTAACTAGACCGAGCGGGTTTGAACCGATCACAGCCATATAAATACAGATCACAGTCATCATATAAATAAGGAGTAGCGATCAGGACAATCTAAGGACAGACCATCTATGACCCTAGAGAATAACCATTATTATCAACTTGTTAAGTTTTATGGGTTTACTCTTAATAATTCACTCACCTTGCCAAAGGAATTTTGGCATTAAAAGAAAGATGAATTATACGCCAAACCTTTAGAACCAAAAATTACGGAGGGAGCGATGAGTATAATTCTAATTGTGGATGATAGCGGCACGGTCCGAGAAATGGTATCGGACATTTTGAAAAAAAGCGGTTTAGAAGTGATTGAAGCATCCGATGGAGTAGAAGCCAAAGAACAAATTCAAGCCAAGGCTCCGGATTTAGTCGTCACCGATATTGTCATGCCCAGAATGAACGGCTACGAACTTTGTCGATGGTTAAAAAATGATCCGAAAGCCCAGAATATTCCCGTGATCATGTGTACCAGCAAAAGTCAAGAATTTGATCGGTATTGGGGTATGAAACAAGGAGCGGATGCCTACATCACGAAACCATTTCGTCCAGCGGAACTGATTCAGACCATCAAACAACTTCTGCGCTGATCCTATCATAGGGTGGCGTCAGGGTGTAGAGTAACCCTCAATAAACTGATGCCCTCGAACAAGCGAGGGCAGGATTCTGTTTTCTGCGCGGTTTCCCCTAATCAAAAGGAATATAGCCCTAAATGTAGGAACTTCTCGATCGGGGACGGTTATATAGCGGTTTTTGGTCTCGTGAAATCCGGACGATCCCCCTAAATCCCCCTTCAAAAGGGGGACTTTGACCCCAAAACCGAACCTCAATAGCTTAAGAAACGTTATATATATCAGATGGATCGCCTCCGTATTTTCAGAGAAACACACTGTAGGGATTTGTATAGAAAGCAGTCCAGAAGGACTCTATAATTTCCAAGTTTGGTGATATCCCGCTTGCCTTGGGAATCTATGCTTTGTTCAGAAGATGCTTTTTTAGGACTGATTAACTGGACTTGAAATCATTACATTCTCGGAGTAGCTTTTCAGGGTAAACGAAGGGAGTGGGTTTCGAGAGTGAAGCTATTAAGGTATCTATTGACTACTTTGTGGGGTTCGGCGCGATCGCGGTTCGATGGTGTGTGGATCAACCTGATACTTTGCTGCGGCAGCAGACATGGTGAGTTCTAGTAACTCGGGATTTTCCAGGGATATTGGCTGAGAGGGGGCGATCGCAACACTCCCTAAACTACGGATAATCTCTGCGGCAACGGCTTCGGCTAAAAGTGGGGGAACAGAATTCCCAATTTGGCGGAACCCGTGCCATTTTGTGATATGGAAGCGAAACCAATCCGGGTAAGAGTGCAGTCTCGCCGCCTCCCGAACTGTAATACAACGGGGTTGGAAGGGATGAATGGGACGAGGGGAAGTGTAGGCACCGCGATTACTGGGGGTTCCTGCTCTTAAAGTATTACACAAACCATTAGGATCCAGCTTGTGAAAGCGGCTGATGGGTTCGGATTTGCCGGGAAGGGCGGCAGCAAAGCGGGCGATCGATAACTCGGAGTGGTGGGTGCGATGGTTGCCGGTGAGAATACGGCTATCCCAGTGACGGGGATAAGCATAATTGTGAGGAGGTGCGGAGACTCCCTGCATTTGAGTTCCGTAATCACTTGTGGGTTGGTATGCGTAAGAAATCCAGTCGCGATCGCATAATTCGGGATACTTTTCCACCACAGGCAAATCTTGAATTGCTTCCCGAACTGTTGGAGTTGAAGGAAGATTAGATAGTGGTAATTTGCATCCGGGAGGGTTGGTTGTCGGGTGGGGATAGTCAGGTAAAGAGAATTCCTGACGACATCCGATTAAAAATAGCCGTTCTCGATTTTGGGGAACGCCATAATAAGCTGAGTTAAGCACTTGATAAGGGGTAAGAACTTGATAACCGCAGTGGTGAAATTTATCAATAACTTCTTCTAAAAGCTGCTTATGTGGACCGATCGTTAATCCCCGAACATTTTCCATTACAAAATACTTGGGTTGGAGTTCGGTAACGATGCGGATGAAGTGAAAAACCAGGGAATTGCGCGGGTCATCTAAAGCGCGTTTACCCATCAGGGAAAACCCTTGACATGGGGGACCTCCACAGACTACATCAATCTCGCGGCTGCCGATTTTAGACTGGTTTCTAATCTCTTCCCCAGTTGCCTCTACCAGACTTGTACACAACACCTTCCATTGCGGAAAATTATATTTATGGGTAGCGCAGTGGATCGGGTCAATTTCCACTGCCGCCAGTACATCAAAGCCCGCCTGTTCAAACCCGAGGGTCATCCCCCCTGCACCGGCAAATAGATCTACAGCAATCGGTCTAGTTTGGGGGTTCATACCTGAGAATGGCGATCGGCTCTCTAGTTTACCATGATTCGGTTTTATTTAATCCGGTGCCTGGGGTCCTAAAACAAACTCACCTCGGGATTCTTTGTCGGCTAATTCTATATTTAATTTTAGCAATTTTTCTAAAATATCATCCGTTGGTTGGAAGCGATAGGCTTCCATCACTAGGTTATCCAGTTGTGCGTGTAGTTTAAACAGTTGGCTGGTGGGTTCGTGAAAGAATTTATTATACAGTTGAGTAATTCCAAATTGTTTAGATTCCATTTGTTGGGTGCGATAATCATGAAGTTTTTGTGCAGTGTCGCGAATGGATTTAACCAGTTTGGGGTCAGGTGTTTGGGGAAAGGGGAATCTTTCAAAGCAGGTGTTGTGAGTGTAGGCGATATCAGATTTTAGGGTTGATTTTTGCGCGTGCATCCAAGTTCGATGGATAATTGAGGTTAAAATTCCAAACACATAAAAATCATCCGAGGCAACCACTACAGATTTATCGCCCGGTAGCCAATTTAACGGAGATGGAATAAATACGGCCCATTTTGATACTCGGGGAACAGTAAAATAATGAGAAAGAGAGGCGATCTCCTTTCTCATTGCCTCATTAGTTCTTTTGAATCTCCACCATTTTTCCCGCATAACGGCTTCTCGATTTTTTTCCCGTTCGGGCTTAACATCAGTTTCGATATGTTGAAATGGTAAATTATAATCGCTTGCCTCTTCAATTGGCATATTACTAAAATCAATAATCCAACGATCCGGTTTACCGTGGCTATTTTTAGCTAAATTTGCGCCCATTGAAAAAAGTTTGAGAACCTCTTTATTTTTTGGATTCGCTTGAATCCAATTTTTGACTTGTTGTTCACTGACAATAAAACCTTTTCCCACAGGAATTACTCCTTGAAAACAGCGATTTTTATTAGCATTCAGTCTGACTGCTTGAGATACATCAATGGTAGATTGTAAAGAAGAATTGATGGAAGAAACGAGACTATTATCTAAATAATATTGATGAGGTTCTTCCTTCATCCAATTAATGAGGCTGACATGAACCTTGGCCTCACCGGACCAAGGTTGGGAAGAAACAGCTTCATGAATATAACCGCCATTTTGGGTAATATATTCTAAAGTTGCAGTGCGGCTTTTTCCCTGACTGACCGAGTTAGTGCCAACTAATCCCGCCCGACCTGTATCGTTGAGGTTGTCATGAGATAACCGGAACCAATATGCACAGAAATCAACCGAATCTTTAACATTTGGAAAGCGACCAAAGACGCGATCAATGTAGTCATCCCCTAAGTTGATTCTTAAATTTTTACCGCCTAAAAAGGGGGGATTTCCAATAATAGCGTTTACTTTCGGCCATTCGGCAAATAAAGCATCTTGGCAGACGATATTTTTATCTAAGGTATCTAGGGGTAAAGGGTCTTCCGTCAGGCCAAACTTATCGATCGCAACCTTGCGGGCGATCGCCAGGGTCACCCTTGCCAACTCCACCGCAAAGGGATTAGTATCCATGCCATAAAACTGTAGCGGCGTCACAAAACCGATTTCCAATTGTTCCCGAGGAGACTTACGACGGTCCGCTATTTTTTCGAGTAATAGCTGTTCGATGCGCTTCAATTCTTGATAGGCAATATAAAGGAAATTACCCGAACCACAAGCGGGGTCAAGCACTCGATAGCTTTGCAATTGCATCTGTAACCCATTCAATTCGGGAATAGTTGTTGCCGCTTCGATTCTATCCTCCCAATAGCGACTAATCGTCGGGCGGACAATTTTCATGATATCCGCTTCTGAGGTGTAGTGAATTCCGTAAGTATGACGTTCCGTTTGATTCACAGAACCCTCGAAGATGTTACCAAAAATTGCGGGTCTGACTTGACTCCAATCCTCCCTCGCTGAAACATCGAGAAATTGTAACTCTTCCTGGGTTAATTCAATGGGATGAATCACTGAAAATAAGCCCCCATTAAAATAATCTACCCCTTTATATCGTCCTGCACTGGTGATTCCCGGTGCATTCATTTCTCGAAACAATCCGCCCAGAACATCGTAGGAACTTGCCCCATTTAAACAGTTTTGAACGCAGGAAATAAATAAATCTCGGGGCAATAATCCCCTATCTTCTGCAAACATAGCTAACACACATTGCAGAATAAATCGTTGAGCAACAGCTTCACTAAATCCGCGACGATTGCCGGTTTTCTTAAGTTCTACAAATAACTCTCCTAAGCGTCGGGCGGCGCGTTCGGTTACTTCAACTTGATTGTTATTAAAAACCGGGGTTCGGTTCTCCAACTCCATGAACGTAAAAGCACCGGCACGTTCGGGTAATTGGAGTAAAGTAATAATATCAATGGGAGTATCAAGCTGGATATCAAAGTCAAAAATCCAGAATTCATCAAAATTGCAGAGAATGACATAACGAGGGCGATCGGGAACTAATCTTGTCCAATAATCGAACGCTTGAGCATAATGTTTATGCAGCTTTTCTCCCCGTTTTTTCATTTCAATTAAAACCCGAGGTTTCCACACTAAATCCGCAAAGCCGGTTTTCCCTTTTTTACTGCCTTTTTTAACTCGTTCCTCATAAGTCGCACCTGCTTCTAGCGCACCTTCATGACCAAATGCTCGAAAGAAACGGTCTAAAAAAACTTGCGCCTCTCCCTTCTCGTCCCCTTTGATATGTTGCTGACAGTAGGTGATAAAGGCATGAAGTTTTTCCGCAGAAGTTGACATAGTTTAAACCTGGGTGTACGTCAGATAGGGGTTGATAGGGGTCTAGTCTGAATTATCTCATCCTTCGGGCAAAAATCTCCTTCGCCTCGGGTTATTTTAGAAAAAATTATAAAATAGAAGCATCGGGGTCCAAGGGGGGATAAATTGTCGTCTCAATTTTCTCCGGGTAGTTTGTCATTGGAGAATAGCGGAGGGTTTCTACTTGCTTAATTCCTCCTTGCAGTTGTTCTACTTTAAAGTCTAGGCTGAATTCTTTCAGGGTTTGAGGGGAACAGAGTTCAGCGATAATGGCTTCATCGAGGAGGGTGAAGCGGAAACAGAAGGGAACAGATAAGGTATTTTGAAATCGAAAGTCTTTGTATCCATAAACTACGGTGGCATCGGAACCCAAGGGGGCGAAGCGGGTTTCTTCGGTGTAGATATCTTTGGAATGGGGATATCGTTCTAGGGGATTTAAACCGGCTTTGAGGATTAAAATATATAGGAGTCCGGGTAGCTGACATAACCCGCCACCAAAATCATATTTCAGTTGATTATTGACGATCGCCCGACTTTCTAGGTATCCTTTTTGTTGGCTGGGCTCTCCGACTAAATGCCAAAATGAAAAGATTTTCCCGGGATTGATGGGGATATTTTCGATGCAGGCGATCGCCATTGCTAAATTATGCTTTTTATTTTCTAAGTAACTATTATTGGGGATGACTTGACGGATGGAGATTTGAGATTCAAATAATTCTACCTCTCCCAGTGTAAGTGGCGAAAATTTGACAAATTTCCCCAGGTTACCTGTGATTAAATCCGCGGTGTATCGTTGGGTAACTTTTCCTTTTCGCTTGAAAGAAGACGGAATACTTTGTTTGAATTTGTTAAGAAACTGTCCAGCTTTAACCTTAGAAAGATTCATAAATAATTCCGCATTCATTGTTCTGCAAAAAATAAAGAATATTGCAACGGATAGCTTTGGAAGCTCTAACTTCTCTTTAAAAAGTAGACTAGATTTTGAGAATGGTAAAAGTTACCACCAAGACACCGTTAATGTAAATGCTTTTTGGATTATACCTCATATTGAAGGAACTGCATCCAAAAAATTGTTAATTAATCTGAAATTATTAGTTATTGCAGGTCGTCATGCTATAACCTTAATAACCCAAGGGAGTCGGTCATCCTAAAAAGCGACTGCCCCCTTAAAAACCCTTCATAAAAAAGAGGCGACGCCGAGCTAGGTAAAGTCCCTTCGACGCCGCATTCTGTGCGATATTCTCCTAGATAACCAAGGGTTCAAAAATCTTTAAGCCCACATCAAGACCTCCCTAGCTGCTCAGATTAACCAATTTTGAAATCCGTACTGGTGCAGTTTAATCGCTTGACTAAGGTGACTCGCACGCGCGGGGTACAATCGCGACGGAGAATTTTGATTTTTGCTCGGGTTTCTAATTCATTGAGCACACATTTAACTTGAGTCAAAGTCAAGCCCGAAACTTTAGCAAGGTCTTGGGGGGCGACTGCATCTTGTTTTTTCAAGGATTCGATTACAGCCCGAATATGTTCGGGCCGGGCTTTTAGGCGAAAAGATCCAAACGACGACATTTTCCAACTCCTAGGAACAATGCGTTAACGTCGATTCCTGACTTACCGTGGCCCTGTTATCCTCCGGTGAATCCGCCGATCGCCCTCTTTAAACCCACAGACAAACCTGCTTCCCGTCTCCATTCTCCTGACTTGGAAAATAGAGTAGGGAGAGTTCTGAACCCAGAACGGGTAAAAAGCGCTTAATATCTGCTGACTCAACCAAAGATCAGGGGAATCGGCAAGTTTCGCCCCTCACACCTCTAAGTATTTGCTTTCGTGTCAACCTCCTCCACCGAGGCGATTGACCCAACTCCTCGATCTTTAGTTTACCCCCAGAAAACCGACTACAAACAACCCCACCCTCTCGGTCAGGGGACGGTTTTAGGTTATTCTCCTAAGCAATTGGATAGTAGAGTAGCCCTTAGCTAGGCCAAAACCCCTACAATGCTGACGCAAGATAGAATAAAGTCAGAAAGCAAGATCCTGGGTATTGCAACTCAGGGTTAACTGTTCTGTCGCCACTGGCCGTGGCGATCGCTTCTTGTAAAAAGTTCCAAATAGCCAACCAACCCGAAATCACTTTATTGTTAATCCAAGCAGTAAAACACGAGAGGTGGAGACAACAGCATGGGCAAAGTAGTCGGCATTGACCTGGGGACAACAAACTCAGTGGTCGCAGTAATGGAGGGAGGCAAGCCGGTGGTGATTGCCAATGCAGAAGGAACGCGGACAACTCCCTCCGTGGTCGGTTTTAGTAAAGAAGGAGAACTGCTTGTCGGCCAAATGGCAAGACGGCAAGCCGTGCTTAATCCTCAAAATACCTTTTATGCCATGAAGCGGTTTATGGGCCGCCGCTATGCCGAACTTTCCCCGGACTCCAAGCGAGTTCCCTACACGATCCGACGGGATGAAGAAGACAACATCAAAATCAAATGTCCTCGCCTGAAAAAAGACTTCTCTGCTGAAGAAGTCTCAGCGATGATTCTGCGAAAACTGGTAGACGAAGCGAGTCGCTACCTGGGAGAACCCGTAACGGGTGCAGTGATTACGGTTCCCGCTTATTTTAACGATGCTCAAAGACAGGCCACTCGCAACGCCGGACGTATTGCCGGGTTAGACGTGAAGCGGATCATCAATGAACCGACTGCGGCTTCCTTGGCCTACGGCTTTGATCAGCTTGATTATAAAACCATTCTCGTCTTTGACTTGGGGGGTGGCACCTTTGACGTTTCCATCCTGGAAGTCGGGGATGGAGTTTTTGAGGTTAAATCCACCGCCGGGGATACCCAACTCGGGGGGAATGATTTTGATAAGAAAATTGTAGATTGGCTGGCCGAGCAATTTTTAGCCGCTGAGGATGTAGACTTGCGACGCGATCGCCAAAGTTTGCAGCGGTTGATTGAAGCAGCAGAAAAAGCCAAAATCGAACTCTCTGGGGTCCAAGTCACCGACGTGAACTTACCCTTTATCACCGCCACCGCTGAAGGACCCAAACACCTAGAAACCAAACTAACGCGATCGCAGTTTGAAGCCCTCTGTGGCGACCTAATTCGACGACTTCGCATCCCCCTCAAGCGGGCATTCACCGATGCAGGAATGAACCCCGGCCAAATTGATGAAGTCGTCTTAGTCGGCGGTTCTACCCGCATTCCCCTCGTCAAAGAACTGGTCCGCAGCTTAATCGATCGCGAACCGAATCAAAACGTTAACCCCGATGAAGTCGTCGCCGTAGGTGCAGCCATCCAAGCGGGTATTCTAGCTGGAGAAATCCGCGACGTCCTCCTGCTAGACGTGACCCCGCTTTCCGTGGGACTCGAAACCATTGGCGGGGTGATGAAAAAATTAATTCCGCGCAACACTACCATTCCCGTGCGGCGTTCTGATATCTTTTCTACATCGGAGAACAATCAAACCGTGGTAGAAATTCACATCGTCCAAGGGGAACGGGAAATGGTTGCCGATAATAAATCCCTCGGACGGTTTAAATTGACCGGAATTCCTCCGGCACCTCGGGGCGTTCCCCAAATTCAAGTATCCTTTGATGTAGATGCCAATGGAATTTTGCAGGTGACAGCCCTAGACCGCATGACCGGGCGTGAGCAAAGTGTCGTGATTCAGGGGGCATCTACACTCAGTGAATCCGAAGTGATTCGCATGATTCAGGAAGCGGATGAATATGCCCAAGTCGATCGCGAACGCCGGGAACGAGTGGAGAAACGCAACCGCGTTGAGGCGTTAGCTTATCAAGCCGAACGTCAACTCCGAGAGGCTACTTTGGATTATGGAATCCAATTTGTCGCGTCCCATCGTGGACGCATCGAAACGGCCATCCGAGACCTGCGCCAGAGTTTAGAACGTGGGGACGAACGGGGAATAGACATAGCCCAGTCTGACCTCCAAGATGCAGTCTACGAACTCAACCGGGAAATTTATCGGCGCACTCAAGAGACGGAAGAGGAAGAGAGTATCTTCGGATCGATTCGCCGTGCTTTTACCGAAGACCGACCGGAACGAGAACCGGTTAAGGATGATTTCTTTGAGACAGCCTATCGGCAACCGCGGGAAATTTATCCCGGCGAGAGTCGAGGAGCCCAACCGCGAGAAATTTATCCCGGCGAGAGTCGAGGGTCCCAACCGCGAGAAATTTATCCCGGTGAGAGTCGAGGACCCCGACGACGGGGGCGGTCCTCAGTCTCCGGTACAAGTAGCCCAAGCCGTTACAATAATCCCTACCAGGATGAAGATTGGGATGACGAGGATGAAGAGTGGCTGTAAAATCAAGCGTGCGCGAACGATGTTGGATTGCGATCGCCCTTTGGTGACGGTGAGCACGTTCCGGTAGGGTCCCGTCGCACAATCCGGCGGCAACCTAACCGCAGTCGCCCCCCTAACTCCAAGGTCGTCTGTCCCCCAAATCGATAACAATCCAAAATCTAACGTCTAAAATCGCGGATATGCAGAACTGGCGCAATTATTACGAAATTCTCGGAGTCACGAAAGAAACCTCCACTGAGGCGATTAAAAAAGCCTACCGGCGACTGGCTAGGCAGTATCACCCGGATCTCAATCCGGGCAATAAAACCGCTGAAGAAAAATTTAAAGACCTCAGCGAAGCGTATGAAGTCCTCTCAGACCCGAACAAACGGGCGCAATACGACGAATTTAGTCGGTTTTTGGGCAAGAAAGGATTTAAAGGTCGGGCGGCGGTCCGGCCCCCGGCTTGGAACAGTCGTAGCAACCCTTTTGCAGGGGGGGCCCAAACAACCAGTCCCGATCGCAGTTCCAGCAATTTCTCAGAATATGCCAATTTTGACAGCTTTGTAGATGAATTGCTCGGACGTCGGGAAGCGCGGACGGCTGGAGTCGGGGTCGGTACAACGGCAACCGCCAGCGATCGCGATGTGTTTCAACCCCGCAGCAGCAAAACCGCCTACACCATTCCGGCGCGTCCTAATCCCCGGGATGTGGAAGCCCGATTGACGTTACCCTTGGAAAAAGCTTATACCGGGGGTCGCGAACGGATTCGCCTAGAAGATGGGCGATCGCTGGAAGTCACGATGCCCCCTGGGATGGTCACGGGCCAGCGAATTCGTCTACGTGGACAAGGTATGAATGGCGGTGATTTGTATTTAAAAATTACCGTTGCCCCTCACAGGTTTTTCAATGTTCAAGGTACTGATATCTCCTGTCTACTCCCCATCTCTCCCTGTGAGGCGGTCCTCGGTGGCGCGGTGGAAGTCCCGACCCTGGATGGATTAGTGAAAATGACTCTTCCCCCTGGTGTCGGCCCGGGCAAACGTCTGCGCCTTGCTAATAAGGGCTACCCCACCGGCGATGGTAACCGGGGGGACCAACTCGTAGAAATTCAAATTGCCGTCCCGAAAGAGATTACGGAACAGGAACGAGAACTCTACGAAAAACTGCGTCAGGTGGAAACGTTTAAGCCGCGACAGGATTTGTTTCCCTAAAGACATGACCGGGCGATCGCGGAGGCATTTGATTATGAGCCTCCGCAATAAATAGTAGTTTTAAATACCATTTTTAAACTCAATAATCTTTCCTAAAATTCTCCTGAGACTATTTCCCCCAAACTCTCTACAATTCCTTGGGGAACTTGGACAAATAGGATAAGGTAATGAAAGCAAAACTTTGAAACCCTAAAATTTTTCCCCCTTAACAATGCCCAACTCTCTAGTATCGAGATCCATCCTGATGCATCAGGGAGGAAACAAGGCTCAGTTATAGGCGGTCTCCAATCTATCAGCTAGAGCGGTTCCTCCCGTTATGAGGTACATTTTGGGGGCGTACGTTAGCGGATCCGGCACAGAGTTCACTTGCATCTTGTTCCCTAGGATGTGGGACAAGCCAGGGGTGAAAAGGGGGGCTAAGGGACATCGAATAGACGTACCTCATGAATGTGAAAACTGGTATATAGCGTTTCTTAAGCTATTGAGGTTCGGGTTGGGGGTCAAAGTCCCCCTTTTGAAGGGGGATTTAGGGGGATCGTCCGGATTTCACGAGACCAAAAACCGCTATATTGCTTTATTAACATATCCATAGCTTGCAGGTAATTAAATATATATATATGAGAGAGTGATGCGATCGCGATTGTCACCTTACATTGCGGCTTTATGTTCGGCTAGCTTAGTTATAGTCGGAGTTTGGGCGCTGGCTAAGTCTGAAACCGAGGCAAACCGCCAGAAAATTCGCTCCGATGTCTTACTCCAACTCAGTACCAAACGAGCTAAACTCGAAAGCGCGTTAAACTCCCGACTGTTTATTACTCGGGGTCTGGTTGCTTATGTTTCTAATCATCCCGATGTTGATCCTCAGCAATTTGAGCGCCTTGCACAAGTCATGGTCTCCCAACAAACGGGCATCCTGAATATTCAGCTTGCCAAAAATAATATTCTCAGTCATCTTTATCCGCTACAGGGTCATGAAAGTGCACTGGGTCTTAACCTTCTGGAATATCCCCCTTCTCAGAAAATTGTCCAACAAACCATCAATAGCAAAAGTACCGTTGTCGCAGGTCCAACGGCCTTAGTTCAGGGAGGTTCGGCCTTAGTCAGCCGTACCCCCATTTTTCTAAATTCCCCGAATACGGCTAATCATGGGGCTTACTGGGGTCTGGTTGCGATCGTGATTCAACCCGAGGTGCTATTTACCGATGCTAAACTCCTTCCTCCCCCAAACGCGATCGCCAAACCTCCGGGGAGGAGCACCAGGCTGAGGGGTTCTCCTGTTCCCAGCCCCATTCCTCTGGAGTACGCCATTCGCGGACAAGATGGTTTAGGGTCCGAGGGGGCGGTATTTTTCGGAGATCCAGCCCTGTTTGACCGCAACCCCGTTGTCCAGGATGTCTCCTTACCGAACGGGTCCTGGCAAATGGCCGCCATCCCCTTGGGCGGATGGCCCATGAATACACCCATCGGCTGGTTATACTCTCTCGGTGGCTTTTTAGCCTTTTCTTGTGGATTGTGTACCTTTATCTGGGTGCGAGAACCGGGGGAAATGGAGTTAGCCGTCGAACGCGCTACCTCTGCCCTCCAGAAGAGTCAGGAACGCTATGCGATCACCGTTGCTGGTGCAAATGATGGCATCTGGGACTGGGATTTGAATACCCAAGAAATTTATTTTTCTCCTCGGTGGAAGGCGGCGATCGGTTGTCAATCCGGCGAACTTGGCTCAAATCCCGATGTGTGGTTCAGCCGCATTCATCCCGATGACTTGGAGCGAGTGGAAGCAGAAATCGAAGCCCACTTACAAGGAGATAGCCCTCACCTACAAACAGAATATCGGATCTTGCATCAAGATGGGTTCTATCTCTGGATGCTGGTACGGGGGATGGCAGTCCGGGATGCAGAGGGCAACCCATATCGGTTCGCCGGGTCCCAAACTGATATTACTGATCGCCGACGGGCTCGCGAAGCCCTGCGCGTCTCCCAAGAAAAGTTTTCTAAAGCCTTTCGTGCCAGTCCTGATGCGATCGCTATTACCACTCTAGGGGAAGGGCGCTATATTGAAGTTAATGATTGCTTTTTAGAAATGTCCGGCTTTGAGTGGGCTGAAGTCATCGGCAAAAACTCCCTGGATCTGAATATTTGGGTCTATGAAGCTGAACAAAGGGTCTGCATTCAAGAATTACAAAGCTCCAGTCGCGTCATTGATCGCGAAATTCACTTTCGCATGAAGTCGGGGGAAATTCGAGTTGGCCTATTCTGTGGCGAATCCATTGTCTTAGAGGGAGTTCCCTGTGTAGTCTCTATCACCCGGGATATCACTGAGCGCAAACAGTATGAAGAAAAATTATACCATACCACCTCCGAATTACAAGCTATTTTTAAAGCCCTTCCGGATTTATACTTTAAGCTCGCTAACGATGCCACAATTTTAGATTATCAAGCTGGAAAAGTATCGGACCTTTATCTGCCACCGGAACAATTTCTAGGGCGTAAAATTAATGAAGTTCTTCCCTCAAATGTCAGTCAAACCTTTACAGAAGCTCTAAATGAAGTTAAAGAAAAGCACAATTTAGTCTATCGAGAATACTCCTTACAAATTAGCGATCACCGACAGTATTTTGAAGCACGCCTCCTGCCCCTGCTGAAAAATCAAACTATCGTCATCGTCCGAGATATTACCAGCCGCAAACAAACTGAAATCATGTTACATCAGGCCAAAGAAGCGGCTGAAGCGGCCAACGAAGCTAAAAGTATGTTTTTAGCAAATATGAGCCACGAACTGCGGACTCCACTCAATGCGATCGTCGGTTATAGTGAAATCCTGGAAGAAGAAGCCGAAGAGGTGGGTATCGTTGATTTTATTCCGGACCTCAAAAAAATTCAGTTCGCCGGGAAGCATCTTTTAACCCTAATTAGCGATATCCTGGACCTTTCCAAAATTGAAGCGGGTAAAATGGAAATTTACCTGGAAACCTTCGAGATAAACCAGGTGATCAACTCCGTGGTAGCCACTATTCACCCCTTAGTCCAAAAAAATGGAAATACCCTTCAGGTTAGCTGTCCACCGAATCTAGGACAAATGCATTCCGATTTAAACAAAGTTCGGCAAGTGCTGTTAAACTTATTAAGCAACGCGACTAAGTTCACCGAAAATGGGAAAATTAGCTTAGAAGTGAGACCGATCTCGAATCGGGAAATTTCCCCGAATTCTTCCCTGGACGGGATTGAATTTCGGGTGATTGATACCGGAATTGGCATGACCTCAGAACAGATCCAGCAGATTTTCAATGCCTTTACTCAGGCCGACCCGAGTACAACCCGCAAGTATGGGGGAACTGGCCTAGGGCTGGCGATCGGTCAGAGATTCTGTGAGATGATGGGCGGGGCGATCGCGGTAGAAAGTCAAATCGGATCCGGCTCAATATTTACAGTCCGCCTACCCTACCGCCTTCAGCTTCGAGGCTAACCTTCAGAAGTCACAGAAAACCAAAGTTAGGTCACGATTCAGGGCATTTGTTCGATGCTATTTCGGGAGAGAAAGATGTTAGGGTTTAAAACAGAGTTTGGGTTAACACAACAAAGTCAGAGTATAGCACATCCTCCCCAGAAGACTTCCCACCGGCAGCCAAGGGTCACTCGATGCGGCCTCGGGATTTCCCGGTCTCCCCAAGGAGATGTGTCCAGTGCTTCTCTGGGTCCAGCTATTCTGAGGCAGTCGGACCTTTCCCCGGGCCTAAAAATCCCTCTCCTCCCGATGGCAACCCGGGGAATAAGGGGTGAGAACGGCGGCTTTTTTCCAAAGTCAGTATAGGGAGGAATGCGATTGTGCTTTACCCGGAACAGAACCGGCTTACCCTCGATTCAACTTTAGCCGATTTACCCTCCCATGATGTTCAAGTCCCCGTCTCTACCTTGGGACAGGAAGTCAAAAAAGCATTTCAAACTCACCCGGATTTACCCGGCGTGATGATTGTCAGCGATGAACAACCCCTGGGAATCATTTCCCGACGGAAATTTTTTGAATGGCTGAGTCGTCCCTACGGCTTAGAAACTTATCTCAAACGTCCGATATTGGTCCTATGGAACACCATCCAAGAGGTCGAAAAAAAATCCGGTATCTATTCCCCCACTCTCCATCTCCCCGGACGCTGTAAAATTCATGAAGCGGTTGATATAGCCCTGGCTCGTGACCCTAATCAAGCGTATGAACCGATCGCCATTGTCCTCCCAAACGGCCAATTATGGTGTTTAGATTTGCAGATTCTGTTAGTCGCTCACTCTCGCTTGTTTCAACTGGCGAATAAAACGATTGAAGAGAAAAAAGATGCGGCGATCGCAGCAAACCGTGCTAAAAGTCAATTTTTAGCTAATATGAGCCATGAACTGCGGACCCCGCTTAACGCCATCCTCGGTTACAGCGAAATGTTAAAGGAAGATGCTGAAGACCTGGGACAAGAGGATTTGAGCCTAGATCTTCAAAAAATCTACGGTGCCGGGAAGCATTTACTCGGGATTATCAACGATATCCTCGACCTATCCAAAATTGAAGCAGGTCGTATGGAACTGTACCTAGAACCTTTCGATATTGAGGCAACACTTCAGGAAGTGGTCAGTACCATCGAACCGCTGATTGAAAAAAATAACAATGCGATCGCCATTCGACTTGCGCCAAAACTCGGCTCAATGTGGGCTGACTTGACCAAAGTCAGACAAAATTTATTTAACCTCCTCTCCAATTCGGCCAAATTTACCGAAGGGGGTACGATCTCCCTGGAAGTTACCCGAATCCCCAACCCACCCTCTCCAGATTCATCAAATAGAGTACCCTGGGAACTCCTTACCCAACCTCCAAAGCCAAATTATCTAACAACTCAATTCCCCCATGCCGATTCCGATTGGATTTGCTTTAAAGTCAGTGATACAGGAATTGGCATGAAACCTGAGCAAATCCAGCGGTTATTTGAGGCATTTAGTCAAGGCGATGCATCCACTACTCGCAAGTATGGCGGGACTGGGCTCGGGTTGGCGATCGCCAAGAAATTCTGCGAAATGATGGGGGGTGATATTACTGCTACCAGTCGGGAGGGCCAAGGGTCGAGCTTTACTATGCTCCTCCCCGCCCAAGTTAAGGCACTCTCTACGGTGGAACAGGAGGCATCCGCGATCGCGGAGGCAGATATACTTCCAAATGCCGGGAAAACGGTATTGGTGATTGATGATGACCCTACGGTTCATGAACTGATGCAGCGGTTTTTAAGCAAAGAAGGCTGGGGGGTGGCAGTCGCCTCATCGGGCGATCGGGGATTGGAATTGGCGAAGGAACTGCACCCCGATGCCATTACCCTCGATGTGATGATGCCTCATCAAGATGGATGGTCGGTTCTGTGCGCCCTCAAAGCTGACCCGGAACTCGCCGATATTCCTACAATCGTCCTCACAATGATGGATAACAAAACGATGGGAATGGCCTTAGGAGCCTCGGACTACATGACCAAACCCATTGATCGTCATCGTTTGATTGCACTGTTGCATAAATATCAGCAGCCTCACCCAGAATCCTCTTTTGACAGGGCTCCTGTAGAATCCATTCTAGTTGTAGAGGACGATCCCGCTACTCGGGAACTCCTCCAGCGAGTTCTAGAGAACTACGGCTGGAAAACCTTTATGGCAAAAAATGGTCATCGGGGGTTAGAGGCGATCGCCGCTCATCCTCCGGATTTGATTTTACTGGATTTAATGATGCCAGAAATGGATGGTTTTGAATTTTTGGATGCCTTAAAACAATATCCCCACTGGCGATCGATTCCCGTCGTGGTCATGACCGCCAAAGATATTACCCCTGAAGAGTATATGCAACTCAAAGGCTCCGTGCAAACCATTCTCCAAAAACAGGGGTTGAGTTTCGAGAGACTTTGTACCGAAATTCGCACAATGATCACTGAGGCTTGTCAGCATCAAAAAGTAGGATGAAGCATCAAACCTTAACTTTCCTTCCTTAATTAGCGCGGCAAAAAAAGATAGGTGAGGGGTATTGCCTTTCTTGACCTTGTGCCGTATTATATTCATTATAGGAATATTGACGCTAATAATATTTAAGCAAAGCCTCCCATTATAAATATAAATTTATCAAAGTCAACCCCTCTTGTCAACATATTCTCCCATCTTTTTTAGCACCAAAATCTGTGTCTCCGTGAAAATCGGTGAAATCAGTGGTTAAAAACATCAGGATAAATTCAAATGATTTCAGAACCCATTGTCTTAAACCTAAAAACCGTCAACCTAAGCGACGACCAATTTTATCAACTCTGCCAAATCAATGAAAATTGGCGACTAGAAGAAACAGCCCAAGGAGAATTAATCATCATGCCGCCAGTGGGAGGAATCAGCGGCAACCGAGAGTCGGATTTGAACGCCAATGTCGTGATATGGAACCGTCAAACTCAACTGGGAAAAGTATTTAGTTCATCCACAATATTCATCTTACCCCAGGGAGGTAAAAGGTCCCCCGATGTCGCTTGGGTGGAGAATGCACGCTGGGAATCTCTCACCCGAGAACAACAGGAAAAATTTGTCCCCCTCTGTCCTGATTTTGTCATAGAACTCAGGTCTCGGACCGACCCTTTAAACCTACTTCAAGACAAAATGCAGGAATATCTTAATAGTGGCCTAAAATTAGGCTGGCTGATTAATCCCCAAACTCAACAAGTCGAAATTTATCGCCCCACTCAACAAGTCGAAACCGTCCCACTTCCCACCCTTTTATCCGGAGAAAACGTCTTACCGGGATTCACCTTAAACTTGCCGATGTTTTAAAGTGGGAAGTATTTGATTTCTTATCTTTGTCTCCGTGAAAATCCGTGAAATCAGTGGTTCCTCCCCATCCCCAATCCTCAAAAAAAAGATGCCTCCCACCAAGAAGAGGCATCTCACTCAACGCAACCGGACAAAAACCCGATTAGCTGGCGACATATTCATTCATATCCGCCTTGCGCTTGCGGAGTTTAGTGAGGGCTTCCCGTTCAATTTGGCGGACGCGCTCACGACTAATATTGAGCCGATCGCCGATTTTAGAGAGGGTCATCGCCTGTCCGTCTTCTAATCCAAAGCGTAAGGCAATCACTTCCCGTTGCTGCGGTGTTAACTCCGACATCAATTTTTCTAGATCCGATCGCATCGCTGAATGAGTTGCAAAATCTTCCGGAGAGGGTCCGGTATCCTCCAACAACTCACTCAGTTCTGTATCATGGTTATCCCCAACCCGCAAATCCAGCGAGAGGGGATGTCTTGCTCGTTCCATATACTCCCGAATTTGCTTCGGGGTTAGTTCTAACTCTGTTGCTAACTCGCCAATGGTGGCAGTACGTCCCAGTTGCTGAGACAACTCCCGAGATGCTTTCTTAATTTTGTTAAGTTTTTCAGTAATGTGAATGGGGAGACGAATCGTGCGGCCCTTCTCAGCGATCGCCCGGGTAATCGCTTGACGGATCCACCAATAGGCGTAAGTCGAAAATCGGTATCCTTTGGTAGGGTCGAATTTCTCAACTCCCCGCTGCATTCCGATGGTTCCTTCTTGAATTAAGTCAAGTAAATCGACATTGCGTTTAATATACTTTTTAGCAACCGATACTACCAGTCGCAAGTTAGCTTCCACCATCTTGCGCTTGGCTGCTTCACCTTGCTCGATCGCCTGTTGTAACTCAGTTAACGACACCCCTACCGCTTGCGCCCATTCTACATCTGTCGGCTCGTGACCGAACTGTTCGGTGAGGGTATCTTTAATCTCTTGCAACAAGCTCAAGTGCTGAACCTGCTTACCCAATATGATCTCCTGCTCGTGAGTCAGCAGGGGAACTCGGCCAATTTCTCGCAGGTAAGTGCGAACTAAGTCTGTAGAAGTTTGAGCAGTCTTCATGGCGCTTCTTCTTCACTCAATGGGTAACGTTTTGAATTAGTGGCTTGTATCCTTGACTCTCCATCTGCGTTGGCCCTTTCGAGTCGCCTACCGGAGGCATCTCGCCCTAGGGTAACCTCCGGCGTATGTTGATGGGGATAGCCACATCTGATGCAATCAGGGAGGATTGGGAATGCCAGTCTCTCCCTGACAGCTATTGCTTACTTCTGACGGCTTGGAACCCGAACCGGAACCCGTTCTAGCTGGTATTCCGAAGATAAGGCGATCGCTGTTCTTCTTAAATACAGGATTCCCAAAATCATTGCCCCAAGTATGAATGTCATGGTTGTCATAAAATTTCTTAAGCTCGAACGTCGTATATGATAAATTGTAACATTTCTTAACGAAATGTCTAGTCCTGACGCACAGGTTCACCTCCGCCGGTCCTGAAAGATGCAGCCCCAGGTTATATAGAGATTACCCAGGAAATAAATTTTAGAATGCATCCTGGAAAACAAAATGAAGAAAATAGGGAGAAAAATCTGTATTTTATAGAGTTATTTTGACCCGTTGTCTAAAAAAACCTCATCCTGTCCCTTCCCAGGTCGGTAGTTGGGTAAGTCTTAACCCTATTTCAGGACAGACCCATTAGAAAGGGGGCGAACTATCGGTAACATAGTTCGCCCCCTTAGAAAATTCAGGATCGTTGCACCAAAGGGAGTGATCAACCCCAATGCAGCCGCCCTTTCAAAACTTAATGGATGTAATCCTGAATCGCCTTCACCCCTAAAGGTTCAGCTTTGATGGCGCGAATCGCTGCCACCGTTGCCTTTGCACCGGCGATCGTCGTGATAATGGGCAGTTGATAGTCCAACGCCATCCGGCGAATCATCCGCGCATCAGTTTGGGACTCTTCCCCGGTCGGCGTATTAATAATGAACTGGATCTGCTCATTCTTAATCCAGTCAATGACGTGGGGACGACCTTCATGGACCTTGAACACCAGTTCCACATTCTCTAAACCCTGTTCTTGGAGGACCTTGCGAGTGCCATCAGTGGCAATAATCTTAAAGCCCAAATCCATGAACTCTTTAATCACTGAAACCACCAGGGGTTTATCCCGATTGTTCATGGAGACGAACACAGTCCCCTTAAGGGCTAAGCGGACCCCCGCACCTAATTCAGCTTTAGCAAATGCCTTGCCAAAATCCGTGTCAATTCCCATCACCTCACCTGTCGATCGCATTTCAGGACCGAGCAGGGTATCGCTACCGGGGAATTTATTAAACGGCAGAACCACCTCTTTCACGGCGATATGTTGGGGAATCTTCTCTTCCGTAAAGTTGAGAGATTTTAAGGTTTTGCCGGACATGATTAACGAGGCCATTTTCGCCAAGGGAACCCCGATCGCCTTGGAGACAAAGGGCACTGTACGGGAGGCACGGGGATTGGCTTCTAAGATGTAAACCTGTTCCCCTTGCACCGCATACTGAATATTCATCAACCCGATCACTTTCAGTTTTTGGGCCAGTTTAACGGTCCATTCCCGAATCGTGGCTAAGGCTTCCGGCTTTAAGGAGATATACGGAATAGAACAGGCTGAGTCACCGGAGTGAATCCCCGCTTGTTCAATATGTTCCATGATGCCGCCAATTACAACTTGTCCGGTGGCATCGGCGAGAGCATCCACATCCACCTCGATCGCATTCTCTAGGAATTTATCAATCAAGATGGGGCGATCGGGTTCGACTTCTACGGCAAACTTCATGTACCGTTCTAAGTCCGCATCAGAATAGACGATTTCCATCGCCCGTCCCCCTAAAACATAGGAAGGACGTACCACCACGGGATACCCAACTTTCTGGGCGATCGCCAAGGCATCCTGATAATTCCGAGCAATCCCATTGGCCGGCTGTTTAATGTCTAATTCCCAGAGAATCTTCTCAAACCGTTCCCGATCTTCGGCAATGTCGATCGAGTCGGGGGAGGTTCCCCAAATTTGGGTCGTCACCTCTTGGGGTAAGAGGCGGTCCGGCCCTTGGGCCATGAGTGCTTCATACAAGGGTAAGGCCAGTTTGAGGGGGGTTTGTCCGCCAAACTGAATGATCACCCCTTCCGGATTTTCCACCTCGATGATATTGAGAACGTCTTCTTTCGTAAGGGGTTCAAAATAGAGGCGATCGCTCGTGTCGTAATCGGTGGAAACAGTTTCGGGGTTGGAGTTAACCATGATCGTCTCGCATCCTTCCTCCCGTAAGGCATAGGATGCATGACAGCAGCAGTAGTCAAATTCAATTCCCTGACCGATGCGGTTCGGGCCACCCCCTAAAATCATCACCTTGCGTTTAGTGGAAACGGTCTGTTCCGATTCTTCTTCGTAGGTGGAATAGTAATAAGGCGTGAGCGCTTCAAATTCTGCTGCACAGGTATCCACCAGTTTGTAAACTGGCTTGACCCCTAAGCCGACGCGGTAAGCGCGGACTTTGTCCTCGTGAGTTTTAGTGGCAAAGGCAATTTGACAATCGCTGAAGCCTTGACGTTTGACTGCATACAATTGCTCTTTTGTCAAGTCTTCAAGTTGCGATCGCTTGAGGAATTTTTCCGTTTCCAGGAGTTCTTGCAATTTATCCAGGAACCAGGGGTCGATGCAGGTGAGTTCGTAGATTTCTTCTACGGTCATCCCCATCAACATGGCATGACGAACGGTAAAGATGCGATCGGGATTAGGTGTGCGTAATCCGGAGCGAATTTGTTCTAAACTGGGCAGCACTTCTTGGCGATCGCAACCCCAACCGGAACGCCCAGTTTCCATTGATCGCATCGCTTTTTGGAACGATTCGTTGAAGGTGCGCCCGATCGCCATGGCTTCACCCACGGACTTCATTTGAGTCGTCAGAGTCGGTTCCGATCCAGCGAATTTCTCAAAGGCAAACCGGGGAATCTTCGTTACCACATAGTCAATCGTGGGTTCAAAACTGGCCGGGGTCTTGCGGGTAATATCGTTAGGAATTTCATCAAGGGTATAACCCACGGCCAATTTAGCTGCAAACTTGGCGATCGCAAATCCGGTGGCCTTTGATGCCAAAGCCGAGGACCGAGAGACCCGGGGGTTCATCTCAATCACAACCAGGTCTCCGTTCACCGGATTGATAGCAAACTGAATATTTGATCCGCCGGTTTCTACCCCAATCTCACGAATAATTGCGATCGAAGCATCCCGGAGTCGTTGATATTCTTTATCCGTGAGGGTCTGTGCCGGTGCGACAGTAATCGAGTCTCCGGTGTGAATCCCCATCGGATCAATATTTTCAATCGAGCAGATAATCACCACGTTATCTGCTAAATCTCGCATGACTTCTAGTTCGTACTCTTTCCAACCTAGCAGGGACTGCTCGATCAGAATTTGAGATACGGGGGAGGCATCAATCCCCCCTGCCGCCATGATTTCAAATTCTTTTTGGTTGTAGGATATACCGCCGCCCGTTCCACCCAAGGTGTAGGCCGGTCGAATAATTAAGGGATAGCTACCGATTTGCAGTCCTACCGCTTTGGCTTCTTCCAGAGTGGTGGCAATCCCTGATGGACAGGTGGCGACCCCAATCCGTGCCATTGCTTCTTTAAACAGTAAGCGGTCTTCCGCCTTTTCGATCGCCTCTAATTTTGCACCGATTAACTCGACGCCATACTTGTCTAAAACACCACTTTTGGCGAGGGTAACCGCTAAGTTTAGAGCGGTTTGTCCACCCATCGTGGGTAGAAGTGCATCCGGTCGCTCTTTAGCGATTACCTTTTCCAACACTTCCGGAATTAATGGCTCAATATAGGTGCGATCGGCGGTTTCGGGGTCGGTCATGATCGTGGCGGGGTTTGAGTTCACCAACACCACTTCATATCCTTCTTCTCGAAGCGCTTTACAAGCCTGCGTCCCTGAGTAGTCAAATTCGCAAGCTTGCCCAATCACAATAGGGCCAGAGCCGATGATCAGGATTTTATGGAGGTCGTTGCGACGGGGCATAGGCGTAAACCTTGACTTTTCGGTTGTCTGTTTTCATTGTCAAGGGTCTGTTGTCAATTGCCAGCTTTCAGTTACAACTGACGACTGACCGTTGACTACTGACCCCGGATCGCATTTTTGCTAAATCCAGTTTATTTTACGAGGTTTCACTCAATCCGTATCACTCGGTTTTGCTAATAACAAGATTTGATGACTTGCTCTACGGATCCTCGCCTGGGTTCACTGCTCCCTGATCGTTGTCACAGGATTGAGGGATTCCCGAGGAAATCCCCTCCTCATTTTTTCCCTTAGCCAGTTCTGATGGGTTTACGGCCATTCCCGATTTTGGACAAATCCAATGTTCTAGCAACAAATAGGGCCATCCCCGCTCGAAGGCTTCTAGACAAACCGCATGAAGAGTTAGTTGAGTATCTAACATTTGAAATTGGGCAGCTTCTGCTTGCCTGCTGCCAATTTTAGTAATTGAATCACTGGTAAATTCAATTGTATGATGGCACTGAACGCACACGAGATGATGGTGCGGTTGTGAGGGTTTGTTCAGTTCGTAGTGTTTATGCCCTTCTGCTAACTCTAGTTCGCGCAGAATTCCTATTCGGGCCATCAAGTTTAGGGTTCGATACACTGTAGAGAGGCTAATTTTCTCCCCCTGACGCTGCAATAAACTGTACAGTTCTTCGGCACTTAAATGATTGCCTTGAGGAATGGTTTGAAATACGCTGAGGATTGCTTCTCGTTGCGGAGTCAGGCGACAACCCAACTGTCGCAGTTCGCTTTTAAGTTTAGCCTGGGTATAGAATGGCATAATCATTCCCCACATTTAGGGTCCATGGTTGGTCAGAATACGGCCTGCTGTACTTTAGAGTGGTGATGTGCCGGACGTATCTCGCTTCATTAGTCCCGTGGCCGAAGGCATCCGAGGTCAATCTTAGCTAGAAAAGAACGGTCATAACAAAATTATTGGGCTCCGGTACTTTGTCCCAATATTGAAAGTAATCCTCAATAAGCGGATAATTCTAGTAAGCCAGAATTCGGAGTTTATTGCAAGTATTTCTGAATAAAATTTTCTAAACCCTTTAGACTGGAGCTACTTCGCGTCTCTCCCTGTTGCCCACAGGAGGGGACAACGGGTGGATTCAGCCAGATTAAATCCACCTGATTGTACCCCAGACACCGGGGAGATCAAGGAAATTAATAAGTCTCAAACCCAGATGGGCTAGGCTTTGTTGCGCTCTTGCTCACCCTTTCAGGGTCTCCAAGGGTTTGAAACTCAATGCTCGATCGCGGGTGGGGCGAACCCCAAAAAAGATGCAGAGTGGGAAAATCCCCCTCTGCCTTAAGTGTTCTCTTCTATTTAGGATCGATAGGTCAAGCTAGTCAGCTATTATTGCTGAACTTCTCTCTAGGATAACGCACCTTGAGAAGCTCTGTAGTCTTCACGAGCCAGAAAGAACTAACGTATCACTAGCTAGAAAATGTGCCAGATGGTAAGCTCGTTCTTCCGTAGAAAGCAGGATTTTCTCGTATAGATACCGCGTCGCGCGATCGCCCAAACTCTCCGCTTGAGACGCCTGCCGGCGCAATAATTGAATCATCCCTTGTTCCCCTACTAAGTCGTGTTCTACCATCTGACGGCAGCTATACACTCCATCCGGTTCTGGGGTCCAGCAGCACAATTCAGCTAATTTACTAAAACTCGCCGCAGGAATTCCTCCCAACCCATTCAATCGTTCCCCTAACTCATGAATATGCTCTTGTACTGCTTCGTAATTTTCTTGAAAAAACTCATGCAGAGAGTAAAATTCAGCCCCTTCTACTACAAAATGATGTTTTTGATATTGCAAATAAAGCGCTTGAAAACTCGCTAGTGCTACATTTAAGCCTTCACAAACCGGCGCAGTCACTGAGGTTTCTAGCCCAATCGGGTTCGGAGCAATATGCCCAAAGGATCGGACAGCATTCTGCATTTCAGCCATGATTAGTGTTCTCCTCTTTTTATGGGCAACTGTTGTTACTCAATAGAAGAATTTTAACATGGCCCACTCTTGGGCTTAGGTACCTGGAATACATACTTAATCTTTTTTGTAAAGCTATATTTTATCAATAAGCCCTTTTTTTGAAAGACTGTGAGTTGCCTTCCTTATTTAAATTTTTGGGCCTTTTTCTCAACAAAACGGCAGAACCCTACCTTTTAAGGTGCTTCTTCTCAATTACTCTAGTTTGGCTAATTATACTACATATGGCGTTCTTATTCAAGAAACCCCTAAATATAGCGCTGTTTCAGGCTATTTTTAGAATTTTTCTCAGTTAGCAGGGGCCAACAATAGAGGAAATGTAAAGTTTTATTAAAGTCTGTCGAAAAGTAGATGAGAATCTTTGTCAGTTGCAGTAAAGTAATGAAGTAACCAGCGATCGCCGGGATCAAAACCCGATCGCTCTGGATCAGAATAAGAGGATGAATCTCGGGGTCCCTCTACCCAGCTTACTGATAATATTTAGCAAGTATTAGGACGATCGCATGGAATCATCGGAACAAAAGATAGAGCGAGCAGAGTTTGTGGAAGTGACTGGATCAGAACGATGGCCTGTGTTTCAGCGCTTGCGTGAACTAGAGATTCCCTGTTGGTGCGAACCGAATCAGCCGTTACGTGTGCATCTGAGTGATTCCCACGCGACGGTGCAGTTTTGGAGCGTATCTAGACAAGTCTATGCCTCGCGTCCGGAGTTAGTGCTGTGGTTAGAACAGTGCTGGCTGATTGACTAAGGGCGATCGCCCTTCCTCAGTTGCCGATGTTTTCCTCAGGCGATCGCCAGAAATTTAAGTAAACTTCCCTAAAAAAACAACAACCAAAAACAAGACAATGGGTAAATCATATAAGCAAGTTTCACAACTCAATCTCGAAGGTCGTTTTCTCGGGTTTGGGGGCAGCGGGGAGAAGAAGCTCAAATACTTCCGACTCGCTACGGCTGAAGGTGAACGGTTAATTAAGTTAGATTTACCGAAACAACAACGCGCTATTTTAGAAACTCACTTGAAACCCGGAGACTGGGTGAGGGCGATCGGGGAGAAACAATTCAACTTGAAAACTGGATTGTGGAAATTCAAAGCCTATCATCTTCTCCCTACCCCGAATTCAGTCACTTCGGAACCTCTGCAAGTCGTGACTCCCCAAGCCGGGTGCGATCGCTTTCGAGACTGTGAGATCGCCGAAACTTGCGCCCAAATTCCCTCTAAACTGACCAAACCTAACCCTACTTCTGCTGAAAAAAAGAAAGCCACAATTCTCGTTTGTCAAAAGTCGGACTGCCGCAAGCGGGGGGGAACCGCAGTCTGCCGAGCATTAGAAGAAGAACTCCGCGAAAAAGGACTAGAAAATAGTGTCACGATCAAAGGAACCGGCTGTATGAACCGCTGCAAAGCAGGGCCCCACGTCGTGATTATGCCGGATAAAGCTCACTACAGCAAGATCCAAGCGGCAGAAATCCCCGAACTGATTGCCAATCATTTTTAACCCGAATGACCTTTAATATTTTTAGCCAAAACCGAGACCCTTTAGAGTGTCAGTAGAGTGTTGATTTTTGCAGATCTACGAAAACTCGATACCGGATTAGATCTAAAATATTTATTCTAGGGGTCCGGCAGCTTTCTAAATAGAAAGAAGCGGTAAATTCTAAAATTTACCGCTTCTTCAGGTGTTTACTGAAACTAATACAATCAGCTTAGAAACTAAACTGAGTTCTCATGGTGCCGACCCAGATAGTATTATTGGCTGAATTATGATCGGGATTGGTAATCACGAAAAATCCCGGAGTAATGCTGATTTGCCGGGTGATGGGATACTTGAATAATGCCTCAAAATGCAAGGAAGTATCCGGGTCTTCCCGTCCGGATATATCATTACTGATGACTTTCGGCTGTTGGCCGACAATAAAACCGAGCAGACTACCATCTTTGACTAAATCGGGAACCCCGACATTTAGCGCCCAGTTAAATAAGGTGGCACTGTCGCCGCTGCTGACATCTCCATCACTGACTTGGGCTTCAGCTAATGACCAACCAGCCCAACCAGAAACGGTGACTGGCTCAAATGCGAAGCTGGCTTGTACCCCAAAGTTATTGGAAGAGGTGGCAACATCATTAGTAAAGGGTCGTCTAGCATAGCCAGAACCTGTCCCCCCAGAAATGTCAACTTCTCCACTGGGAAAGTAGGAGTGCGAATAAGCTAAACTCACCTCTAACGGTTCAATGGGAGTGAGGGTCAGTTGGGTTGTGGCAGCATATCGCCCATCAAATAAGCCATTTTTAGCGGTTGGGGTACTGGCCGTGGGGGCTTGATAGAGACCATACAGTCTCGCCACATTCCCAAATTTGTATTCAAACCCAGCACCCGCACCAGTCGGTTGCCGAAAAATACTGGGGTTGCGACGGCCAAATCGGGACAGAGCACCGCTACCAGAACTTTCAAACAGGGGATTAGTCACAGGGATAACGTGATCCGTAGAAAATTGCGTACCGACCCACATCCGGAGACTATCGGTGACGGGGAACCGATATTCTAGGCGTTCCAGGATGACGTCATTACCATTTTCTCCATCGAATCCCAATCGGGACATGACGGTGCCCGTGGTGGCATCCAAGCGAGCAACGTTTCTAATTTCTAATCGAGTTCGGAGGCGATCGCGACCTGTCAAGCTAGAGTCAAAGAGCAAACGAGCCCTATAACCGAAGGAGAGTTCGGTATCTTCCCCGCCTGCTGTGGTTTCTCCGCGATCGCCAAAGGCATGAATCGGGGCCATCAGGACTTCACCACTGAATTTGGTAGTCGGGGAGAACTGATTGGCTTCTAATTCTACGGTGCGAATTTCTAAGGCATCGACTCGACCTCTAAGAGTTGCTAGTTCAGCCGCAAATTCTTCTTGTAATCGGCGGATTGCATTAATTTCGTCGGGAGATAAGGCGTTCAAGCCGTCGAGCCGTTCCTGAATTTGAATTAAACAGGCGTTTAAGCTGACTGCAAATTCGTAGCGAGTCATGGCGCGGTTGCCACGATAGGTACCGTCGCTATAGCCTAAGAGACATTGATGGCGCTCCGCCAGGGCGCTGACGGCCTGAAATGCCCAGTCCGTGGGGCTAACATCGGTGAGTTCGCGGACCGAGTTGACCTGTTCCAAGGGACCTGCTTCTAGCTCGGCTTGGGAGTAGAGATTGATTTGTTCCAGAATATCTGCTGATTCTGGGGTTGGACCATTTTGAGCGATCGCCGCGACCTCCGGTACTGGATCCGGTTGGGCGATTTCCGATAGAGACACTGCACCGATTCCCGTCGGAATGATGGCCTCGATCGCCAGAATCGCTGGGGATGCCAGCATGACCTTCATCCAATTGTGACGCATTCCGTTCTTTCCGTTTTTCTCACACCTAAAAAGCACTTCTCCAGCGTTTTTAATGCCAACTTTCTGGAACGGGTTGTTTAATTTTAGATCTGATTCATAACACTGTATGAATCAGATCTAAGCTGCCATCGCTCCCTTGCTGAGATCGGGTCTTTAGCCTGTCTCCCCTGTTGACCATCACAGATGAGAAGACTATCCGGGTTCACGACCGCTTTCTCTCCCCGGGAGTGCTATGTCGTCTTCCTCAAGGTTTCACGATGCCAGGGGGTCTGTGATCATCCGTAACAGTCTTGACTTAAAAATCGCTGAAAATGCATATCAACTTAAGAGATACTTGATTTTTTTGTCCCTGTCAAGTAAACCGGGATACATCGTTAGAGGAAAATTTATTAGGGCTTAAAGTGCCTAGAGTTCTTTTTTAGTAAGGATTACAGGATTTTTTACTCAGGGATTGCTGGCCTGGTTATTTATTAGGTTTGGGCTAACGCTGATCTGAGCGCACTTTCCGGGAATAAGGGCCTAAAAATACTCCGGGCGATCGGCCCTTCTCCGGGAGAGTTCTGGAGCCTTAACCCTGAGTCCTTGGCCCTTAGCCCTGAATCCTTTTAGGAAATCTCTTCCCTTCCTAGACTCTGGCAACACTACTTTACATTTAATTTGTTTAAAAATGAAAATATTTTTTTGAGTTGACTCCTTGCTATTTGAAAAAGAAACTGTACTAAAACTTTTCAAAATATGCAAATTAATTGTTAAAAACTTCTTAAACGTATTGGCTTATACCAGGCTAATCTTAATTAATTGCTATTTATTAGCAATTAATTAGGGGGGCCAAGCTCTGAATAGAGACCAGGTGTGAGCTAGTAGCGGAGTAACAGAAGGCTGGGGCCAAGCTGGGATTGTTTGTAAAGTTTTTTGAGCAACTGCAACAAATTTAGCCATCAATCAGGGGAGTTTTCTCCGTTTGATTCAGAAAACTCCCCCTCTGCCTCGTTTTATCTAAATTTTTTTGATAGTTCGTCAAAGTCCCCAGGGAGTAAAACCCGGTTACAAGCGTTCTGATTTGGCCCTTGAAGACAGTTTGGCCTCGGGGGAGGTTGTGAAAAAATTAAAAACGACAATTTATTTCATTAAGGTTGACGGAACTCGTCGGATACCGTAAATTCATATCTTGGATTGAAAAATGGCCTCGGCTGGATTTCTGTTTCCAGTTAGTTGAGAGTTTTTCTTAATTGAGTGCAACTAATAGCTGAAACATATATAGTTTTTTTGGGAGGTGCAAGGAGTGAAACGCAGAAAGATATTGAGTTTAGTAGGGTTGGCCCTAGCAAGTGGCGGACTGGTAGTTGCCTGTTCTAACGGAACGACCCCCACCGCCAGTACCGAACCGACCCCAGTGGTAACGACAGCTGCTAACCCAGTCAGCGGAGAACCTTTGGTTGTTTATTCCGGTCGCAACGAGAATCTAGTGGGTTCCTTGATTGAACAATTCAAGACCGAAACGGGTATTGATATCCAAGTCCGCTACGGAGATACGGCAGAACTCGCCGCAGCTATTCTTGAAGAAGGCGAAAATACACCGGCAGATGTCTTTTTTGCTCAGGATGCGGGTGCTCTGGGTGCACTTCAGAAAGCCGATCGCACGAGCAAACTGCCCCAAGATATCCTCAATCAAGTGGAGGCGCGGTATCGATCTCCTGAAGGTGAATGGGTTGGAATTACGGGTCGGGTTCGCACCTTAGATTACAATACCAATCTTGTACAAGCGGATCAAGTGCCGCAATCAGTAATGGAATTGACCGATCCCAAGTGGGACGGACAAATTGGGTGGGCACCGAGTAACGGGTCATTTCAAGCCTTTGTCACGGCGATGCGACTCTCTGTGGGGGAGGAACAGACGCGGGAATGGTTACAAGGGGTTCAGGCTAACAATCCCAAAGTATATCCCAAGAATACGGCGATCGTAGAAGCGCTTTCTCGGGGTGAAATTGCCGTTGGATTTGTCAATCACTACTACCTAGAAAAATTTAAGGCGGAAAATCCAGATGCGCCTGTGGCTCACTCATTCCCTAACGATGTGGGATCATTGGTGAATGTGGCTGGGGTCAGTATTTTGGAGAATACAGACAATCCGGCAGCATCGCAACAGTTCGTTAACTTTATGTTAAGTCCTCAAGCCCAGGAATACTTTACGGAAGAAACTTACGAGTATCCCTTGGCAAGCAATGTAACTGCCACTAAAACTCTGAAACCTTTATCGGAGATTAAATACCCGGAAATGGATCTGAGTAACCTCGATGATTTAGAAGGAACGCTAAAACTCCTAGAGGAAACTGGAATTTTATAGGGATTGCCTGAAAAACTGCTAGGGAAATAGTGCGGCGATCGCCCTTTAGAAATAAATAATGTCACCTGATTGGCGAGTGACTTTTCCTAGGTTCTGTCACCAACTGTTGCCAGAACCTAGCGCAACATGAGGAACTTTCCCTCACTCAACCCGGGGAAAAAGTTAGCGATCGCCGTGATCGCTTTCCTCTTTTGTAACATTGTAGAGACTCAAGCCAGGATAGATCATAAAAAGTAAGATGCAATCTAGGGTGCGAAAGGTATCTAGTCAAGGATGAAATTCACAGAACCCGGAAGGGCGATCGCCTCAATTGGCAAGCAGCTAGAGAAAGTGTTGGGAAGTTATCGACCCTCAGTCAAAGGGTCTCGTCCTCCGGCCTTTTTGGCAGCAGCCGGAACTCTGACTGCCGTGGCGATCTCCCTTCCCTTACTTTATCTAATCATCCGCGCGGCAGGTGCCGGTTTTGAGGAAGTCGGGACCTTGCTCTCGCGTCCGCGCACCCTAGAGGTACTGGCCCGAAGTACAGGTTTAGCGGCAGCAGTGACCCTGTTTTCGGCCTTAATTTCCTTGCCCTTAGCCTTTTTGACTGAACGCACCCATTTACCCGGGCGGCGGTTTTGGTCAGTCGTTACCACCCTTCCTCTGGCGGTTCCTAGCTATGTGGGTAGCTTCGCCCTGATTGCAACCTTTGGAACCCGAGGCAGTTGGGTGCAACTCTTGCTGGAACCCTTTGGAGTCAAAGAATTACCCTCAATTTATGGGTGGCCCGGTGCTATCCTAGCCCTAACTCTGTTTACCTATCCATATTTGTTGATTGCCCTGCGATCGGGCTTGCAAGGCATTGATCCGGCGATCGAAGAAGCCTCACGTATCCTGGGAAACAATAGTTGGTCTACCTTCTGGGAAGTTACCCTACCCCAGTTACGCCCGTCCTTAGTCGCTGGGGGGTTATTAGTCGCCCTCTATTCCTTGCGTGATTTTGGCACTCCCAGTTTGATGCGGTTCGACTCCTTTACCCGGGTAATTTTTATCCAGTATAAGAGTAGTTTTAACCGTAACTCAGCGGCAGTGCTAGCGTTAGTATTAGTCGCCCTGTTATTGGTAATTCTGGCAACCGAATACAGAGTGCGAACCCGTGGCGCGTATTACAGTAGCAGTTCGGGAAGCAGTCGCCCCCCCACCCGGATCGCCTTGGGAAGATGGAAATGGCCGGCGATCGCCTTTTGCAGCATCATCACCGCCTTGGGGTTAGTCTTACCCCTTGCCGTGACTGTATTCTGGTTATGGCGTGGACTCAACGCGGGTAAAATCCCCCCAGACGTCCTCACAACCGCCTTTAATTCAATTCTCGGATCCGGTCTTTCTGCAATCATTGCGACCCTATTTGCCCTCCCCGTCGCCATTCTTTCCGTGCGCTTTCCCGGACCTCTCACCACGGCGATCGAACGCTTAACCTACATTGGTTTTGGCTTGCCTGGAATTGTAGTCGCCCTCTCTTTAGTCTTTATCGGTGCCAACTACGTTCCCTTTTTATATCAAACCCTGCCGATGTTAGTGTTTGCCTATTTAGTGTTATTTTTACCCCAATCTGTCGGCACGATTCGGAGTTCTCTCCTGCAAGTCAACCCGCAATTAGAAGAATCGGCTCGCACTTTGGGGCGCACTCCCTGGCAAACCCTGCGAGAAATTACCTTACCTTTAGTCAGTCCAGGCGTTTTAGGCGGTGCTGTCCTGGTGTTTTTGACGGCCATCAAAGAACTTCCCGCGACAATGTTGCTTTCTCCTATTGGATTTAAAACTCTGGCGACCCAGATTTGGCAAGCGACAGAGGATGTGCAGTTTACTGATGCCGCTGCGGCTTCTCTCACCCTGTTGGTCGTATCTGCTGGTTCTACTTTAGTTTTATTATGGCGAACTCCATCCAAGAATTAAGGAAAAAGTATGATAATTTTAAAGAGGATGAATCTCAGCATTTAAAAAATAGAAAGATTTATAATTTATCTTAAATTAAAATAGATTAATTTTTGAGTATTAGAATTAAAAATTTTATAAGAGCTTAAGTTGTAATAAAATTGTTAGGCTGATTAGGACCATAAATAATAGAAATTAACTTCGATTATAAAGATAATGAATGAACCCGAAATTTTAAGATTAGAAACCGTTACTAAAACATTTGATGCCAGTGGGTATCCTGCGGTTGATCGAGTGTCCTTGAATTTACAGAAGGGCGAGATTCTAACCTTGCTGGGTCCCTCCGGTTGTGGCAAAACGACCCTATTACGGTTATTGGCGGGATTTGAAAAGCCGGATATGGGGAAAATTGAAATTGGGGGAAGACAGGTTGCCGGGGGTGGGGTCTGGATTCCCCCAGAACATCGGCAATTAGGGATGGTGTTTCAAGAATATGCATTGTTTCCTCATTTGACTGTCGCGGAAAATGTAGCATTTGGGTTGAAAAATCAAAAGAAACAACGGATCCAGCATAAAGTGACTGAGGCAGTCTCCTTGGTAGGGTTGCAGGGACTAGAAAAGCGCTATCCCCATCAACTGTCTGGGGGTCAACGGCAGCGAGTTGCGTTAGCGCGGGCGATCGCACCGGCACCAGCGATCGTCTTACTGGATGAACCGTTGAGCAATTTAGACGTACAAGTGCGGCTGTATTTAAGAGAAGAAATTCGGAAGATTCTCAAGAGTACAAATACGACGGCGATTTTTGTCACCCATGATCAAGAGGAAGCCTTAGCAATTAGCGATCGCATTGCGGTGATGAAAAAGGGAAGGATTGAACAATTCGGGACCCCCGAACAGATTTATGAAGAACCCGCCTCGCGATTTGTCGCTGGATTTGTCACCCAGGCGAATTTTCTGCCCGCGCGACGCATGGGCAAACTCTGGGAAACCGAGGTGGGGTCTTTTGCGGTAACAGTCCCTGAACTGGGGAATCCCGAACCGATAGAGACTTCCGAAGAAGCCGAGATTATGATTCGAGAGGAAGATTTAATTCTGAAACCGGATGAAACGGGAGAAGTGGTGATTCGCGATCGGCAGTTCTTAGGACGAGAACACCGATATTGTTTGATGACCCCCTCGGGACGAGAATTTCATGCACGCAGTAGCGGGGAGTCTCTGTTAGCAGTCGGAACCCGAGTGCAAGTCACCCCCATAGAAGAACGTCTGCGCGTTTTTGCTTTAAAGGGAGTGGGGTGAGCATGGGGGAGATGAGGAGGATGGGGGAGATGGGGAGACTTACAAGAGTCGATTTTTTACCCTTAACTGCACCTCCGGTCCCCTCCCCTTGGCAAGGGGAGGGTTAGGGTGGGGTTCTGAGGTGGAGATCGCCACGTCACGCCCTCTTAACGGTTTAAGCCTCTGCATGGAGCCGGATGCCAACCTCTTTCTTCGTCACGAGCGATCTCGCCTGTAGGAGAATTCTCCACCCAATTATTCCTCTGGAGGTGCGATCGCCACGCGAAGAGGACCCCACCCTAACCCTCCCCTTGCCAAGGGGAGGGGACCGGAAGTGCTCTTAAATGTGAGGCAAATCCCTCATCCGCCCCAACCTGGATCCAGGAAAATTCCCGGGCAAGATTAATTTATTATTTTTTAAGTTATGTTACCGGCGCGTGATATTATTCATTTTGGCCTGTTAGCGTCCAGGTGTAACGATCTGGGCTTAAGTTAACTAAGAGTGAACTTGTCAGACCCTTCTGAAGAACCCACTTCCCAAGAGCGAGAACTCGACCCCACCGAGACTCGCGCACCCGAGGAAAATTCCTCGATGGATGAGTACCATCAGCTTAAACAAAAGTTGATGGTCTCGACCCTTGTGATTACAGTCGTCGTGTTTGTCTCGGTTTGGTTCTATTATTCGCTCAATATTGCCCTGAATTATTTGATCGGGGCGTGCACGGGTGTGGTTTACTTGAGAATGTTGGCAAGAGATGTTGAGCGTCTAGGCAATCAGAAGCAAAGTCTGAGTAAAGGCAGACTGGCGATGTTTATTGGGTTGATTATAGTAGCAACTCAGTGGGATCAGCTACAGCTCCTGCCCATATTTCTGGGTTTCCTGACATATAAAGCCGCGCTCCTCGTCTACATCCTTCAAACGACCCTTTTGCCGGACTCCAAATAGGACAAGGCATTTTGCAAACCATCCAGTCCCTCTGGAACCCCGCTTAATGGATATGCTAGAGGTTTTAAACGCCTTTAATTCGCTCCCGATCGCCGAATTGGAAGTAGGCAAGCACTTCTATTGGCAAGTTGGCGGTCTCAAACTTCATGGTCAGGTTGTCTTAACTTCCTGGTTTGTGATGGGATTGCTAGTTGTCACCTCCTTGGCAGCTACTCGGAACATCCAACGGATCCCGGGTGGCATTCAAAACTTTATGGAATATGCCCTGGAGTTTATTAGAGACTTAGCCAAAGGCCAAATCGGAGAGAAAGAATATCGGCCTTGGGTGCCCTTTGTTGGCACATTATTTCTGTTCATCTTTGTGAGCAACTGGTCTGGCGCGTTGGTGCCTTGGAAGCTGATTCACATTCCAGGCGGCGAATTAGCTGCTCCGACGAGTGATATCAACACCACTGTAGCACTGTCCTTGCTGACATCTTTGGCTTATTTCTATGCCGGATTCCGCAAGCGCGGTTTGGGGTATTTTGCTAAATACATTCAGCCCACGCCGATCCTTTTGCCAATCAACATTCTGGAAGATTTTACCAAGCCTCTCTCCCTGAGTTTCCGTCTATTTGGAAACATCTTGGCAGATGAGTTAGTGGTGGGGGTTTTCGTGTTGTTGGTACCCCTATTTATCCCCCTTCCGGTGATGATTTTGGGACTATTCACCAGTGCGATTCAAGCCCTGATTTTCGCCACCTTAGCGGCGGTCTACATCGGTGAAGCGATGGAAGGCCACGGCGAAGAACATCACGACTAAAATTAGGATTTGATAGTTAGATTTTGAGCGCGATCGAACCGCCAAAATCTGAGTTCGTTCATTCTGTAAATCGTTCATTTTGTACTAAAGGAAACAACCCATCATGGATCCATTAATTGCTGCTGCTTCCGTTATCGCTGCTGCCCTTGCTGTTGGTTTGGCTGCGATCGGTCCTGGTATCGGTCAAGGTAATGCCGCAGGACAAGCAGTAGAAGGGATTGCCCGTCAACCAGAAGCAGAAGGAAAAATTCGGGGGACATTACTGTTGAGCTTGGCATTCATGGAAGCACTCACGATTTACGGCTTGGTGGTCGCACTCGTGTTGCTGTTTGCTAACCCCTTCGCCTAAGAAGATTAAAGCGGTGCCAGGTGTAGAGAGGTGATTATAACATCATCTCTCTACAACCGGGCGCTGTTGTTTAGATTTCCATCCCGTTCAACCCCCGAAAGCAATAGCGGCTGATTTACTATGATTCAATGGACGATCTTACTAGCTGCTGAAACTGCGGCAAAGGAAGGTGGGCTATTTGATTTTGACGCCACCTTACCGATCATGGCGCTGCAATTTATCATTTTGGCGGTAGTTTTAAACGCGATCTTTTATAAGCCTCTCGGCAAGGCGATCGACGATCGCAACGAGTTCGTTCGTTCCAGCGAACAAGGCGCTAAAGAACGCCTGTCGAAAGCAGAAAACTTGGCACGGCAATATGAGCAAGAACTAGCTCAAAGTCGGAAGAAAGCGCAAGAGATTATTGCTCAAGCCCAAGCAGAAGCCCAGAAAACCGCAGCGGATCAAATCGCAGATGCCCAGCGAGAAAGTCAAGCTCAACGAGAGCAAGCTCAGCGAGAAATCGAGCAGCAAAAGCAAGAAGCGATGAGCTCCTTAGAACAGCAAGTCGATGCCTTAAGCCGCCAGATTCTCGAAAAACTCGTCGGCACAAACTTAGTCAAGAGTTAGAGACGCAGGATTTAGAGGCAAAGCATTATATTAACCTTTTCCTCTAACAAGTAAAAACATTCTAACGAACGACGGCATTAAGTAAAGGAAGTTATCGATCTTATGATTCTGGGAACTTTTTGGTTGCTCGCTTCTCATGCAGAAGGAGCAGCAGAAGGAGGTTTCGGTCTTAACTTAGACTTTTTTGAAACCAACATTGTTAACTTGGCGATCGTCATTGGCGTGCTGTTCTACTTCGGTCGGAAAGTTTTAGGAAACATTCTAACCGAACGACGCACAAAAATAGAATCTGCCATTAAAGAAGCTGAAAAACGTCAGAAAGATGCAGCGGCAAAACTCTCGGACCAACAGCAGAAACTAGCCCAAGCTCAAGCTGAAGCTGAGAACATCAAAGCCCAAGCCCAAGAACGCGCCACCGTTGAAAGACAACAAATTGCCGCTCAAGCTCAAAAAGATTTAGAACGCTTAAGAGCAGAAGCCGGACAAGACCTCAACGCCGCTAAAGAACGAGCAATGGCTGAATTACGCCAACGAGTGGCAACAATGGCATTAGAGCGAGTTGAAACTCAACTCAAAGGCCAACTCGATGAAGGCAAACAACAACAACTCATTGATAACAGTATTGCGATGCTCGGAGGAAATCGATGAGTATCATCCGGTCAGAAGTTTTTGAACCTTACGCTCAAGCCCTGATGTCCTTGGCGCAAGAGCATAACCTCACCGAGCAAATTGGCGAGGATATGCGCGGCCTCCTGAACTTACTGAAAGAATCTCCCGATTTGGCTAAATTTATTGGCAGTCCAATTATCAAAGAATCGGACAAAAAAAATGCCCTCAGCCAAATTCTAGGGGATTCAGTTCAACCCTTTACTCGCAACTTTTTAATGTTGCTGATTGATCGTAGACGCATTCCCTTCATCGAAGGAATTGCCACCTATTATCTGATGCTCCTGCGGAAGCTGAATAAAACCGTACTCGCCGAAGTGACCTCCGCAGTACCCTTAAATGAAGCTCAACAAGAAGGCGTTCGGAATAAGGTCAAAGAAATTACTTCCGCCCAACAAGTCGAACTCGAAATGAAAATCGATGCTGACTTAATTGGTGGTGTGGTGATTAAAGTCGGTTCGCAAGTCCTCGATGCCAGCTTACGTGGACAACTGCGCCGAATTAGTGTCCGGTTAGGCAGCAACAGCTAACCCACAGAAAATCTTTAGGGAATGGAATATCGGCATTCGACTACAAAACCGACCCTCCCTAAACCCTACAGAAAAAACTACCCAGCAACCCCTAACAAAAACTGAGATGATCAGCATCAGACCCGACGAAATTAGCAATATTATTCGCCAGCAAATCGAGTCCTACGACACAGACGTTAAAGTCTCTAACGTGGGTACCGTCCTCCAAGTCGGTGACGGAATTGCGCGGATTTACGGACTGGAAAAAGCCATGTCCGGCGAACTTTTAGAATTCCAAGATGGCACCGTTGGTATCGCCCTCAACTTAGAAGAAGATAACGTGGGTGCGGTGTTAATGGGTGATGGTCACGATATCCAAGAAGGATCTTCCGTGACTTCCACCGGCAAAATCGCTCAGGTCCCCGTGGGAGATGCGATGATTGGCCGCGTCGTCGATGCCTTGGGGCGTCCGATTGACGGCAAAGGAGATATCAACACCACCGAAAGCCGGTTGTTGGAATCTCAAGCCCCTGGTATCATTGAGCGTCGTTCCGTGTACGAACCGATGCAAACGGGTATCACCGCTATTGACTCCATGATTCCCATCGGACGGGGACAACGTGAGTTAATCATTGGTGACCGTCAAACTGGGAAAACCACGATCGCCGTTGACACGATCATCAACCAAAAGGGTGAGGACGTGATCTGCGTATATGTGGCGATCGGTCAAAAAGCCTCCACGGTTTCTCAAGTCGTCGCCACCCTCCAAGAAAAAGGTGCGATGGACTACACCGTTGTTGTTACTTCCAACGCCAACGAACCGGCGACCTTACAATACCTCGCCCCTTATACCGGCGCGAGCATTGCCGAATACTTCATGTATAAAGGCAAGCACACCCTAGTCATTTACGATGACTTGTCCAAACAAGCCCAAGCCTATCGTCAAATGTCCTTGCTGCTGCGTCGTCCCCCCGGACGTGAAGCCTATCCTGGGGATGTGTTTTACCTCCACTCTCGCTTGCTAGAACGTGCCGCTAAACTCAGCACCGAAATGGGCGAAGGCAGCATGACGGCACTCCCCATCATCGAAACCCAAGCGGGTGACGTTTCCGCCTACATTCCGACCAACGTGATTTCCATTACCGATGGTCAGATCTTCTTATCTTCTGACTTGTTCAACTCCGGTTTACGTCCGGCAGTGAACGCGGGTATTTCCGTGTCCCGGGTGGGTTCTGCCGCACAAACCAAAGCCATGAAGAAAGTGGCGGGTAAAGTGAAGCTAGAATTAGCCCAGTTTGCTGAACTAGAAGCATTTGCTCAGTTCGCCTCGGACTTAGATACGGCCACCCAGAAACAATTGGCCCGGGGTCAGCGCCTGCGTGAGTTGCTGAAACAACAGCAATATTCGCCCTTGCCAGTGAGTGAGCAAGTTGCGATTATTTACGCCGGGATTAATGGCTATTTGGATGAAATTCCGGTGGACAAAATCACCGACTTCACCAAAGGTCTGCGTGATTATATGCGGACTAGCAAGGCTAAATACGGCGAAATCGTTCAAAGCAGCAAGCAACTGACCGATGAAGCTGAGACCTTGTTGAAAGAGGGCATTGCCGAATTTACTCAGTCTTTCATGGCTACCCTGTAAGACCAGCACTTGAGAAGAATTGGGAATGAAGAATGCAAGATTTCTGATATTCTTCATTCTCAATTCTTCATGCATTAGGTTTAATTTTAAATTCTTGATTCTTGATTTGGGATTATGGCAAATCTAAAGGCGATTCGCGATCGCATCCAGTCAGTAAAAAACACGAAAAAAATCACCGAAGCCATGCGCCTCGTGGCAGCAGCTAAGGTGCGTAGAGCTCAAGCACAAGTCCTCGGAACTCGCCCTTTTGCCGATCGCTTGGCTCAGGTCCTCTTCGGATTGCAAACTCGGATGCGGTTTGAAGATGTAGACCTGCCCTTGTTGAAACAGCGCGAAGTGAATACCGTAGGATTGCTCGTAATCACGGGCGATCGGGGTTTGTGTGGCGGCTACAATAACAACATCATCAAACGCGCCGAAGCTCGGATTAAAGAAATCCAAGCCGAAGGGTTGGATTATAAATTGGTGCTTGTCGGACGAAAAGCCACTCAATACTTCACCCGACGTAACGCACCCATCGACGCTTCCTACATCGGATTAGAACAGATTCCGACAGCAAAAGAAGCCTCAGAAATTGCAGATGAAGTGCTATCTTTGTTCCTCTCGGAAAGCGTCGATCGCGTAGAATTGATTTACACGAAATTCGTGTCATTAATCAGTTCCAAACCCGTCATTCAAACCCTGTTACCCCTCGATCGCCAAGGCTTAGAAGTGCCGGACGATGAAATCTTCCGCCTCACCAGTAAAGGCGGTTCCTTCGACGTTCAGCGTGAAAAAGTCGCTTCCACTGCTGCGCCGGAAGCCTTCCCTCGGGACATGATTTTCGAGCAAGATCCGGCCCAAATTTTGGAAGCCTTGCTGCCGCTATATCTGAATAACCAGTTATTGCGCGCCTTGCAAGAATCAGCCGCCAGCGAACTAGCCGCCAGAATGACCGCCATGAACAACGCCAGCGAAAACGCCAGCGAACTCATGGAGACATTAACTCTGACTTACAACAAAGCACGTCAAGCCGCCATTACCCAGGAAATCCTGGAAGTGGTCGGTGGTGCCGCCGGAATGCAACGTTAAATTCCGCTTGACAATTCATCCCTTTTATACGTCTGAGTTCGCTCAGGCGTTTTTTTTGTGGGGGTGGGGGTGTGTGGGGGAGGGGCGATCGGCTGGTAAAGTAGTGGGTTATAGTAGAGTAAGTAAAAGCGCAAAACAACTTTTTTACGTTCAGATTAATACGAATAATCATCTATTTATCCCTTTAAAACAAATCTAATTATGAAAATTACCGTAAAAAATCTCGGAGTTTTAAAACAAGCAGAATTTACCCTTGGTGATTTGACAATCGTTTGTGGCTGTAATAATACGGGTAAGACCTACGCCACTTACGCCCTCTTTGGGTTTTTATTGACTTGGCGACAGATTTTGGAAATAAAAATACCCAGGGATAAGATCGAACAACTACTTACCGAGGGGGTGATGCGGATTGAACTTCAAGAATACGTTAATAATTCCAAGCGAATTATTGCTCAGTCCTGCGTAGCATATACTCAGCAATTACCCAAGATTTTTGCATCCCAAGCTGACCGATTTAAAGATACAAAATTTCAGGTCAGTCTGGATATTTCCACTGAGTTTTGGAGCACTCAGTTTAAGCGAATAACAGGCTCTGCAAATATCGAACTATTTTCTTTAATAAAAAATAAAGAAAGTACAGAATTAGTAGTAACTTTGCTAGTTGAAAAAGACCAGATTAAAATTCCTGGTGATATGCTGAAGTATGTTATTGCAGATTCTATAAAAGATATTATTTTTTCTCCATTTTTACCTCGACCTTTCATTGCAAGTGCAGAGCGAACAGGTGCAGCTATTTTTCGCAAGGAGTTAAATTTTGCCCGAAATCGCTTGTTAGAAGAGCTGGGTCAAGGTGCTAACGAGATCGATCCTCTCAGATTTTTGCTCAAAGATTATCAGGACTATCCCCTGCCGATTAAAAGGAATGTAGAGTTTACTCGGCAACTAGAAACTCTGGTTACAAAAAGCAGTTTTATTGCTGAACATCACCCGGCTGTATTGGCAGATTTTGCCGACATCATAGGAGGCGAGTACACCGTAACCCGCAAAGATGAACTTTGTTATTTACCAAAAGGTAAAAGTAAACAACTTAGACTTTCTATGGTAGAAAGTTCTAGTGCAGTTCGTTCTTTGTTAGACCTTGGTTTTTACCTTAGACATGAAGCGCAAATCGGCGACTTACTCATGGTGGACGAACCGGAATTAAACCTCCATCCAGAAAATCAACGTCGGGTTGCCCGACTATTTGCCCGATTGGTTAATTTAGGGATTAAAATTTTTATCACCACCCATAGCGATTATCTTATCAAAGAACTGAATACCTTAATTATGTTGAACCATGATAAACCATATCTCAGACAAATAGCTGAAAAAGAAGGGTATCATCAAGAAGAACTCATTTCGGCTAAAAAAATTAAAGTTTATATCGCCGAAGAGACATCTAGAACAGTAGAGGGAAAAACGGGAAAAAGCAGAAAAACAAAATGCCACACTCTCACCTCAGCAGATATTGATCCAGAAATGGGGATTGAAGCTCGTAGTTTTGATACCACTATTGAAACTATGAACCGGATTCAGGAAGCGATCGTCTGGGGTGGGGAATAATGGGTGATATTGCTATCCTCAAAGAGATGCTCAACGATGACGTTAAAGTACCCTTGGAGGAGCGCCATCACAAAAAGCAAGTCACCCTAGCAGAACCTGCACCAGCCAACTATTCGGTAACCCTTTATGGAATGCCGAATGAGGATGAAGTGATTATCATCAAAGCTGATGCTTTTACTTCACCTAACACCGTGTTTAAAGGCGAACATGGAGAATGTAAACGAGCTGATTTTGTTATCATTGCCGACACGGAAAAAATTAAAGTAATACTCTGTATTGAAATGAAAGCGGGAAAAGGAGGCACACAAGCCAATATTATTAACCAGCTTAAAGGAGCGCTGTGCTTCGTAGCATACTGTCGAGAAATTGGTCAACAATTTTGGAATCAACCCGATTTTTTGTCTAATTACGAGTATCGCTTTGTCAGTATTCGGGACATCAGTATTCCTAAAAAGCCCACTCGGAACAAGTCAAAGCAGCAGGGTATTCACAATTTTCCAGAACAGATGCTAAAGATTACTTCTCCAAATTATTTGCATTTTAATCATTTGATGTGAGTAATATTTATATTATATATAATAAGAGAATTTTAAAATAATAGAAAATAAAATTACCAGAAAGAATTGAGGACAGCCATGATAGCAAATCACCATTTTTCGCGAATGACTCCCCAAGAGTATTTGGAATGGGAAGAACAACAGCCGATTAAATACGAATATATCAACGGCGAAGTGTTTGCCATGACGGGGGGAACTCTCCCTCACAACTCGATCGCCCTTAACTTAGCCTCTGCCTTGAAACATCACCTCCGGGGTAAAGGCTGTAAAGTTTTCATGGCCGATGCGAAACTCGGAGTTTCTAAAAATGGTCCATTTCACTATCCCGATGTCATGGTAACTTGCGATTCTCAGGACCTAAATGCTCTACAAATTGTTTACTCTCCTTGCCTATTAGTAGAAGTTCTTTCTCCAGGTACAGAAGCCTTTGACCGAGGGGATAAATTTAAACATTATCGCCGCATCCCCACTTTACAAGAATATGTCCTCATTAGTGCTGAAAAAATCAGTGTTGATTATTATTGTCTCAATGAACGGGGAAAATGGGAACTCACATCTTACTCATTGGACGAAATAAATACTGCACCCGCAGAAATAGAAATAAACCTGATCAGTGTTGACTTTCGCTTTCCGATTTCTCTGCTTTATGAAGATGTGGAATTTCCCAATAACGATGAGCAATTAAGGGATGAATGATGAGGATTGATTAACGGATTTGGGTTGGAAGAAATGGTACGGGGTTTACCGTCGGAATTGGCCAACCTGCTTTCTTCAGGGTCGTGTAGACTTGTAAGGCGGGGTTGCTGAGATCGCCTGTTGTTCGGTAGTCGGCAAATCATCAAAGTTTTTGAGAATTTCTTGAGCTAGGATATTCATAAGAGTTGAGTCAGCTTCGCTACCCAAAATCAGGTTTTAAGGTCAATTCCCATTTTATCTCAAGTTTCAGGGAGAACCCCAGTTACTTAAATCTCCTTTAACCAGGTTTCAATGGCAGATAACAGATTGGGTTGATTAGGCGGAAACCCTTTTAACGGCGCGTCTAGGGGTCCCTCGGTGAGGAAGGCAACGGAAATGACCCCGGTGAGTTTTTCACAGAAGGTGATGAGTTCCGGGGTGGGATGTTCGCAGTCTGTGAGGAGGAGGGCGCGGTGGGGGAGATTGAGGGTGAATTTGAGTTCATCCATCGCATAACATAGGTCGGCAGGGGTGGAAACTCTGGGATACATTTGCTGAGGACAGACTTGTTTCCAAATCAGTCTGCACAGGGTGAGGGCGATTTCCCCTTCCCGGGTTTCGTTGGCGAGGGGTTGGGCGTTGAGGATCAGGATGGGCTGGTTTTGTAGGGTTTGGGCGAGGTTGATGGGGGCGAAAGAGGGTTCACCCTTATGGGGGGTTTGTTCCGTGACTTCGGGATGGGGGGTGGTGGGGGGATTGTGCCAGGCTTGGTAAAAGTCGGGATAGGAGAGGTTTTCACCACAGTTCCAAATGAGTTTGTAGCATTCATCAAATCGTTTAAAGTTGTTTTGATAAACTTCATCACTGAGGCAGTCTTTTAAAGCGGAAACAACCCCTGCATATTGCTTGCGCGTGGTGAGGATTTTCCCTAAACTCTTGGCTGCTAGACAACGGGTGGAATCATCAGCGCCAGCATCCCGTAAGATTTCCTCTAAGGCGGTAATCGCCTGCGGGTTACCAGGGGCGATTTTTCCTAAATTCTCGGCTGCTTCCCTACGGGTGGAATCATTAGCACCAGCATCCCGTAAGATTTCCACTAAGGCGGCGATCGCCTGCTGGTTTCGTGGGGCGATGTTCCCTAAACTAAAGGCTACTTCCCTACGGGTGGAATCATCAGCACCAGCATCTCGTAAGATTTCCACTAAGGCGGAGATCGCCTGCTGGTTCCCTGGGGCGATTTTCCATAAACTCTTGGCTGCTAGACTACGGGTGGAATCATCAGCATCAGCATCCCGTAAGATTTCCACTAAAGCGGCGATCGCCTGCTGGTTCCCTGGGGCGATTTCCCCTAAACTCTCGGCTGCTTGCCTACGGGTGTCATGATTAGCACCAGCATCCCGTAAGATTTCCACTAAGGCGGCGATCGCCTTTTGCCTAATTGTTTCACCTAGAACATTTCTCGCACCTTTTGCGATGGGGTCTAAAAAAGTTTTCCATTTTTGCTTTTGAATATCGAACTCCCCAAATCCCCACCTCACCACCTGCCGCACAATCTCATCTGCCAGGGAACAAGCCTTAAATTCATTAATTGCCGCAGCCGCTAGAAAATAGGCGTGATATTTATAAAAAGCTTTGACACCATCATTAAACTCAACCAACGCCCGAATAAAAGCTTGTTTATTATCGTGAGCAACATCACGCCCCAACCACAACAAAATCACCTGCTTCCACTGCGGTTCAAAAATCCGATACCGCTTCCCCTCCACGGGACTATCTCCATGATTCCGAGGCATCCAATAATCCCAATCCTCCACCGCCAACGCCGCGAAATACTCCTGAAACGTCGCATGATAAAACCCATACACCTTTTCGCGGGGATTTTCCGCCGCTACCCCCACCTCATTTAACCAACCTAACCTTAACGCCAAAGAACACAAAGAGCCCTTTGCCTTGGGTGTTCCTAAATGTTCACATACCAACCGATGGTTTAACCGAAAGCGACCCGTTTCCGCCTCTAGGGATGCCTTCGCCAATATGCCCAAAGCTGCATTTAAACGTTCCTTGTCCTCCTCCGTGACCTCAAACTTGTCTTCCTTCCAGGCATACATCGCCTCGACAAACTCCGCATACAACGCCGACGTGGTTTCCGGTAGCGCATCCTCCACCTTCCAAGTCACACATAACAACGTTAACCGCAGGGGATTGCGGCATAAATCCTTAATCCGTTCCTTCCCCGCTGCCTGCAACTGTGACCACAACGACTCCGCATCAGCTTCCACCGGAAACCACCTCCGGATAAACTCCTGCACTTGTTCATCCTGAAACGGTTGAGTGAGATAGGTTTGAAACCCCTGTAACTGGCTGGGGTTAGCTTGCCACAAATTCAAGCGACAGGTGATAATCATCGGAGCATTCATCACCCAACCCCGGAAATTTAATGCCTGTTGGTCACTCTGGCTCATCTCATCCAAGCCATCCAACAGCAACCAGACTGCACCCCCTTTAAATTTCTGCTCCCAGTCTGCCTTAATTTCCTCTCTGGATAGCCCCAATGCCTCTGTGAGCCATTTTTGCTCTAAATACTCTCCCAGGGCTTGACTGCCCAATTCGGCCAAGGATACCCAAATCACTAAATCATCGGTTTCCTGTAATAACCAAAAGGCTAATTTCTGGAGTAAGGTGGTTTTTCCTGCCCCCGGTTCGCCAATAATAGCCATCTGTTTCTCGGTGCGGTTACGAATGACTTCTTGGAGAAACTCACGATAATCAAAGCGTTTCTCGATGGTTTCTTCCTGACGGGTGAACAAGTCTGAACCCTTTTCCGGGTCAATATCTTGGGGGTGTTTTTCGTTGTGATTGCGTTTCGGTTTCACGAGGGCTAAATTAACAAATAAATCATCATCGATTAAGTTGCGATCGCCATAAACCTGACCTAAAACCGTATTACTGCTTAAGCGTTTCCGGTCAAGTAACATCCGACGGCAAATATCTTGCCATTCATCAAGGGCATATTCTACCGGAAACCCCGCAATCTCTTGCCCAATCAGGATTTTAAATTGCTCATACCCGGTTTGGGAACTTTGCACAATCAGAATAATACTCCCTTCCTCAACCTTGGAAATAGAGAGGGTTTTATCGTTGAGAAGTTTTTGCAGCGTTTGGGTAATTTCCGGGAGTTTCTGTTGCGCTTCTTGATAGTTGCCCTTCAGTCCTAAGATGCAGCGTTGTAGGGTTGCTGTGAGTGGGGGAGAATGCTTGGGTTCAGGAAGTTTGCCAAACGCTTCTTTCCATTTATCTTTAATGACCTGTAAATTGTCTTCTTTCTTGGCCGTTTGATGCTTGAGGCACAGAGAAAACTTCCAATATCCTAGGTTTTTGGTTGAGAGATGTTCTTGAAGAATCCCCAAATCTCGGAGGCAAGACAGCGCATTTTGGATAATTTCCTTTCGGGCTGCTTCCAAGATTTTCCCTTGGCGATAGGTTTCTAACAAAACGCCTAAATCATCCTGAGTAATCCCCTTTTCTATCCACTTAATTTGTCCATTGCGCTGTTTTTGCTCGATGCCAGACACTCTCAACTCGTCTGCTTTCACCCACTCCAGTTGGAACTGTGCCTTGAGTGAGTCTGGGGGAATCGGGATCTCCTCATCCGCCAGGGCCAACAACGCCGCTACGAAGTCCAGACGGTCTTGCAAGTCGTCTGCGCTTTCTCCATACTTGCGGCTTTTTTTGAAGGGCTGACCCGATTTTCCCACCATGACGACCCTCGATAGAAAATGCTGGTTTGGGGAAACTTGCCCAAACGGGAGGGTTGCCCAAACCAGGTAAAGCAATTGTAGCAAGGATTTCACGATTTTACCTGTGGGTTTGCTTGGGCAGTAGCCCAAAAAAACACTGACCTCAGAGACACAAATGAGGTGAGTGATGGACGAGCTACAAGATAAAGTGAAACAACGGGAAGCTTTAGAAAATGCTCTACAAGATAAAGTGAAACAACGGGAAGCTTTAGAAAACGCTTATGGTAATTTCGTGGAACCTCAGATTAATCAATTTCTTGAGGTTCAGGTGCAGTCGATGCCAACTGTTCCAGTGATGTCCGCTGGTTTCGGCTGTGTATCGGGATGGTTGTTGCTGACAGTGATTTATTGTCTGTGGATGCGGGGACGGTGGGGAGGTCTTAACTGATAAAGGCTTGATGTTCTGGGGATGCCAATCCCGCTTGTAGGGTTTCCAAAACGGCGGCGAGATTATTTTGTAACAATTGTGTTCCGTTTAACCATAAACCGGGAAACACTCGACTGCACAAAATCCCCTGTTCATTGGGAGAAAGAGACTGATAAATGCCCTCTTCCAGATAAAACCAATCCAGTCTCTGGTCGAAGATTTGCCAAACTAAATATTCTTGCACTCCATTGCGCCGATACACCCGTTTTTTATCCCCTAAATCGATCGCCGCGCTACTGGCTGCAATTTCCACCACCAGTTCCGGTGCGCCTTGGATGTAGCCTTCTGAGGTGAGTTGAGAACTCCCCCCTGGAATCAACAACACTCCATCAGGTTGAAATTCGTTGTCTGAGTCGAGGCGAAGGGTGGGTTCAATACCGATTTCTGTCCCTGGGGTTGCCATTTTATAAGTCCAAAGCAATCCGATTAAATCGGCGTGGGGTTTGGCATGGGTGGTAAACCGCAGGGGTGATGCCATATATACGACTCCTTCAATTAATTCAGCTTTCTGATCAGTAGGCATGGCGGTGTAACGGCGCTCAAATTCTCGGTAGCTAAGGCGATCGCCATTTTCCAAGGGCGGATAGATTTGAGGTTGAAGTTGCATAGTATCGACCAGAAACTAGGGGACGGTTTGATTATAGCGATTCGGTGATGGGATACGGTCAAACTGCCATGTTTCTGATTGATTGTTGTTTTGCGCGATCGCACTAGCAATTGTAGGGTGGGCTTATCTTGACGCTGCGGGGCTCGGTGGGGGATTGGGAAGAACCTCACCCTAACCCTCTCCTTGCCAAGGAGAGGGGACCGGAGTAGCCCGCGCAGGGCTCTGCTGAGCTTGTCGAAGCACGGGCTTTGTTCCTATAGCCCTAGGCTTGACGCTGCGGGACTCAGTAAAATCAATTGCCGTTTTTGTAAACTTCTGACTCCCTCTAAATCCAAGTTCACTCCTGCTAAAATCTCTCCCACGGTTTTCATCTTCTCCCCTTCCTGGGAATTGGAATCACAGCCTTTCATAAACTCAAACTCATCATCGGATAAGGTGACGAGTTGATAGTTGTAATCAAATAAGTGTTGTGAGGGCCATCCTTGGAGGCAGAGGCTCACTTCGGGAATGGCGGATAACAAGGCTTCATCATTTCCCCAATCCATTTTAACCAGGGGAGGACGGGCTAGGAAAAACTCATAATGGGTGATTTCTGGATCAAGGAGTTCAATGAGTCGATATCGGGCCCGATCGCCTAAATTTTGCGCCTCTCCCATCAACTCTGAATCCTGTCCCAACAACCGTTCGCTATTCCAATAATCTGGATTGGAAAACCCTAAAAACTCTAACCCCGAGGCATCAATCAACTCAAACAATGTATCAATGTTATAGTCAATTTCTTGCGGATGCAGATACATATCGGCAAAATTGGCATCCCGATGATTTTCCATCGCCCACCGTTCTTTTTCTCGCTTGACTAAACGGTTATTTTCCGGTAAGGCTGCAAACACTTTCCGCCCAATTTTTACGCCTTCTTGATAGTCTCCGGATTTGTCCCCTTGCAGGAGGGCGATCGCCTGTTGCATCAGTTGAATTTCCCAGCGTCCTAACTCCGCATACACAAAAATATGCATAATCCCCCCAGGGGCCAACTTTGTCGCTAATGCCTGAATCCCGCGAATAGGATCCGGGAGGTGATGCAACACCCCCACACAATTAATATGGTCAAATTCCCCTTCCAGTTGCCCCACATCATAAATACTGAGATGATGGAACTCAACCCGAGAGGCCCCAGACCGACGACAGCGATCGCGCGCCACATCTAAGGCCCCCCCACTTAAATCAATCCCCGTAATCTGCGCTTCCGGGTTCAGATGCACCAAATACTCCGTTCCCACACCCGTCCCGCATCCCGCATCCAAAATCCTCACCGCCTGAGTTGCCGGTTTGCGCCCGGTGCAGAAGGCATAAGCAGCAGGCCAAGTCCAGCGCCAATTGTACCCCGGAGGCGGTTCATCGAGGAGGGCTTCTGGGGGAAACGGGTAAGTATCATAAAGTTGTCTAACCGCAGCAGTAATCTGTTCAGAGTTCGGCATAATAGCAAGATTGTGGATGGATGATGGACAGGAAAACAAGACACAAACAGAATCAGAATAGGGACGAAGGCGATCGCCAAGTCCCCTTCATCTGATGCAAATCACAGGTTTGAAATTACCAATTTATAGTTTACAATTCAGAACGTAACAAAACTTATCTTTTTTCTCAGTTAGGTGCCGCGATCCAATATGATGGCACGATAGGCGCTGGGTCAAAATTCTACATAATTCTTAACATAAGAGGGGGTGATACCGAATCGTTTTAAGCTAAAAACTATGTCAAAGTAAACCCCCGATAGTGGGTTAAAGGACATGGGAAAGGCTTCGGGAGGAATCCAAAATTAAGGACATCCTTATCGACATCAATCCTTCATCCTGACTCAGCGTGGCAGTTTAAACCGGCATCTAAACCCATTGATGCCACAAAATGATAATTCTATTGGGAGCTTTTGAAATCAGATGACTGTAAAGGCAAGTGGTGGAAGCTCAGTTGCGCGTCCGCAGCTCTATCAAACCGTCCCCGTTGCGACCATTTCCCAAGCGGAACAACAAGACCGCTTTCCGGGAAAAAGCGAACTGACCGAACTTCAGGTATTTTTCCAATCGGGAACCAAACGGCTGGAGATTGCCGAAGTTCTGACTAAAAATTCAGAACTGATCGTATCCCGTGCCGCCAACCGTATTTTTACGGGTGGATCGCCAATGGCGTTCTTGGAGAAACCCAAAGAACCAATGGTGATAAAAGCCCCGATCGGTGCGGGCCAAGATTTGAAACAGGGCATGATGCTTGGAACTACCACCTATGTAGAAAGCAAAGGTGGGTTCTTAGAAGGCTTGCGGAGCATTTTTAGCTCCACTAGCGGCCCTACCCCGGCAGGGTTCCAACCGATTAATATTGCCCGGTACGGCCCCGGAAACATGACCAAATCCCTGCGTGATTTGAGCTGGTTCTTGCGGTATCTGACCTACGCAATGGTCGCCGGAGATCCGAACATCATTTCCGTGAACGTGCGCGGTTTGCGGGAAATCATCGAAAACGCCTGTTCTTCTTCAGCAACTCTAGTGGCTCTGGAAGAAATGAAAGGGGCCTCCTTGAGCTACTTCAAACAAGATGAAGCCAGCCGGGTCCTAATCGGTGAATATTTCGAGGTTTTAATTACCGAATTTAAAGCCCCGACGCCTTCGGATAAAGTGCGCCAAACCGGCAGCAGTGACAAACAAGGCTTACAACTGCCCCAAACCTACTTCATCGCTTCCGAACGGCGTCAGAAGTTTGTCATGAAGACGGGGCTCTCATCCTCGGAAAAACAAGAGACCATCAAAGCAGCCTATCGGCAAGTCTTTGAGCGGGATATTACTCGCGCCTACAGCTTGGGAGTTTCTTACCTGGAATCCCAGGTGAAAAACGGCACCATCTCGATGAAAGAGTTTATCCGGCGCTTGGGTCTGTCTCCCCTGTATCGGCAGCAGTTTTATGAAAAGTTTGTGAACAGCCGCGTAGTGGAATTGGCCCACCGTCATTTCCTCGGTCGTGCTCTGAGTTCTCGCGAGGAGTTTAACAAATACTTTGCGATCGTTTCCAAGGGTGGTTTAGCCGCTTTGGTAAACGCCCTAGTCGATTCTCAGGAATATTCTGATTACTTCGGCGAGGAGACAGTTCCTTACCTGCGCGGTTTGGGTCAAGAAGCCCAAGAGTGCCGGAACTGGGGACCTCAGTTCGACCTGTTTAATTACAGCGCACCGTTCCGCAAGGTTCCACAATTTATCACCCTGTTTGCGGACTACAACCGGCCTCTGCCGGATCAGCACGCCTATGGTGTCGGGAACGACCCGCTGGAAATCCAGTTTGGGGCTATCTTCCCGAAAGAAACCCGCAATCCGAAAAATCGTCCGGCACCGTTTGGCAAAGACACTCGCCGGATCCTGATTCATCGCGGCCCTGGCATCAACAACCAACTGAGCAATCCAGCAGCGCGGGGTATGTCTCCGGGTTCTCTGGGTGCGAAGGCGATCAAGCTGGATCAAATCCCCAGTGGACAGAAGCAGTATGGTTTGCGCGGTGGGGTCAAATCTGTGCAAGGGGTGAGTGTCAAATACTCCGAGAGTTCAACTCAAGGGGTGATTAAGGCAGCTTATCGCCAAGTGTTTGGCCGGGATGTTTATGATGCTCAACGCCTGAAGTTAGCAGAAATCAAGCTGGAAAACGGCGATATTACGCTGCGGGAGTTTATCCGAGCATTGGCGAAGTCCGATGTGTTCCGGAATCTGTACTGGAGTTCGCTTTATGTTTGTAAGGCGATCGAATATATTCACCGTCGTTTGTTAGGTCGCCCAACCTACGGACGTCAGGAAATGAATGCTTACTTTGATATTTGCTCCAAGAAAGGCTTCTATGCTTTGATTGACGCGCTTATCGATAGTAAGGAGTATGAGGAAGCCTTTGGGGAAGATACGATTCCTTATGAGCGCTATCTGACTCCGGGTGGTCAAGCCCTGCGATCGCTGCGGGTTGGCACGATCGGCGACAAGAACCTCAAAGTCGAGAAAGACGAACCCTCGCGCTTTATCGCACTTGGTACCGTTCCCGATCGCTCGATACCAGAAATCGAAACCCGAATCGGCCAAGGGGTTGGCAAACGCCGCGAACAAACCAAAGTCTTCAAACTCACCAACCGCACCCCGGTGGAAGCACAAGCGGTCATTCAAGCCGCTTACCGCCAAATCTTCGAGCGCGACCTCAATCCTTATATAATCAAGAATGAGTTCAGCGTCATCGAAAGCAAACTGCGGAACGGCGAAATTACCGTTAAGGAGTTTATTGAAGGACTGGGGAATTCCAAGCTGTATGTCAAGGAGTTCTACACCCCCTATCCGAACACCAAGGTGATTGAACTAGGAACCAAGCATTTCTTAGGTCGTGCACCGCTGAATCAGCAGGAAATTCGCAAGTATAACCAAATTCTGGCGACCCAAGGGATCCGAGGATTTATCTCGGGAATGGTCAGCAGTATGGAGTATCTGCAAGCGTTTAACGAGGATACGGTTCCGTATCGTCGTTTCCCAACTCTGCCTGCGGCAAACTTCCCGAATACGGAGAAGCTGTATAACCAGTTGACCAAGCAGAATAAAGACTTGGTTGTGCCAAGTTTTGATCCGGTAAACTCCACGATGGACCCGACCAAAGGCCCATTGATGGCGAGTGCAATGGCTTCCCAAGCAGCGCACAAGTTAGATGTGGTCCAAGTGGGTCGGTCCGTGAGTGGGGTGATGCCACAACGGTCTAGTGCGAGCAAAGTGGCGCGGATTTATCGCGTGAGCGAGCATAAAGACCCGGTGGAGATGGAAAGTGCGATCGATGCTATCTATCGTCAGGTGATGGATATCTACAGTGAAGAAATTCCCGCAGAATTCCGCCTGAATCACGCCGAAGCACAACTGATTCGCGGTGAAATCTCGGTCCGTCAGTTTGTGGGTCAGTTGGCAAGTTCTGAAGCCTACGAAGCTCGGTTTGTCAAGCCTTATCCCAGCTTAAAAGCGGCGGAATTACTCTGCCGTCACCTCTTGGGTCGCACTCTTGCAACCCCTGAGTTGGCTGAGTCTGAGCAATTACTGACTGAAAGCGGTTTAGCCGCCGCAGTGACTGCATTGGTAGAAGGTGCAGAATATAATCGCTATTTTGGCGAGAATGTCGTACCTTATCCCCGTGCCTAGTCTTGAGGAAATGCAATTTTTAAGGGGAGATAGGTTTAGTTAGATTTATCTCCCCTTGAGAAAAGTTAGATAACCCAGTCTGGATGACAGGCTGGGTTTTTTGATGGGAAGGTTGGTCAGCATGAGATCGCAGGTCGTTGCCAGGGGTAAGCGACAATGGCAGTGGCTCCACTTCCCCCGGTTACTGTTTTCCTCGGCAACGGATGATCTGCATCACTTGGAAACCCAACTGCTGGCGACTCTCCCGGTGTGGCGGAATGAACTTTATCTGGAGTTTCATCGCGGCGGTTAGACTACGGAGGGCGATCGCAAACTTGCCCATTGCCAGCCATAATGAGTACATTGGTTATTGCCTTGAAATGATGTCGTTACCGGCAAACTCAAAGTCATTAATCCTTGAAAAATTTGAAAAAGAGGTAGAAACCATGAACTATGGCGATCGCATCACCCTAGAACCGGGCAAACGCAGTGGTAAACCCTGTATTCGTGGAATGAGAATCACCGTTTATGATGTGCTGTCTTATTTAGCCTCTGGCATGACCTACCCAGAAATCCTAGATGACTTTCCCTATCTTACTCAAGAAGATATCTTGGCTTGTCTGAGCTATAAAGAGAGGGGGGTTTAGTCATGGGGGAACTTAATGGTTTAACTTATTGTAATTTTGAGGAAGTGTATAGGGTGTTAAAACAGTATCTTCCTCAAGTTCAGTTAACCTACGGGGTTAACTCTTTGGGGGTTTTTGGTTCTTTTGTTCGCGGAGAGATGACCGATAGTAGTGACTTAGATGTTTTGGTGGAGTTTGAGGGGGCACCCACGTTCCGAAAATATATGGATTTAAAGTTTTTCTTAGAGGATTTATTCGGGCGCAAGGTGGATTTGGTGATTCAAGAAGATATTAAGGCTCAGATTCGAGAAAAGATTTTAAGAGAGGTCGTCTATGTCTCGTGATCTAAGGCTATATTTGCAGGATATTTGTAGTTGCATTGATAAAATAAAAGATTACATAGAGGGCCTGGATTATTCCGACTTTGTTGGAGACGCCAAAACATTAGATGCGGTTGTTCATAATTTGCTGATTATTGGGGAGGCAACTAAACAGATTCCCGATTCTCTCAGGCAGCAATATCCTGAAATTCCCTAGCGACAGGTCGCAGGGTTAAGGGAGGTAATTGTACATACTTATTTTATCGTTAATCCTCAAATAGTTTGAGATATTATTCATGTTGAGCTTGAACCATTATACAGAACTATCATGCTCCTAATAAATGATGAGAATGTAGTTAATTAATGAAAATATTAGAATGGAACGCTCCGAAAAATATAACGATAGCAGCATTGATTTGATAGGGCTTATACTTAGGCATTTGAGGGTTAATCCAGACCTCGATAGAGTCGTTCAATGGGAAATTCAAGGTCAAGGCTGGTGAGGGTAATGCGATCGCCCGCCTCATAAATCGTAGTTTCCCAAGTATCGGCAGCAGTGCGGCGACGGCATTCGACGCGCTGGCTGTCTTGGGAAATTAGCACGTATTCTTCCAGGCTATCAAGGTTTTGGTAGTCGGTGAATTTGAGGTCACGGTCAAAGGCTTCGGTGCTGCTTGAAAGCACTTCGGCGATGAACTTAGGATACCGTTTAATGTAGCGGTCTTCGCGAGGTTGCTCCGCAAGGCTATCGCCAACGCGCGGGTCACAGGTTACGAAGGCATCGGGATAGTAATAAAACTTATCTTTGTAGTTGACTTTGACAGTGCTGCCGTAGAAGCGATAGGGTGAGTCGCCAAGGTGTCGATCAATCTCACTTAGGAGGTTTATAGCAATCCGTGAATGGCGATCGCTACCCCCTGCCATAGCGTAAACGAGGCCATGTCGGTATTCGTGGCGGATAGGGTTTTGGCGATCGAGGGCCAGGTAGTCGCTGGGGCTGATATAGTGGGGAATTGCAATCATAGGTCTGTTGGGTGTGACTATCTCCAGCTTGACATACTCCGTGATCCGAATCTGTGGGGCTAAGACCATTAAAATTCTTCGTTTTTGTAATGGTCGAGTTGGCAAGTTCAGAGAATCATTGATTCACCATAGGAATTGAGGTAACCTGCTCACTCTAGGGTTTCAATAGACGACACTTTGGATTACAGAGGTTTAAAATGCGGAAAATCTTCCTATTGGCGATCGTCTTAACCTGCCATGACTGGTATTGCTGACCCCATCGAACTTGACCCACGCCACAGTGCTAAACATCTTCCTAACACGCCCCAATCTCAACGTCTTTTGCGCCTCGGTCTTGCGGCTCACATTTTCCTGGATCTCGCTACAATGGAACGAGTTGCAACGGCTATCATCGAACAAGGTGAATATCTCGGTGAAATCCGAGGCTATAAACGCTATGGTATGTTATTCGCCGAGCCGATTGGCGATCGCCTTAGCCCCACTCTTGAACGCACCCCTTTGTACTATGGTGAACTTAAAATCGACTCCAACAATCGATACCACGTCATCCCCCGTACCCGACCCAGCCGCACATAACTGGGAATTCGTGGAAATATGGCTCGACCCCCTGCAAAATCCTCCTTATGTCCTACTGCTGCGGGGTGACAATCGTGGAAACTGTGAAATTCGCGACCCCGCTCAAAACTACGCTCTAATTTTTGGCAGTTGTGGCTATGAAGACGCTCAAAACTGGCTCTTGGAAGACGAATACGAACCCGTCGAAGGTCGTTTGAATTTGCAGTTTTAGGCATAAGTTGTCAACCCGAATGCGGATTTCGCGTTGTTGCATTTCGGTTTCAAACTGTTGGCGAAAAGCTGCGATGGGAGGAACGCCTGTAATATTCAGCTTTAACGGGGGGAGAAGATTGGAGTGCTGGCAAGTGGCGAAAAAAATAGCTGAGGAGGCGATCGCCACTTTTACCTCCTAGTGGCCCCATCTAACCTTTCTCGGCGACCCATCCCTATTCTGAGAAGTCCTCTCGTTAAAATTACAGATACGCAATTTTAACGCGCACATTAAAATAATTTACTCAATTACCAATTATTAACTTGATAAAGTGGGGCAAACCAGCTAATAACAGGGGTCCCACCCCCTTTAACTGAGGAGAATTGTTACAAAATATGAAGTAAAGAGTGCGAATGTAAACGTGATGATGCAAAATATCCGTATTTGCAAAATCCAGTCGAAGTCAAAAGTTTTTTTGTGAACCACCTTCCCTTAGAATACTGCTAGGGAGAAGTGGGGTACCTCAGGAGAAAGGGGTTCAAACCTAATCACTGAGTAAAAAAACCTAAAGACACAAAACCCGAGAAAGGTCTTGCAAAACCCAGATTAATATCTTATATATCTGGATACACACTCTCATTGTTGGAGGAAGTAGTTAATGAGTATCGTCACGAAGTCCATCGTGAATGCTGATGCTGAGGCTCGTTACCTGAGCCCGGGCGAATTAGATCGGATCAAGTCTTTCGTCACCACTGGTGAGCGCCGCGTTCGCATCGCCCAAATCATGAGCGAATCCCGCGAGCGTATCGTCAAGCAAGCTGGCGATCAACTGTTCCAGAAGCGTCCTGATGTCGTTTCTCCCGGTGGCAACGCCTACGGTGAAGAAATGACCGCCACCTGCCTGCGCGATTTGGACTACTACCTGCGTCTGATCAGCTACGGAATCGTTGCTGGCGACGTCACCCCGATTGAAGAAATCGGAATTGTTGGTGTTCGTGAAATGTACAAATCTCTCGGCACCCCGATTGAAGGCGTTGCAGAAGGCATCCGTGCCATGAAGAACGTAGCTGCTTCCTTGCTGTCTGCTGAAGATGCATCCGAAGCTGGCTCCTACTTCGACTACGTTATCGGTGCGATGCAGTAGAGCTGTTCTCTACTCCATTCGTTTAAGGTAAATAATCACAGATCGCGCAGTTTAAGGAAACATAAAAGATGCAAGACGCAATTACTGCTGTTATCAACTCCTCTGATGTCCAAGGTAAGTACCTAGACAGTTCCGCTCTTGACAAACTCAAGGGCTACTTCCAAACCGGCGAACTCCGCGTTCGTGCTGCAACCGCTATCAGCGCCAATGCAGCCACCATCGTTAAGGAAGCCGTTGCCAAGTCCCTGCTGTACTCGGATGTAACCCGTCCCGGTGGTAATATGTACACCACCCGTCGCTATGCAGCTTGCATTCGTGACCTCGACTACTACCTCCGTTATGCCACCTATGCGATGCTGGCGGCTGACCCCTCCATCCTCGACGAGCGCGTGCTCAATGGCTTGAAAGAAACCTACAATTCCTTGGGTGTGCCGATCGGTGCAACCGTCCAAGCAATCCAAGCCATGAAAGAAGTGACCGCCGGTTTGGTAGGTCCTGATGCCGGTAAAGAAATGGGCGTCTACTTCGACTACATCTGCTCTGGCTTGAGCTAAAAGTTGAGTGTGGAGCCTGTAGAGCAGCGATTAAAAAATTATCGCTAACTCAGACAACGCTCTATTAACTCGATCTAGTTTTGAGGACAGGGAAGTCAAGAGTGAGTGCTAGCTCGTCAAAGGCTTGAGAAAAGATTTCGATGAGTTTTAGCGAGCTAGTATTGACTCTGGACTCCCTGGCTTCAATTAAGATAGTTTTGTTCAGATACAAATTTTTTCCACGGAAACAGGAGCAAGAAGCCCATGAGAATGTTTAAAGTGACGGCTTGCGTGCCAAGCCAAAGCCGGATTCGCACCCAGCGGGAATTACAAAATACCTATTTCACCAAGCTCGTTCCTTACGACAACTGGTTTAAAGAGCAGCAACGGATTATGAAAATGGGTGGCAAAATCATCAAAGTGCAGCTTGCCACTGGCAAACCCGGTACGAACACCGGCATATCTTAATTCTTACTGACATCACTACAGAAAGCATTCAGAGCTTTAATGATTATGAAAAGAGGTCTTTAGGGCCTCTTTTTGCATTTCTTATGTCATGGATCATTGGTCCTTGGTCATTTGTCATTGGGGGACGAGGGAAAAGTTCGTAGTAACGACTTCAGTCGTTTCAGGCTTCCGCTTTCATTCGGGAAATCATAAAATATACTGAACTTAACTTAATGTAGTTATCGGACTTGCTTTGAATGCAACGCCTACTGATTCCCGTTTTCGATCCGGCTGTCAAAGAATGGGCCTTAGAAGCTCGATTGTTGCGATGGTTGACCTTCCTCTGGCTGTTTGTGGGGTTGGCGGTGCTGTTTTCCGCTTCCTATCCCAGCGCCAATGCTGAGTTTGGGGATGGACTTTACTATTTTAAACGGCAACTGATCTGGGTTGTGGTGGGCTTAATCGGCTTTAACGTCCTGGTTTATACCCCCCTGCGATACATTCAAGGTATTTCCGATTGGGGGGTGATTATCCTACTGGGGTTGATTTGGCTGACGATCATTCCTGGTTTGGGGACGACGGTTAACGGGGCGACTCGGTGGTTAAAATTGGGTCCGGCTTTGATTCAACCTTCGGAGTTAATTAAACCCTTTCTGATTTTGCAAGCGGCACGAATTTTTGGGAACTGGAACCGCCTAACTTGGCAGGTGCGGATCAATTGGTTGGTAATTTTCGTGGCGGTTTTGTTGGGCATCTTGGTACAGCCGAATTTGAGTACCACGGCCCTGTGTGGGATGACGATTTGGTTGATTGCTTTGGGGTCGGGTTTACCGTTTTCTTATTTAGGGAGTACGGCATTTGGGGGGTTCCTCCTGGCGGTGTTGAGTATTAGCATCAAGGAATATCAACGACGAAGAGTGATGTCGTTTTTAAATCCTTGGGCCGATCGCTTTGGAGATGGATATCAGCTGATTCAAAGTTTGTTAGCAGTGGGGTCCGGGGGAACTTTGGGAACCGGGTTTGGTTTGTCCCAACAAAAGTTGCTGTATTTGCCGATTCAGTACACGGATTTTATTTTTGCCGTGTATGCCGAGGAGTTTGGATTTGTCGGCAGTATGGTGATGATGTTGTTGCTGGGGAGTTATGCAACGGTGGCGTTGTTGGTGGCGTATAAAACTCGGGAAATCGTGCCGCAGTTGGTGGCGATCGGGGTGATGGTGGTGATGATTGGACAGTCCCTGCTTAATATTGGGGTGGCGACGGGTGCGCTGCCAACGACGGGATTACCGTTGCCACTGTTTAGTTATGGGGGGAGTTCGATGATTGCCAGTTTGATGTGTGCGGGGATTTTGATTAGAGTGGCAAGGGAAAGTAGCGCCGGAGAGGTGGTGTCGTTGCAGGATAAGCGGCGATCGCCCTTCGGCAGAGGACGGAGGAAGCGTTAGGGTTGGGTTTTGTCCGAAGCACTTTCTCTACTGGTGCTTAAGGAGGGTTGAATACAAATGGTGGGAAAAATAGGAGGGGCGATCGCGGATTATTCACACCCCTCCAATCCTTTAACTATCAGGATCTACTCCCAAATCTCGCAACCGTTGCGCTAGTTTTTCAGCCCGTTGGCGTTCGATTTCAGCCCGTTGGCGTTCAGTTTCCGCCCGTTCTTCGGGCCATCGCAGGAGTTCACCATCAGCATTCCACCAGCGCAACCAATTCCCTGTGCGGTTGTCACGGGTTCCTTCCCAGACGCCTAAAAATAGCTCTAGTTCGGGAATCCAATACAGACCATTAGAATCGGGCGTCTGGATTTGATATCGGTTGGATTCTAAAGCGTACAGTTCTAAATCAGCAATTTGCGGATGGAATATGGCATAAAGGGGTACTTTAATAATTTGTTCGTAAAAGTACCATTTGCCAATACGTTTTTGAAATTCCATCGAGTATTCTTCCCCATAAGTTTCTGCCAGGAATTCCATGACAATGAGGGGAATGGGGCCTTCGGTGTGGGGCGTGTAGCTGCGACGGGGTTCGATCGCCGGTTGGACAGGGCGAATGTACATCCAATCCGGGGCTTTCAAAATGATGCAGTTATTAATATCTGCACAGAGGGCGAAGTTAGTTGTAATTAAAGCATTTTGGTATAAGGCAGGAGTCAGAGATTGACTCAGTGCTGAGGCTAATAAGGGATGGTCTGTATTTTCTACGGGTTCATTGGGTAACTCAATTTCAGGAGGTAGAATGGGCCAATTAATATTGAGTTCATAGAGGGGAAGGGCAATAGGTTTGGACATAGGCAACCTCGGATGAACGTTGATCAGGGATTGACTTTTATTGTATCCGATGGAAGGAGGCGATCGCATCCTGTACTCATCCTAGATTGACTCATCAGATAGTAGTATTTTGTTGGATAAAATTTGGATAAAATAATGGATGTAAAATTTTTCTATACTTTTAAGATAACTTATTTTATTTTTCCCAATTATATTAATAAACATAAAATTTATTCGCTATAACGTTGATAAAAATTTTTTAAACGGGTTAGTCCGAATATCCGGAAACGACTGAAGTCGTGACACCGAACAGGGGAAATGTTTTTAGTTCAAATAGTCGGAAACGACTGAAGTCGTGACACCGAACAGGGGGAAAGGGCCGATCGCAAGTTTAGCGGGTTGAGTTGGATGAGTGCGATCGCCGGGGTGTCCTCTACGTTACAATTGTTCATATTGGGCGTTTTCCCCGGTTAAAGCATGATTGATTCCCTGCAAACTGAACTCTATCACCTCCAACAACTCTCTGATAGTCTCGTTTCTAACCAATTGAGTCACCTCTCCGGGGTGAGTGTATTGATTATTTTTTTCGCGGGGTTGCTGACTAGCTTGACCCCTTGTATGTTGTCAATGCTGCCGATTACAATTGGCTATATTGGCGGCTATGAGGCCCCAAGTCGAATTAAAGCGGCGGCACAGTCTACTTGGTTTGCGCTGGGATTGGCTACTACCCTCGCTGCATTGGGTATTGTAGCGGCCTATGTAGGTCAGGTTTATGGTCAGGTTGGGATTGGTTTGCCGATTCTGGTAAGTGTGATTGCGATTCTGATGGGTCTCAATCTGCTGGAGGCGTTACCGTTGCGTTTGCCTTCTTTAGATGGGATGGAGTTTATTCCCAAGGATGTGCCGGATGGGGTGCGTTCCTACTTATTGGGATTGACGTTTGGGTTGGTAGCTTCTCCTTGTAGTACCCCGGTTTTAGCCACGTTATTGGCTTGGATTGCTAGTACCCAAGATGTCATGTTAGGAGGGGCTTTATTGCTGGCTTATACGGCAGGTTATGTGGCTCCTTTGATTTTGGCGGGTACGTTTACGGCTACGATTAAAAAGCTGTTGGAAGTGCGTCGCTGGTCTGGTTGGATTACGCCGGTTAGTGGGGCGCTTTTGGTGGGGTTTGGGGTGTTTTCTCTGTTATTTCGACTGCTTCCAGTGGTTTAGGAACTGGGGAGATTGGGGAGATTTTTACTGTATTGGATAACAAAGCTAACAGGGTAAATTAGTAATGACAAATGATACACAGAATTTAGGCAGTTGGTTATCGATACCAAAGCGGTTTTTTCGGCGGGAAGTGTTGCCGTTTTTAGGAGATTTACGATTGGCGATCGCCCTCCTCCTCGCGATCGCATTTTTTAGTATCTCCGGTACGGTTATCGAACAGGGTCAATCTCCGGCGTTTTACCAATCTAATTATCCTGAATCTCCGGCTCTTTTTGGCTTTTTAACTTGGAAGGTAATTCAGGTTGTTGGACTGGATCATGTTTATCGCACCTGGTGGTTTCTAGCCTTATTAGTCTTGTTTGGTTCTAGTCTAACTGCTTGCACGTTTACGCATCAATTCCCGGCTTTAACGGCGGCGCGGCGTTGGAAATTTTATAAGACTCCTCGGCAATTTGAAAAGCTGGCACTCAGCGCTCAAGTGGATGCAGCTAATCTTAATCAGTTAGAAGAACTGTTACAAAAACGGCGTTATTTAGTGTTTCGGGAAGCAAATACTCTATATGCCCGGAAAGGATTAATCGGTAAAATTGGCCCAATTCTGGTTCATGCCAGTATGTTGATTATTCTAGCGGGTTCGATTTTGGGTGCGATGACTGGTTTTATGGCGCAGGAACTGATTACGAGTGGGGAAACGTTTCGGGTTCAAAATATTATTGATGCCGGGCCGTTTTCTGCGGGTCAAGTTCCTAAAGATTGGGCGGTTCATGTGAATCGCTTCTGGATTGATTACAAACCTGATGGAACGATTGACCAGTTTTATTCGGATTTGTCGGTGATTGATAGCGAAGGTCAAGAACGCGATCGCCAGACGATTCATGTTAATAAGCCTTTGCGCTATCGCGGGGTGACGATGTATCAAACGGATTGGGGTGTGGCGGCGGTTCAAGTTCAGTTGAATAATAGCCCGATTTTTCAACTGCCTATGGCGCTTTTAAATACGGGTAACGGTGCTCGTTTATGGGGTACTTGGATTCCGACTAAGCCAGATTTGAGTGAGGGAATTTCTCTGTTAGCGAAGGATTTACAGGGAACGCTCTTACTCTATGATATGGAGGGAAAACTGATGACCAGTCTGCGTCCTGGGATGGAGACTCCCGTCAATGGTGTGACTCTGAAAATTAAAAAATTAATTGGAAGTACGGGGTTACAAATTAAAGCAGATCCGAGTATTCCCCTGGTTTATTTAGGTTTTGGATTTTTAATGTTAGGGGTGATGATGAGTTATGTTTCTCATTCCCAGGTTTGGGCATTAGAAGAGAATGGAGAATTGTATGTAGGCGGAAAAACGAATCGCGCACAAGTGACTTTTGAGCGAGAACTGATTGAAATTTTAGATAGTTTAGAAGAAAAACCCAGTACGGAGGGAGTGACGATCGCCTCGGGTTCTTTGGCGGGTCAAAATTAATAGACTTTGTTGCCAACAAAAAGATTGCTCCCCCCAACCCCCCTTAAAAAGGGGGGCTTTTTAGGTTTAAGACTGGGGTTGACTATGTTGAACTTCGATAACGGTGTGGACGTTACCTCGGGGCTGGAAGTCTCCTTTGATGGTGGCTTCTAGGGGGTCGCAAGCGGCTACGAAGTCATCAAGAATTTGATTGATGGATTCTTCGTGGGAAATGTAGCGATCGCGGTAACTGTTGATATACAATTTGATCGCTTTAAGCTCCACCACCCGTTCATTAGGAACGTAGGTGATGTAAATAGTGGCAAAATCGGGATAGCCGGAAAACGGACATTTACAGGTAAATTCCGGTAAGGTGATGTGAATGTCATAGCGTCTACCGACTCGGGGATTGGGAAAGGTAATTAACTGTCCCTCCTCGATTTGCCGTTCCCCATACTTGATCTGCGGGGTGTCATCGGCAGAGGTGGCGGTTGGCGATACATCGGACTGCATGGAAGAATTGCTCATTTTGACGGAATAGGGACTGAATGTCTCGTGATTCATTCTATGGTGACAGAAATATGCTCCTATTGGGATAGTCTTGAGGTCCTAAACCTTGAATCAAGGGACTCCAGGATTTAAGATGGAGAGTAAAGATTTGTTCAGGGTCTAGGCGATCGCCTTCTAACCCGGAGTCAATGCCATCATGCCTCGATTGCCAACTCCCTAAATCTTAGGGATTTGTAGCAAATCCTTGACGAACCAAGGTAATCGTTGTTGTAATCTGAGGCAGAGTTCTATCATCAAAATACTCCGAACGGTTGCGATCGCCTCCCGTCCTCCTACTACCCGAGTAAGCCCTTATGCGAAATGCTACTGCCTCCGGCAATCTGCCGATAACCCCGCCAACTCCTTCTAATCAACCTTATTCTCCTTCGGTTCCCATCTCTGTGTATCGAGAAGTTGTCGCGGAGTTACAAACAGCACAGGAACGGTTGGATTCCCTAACCACTCAAAATCATCAGTTAGTTCAACAAAATCGACAACTACGCCAGGAAATTGAAACGGTGGTTCAGTCTGCAGTGCATTTACAGCAGGTGGTGGATGCCTGGGAACCTCAGAGTCCCTCAGTGGGCCGCAATGTTTCCGGCGATCGCACCCAGATGCGCGGGGAATCGGGATATTCCTCTGCACCCCATCCTGATGTTCAGGGGCGTTTGGGTGGGATTCCCGCTTCGGAACAGGGGGTGGGTTCTCCCTTCTCGATGACTGAACTCGGTGCAACCCAAGGTATTCCAGAACCTTTATTTACTGAACAGCCGGAAACTCGCCCTCGTCGCAGCACCCGTCCGGCAAAACGCTCGGATCTCGGGGGGTTGGGGTTGATTGTGATGATCATCCTGATTGTGGTTAGCGCGTTTGGGGCGGGTTATTGGATTGTGCGTCCCTTGTTGATGAAGCGTTAAAGGCAGTTGTCCGTTATTTTGTTCGTCTAACGTGAATCTCTCTAGCTGAGTCAGGGGCTCCTTATTTTCCTGACTCAGAATTTTTTTATTTTTACTTCCAATTTGGGGTTTGTGCCGTCGTGAAAACCCACTCCCCAGAGGTCATCATTCTCCATGAACCTGATTCAACCCATCCATAAAAATAAGCCTTTTATTATAGCAGTGGTAATTTTTTTCAGGGGTAGGGGTAATCCCCCCTATTTGAGTCAATTGAACCGCACTCTCAGCAGATTTCAATCTATTGGTTATTATTCCTTGACTTAATCTTTCTGGGGTTTTAAAGTATTCTTAATCTTTTCCCCACCCATTGACAAATTAATCTGAATTTAGTAACGTAGATAACAGAAATTAAACCTGCTGTTCATAGATTGGGCTACCAAAACGGCGAGGCTCCAAATCCACATCTAATTATTATCTTTATACCACGGTGACCGGGAATTTCAGCTCAAATTACCCTAGATAAAATTCGGGAAGTTAAAAAATGTAAAGTATTTTCTAGGTTAAAAATAATTCCGATAAGCTAAATAAGGGGGAGTGGGTTGAAACAATTTTAAGGATAAGAATGAGGAGTAACGGGGTATAAAACAGAGTCACGATCGCCACTATCGATTCTAAATAAAATTCAGGGGATAAAACTTCAACTAACTGGGAAGGGAACCCGACAGTCCGCGCATCAAGTCAAATTTTGATAACAAAATCTCCCCCGTTTCTAAATTTCATTTATAATTTAAGAAACTAAAACCGGATAAAAATAAATAAAAAATGGGTTAAATGGGTTAAAATAAAAATTATTTTACTCGCCCGTAATCCGGCTTTACATTTGAGAAAACTAAGGGGGATAAATCTAAGAAGAACGGGCAAAGAGGGCATCAATCACGCTGTCAGGGAGATCATCGATGAAAAGGGGCAATCTACAGGCAGAAACAATGATTGAACAGGTCAACGCCATGACGCCAACAGCAGAATTTATGCCAGAAGAAATGCAGGTTTTTTTAAACCTGTCTAGGGAACTGTTGTGCATTACAGATATTGAAGGGAATTTTCTGAAGCTCAACCCGAGTTGGCAAAGCGTTCTCGGATGGAACTTAGAAGAATTACGATCGCACTCCTGGCAGGATTTAATCCATCCTGATGATCTTCACCGCAGTTTAATCACCGGACGCGCCGGCGACATCGGCCAAGTTTGTTACATAGAAAACCGATATCGTCACAAAACAGGGAAATACTGTTGGCTTTCTTGGCGGATTCTGCACCGGGGAAAAGGCTTAACCTACGCCGCTGCTCAAGAGATTCACAAGCCGGGAAAAAACGAAAACGGTAGAGCGATCATGGGCAATTTTTCTAACCCAGTCTCGGGAGTTTTTTCTCAAAATTTAGCCAACTTAAACGGGGGTTCAGAAACGGGAGCAATCGGGGAAACCAACCGTTTCAAAGAACCCTTAAACCAAACCCGACAGGCATTTGGAGTTAAATCGGCTTCCCTGAAAACTGCTAAAAATCCCCTGCTTTTCTTTCGCGGCGAACTCCTTGAAGACCCTGATCAAGGATTGGATACCCTCCACTCCCCCTCGGAATTATTATCTAGATTTGAGGGGGGAGAAGGGTTTTCAAGTCTCGATGAGCAATCCCCCTCTCCCCTGGCGATCGCCCAGTTAGAGGAACGATTACTCAAAGTAAATGTTACTTTGTGTGAAATGCTAGGAGATACCGATTCGCCCTCAGCCAGAGCCAGTTCGTCTGAGCTTTCTCCCGGTGAAGCCCTCGATACCTATTGGCACAAGCTACAAAAGATTTGTGGGGCAACTTTGCTCGAAAGTGACCCGAAAAAAGGCGATAGAAGCCAAAAAATAGAACCCCTGCACAGGGGACAAAGCTCTTGTGCAGTCGCACCCCCGGCAGCGGTTCAGAAACCCTTACTCTCCCGTGAACCAGAGGTTTGGGACCGCACTACTAGCGATCGCCCTCAACGGGAAGATGCCCCGGGCCAAATCAATGCCAAACTCGAACAACGAGTCAGGGAACGCACCGCTGAACTACAAGCCGCGAACCAAGAACTCGAAGCGTTTTGCTACTCTGTATCTCACGATTTGCGCTCCCCACTCCGGGCGATCCGGGGGTTTGCCAAAGCTGTCATAGAAGACTATCACCACGTTCTAGACGAGACGGGAAAAGATTATCTGCACCGAGTCTATAGCGCCACTCAACGCATGAATCAACTGATCGATGACCTGATGAGTCTTTCCCGAGTTACACGCACTCCAATGCAACGAAAGCCGGTCAATCTGAGTGAGATGGCACGGACAGTCGCCACGGAACTGCACGCAACTCAACGCGATCGCCAGGTCCGGTTTAAAATTGCTGACTCCCTGATGGCTGATGGAGATCCGCACCTGTTGCAAGTCATGTTAGATAATTTGCTGAATAATGCATGGAAATTTACCAGTAAAACTGCTGATGCCTGCATTGAATTTGGGGTAAGCGATCGCCCCCTCCTTTCTGAAGGTAAGCAATACCCGGCCACTTCCCATAAAACGGTGTATTTTGTGCGAGATAATGGGGCGGGTTTTAATATGACATACGCGGATAAACTCTTCGCACCCTTTCAACGCCTGCATAACACCACCGACTTTGAAGGTACAGGAATTGGTTTAGCCACCGTCTCACGCATTGTTCAGCGTCATGGCGGCCAAGTTTGGGCGATCGCTGAGGTGGATCACGGTGCCGCGTTCTATTTTACCCTGTAATACCGCTGTAAGCGTTCCTGAGTCGGGTGAGGTACAGATAGGACTGTGACTCTGAAGGAGTGGTTGTACCCCACCACTGCCGCAGGTTTAGCATCTTGATCTCTGCTTTTTCCCCCGTGACCCAGAGTGGGGTATTCATGTAGCTCATAACCCGGAGAAACACTCTATTGCACAACCGCTACCGTCTTCAGGGCGGGTCAATGGTTGCATTTTGTAACCAAGTGTATCTGGGGTAACAGACAAAAAATCCGAACTATCTTCTTAATTATTACTATAAAATACAAGTAAGAAATTACCCTACTAAACTTTATTTTCAAACCTTACAACTTCTTAAAGAATCTATGCAAGTTTCAGTTTAATGAGTCCACAAATCAAATACTGTAAAAATTAGGTTAAAAAAAAGTAGAGAGTGGCTAGCCTCCAAGGGCGATATAGTCCGGAAATTATAAAATATTTTGCCTAAGGGCAAAAACCATTAAGGAGGATGACAATGGGGCGATCGCTGCGGGTTTTGATGGTCGAAGATTCAGAGGATGATGCCTTATTGCTACTGCGCGAACTCAAACGCGGCGGCTATGATTTGACCGTGGAAAGAGTAGACAATTCTGAGGCTATGAAAAATGCCCTCCTGCGGGAAAATTGGGAGCTAATTTTGGCAGATTATGCCCTGCCCCAATTTAGCGCACCCGAGGCATTAGAAGTGATGCAGAAGTTGGAACTAGATTTACCCTTTATTATTGTCTCTGGGCAAATCGGCGAAGAAGCGGCGATCGCCGCCATGAAAGCCGGTGTCCATGATTATGTGATGAAAGATCATCTCGCCCGATTAATTCCGGCGATTGATCGGGAATTGCGGGAATCCGCTGGCCGGCGATCGCGCTTGCTTGCGGAGAAAGCCATGCAAGCGAATGAACGACAACTGCGGGCAGTATTTGAGTGCGCCCTTGACGCCATGGTAATCTTCAACGACCTCGGTCAATTTACCAACCTCAATCCTGCCGCTTGTAGCCTTTTAGGACTCTCCAAAGAAGAATTGATCGGACAGCCGCTTCATAGCTATATCGAATCCACCTGTGATTTTAAAACCGGATTCACCAAATTTCGATGCCTGGGTCGAGACACGGGAGAACTCAAAGTTTTCAGGTCTGATGGGACCATTCGAGATGTCGAATATTCGGCCAGCGCTAATTTTATTTCCGGCTTGCATTTAGCGGTAGTCCATGATATCACCGATCGCAATAAAGACCGGGAACAACTCTTGTATAATGCCTTTTACGACCCCCTGACCGGATTGCCGAATGAAGCATGGTTCCTCAACGGATTAGGGCGATCGCTCAGGCAGGCGAAAAGGCGTCCCCATTATGGCTTTGCCGTCCTATTTATCGATCTCGATCGGTTTAGCATCATTAAATATAGTTTCGGACACTTAGTCGGAGACCTCTTGCTCAATGCCACCGCTCGTCGCTTGGGAACTTGTATTCGCCCTAAAGATACCCTAGCACGGGTGGGGACCGATGAGTTTGCGATTTTAGTTAATGAAATTGACGATCCGGCTACCTCCCTCACCATTGCCGATCGCATTCATAAAGAACTCACTCTCCCCTTTCAAATCAACGGTCATGATATGTTCAGCACAGCCAGTATTGGTATTGCGATCAGCTTCCCCCAGACTCCGCAGTATATGCAGGCGCAGCCGACCCCAACCAACGGCCAAGGGACGGAACCCCCCTCTGGCAAGACCTTAGAACGGCCCGAAGACTTTTTACGCGCGGCAGATACAGCGATGTATCATGCTAAAACCATGGGGGGAGGACGCACCGCCGTCTTTGAACGCCAAATGCACTCCGGTGCATTAGCCATGTTACAGCTAGAAACGGACCTGCGACTCGCCCTCAAACGTCAGGAATTGCTCCTGTATTACCAGCCGATTATCGACTTAAAAACGGGTCATATTGCCGGATTTGAAGCCCTGGTGCGCTGGCAACATCCCCGGCGCGGCTTTGTGCTACCGGGGGAGTTTATCCCCGTCGCTGAAGGTACCGGATCGATTGTGCCCATGGGGGCATGGGTCCTACAGGAAGCCTGTTCTCAATTGCAAAAGTGGCAGGAACGATGGCAATCCCTAGGGTTAGTCCTCCCGAACCGCGAACGAGGGGATGGAGTCAGTGGGTCCATCCCATTTTTGACGATGAGCGTCAATGTTGCCGGAGTTCAGTTTGGCAATCCGGGACTGGTGGATTATATTGACCAAATCCTCCAGCAGACGGGTCTAAGCGGTCATTGTTTGAAGCTAGAAATTACTGAAACTGCTATTATGGCGGCGGCAGAGTCGGCGGCCAGTTTGCTTACTCAGCTTAAACAACGGCAAATTCAACTGTCTATCGATGATTTTGGGACTGGGTATTCTTCCCTGAGTCGGTTGCAACGGTTGCCGATCGATACCTTAAAAATTGATCGCTCTTTTGTGAGTCGCATGAGTAGTGAGGCAGAAAGTTTGGAAATTGTCCGCACTTGTATCGATTTGGCTCATAATCTAAATATGGATGTAGTGGCTGAAGGGGTGGAAACCCTGGAACAGTTAGCTCAATTGCGAGCGCTGCAATGTGAATCCGGCCAGGGCTATTTGTTTTCTAGGCCCGTGGATGCGGATGCGGCAACGGCTTTATTGCTGTCGATGCCCCAGTGGTGATTCCGTAGTCGCACTTTAGTACAAGTGCGACTGCCCTGATTCCCAATCCTGGATATGGCCGCTTAATCGTGCCCGATCTCACTGGGACTGACCCCAAAAACCCGAATTTATACCCAAAATTTTTGGGTTTTTTCCGAAGGATATCCTTCTGATTTACCCAGTTTATGGGGTGAGATGTTTAAGTATTTCTACAGGGAAAAATTTTTTGGGGTAAACCTCTAGATACCGAGTGGGTTGCACCTCAGTCCGCCAAGTCGCATATTTACAATTTATAATTATAGGAAGAAAATTCCTAAAGAAAAGATTAAGACATGGCTAGTCTGGAACTCTATTGATAGCTACAGGAAGTATCATTAAACATAGGAATGATAGGGCAAAACAAAAGAGGCCAATGAATTATGTTATACAGTCAGCTTCAAACTGTCCAAAATCGAGCCGTGATGTCCCCAGAGGAAGCCACCGCCCCTGACCATCCCCTACAAGCTCATTTAAACTTACCCCTGCCGTCTCCGGAACAAGCGAGTCTTCAGGAAATTCGAGAAATTCAAGTCCGCGATCGCATTCCGGGATTGGTAAAACGATTGATTCCCTTTGATGGCGAGTTGACCTGGGAATATTGGTGGGCCGTACCGGGACGATTATTATTACCCGAAGATGTAGAGTTATTAATTCGCGATCGCCATCGGGTCGAAACTATCCTTTCTAAACTAATCTGGCTATTTGGCGGATATTACTTTGAACAAAGCAGCCCTCGCCAAGGGGACTTACACCCCCTCCATCAGTGGCAGCAAGTTGTCCAACAAGCCAAGGAGCTCGGCTTTGACAGCTATCTCCTAGATATTGATTACCTACCGATCGCCATCAAACCTTATAACAGTGCTCAGACAGCCGGAGTGGAATTATCCTCGGAGTGCGTTGCCGTCGAACCCGCGCACTGGCATATTGAATTTTTCCAACTGCAACCCATTTCCGGGGGATATGACCTGGAGGAACCCAAACCCCTGTGTAGTTGTCAAATCTGGACCGGAAAACCGTTCCTGCGGTCCTGTAAAACCGAAGATTATGCCGTCCGATATGACTTGTGGATCGGGAAACCCCTGGATGTCACAATTCCGCCTTGGCGATATTATCCCGAACCCGTTCTTAATAAATCTACCTCACTCCCCCCTGAAATTTTTAAATAACCGCTAAGGAGGGAAGCGTGATAGAATGGATATTACTTCCCTCTCCCTCTAATTATCTCCAGAATTTTTCTGCTATCTAACTCTATTTAACCGGGTGCTATTCCATTATGAAATCCGACAATAAACAAACCGCCGATACTTTAGGAGATTGGGCAAAAATCGCCCTGGAAAAACATTTCCAAAAAGCCATTCAGTATGAAGATGATGTTTTAAGCGATCGCGATCCTGAAGCCCTGCATCAGATGCGAGTGGGGATGCGACGACTGCGATCGGCAGTTAAAGGGTTTGCACCCGCCTTAGATTTACCCCACGCCGCCAGCCAAAAGCAAATTGGCAAAATCTCCCGCAGTCTCGGCAGCTTGAGGGATTTAGATGTCCTCCTAGAAACTCTGGAAACCGACTATAAAGATGCCTTGCCTGACCCGGAACAGGAGGCATTCAAACGCGCCCTCAACCTTTTAAAAGCTGAACGTCACCAATCCTTCTCGGCGGTCAATGAAACTTTAAAAGGCGATCGCTATCTATCCTTTAAAAACAGTTTAGCCGAGTGGTTAAATAATCCCAGTTACGGCGAAATGGCACTCCTGCCCATTCGATCAGTTCTCCCTGACTTATTGTTACCCGAAATCAGTAACCTGTTTCTGCATCCGGGTTGGTTACTGGGAATCAAAACTAAAAAAAGTAAAATCAAAATCGATAACCTATCTGAAACCGACGTAGAGGAATTATTCGCCAAACGCGGAGAAACCCTCCATGATCTGCGCAAAGAAGTCAAGCGGGTGCGCTATCAAATGAGCTTATTTACCCACTTTTATGGCGACACCTATGTAGAATATGTCGAGGATTTGAAAGCGGTTCAAGAGGTCCTCGGCGAACTGCAAGATAGTGTGGTCTTAGCGGAAACTCTTTCCCGCGTGTTAGATTGTAATATTGAGCAGACCCTTCCGACCGTAGCCGAAAAACTCCTAGAAAACCGCTATCAGTCTTGGCTAGAGTGGCAACCCCTGCATCAAAAATTTTTAAAACCCAAAACCCGGGATCAATTGCGATTAGAACTGCTGTATCCCAACCCCACCAAGCAGTCCAAAAAAGCCCGCAAAAAAAAGAGCAAAGACTAAAATGAGTGGACATAACCAAATGGGAACCCCATCTTAACCAACATTTCTGCCAAGGATTACCTAATCTTTACCTTGAACCGATAGAGTAAACCTAAAGTTTGTAACCAGCGTTATTGACTGGTAGGTTGTAGGTATGCTCCAAACGCTTAAGGCGGTTCCCGAAACCGATAGACATCACGCTAGAGAAGAACGCCGACTGCATTTTTATGCTAAAGGCGAGACTATCCCTATTTTATCTCAAGGAATCTGGCAGGTTGCTCAAGGTTTGGTGCAACTTGGCACCCTTTATCCCACCGGGGAAGAGGGACTGTTAGGATGGGTGGGTCCGTCAATGTGTTTTAGTCTCTCATTTAGCTGTCTCCAAACCTATCAAGCTAAAGCCCTATCGGATGTTTATTTGATGTGGTTTTCCCTGCGAGAAGTGGAAGGATCGCCGCATTTAGCGCGGGAAATGTTTCCTCAACTGATGCGGCGACTGCGACAGGTAGAAGCTATGCTTGCTATCAGTAGTCAACGCAAGGTAGAAGATCGATTACACCAGTTATTATTGTTACTCAAACAGGAAATGGGAGAACCCGTTACCGATGGAACTCGCTTACGAGTTAGACTCACCCATTACGATTTGGCTACAGCGATCGCCACCAGTCGCGTTACCATTACCCGAATCTTAGGTAAACTCCGTCGTGACGGAATTATCACCCTGGATTCAAAGCGTCATATTATTATCAAAAATGGTGATTTTTTCAGCATGACTCATTGTCCTGCACTCACGGACTGGTAAAATTATCATGAGAATTTCAGTTAACTTCGTGTCAACTCAATCGGGGCCTCTCCCCGATTGAGGGGCGACTGCGCCAGGACCCACTCACAATTTGCGGGCATCCTTTGACATGAGAGATAAAACCTTGATAAACTAACCGAGTTTTACCACTTTTAAATTGCATCCACCGCCTTTGATAATAATGAGGATGGTCTTCTAATCGGTCGAGACTGGGTATAATCTTTAAGGGAATGTGATAGCATTCACCATAAACTGTTCCTGTTCCGGGGACAAACATAGGATAAGGACCTAAACAGAATAAATCCGCCTCAGCGATTGCATCTTCTCCCCTGTATTCAGCAGCTTTTAATAAATAATGATTGCTTTCTCCTCGCATTAAACTGCCATACACAAACAAATCCAAAACCTCAGTCATAAAAAGGCTATCGGCAGCCGCTAAAACCGCTTGCAGTAACCCTCTGGGCTTATCTTCCTCGTGATAGGGCCCGACTGCTTGTACTAAGTGCTGATAGAAATATTCTGAGTCGAGAAGTTCGGAGAAAAACGTCTGAAGTTTTAATTCCTGGAATAACCAACTTAAGGCTAATCCATGACGAGAAGAGTTCGCCATTTTACCCTCTAAGGGCGGTTGCCAATCCCCGATAGTTCTCACATTCGCTTCATTCCCCAAAGAAGTTACGGCGATCGCCGTCAAAAAGTCATCCTCAGCAATGCGATCAGAAATAGCAGCCAGGGGTAGATAATTAAGTGAACTCTTCATCCTTCATGGTTCCCCCATTTCCATCGGTTGTACACATTCCGGGCGGTCACTTTTGGGAGTATTCACCATCCGACTCACCGGATAGGATATCATCTCTTGTGAGTCGTAAGGAGTCAGCAGTGGGTGTAAATCCTCCGCAGGGGTTGCCGAATCCAACCAGCGATCGCGACTCTTAGGAGACAAAATCACCGGCATCCGAACATGAATCTGACTCATCAGTTCATTTGCCTCCGTCGTTAAAATCGTGCAAGACTCAATCTCCTCCCCTTCCGGTGACTGCCAGCGTTCCCACAACCCAGCAAACGCAAACGGTTCTCCATCCTTCAATTGAAAATAAAACGGCTGCTTCCCTTCATCCGTCGTCTGCCACTCATAAAAGCCATCGGCGAGAATCCAACAACGGCGATGCTTGAAAGGCGATCGAAACGAAGGTTTTTCCGCCACCGTTTCCGATCGCGCATTAATCAATTTTGACCCCATTTTGGCATCCTTCGCCCAAAATGGAATCAATCCCCAACGCATCATCTGCAACTCCCGTTCCTCCGTGTCTCCCCGCTGCAACACCGTAGGCACAGATTGAGTCGGCGCAATATTATATCGGGGTTTTACCTGGGGAATTCCCGCCAATTCAAATAATTCTGCAACCGTCTCAGGCGCTTGATAAAAGCTAAATCTTCCACACATCATTTTATCGGGTTAGAGGGCATTATTTAAACTATTATAGTAAACCTAAATAATTTCATCCACTCTAGAGAAAGAGAATAATTAGCTTGTATCTTTCTCTAACCCGGATTTATACATTTCCTAATCAACCAAGCAGCCAACCCTAGTATAAAACCGCTTCCCAGACTAATCAAGAGCAAGAAAACGAGGATAAATGGATGAATAGAGGGATTAAAATCAATCCATTGAAAGGAAATTATTTTGTATTTTTTAGTTATGCTTATTTATTTTATCCCGTTCGAGGGCGGGATGTCAAAGCCAGATCGCCTCTACCCATGGGCAGAATAGAAGGCAGTGCAGTCTCCCTACCGGGTGGCGATCGCGTTGGCTAAAATACCCAGAATTTTAGGCAAGTCTCGAATGTAATATTCAACTAAATCAATGGAGGCAATTTGATTTTCTAATTTGAGAAATTTCCAGACGCTTCCCGTGGTAATAACTCCATAGATGATAGGAATCGAATTGCCTTTCTGTTGGTTAAATAATTGGGCCGCAACCATTTCGGCGAGGCATTGTCCTAGTCCAGATTTAATGTTATCATTTTTGGCTTCAACTAAGGTAATGATGGGGGCTTCTATAGAGAGTTGTTCAGCAGAGTGACTAATCAAAAAGTCACAAGTTCCATTTAATCCCTGGGCTATATCGACGTTAAAGGGGATGCCCGAAAATAAACTGATTTGGAGTTGAAAGTATTTTCTGAGTTCGATTAAAATGGGGGTGACTATCATTTCTGAACGGGCTTTTTCCGTGTCGATCGCCAAGGCCAGAGGGATATTATCTTGGAGGGTTTGAGTTAAGTGCTTGCTGCCTTGAAGTTCAGGAATCTGGGGAAATAAATCAATTTGTTCGCTAAGAGTTAAGTTAAATTTTGTTTTGATTTCGGTTAATGTAAAGTCACTATATGCCATTAGGTTGGTTTGTGGATTAAGGGGGATACCGAATGCAAATCGTTACTCCGAACCTTAGAGAAGGACTAGGATAGGATTTGATTAACGTTGAGGGTGATGTCAGGAAATGTTTGTAGGGATAGGGTGTCTCCGGGATAGAATTGACTGATGATTTGATATCCGGTTTCGGTGGGTTGGCGGTAGACTTCTAGGCAGTTTTCGGGGAGATTGACTAACCAGACTTCGGTGATGTTGTGTTCGGCATAGAGAGGGATTTTGATGGTACGATCGCCTTCTAAGGTGGTATCGGCAACTTCGACTAATAGCAAGATATCCTGGGGTTGCGGATGTTGGGTGGCATAAAAATCATCCCGGGGTTGTAGCAAGGTTACATCCGGTTGCGGTTGAGAGTTGTTGCCTAATTGTATGGGATTTTGGGTGTCGCACAATGCGCGTTTTCCTACTTTTTCGGACAACAATAACTGTAAGCGTCTGACACAAGCAGCATGACGGGTTCCAATGGGTGAGATTTCGATGATTTCTCCTCGGATTAGTTCAATGCGATCGCCTGCCTTAAAAACCCCTATTTCTGCCATCTTACTATAATCATCAACCGTAAATTTATGCTTAATCAATTGAACGCTCATTTAAACCATCCCTCCTAACTCATTCTCGCGAATTATTCTCCCTAGTCGGTTTTAACCGACTTTAGCTATTAGGCGGGGGTTTAAACCCCCGCCGGTTATGCAGAACTTACAAATCAGATTGAACTAACAAATCAGACGCTAACCGCTTAAACATTAATCGCTCATTTTCTACATCGACAAAAATCGTATCCCCATTGGTAAAATCACCCCGTAAGATGGATTTAGCAATTTGGGTTTCTAACTCCCGCTGAATGGAACGCTTCAGGGGTCTTGCGCCATAAACTGGGTCATACCCCACTTCCGCTAAGAAACTAACCGCACTATCGGACAGTTTCAAGGACATCTTGCGATCGCGTAGGCGTTCAACAACTCGTTCAATTTGCAACTGTACAATCTGCCGCAGTTGCTCTTTTTTCAACGAATGGAAAATAATCATTTCATCAATTCGGTTCAGGAATTCGGGACGGAAATTAGTCCGCATGGCTTCCATAACGCGACCCCGCATTTCTTCATACTGTTCATCGTCACCGGAGACATCTAAGATAAATTGTGACCCCACGTTACTGGTCATAATGATTACGGAATTCTTGAAGTCTACGGTATGTCCTTGTGCATCCGTCACGCGGCCATCATCGAGAATTTGCAGCATGATATTAAAGACATCAGGATGTGCTTTCTCGATTTCATCAAATAGAATAACCGAGTAAGGACGACGGCGCACTGCTTCGGAAAGTTGTCCCCCTTCTTCATACCCGACATATCCTGGAGGTGCACCCACTAAGCGGGAAACGGCGTGTTTCTCCATGTATTCAGACATATCAATTCGCACCATTGATTCTTCGGTATCGAATAGATAAGCAGCAAGGGCTTTGGCGAGTTCGGTTTTACCAACCCCTGTGGGTCCGAGGAAGATAAAGCTGGCAACGGGACGGTTTGGGTCGGATAATCCGGCGCGCGATCGCTGGATAGAATCGGCCACAGCAGTTACGGCTTCCTCTTGTCCGATGACGCGCTTGTGCAATTCATCTTCAAGTTGTAGCAGTTTTTGCATCTCCGATTCCACTAATTTACTAATCGGAATTCCGGTCCATTTAGAGATAATTTCGGCAATATCTGCTTCGGTTACTTCTTCACGGAGTAAGGTTTGACCGCTGGTTTGGTTTGCGGCTAAATTAGCTTCGGCTTGTTCTAGCTGCTTTTGCAAGCTGGTGAGGTTGCCATATTTTAGTTCAGCGGCGCGGTTGAGGTCGTAGTTGCGTTCCGCTTGTTGAATTTCGATGTTGACCCGATCAATTTCTTCTTTAATACTCTGAATTTGAGCAATCACGTCTTTTTCAGACTGCCATTGTGCATTCAGGGTATGTTGTTGTTCTTTGAGGTTGCCGAGTTCTTTTTCTAACCCTTGTAAACGGTCCTGAGAGGCTAGATCACTTTCATTTTTTAAGGATAACTTTTCCATTTCTAGTTGGAGTATTTTCCGGTCGATTTCGTCCAGTTCCTCGGGTTTGGAGGTAATCTCCATTTTCAGTTTTGCGGCAGCTTCATCTACGAGGTCGATCGCCTTATCAGGTAAGAAGCGATCGCTGATATATCGATTCGATAAAGTGGCAGCAGCAACTAAGGCACTATCGGAAATTTTTACCCCATGATGCACTTCATATCGTTCTTTAAGTCCGCGCAAAATTGAGATACTATCAACAACGCTGGGTTGATCGATATACACTTGCTGGAAACGCCGTTCTAAGGCTGCATCTTTTTCCAAATATTTGCGATATTCATCTAACGTAGTTGCTCCGATACAGCGCAGTTCTCCCCGTGCTAACATAGGTTTTAGTAGGTTTCCGGCATCCATTGCCCCTTGGGTGGCACCGGCACCAACGACCGTATGAATTTCATCAATAAATAGGATAATTGTTCCGCCAGATTCAGTGACTTCCTTGAGCACTGCTTTGAGACGTTCTTCAAATTCCCCGCGATATTTTGCACCCGCAATTAATGCACCCATATCTAAGGTGATAAGTTGCCGGTCCTTCAGGGATTGGGGAACATCTCCTGCGATAATCCGCTGTGCGAGTCCTTCGGCGATCGCAGTTTTACCCACCCCCGGTTCCCCAATTAAGACAGGATTATTCTTTGTGCGCCGAGAGAGGATTTGAATGGTCCGGCGAATTTCGTCATCTCGACCAATTACTGGGTCAAGTTTACCTTCTCGCGCCGCTTGCGTGAGATCGCGTCCATACTTTTCTAACGATTGATACTTGCCTTCGGGATTTTGATCGGTCACTTTTTGACTGCCTCTAACTTGCGCGATGGTGTCTTTGAGTTTTTGTTCAGTGAGTTTGAATTCCTGGAAGAGTCCTTTGCCAAAGCGGTCATCTTTAGCGAATCCCAGTAATATATGTTCGATAGAAATATATTCATCGGCATACTCTTTCCGATAAGCATCGGCGCGATCAAGCAGGGTATCAACGCTACGTCCGAGATAGACGGAACTGGTACCACTCACTTTGGGTTGGCGATTGATAAATTGTTCGGTGCGATCGCGCATTTGTTGGACGTTAACTCCTGCTTTGCTAAGAATGCTGCTAGAGAGTCCTTCTTGTTCGAGTAACGCTTTCATCAGGATTTCGCTTTCGATTTGCTGATGTTGCGCTTGTTTGGCAAGATCGGGGGTTTGGGCGATCGCTGCCCATGCTTTTTCTGTAAACTGATTCGGATTATTGGGTTGCATACTATTTTTTCCTATTATTGTCACATTTTTATTTTAATTAAGCCCTGCCTAGAATCGAGATCGGGATTCCCGAATCAATTGGGTCGATATTACGGGAAATGGGGGTTCAACGTCACGACTTCAGTCGTTTCTTCCCCATCAACCGTCCCCTTTTCCCTGGAACACGCGTTGCAACCAGTGGGGATAGGCATAGGATGCTGAACCGGATAAGGGATATTCGGCCGGATAGGTGATGCTGATTAAGGTTAGGGTTGCTTTGAGAGTGTCAATCAAGGTATCGGTGGGACCGAATGCCTCTAAGGCAAGACTCCACCAAGGTTGATCCGCGATCGCCAGGTGGGTCAGTTCTAAGCTGCATCCTTGGGAAACTTGGCGATCGCCAGTAATGGGTTCAATCCTGGAATGATGGTATTGATAAAAGCGCTGCGATCGCGTTTTGCGGACCCTCACCCAGGTTTCGCTTGCTTCTGCATCCCCTGGCATTCCGGGACTTAACCCCTCACAAGCGCACTTTTTCCAGGTTTCTAGATTCCCCGATAGGCAGCCCCCAAACTGGACCTCCCCCCATTCTGCTTGCCGCCATTTGATTTCTAGGCGGTCTTGTCGCCATTTAATATTAAGATAATCACAGCCGGGGGTGAACAGATATAAATCTTCTCGTGTTTCTGGGGAGATTGGCCCGGGAATTGGAGAGTTCCCTTCAAACCAATCGGCGATCGCCTCCGGTGGAGAACCCGGATAAAACCAGCGCAGTTCACTTATTAACGCCATATAACCTCTCCAATCCGATGTGCCTATTATAGACAATTCTCAAGTTATTTGGATGAATTTAGATGGGTATTCCTCCCGGGCGGCGGAATGGAAAACCTTAACCCCTTATAATAATAGATAATCAGGTAACTTTTCCCCTTACTATCTCCAGACTCAAAGACGGGCTGACTTTTGTATGTTTTTCTCCCCAACCCTTTCTAGTGCGATCGCCGCTGCCTGTGCCGATACAACCGTCAGACTGTGGCAACTTGATGGCAGTGTAGATACGATTCTCAACGGCCATAGTGACAGTGTTTTGAGTCTTGCATTCAGTCCAGATGGGAAACTAATCGCCACAGCCAGTGCCGATAAAACTGTCAAACTTTGGCGTCGAGATGGGACATTTTTAACCACCTTGAAAGGACATAGTGCGGAAGTATTTGGGGTTGATTTTAACACGAAAGGGAATCGCATTGCTACCGCCAGTGCGGATAAAACTTTGAAGTTTTGGAAACGAGATGGTACCTTAATTTCTTCCATTAAACGCCAATCTTCGGGATTATTTGATATAAACTTTCTACCCAACGGGAATTTAATTGCTTCTGGCTGTGGTGATGGCACCATCAAGTTATGGCAGTTTAACGGAATTTGCTTAAGAACATTAGAAGGTCATGAAGATAGTGTTTATAGCGTTAATTTTAATAACGATGGGAATCAATTAGTCTCGGGAAGTGGTGACGGCACAGTGAAATTATGGGTGCGAGATATTTCCTGGGGACGTCATGGAACTGTTCGCACATTAACCGGGCATCAAAATGCGGTGTTAGATGTCTGTTTTAGTCCGGATGGAGAATTAATTGCGTCCGCAAGTGCAGATAAGACGGTAAAAATTTGGCGCAGCGTAGATGGCGCTTTGTTGGTGACGTTGCGGGAACATCAAAATATTGTTTATAGTGTGAGTTTTAGTCCGAATGGAAAGACTTTAGCTTCGGCAAGTGAAGATAATACAGTACGATTTTGGAATTTGCGGACTCAGGTGAGTAAAACGTTTAAGCAATATCCAGGTTCCGTTTATCGGATTAAATTTAGTCCGCGATAAGGAGGAAATGGGGATTTTGGGTGAGGAAGCAAAAACCGGCGGGGGTTCAAACCCCTGTGGTTGTCGCTGCTGTTCCTTGCTTTAACTTCTTTAGAGTGGGAGTTTATTAGCCCTAATTATAATATTTGTAAATTTTCTATTCCTTCCGTTTCACCGCTATTGGCTAAATCGATAATTCTTCTATATTGCAACCTCCACTGTAAAGCATTTGAAATGGTTAAAAACCCTTGTTTTGGAGGTTGACTGATGATGCGATCCGCTAAAAGTTCTCTGCCTATTTCATCTAAAGGGAGGTTCCGTTCTTCTAAAAATGCAATTATATCATCTTTGTTGCCATGACGCCGGAGAATTTCTCGCAATCCATAAGTGGTTTGATAATCGGCTGTGCCCTCTCGTTCAAGAAAAACAATATTTAAAAAATTTAAATAACAAAGATGGGATACCTGATTATCGGTTTTTTCGTAGGTAAAAACCAATAGATGATACCCCAGTCCAAATATTTTCTGACTGGCATCTCGAAATGGACAGGAAGACTGAGGCTGTCTAATCGAGGTGACTTTTAAATCCACGTTGAGATCTGGAAAATCAATCCCACTGGTAGCACTACCACTTTTATAGGCGTATCGAAGTGCTAAATAATTATTGAATGCTGTTTCAACATAAGTTCCCACTGCTTTACCATCTGTAATTCCATATAAGGGAATTGGTGTAGTCGCCAGTTGTCTCGCAAATTCTCCTGCTTCTGTCTTTAACGCCGGTAAGGTCAGTGGTTGCATTTATTGATAATTTTTCTGATCATAAAGCTAAAGTTAATTGCTGCCAGCTACGCTGATTGAGGTCAATGTTTTTTTGACCGATTCGTTTGGCAACCCAGGCGACACAGGGAGGCGCGATCGCATTTCCGAATAAGGCATAGCGATCGTAAACTCGGGCAACGCGGCACCACTCATCGGGAAACCCCATTAATCTGGCATATTCCACGGGGGTTAAGCGGCGATATTTATCCCCAACTCGATATCGTTCATAATGTCTGGAGGTGGATGCCGTCAGGGTTGAGGTAATTCCATTAATCCCAAAGATAGTATAACCGAGTCTGGCTCCTCCTCCTTGATTATACAGGATTTCTACTCCATTACAGTAGCGATTGACGGCTTTACTTTGCTTGATTCTTTCTAGGGTATCTGAGGTAAAATCAAACTGGGATTCTATCTCGGATTCGTCTTGCAGAATATCACGGAGTTTCTTCCTCGGTTGGATGTCTGCCAAGGGAGGAATCGGTTTGGCATACATTTTTCGTTGATAGGCAATTCCCCAGTTTGGAATTTTGCTATAGCTGGTTAAAATTGGGGTAAAATGAGACTGGAGGTGGCTATCGACTTGAATGGCTTCTACATCAGCTTGGGTCAAAAATACGGAATGGTTTTGTAGGAGTTCAGGATAGCTTTGGGGTGGGTTGATGCGCGTTCCAAAGATGAAGATACGATCGCGATTTTGAGGAAGTCCAAAGCTGAGGGTATTAATGACTCGCCATTCTATAAAATAATCTAAGGCAGACAGTGCATCCAAAATCACCCGGAAGTGATATCCGGATTCCATCGTCAGCATCCGCTTGACATTCTCTAAAAAGAAATACGACGGCTGTTTTTTATCTAAAATTTCGATAATCCGTTCAAACAAGGTTCCCCGGAGGCAGTCGCGAATGCCTAGTTTTTTCCCCGCCGCACTAAAAGGTTGACAGGGAAACCCAGCGGTTAAAATATCATGGGGGGGAATCTCTGCTATCTCGATTTGCCTGATATCCCCGAACCGGAGAGACTGTTCCCCAAAGTTACTCCGGTACACTTGAGCGGCTAATTCACTGCTATCATTGGCCCAAATGGTTTGAATATTAGCCGCCCCCATGCCTAAATGAAACCCGCCAATTCCGGCAAATAATTCGACAGCTTTCAGGGGTCGATGTTTACTCACTTCATTTCCTTTTTTATCCCGTTAAATCTGGGGCGATCGCAATCATTCCCCTCCTAGCTCATTGTATCAAAAAAGGCGGAGGATTTCTCCCCCGCCTTTTCATCCATTTAGAGGGAATTTATCCCCCTGCAAATCTCAACCGCTTAACGGCTGCTAGGAGAAACGAGCGATCGCCCTTCTACACGATGTACCACCACTTCTCCGGCTTCATCGAGGTCAATCAGCGCCGAATCCCCTTCATCCAGGTTTCCAGATAACATCGCTTCGGCTAAATGGTCTTCCAACAGGCGCATAATGGCGCGGCGTAAAGGTCGTGCACCGTAGCTGGGATTATACCCTTCTTCCACGACCCGCTCTTTGAAGCGAGCGCTGATTTCCAGGGTAATCCGTTTCTCCACTAGGCGTTTTAACAAGTCACGCAACAGGATTTCCGCGATTTCTGTGACTTCATTTTTGGTCAACTGATGGAAGACAATAATCTCATCCAAACGGTTGAGAAACTCCGGACGGAAGTAATTCTTCAGTTCTTCATTCACCAAGCTACGAATTCGGTCATAGTGAGCTTCGGCGCGGTTGTCGGAGAACTCAAATCCGAGTCCACCGCCCCCTTTTTCAATGACCCGAGACCCGATATTTGAAGTCATAATCAGCAGGGTATTCTTGAAGTCTACCACCCGCCCTTTAGCATCGGTGAGTCGTCCATCTTCCAGGACTTGCAGCAACATATTAAACACATCGGGGTGTGCTTTCTCGATTTCGTCGAATAGAATCACCGTATAGGGACGACGGCGCACAGCTTCCGTGAGTTGTCCCCCTTCGTCATACCCGACGAATCCCGGAGGGGAACCAATCAGTTTGGAGACGGTATGACGTTCCATGTATTCAGACATATCCAGACGAATCATGGCATCTTCTGACCCGAAGAAGTAGGCAGCTAAGGCTTTTGTGAGCTCAGTTTTGCCGACTCCGGTAGGACCAGAGAAGATAAAGCTAGCGATCGGACGGTTGGGATTTTTTAAGCCAACCCGCGCCCGACGAATGGCACGAGAAACCGCTTTGACGGCCTCTTCTTGACCGATCAGACGCTGATGTAGGGTTTCTTCCATTAGCATCAGTTTCTCGGACTCGGATTCGGTGAGTTTGCTCACCGGGACGCTAGTCCAACTTGCCACGATTTGCGCGATATCTTCGGCAGTGACCACGAGGTTTTTGCTATTTTCAACTTCTATATGCTCGTTCTTGATGCGTTGATCCAGTTCTTCCTCTAGGGTTACCTCACGATCGCGCAGTTTGGAGGCTTTTCCAAAATCCTGAGCACGGACTGCCGCTTCTTTTTCTAACGTAACGTCGGTAAGTTGATGCTTCATTTGGCGCAGTGCAGAGGGCATTTTGCCATTCCGCAGACGCACTCGGGACCCGGCTTCATCAATTAAGTCGATCGCCTTATCGGGCAAAAAGCGATCGGTAATATACCGTTCTGAGAGTTCCGCTGCTGCCACCAGCGCTTCATCAGAAATCGTCAATTTATGATGTTCTTCATAGCGAACCCGTATACCCTGCAAAATCTCAATTGTCTCTTGGATAGTGGGTTCCCCAATGTTTACGGGTTGGAAGCGCCGTTCTAGGGCCGCATCCCGTTCGATATGTTTGCGATACTCATCTAATGTTGTCGCCCCAATGCACTGAAATTCTCCCCGCGCTAGTGCCGGTTTGAGCAGATTAGCCGCATCCATGCCGCCTTCGACTGCACCCGCACCGACAAGGGTATGGATTTCGTCAATCACCAAAATGATATTTCCCGCTTGGCGCACTTCTTCCATAATCATTTTGATGCGTTCCTCAAAATCACCCCGGAAGCGCGTCCCGGCGAGGACTGACCCCATATCCAGGGTAAAGACGCGTTTATCTTTGAGGGTTTCCGGAACGTCCTGGTTAGCGATGCGTTGCGCCAATCCTTCAGCCAGAGCAGTTTTACCTACCCCGGGTTCTCCCACGAGTACGGGATTATTTTTAGTGCGACGTCCCAAAATTTGGATAATCCGCTCGATTTCTTTTTTCCGTCCAACTACGGGGTCCAGATTTCCTTCTAGGGCTTTTTCAGTCAGGTTCACCCCAAATTCGCTAAGTTGGAGGGCTTTTTGGGATCCAGGACCTCGACCCCGTTCTCCTCCAAATAAGGCACCGGCGGGTGCGGGATTTTCCCCGACTCGTTTAATCACTTCTGCACGGACTCGTTCCAAGCTGACGCCGAGGTTTTCTAGGATTTTAAAGGCAACTCCTTCTCGGCTTTGGGTTAAGGCAAGGAGAAGGTGTTCCGTGGCGATGTACTGTTGCCCCAGTTGGCTGGCTTCGCGCAACGACATCTCTAAAATGCTTTTGCCGCGCGGAGTGAAGGGAATTTCTACGGGGACGAAACCGCTGCCTCTGCCGATGATTTTTTCAACTTCTACCCGTGCCTTATTTAAGGTGACGCCTTCAGATTTGAGGACCTGCGCGGCAATACCAGTTCCTTCTGCAATTAAACCTAAGAGTAACTGCTCGGTCCCAACAAAATTATGACCGAGGCGGCGAGCTTCTTGCTGCGCCAACATAATCGCTTTTATGGACTTTTCTGTGAAATACTCAAACATGAGGATTTTTCCTGACTGTAAAGTTTTATTTAGTTCTGTTTCTAAGGTATCTCAATTGGTGTACTTCAGGAGTGAAGACATCCGTAATTCTCAGGAGTAGTAGCCGTCTGAGTACCTGCTGGCTCACTCAGGAGGGAGCATCGATGGAGAGTTGATGGTGAGCAAGGTTCAGGGAAGGCAGCCACAGGTTCTGTGGCTACCTCTACTCGATTCACGAATCTATTGTCAAGGCTCTGAGGTATGGAAACCTGGGCATTCTATCTGAAACTTACCTCCTATTAAAGAACTGAGGGTTTTTTATAGGGGGCAGGCGTTGGAGATGAAACCCTGACAAATCGGGGTTTTTGATCGAGATTTGGGTTGATATTCACTCCCATTAAGAGGGCATAGGACAGGGAACAGAGGGGTTTTAGGGGGGGGCGATAAAGCCAGGATTTGCTTCAAGGGTTAATACTGAGTGATAACTATCGCTTGTTTAGGCTTAGTTTGAGTTTAAACTCTCAAGGGTAAGGTTTCTTCATATTTGACAATCTCTTTAGATTTTAACAAAAAATTGAGTCCCAGGGAGAGAACTGAAGGCGATCTCGATCGCACCAGCGGGTAAATCTGCATCACTTCCGATTGGTTTCCTCCGATACATACTAAAGTGATAGCTTGACCTAATATTGACCCGGAGCGGAAACCCATGATTTCTAAAATTATTAAACAAGTATTACAAACCGGTTATTTAAGTGTTACAACGGAACACAAACTCCGTCTGATGTTTGATCAGGGTTGTACTGTAGAAGAATTGGACGCCTTGAGCGAATTACAATCAGCTATTTTATCCGGGAGAGTGACGCGAGATCTATGCGTGAACTCCTATCAGCGATCGTCTGTCGCCGTGGAGAAACGCTGAATCAAACCCCTGGCGATCGCCCTTGTTAAGATTCCCTTACCCAACGTAAGGCGCGATGGGTCCCTAAATCTTGGGGTCCAGAGGCGATATTGAGCCGCTGTTGTTGGCCCTATAGTGGGATAGCATAAATAACAGCCAATACTCCCCCCTGACGCCGATGTTACCCAGTGACTTACTTAGTCATCGCATGAATGGAGAGACGATTGTTCCCAAGCGATTGGAAATTAATTCTAAGAATTTGGCGATCGCCTCTCAACTCATCACCTGTTTCCAAGAAGCAGTGGGTTGTCCCCAATCTGAACTCGACTGCAAACTCCACCAGATAGAAGGAGATGGCACCGACTACCGCATCAAACGGGGACTTGCTCATATTTTAAAAGGCAGTTTAAGCACTTTTGAGGTGATTTCTCCCCTGGAACCCATTGAATTGCGCCAGCGCGTCTTTACCGCTGCTGCGGAAACGGTTCCGAGTAAAGAAGGAACTCAACTTACCCTGGAAAAACTCGCGACTCAATTAAGTCAAGAATTAGAACGGGAAGTTCTCCCTCTGCATATTCAAGCGGGATTATATGCAGACTTAAACGAGAATAAAATCCTCACAGAATTTGACGCACCCCCTCCAGAATTATTACTCCATCGTTACAATGTCTCCCAAGTACAAGGGGTATTTTATCGCGCTACTCATTTATTAATCAACGCCCATCGCAATGACCCCGGAGAGTATAAACTCTTATTCCGGTATTTAAAATTATTTCAATTAATGGCTTATATTGAAGGCGATGCGGACTGCGGATTTACCATTACCATTGATGGTCCAACGAGCTTATTTAAACCCAGTACAAGATATGGTTTAGCAATTGCCAAACTCTTGCCTGCTTTACTGCACGTCACCAAATGGAGTTTAGACGCCACTTTACAAAGTCGCGACCCCTACACCAGCGAGTGGAAAACCGGACGATTCGCCCTGAATTCGGACTGTGGATTAGTCAGTCACTATCCGCCAGGTAAGCCTTATGATAGTATGTTAGAAGCCTCTTTTGTCAGTCGCTGGGACTCGATTAAAACAGAATGGAAGTTAGAACGAGAGGTTGATTTAATTCCCATTCCCGGAAGTGTGATGATTCCCGATTTTCGCCTTGTTCATCCAGACGGACGAACATTTTTATTAGAAATTGTCGGCTATTGGCGTCCGGAGTATTTGCAAAAGAAATTCGCTCAGGTTAAAAAGTCTCAACGCCATGATTTAATTTTAGCTATTTCGGAACGATTAAATTTAGAAAAGGCGGGAATCAATTTAAAGGAAGTGACGGTGCCAATGGTGTGGTTTAAGGATAAATTGCAGCCGAAACAGGTGTTAGAGGTGTTAGAGTCAACCAATTGATTTTAATGGGGTGTAATTTTAGTTTAAAAAACCGGCGGTTGTCGCTTACTATCAAACCTCCCAAAACCATGCTAGAAATTGTCCAACTTACTGATATCAATCATCCTGATTTTCAAGGTGCCTTAAAAATCTACCTCGATTCCTTTCCTGCTTGCGAAAGACAACCCCTTGAAATCCTAGAAACTCGATTATCCAATCAGCTTTATCAATGGTTTATTGCCAAATCGGAAAACCAAGTGGTAGGAATTGCCTTACTCTACCCCTTGAACCCAACTGATTTTATCTTACTCGACTATCTGGGAACCGATAAAGACTATCGTAGTCGCGGCATTGGAAGAACCTTGATGTCTTATCTAATTAACCAGGTAAAAAATCAGCAAAAAGCCTTATTAATCGAGGTGGAAAATCCCCAGTTTTGCGAAGATTCAGAACAAGCAAAACGACGGATTGGGTTTTACCAAAATAATGGAGCAAAAGTTCTACAATCTGTTCGATATCTTCTGCCCCCTTTATCGGGAGAGGTGCCAACGGAGATGTTATTAATGATGGTTCCCGCAGAGTCAGAGGGTCAATTGGCGGGGACTCTGGTTAAACGACTGATTGAACAAGTTTATCAGGAGATGTACGATCGCCCCTCTGAAGATGCGCTGTTGCGGTCCTTCATTGATGAGGTTCCTGATCTCGTCCAATTTGTGCATCTCTCCTAGGGATTAAAAATTAGGAGGGGAAATCCCTACTCCATTCTATCGGGTTAGTTTCCCCATCCCTGAATACCTTTGCTAAAATAGTAAATCCAGGATAAATTTATCCCGATTCTATGCCTAAACTCTTATGGAAACGACCGACGCTTTAACCCTGATTCAGGATTCAGAACGACTGGAAAATCGACTCAAAGAAATTCCCCCAGTTCCGGGGGTTTATTTGATGCGCGATCGCGATGATCGCATTCTTTATATTGGCAAGTCCAAAAAGTTGCGATCGCGGGTGCGGTCTTATTTTCGTGACTCCCACAGTTTGAGTCAGCGGATTGAACGGATGGTTCAACAAGTGGCGGATATTGAATTCATCGTCACGGATACAGAAGCGGAAGCATTAGCATTAGAAGCAAATCTGGTTAAGCAGCATCAACCCTATTTTAATGTCCTGCTAAAAGATGATAAAAAATACCCCTATCTCTGCATTACTTGGTCCGAAACTTATCCGCGTATTTTTATCACTCGTAAGCGCAAGGAGGGAAGTGCTAAAGACCGTTATTATGGCCCTTATGTAGATGCGGGACTATTGCGGAGTACGGTGCATTTAGTCAAGCAAATTTTTCCCTTGCGTCAGCGTCCCCAACCCCTATTTAAAGACCGACCTTGTTTGAATTATGATATCGGTCGTTGTCCAGGGGTTTGTCAAGGGTTAATTGATGCGGAAGACTATCGCAAAACGGTGCAAAAGGTGGCGATGGTGTTTCAGGGTCGGACGGAGGAATTACTGGATATTTTAAAGCAGCAAATGGAGGTGGCAGCAGAGGAGTTGAATTTTGAACAAGCGGCAAGACTTCGCGATCGCATTCAAGGGTTACAGTCCCTTCATGCGGGTCAAAAAGTCTCCCTGCCGGACGATCGCCTCTCCCAAGATGCGATCGCACTTTCCAGCAATGGCGATCGCGCTTGTATCCAACTCTTCCAAGTTCGCGCCGGACAATTAGTCGGACGGTTAGGATTTGTGGCAGAAGCGCAAACCGCCGAACCCGGTGCAATTTTACAACGGGTGTTAGAGGAACATTACCGCAATGTAGAATCCGTGGAGATTCCGGCAGAAATTTTAGTGCAACATGAATTACCCGAGGCGGAGATATTGGGGGATTGGTTAAGCGATCGCAAGGGTCGGAAAGTCTCCATTCTCACTCCTCAACGCCAAACCAAGGCGGAATTAATCGAGATGGTTGCCAAAAATGCGGACTATGAAATGGCGCGGATGCAAAAATTCAGCGATCGCAATGCCGCAGCAATGCAGGATTTAGCAGAACTCCTGGATTTGCCAGAGTTGCCACGGCGCATTGAAGGATATGATATTTCTCACGTCCAAGGGTCCGATGCTGTTGCCTCTCGCGTGGTCTTTATTGACGGACTCCCGGCAAATCAGCTTTATCGCCGCTACAAAATCCGCAATCCCGAGGTACAATCGGGTCACTCCGATGACTTTGCCAGTCTTGCAGAAGTGCTAGGACGCCGGTTTCGCGATGCAGGTCAGCAAAAACGAGAAACGGGTAAAATTGATCACACCTTGGATTGGCCGGACTTAGTGATGATTGATGGCGGTAAAGGCCAATTGTCGGCAGTGGTGGAAGTGTTGCGGGAGATGGATTTACTAGAAGATGTGCGAGTCGTCAGTTTAGCGAAACAGCGTGAGGAAATTTTCCAACCGGGAGAATCGTTACCTGTACAATCGGACTCGGAACAACCCGGGGTGCAATTGTTACGACGGTTGCGAGATGAAGCACACCGTTTTGCCGTAACATTTCACCGCCAACAGCGCACAGAACGAATGCGGCGATCGCGCTTAGATGAAATTTCCGGGTTGGGATTTGAACGCCAAAAACAACTGTTAGCACATTTTCATTCGCTTGATTATATCAGTATCGCGACACCGACACAATTGGCAGAAGTCTCGGGAATTGGTCCTCGATTGGCACAGCAAATTTATGAGTATTTTCATCCATGACTTTGAATCCCAAATTGCTTAAACGTGCCGTTCCTTATTGGATTGGAGGGTTAATTTGTTTTGAAGTGGCGATCGTCATCATTTACCTGGGGGGGGTGTTCATCCATCGAGAAGTTTATCACCCATTTGATATGGACGGATTCATGACGATTCCCAGTCTATTACAAGCATCGATTCTCTTCCAAATTTCCTTGGTTTATTTGGGGATGTTTTTCTTGTCCCGAAAGTCCTCGGAACGTCCTTCTCCGGCATTTTGGTTGGTTCAAGCGGTGTTATTATTCTATGTTACCTTAGATGAACTGGTTAAACTCCATCTAGGGGGGGGATCATCCAGTTGGATGCCGATTGTTGGTACAAAATATTGGATTGGGATTTATAGCTTTTTAATTGTGGCGATCGCTGTCTTCTTTTTCCGAGATTTTAAAGCACTCTGGTATAGTTCTCGAAACCTAGTTATTCTAGGACTCTCGGGATTGTTACTGGCAATTGTTGGTGCATTTGGTGCAGAGATTTTCAAACATATTATCTTGAATCCCCTCCTGAACAAATTTTTTGGAGAACGGGAAGTATTAACCTGGGTCATTGAACAAGTCAGAGTCGCCTTTGAGGAATCTTTAGAAATGTTGGGAGAAACTTTAATTTTATATGCTGTTTTTCTATTTGTGGCAAAAAAATTTGAACATAACTATCAGGGCTTTCTGAATAAATGAAGAAGTTTTCATTCTTTTAGTAAAAGGCTAAATTTGAGGTTAAGCGGGGTTATATTCTTATTAATGTTACTCAAAATCCTGAGTAAAAATAATGAAAAGCTGATACTTTGTGGAGGATCCAGCTTTGTAGGTGAGATTTTAGATGTAGGATTCGGCGGAATTTTCGGCTTCTTCGGTTTCTTCGGCAGGAGTTGCGTAATAGTCTTTCATCCACTCTTTCTTAATGAGATCCCTGTTTAAGCCTCACATTAGTTTTAAGCTCCTATTTTAATTTTACCATAAACTTTCGCTTGAGGCATCAAAAAATTTATTGAAAAGAGAAGAATTTATGGATCGACGCCGAGATACAGTTCACCGATCGCAAACTCTAGGTTAAGACTTTTCAGAATAATGCGATCGCCTTCTCCATAGACTTCAGTTTCCCAGGTATCTGTACCCGTAAGGCGACGACATTCTACCCGCTGGGTTTCCTGGGAAATTAGAATATATTCTTCTAAAGTGTCAATCTTTTGATAATCGGTGAATTTTTCCCCTAAGTCAAAGGTTTGGGTACTGGGGGACAGGACTTCGGCGATGAGTTTAGGATAGCGTTTGACATAGCGATCGCTGCGATCGCGCGAGTCACAAGTTACAAAAGCATCAGGATAGTAATAAAATTTATCTTGATAATTGACCTTAACATTCCCTGAATAAAATCGACAGTCGGAGGAGTCCCGCAAATGGAAGTTAATCAGGTACAGAAGATTTTGAGCAATGCGATCGTGATTATCGGTGCCGCCTGCCATTGCATACACTAAACCGCGTCGATATTCATGGCGAATTGGGGTTTGACGTTCGAGGTCGAGATATTCTTCAGGACTGATGTAGTTAGGGACAGCAATCATCAGTGTTGCCTCCAAAGGGGATTGATTTTAATTCAATTCTAGCACTCTGCTGAATGGGAGTTACCTATTTTTATAGGGATAGGGTGCGACTTACACCCTTTAAAAATAACTGAAATGAATATAAAATTATTCATCTTCTCGTGATAAAATCAAATTTAGCACGTTTAATTCATGAGAATTTAACAAATACTTATCCGAAAACATTTTAGCTCGCATTTGCTCTAAACTGTAACTTCGGAACAGTAAAAAAGGAAATTCTCGGTATTTGCGACCAATGGGTAAGGTGTTGTAGGCGGGATAGAGGGAGTGCAGATAGCGCGAGAGTAAGGTTCTAAATTCTCGGTATTCTTCTTCCTGGGGTTCTTGTTTAAAATACTCGGCGATCGCCTCTCCTGCAATCAAGGTAATTAACGGGATGAGATAATACTGGTCCGAGGTTTGACTGTACTGTTCAAACCACTGGGTGCGAGTTGCTTGGCGATTCAGGAGTTCGACTAATTCCATTGCACCCCCACGAATTGCTATTTTTAAGTTATCTGGATATTCTGGGTTTTTACTAATCCCTAACATCTTTTGAATTAATCCCTCGGTGGCATAGCGTCGAATCTGCTGTTCTAAGCGAATTTCATAACTTTCTTCTAATCGTTGGCGAATCGGAACGACTAACAAACTGCCGATGAGATGACCCGGTTCGATATTGCCTAAATCCAAGAGTTTATCGAGGCGGTGGCAGTATTGTGAAAAATTAGTATTAAATTCTTTCCGTAATTCTAGGTAAGATTTTTGGAGAATTTCCTTATCTCCAGTTTCATCCATGAGAATAAATTCGGCATGATTGAGAATCTCTTGCAAACTGGTAAAGACTTCTTGTAAGATGGGGTGATTTCGTTTGCGTCGATATTCGTTTTTTAGTTCTCGAATCAGTTGGGTGATTTCCCCACTCAAGGTCATGCCGACGGAGGAGATTGATTTACCACCAATGGGAATCATCAAGCATTCTTTTCTCCCCAAGGGTCCAGAACCGACAATCCGGGTCATGATGGAGACTTTAAGAATGAGTAATAGATTTAAGAGGGTTAAGATACTTTCTTGCCGGGAAATTTGCCGGTTTTTTAGGGTTTCTTCTGGGGTCAGTGGTTCGGAGGGGGGATAATCAATGGCGCGATCGCCTAAGTAAAATATCAGGGATTTTGCTTCTGTATCTAAGGTTTGCCGGACCCCATTTTCCCGATACTCTCCCCTGGCACGATAAATTACCTGAATCACTTCCATGAGATTTTGCTCAATTTGAAATCGGGGAATTTCAACTAAGATATGTTGCGCTTTAGGAAAGGATAATCCGCGACTGGCGGAAGAGGTCATAAAGACGACTTTTACCCCTTCTTTGTGGGTTTGAATCTTGAGTTTATCAGCGTCGGATAGATTTGCATGAATTTCCAGATAATCGGTATAAGGTAAAAAAGTTTCCAGGCGTTCTTCCAGGAGAGTGATGATATCTTGCAATCGTTTTTTATCTTGGATATAGACCAAGATTTGCCGAGTTTCTGGATTGCTTAATAGGCGCTGGATATCTGTAACTAATTGAGACTGCATCCTTTCAATGAGAGGACGTTCTTTTTCTTGGAAAAGAGTGTCGCTAAATTTGACGAACTCCACAAATATTTTATAAGTAATATCTAAGTGACTGGCGGGATAAGAGTTGGCATTAATGGCACAAGCACCCAATTTGGCAAATTTAAAGTGTTCGATAGACAGGGGTGCATTCTGTTTTTTGGCAAGGCGAAAATAAATTTTATCCGGTTCAGGAGAGGTTTGGGAAAGATGTTGATTAATCACCTCGGACTCCACCAGGGAAGCATCAGCGACAATGATTTTGGTATTAAATCCATGTCGGGAATCGGTTAACTCATGGTTTCGTAAAAATGTCCCGAGTCCTTTTAGAAAGTGAACGCCGCTATCATCTCCGGTGATTTCATCAATCATAATAAACAGATGTTTGATGCGGTGAGATATCCCCTGCATTTTGGCGGGAATGACCCCGGTTTGTTTGTTGCAAGCACTTCGGAAGATTTTATCCAAATGGCGCAAAGTATCATTGCCGTTGGGGGTGACGCGCAAGGATTGAATGGCAACGGTGGCGATTATCTGGTTGGAAAGGCGATCGCTGATGACGGTATGAAGTCCACTACAAATACTGGAAAGCACTCCGGCAGTTTTTTCCCCGCGATCGCGAAACCGATCATCGGTGATGGGATGCAACCGAGAGGATCGATGTTGATGTGGCGATCGCACTTCCCCCTCCGTAGGGATAAAATCAACGGCATTGGCGGTAAAATGATTCCGACGGGAATTAGACTGATATCGAACTGTGGGAAATCCTCTGTTTTCTTTAATAATCGTGGAGTTACTCGTCACACACCAGAGGCGATCGTCACAGAGAGTACCCGTTGCAGATTTGAACTTATCGATAATATCCAGATTGACTTGTGTGCGAGGACTGATATACAGAAATAAAAACCCCTCGTCAAAATGAGACTGCAAAAAATTGGCGATCGCTGTTGTTTTGCCAATCCCCGGATTCCCGGTTAAAAATAGATAAATCTCTTCCGAAGTCAGCGCTTTTTTAATTAAGTCTGAATGTGCATTTCGCAGAGTCAATCCTTCCGGCAATCCCAAGGGAGTCGCCAATTCCGGTGGCAGAATCCCCACGGAGTTAAAAAACCCTTCAATGCGTTCTTGATGCATGACTTCCCGAATCCCTGATTCGGACGAAGTAACCGGAATTTTAGCTAACTTTTCTACAAATTCTTTGCCATTGATAAAACTCCGCGCTGCACTCCGTTGAATTTGATTTAAAACCTTGGTTCGTGTGGTTTTTAGTTCTTGCTCTTTTGGTTCATTTTTATAAAGGTCGGCACAGGTTGCTAAAAAATGCAGGTTGTCGGGACGTAAGGCAATCGTGGCAATTTGGCGATCGCTATATCCAATCACATTAAATACCAGGTCGGCATCCTCTGGTAATAGCTGGTTTTCCTGCAAAAATCCATAGAAACTATGCGCGTAAGAACCCGCCTGAATTAATTTAGTGCTTTCTTTATCCCGACGCTTAAACGCCGTCAAATAGTAACGCAAATCTTGAGAAAAATTAATCTCTAAAGGAGGATTTACCCCGGTATCCAGGTGCAACTTGGCAAAGACACTTTTGGACCGTAAATGATTCAGTTCTCCAATCAGGAGATTCCGCAAGACTTCCACATCATCCAGGGGAACAATATCCTCTGCCGATCGCACGGAAAAGATGGATAAATCGACGCAGACTATCCGGTACTCCTGACGACAGCGCAACAACATTAAACTATCTGAATGTAAAAACTCCCCCTTTTTCCAGCGAGATTTTTCTAGTCCATGATATTGATCAATGATTCGGTTCATTTGGGTGGAGTCGAGGGTCGGAAACTGAGATAAGACTTCCCCACAGTGTTTGATGGGATCTTTAGAATAAGTTCCCATACTATTATCGCCGCTAAAACTGCATTGATAGTAGATAATTTCTAAGTGTTTTTGCTGGCGCTGACTCCAGTCAGTAGATTGCAGATACTCCCGAAAGAAATTTAACCCCGAGAGAAACCCTTTCTGGATAAAGAAGCGACTCCATCGGTCCAAAATTTCCAAATGATTCGGTGCGATCGCCTCCTGTTTTTTTGCAATCCGCTTGACCATTTTGGATAAGTTTAACTGCTGCAAATCCTGGCGATATAAATCTCCAAATTGATGCTTAATTTGGTTTTGTTCAACATAGGCCAGAATCCCAATATTAAATCCCACCTCAAACAACCGTCCCAGTTCTTCGGCGATCATCGGTTTTCCCTCTTCCGCAAATCCAACACTTTCTTAACCTCGGTCAAAAAGGCCAAAGCATTAAAATCAACCCTTGGCGTCATCTGTTCAAAAATAGATAAAGCACTAAAGGAATTATCTCCGATTAAAGTCTCATAAGGGTCTAGCTTTAAACTCTGGAGGTTTTGACGTTCAAACCGATAGAAGTGAAACAGGGTCAAATATTCCACAATATCTTGTTTGAGGGGACTATTGTAAATCAAATCCTGGCGAATGGATTGGTCATCCATGACTCCCTCATAAAAATTTCCGACTAAAGTCGAATAGGAAATAACGCCATTGTAAAATCGCTCATCGGAATTGTTGCCAACGCTAATCCCGTTAAATAAATTCAGAAAAACCACTGCCTGTTGCTGAGGGTCTTGGGTTAAGGTCGTTAATTGTTCTGTATCTTGAACAACGAACCCGGTGACCCCTGTCTTTTTTAATTTTCGGACGTAATATTTATCGAAAAAGATGGGATAAATTTTGAGGTCCGGGTTGTTTTTAATTAAGGCAGTAATCAGAGTTGGAGACATAAAATATAGGTCATCATCGCGATCGCCTCGGGTGATATGCAAGGTACTGGTATAGGGTGCCTGCGCCACATACAGGATATGCCGATATCCTTGGCGATAGAGTTGGTTGATGGTTTCAATTAAAATGGGGGGTTCCCGATATAAACGATGGAGGGAGTAATTATCACTGAAGGTATGCAGTCGTTCGATTTGAACTGTTCCGGGTTGCTGTCGCTGGATGCTGATAATTTCTCCAGTGACATTGGCAATCCGGTTGCGGGGATTTTGATTTTGCGTACTGGCATCACTCTCGCGACTGGAAACAATGGCGATCGCCAGTTTATCGAGTTGCAATGGCGCAGTTGTATGGGTGAATCGAAAAGTCTTCGGCAATACCGAATATAAAGAATTTAACCCATTTCCCAAGGTATATTGATTCAGATTTCGTATCCGAAACCCTTGGCAATTCGACTGATACCGACTACTGAGCAAATAAGACAATATTTTACAGAGGTTCGCCAAAAACTTCTCGGCGGGAAAAGGATTTTCCGAACTCCCCTGATGCAAGCGCACAAAGGGAATAAATAGGTTTTTTGGTGCTTTTTTTAACAGTAAATCTAAACAGATATAGGACAAAACGGTCCAAGTGAAGCGATAGGCAAAGGTCTGAGGCGCATCAAATTCCCCGGGGTTGAGACGAGTATTATCGTAAGACCACAAAATCAACTTATTTTGCTGTTGTAAGTTAGTTTGGTAACAATTCCAGCAAACATTTGCGGTGGGAGTGCAAATAATTGGCAAAACCGAGAGTCCGGCAATATTGTATTGCCAGGTCAATTCTTCCTGTTTGGGTTCAGGAAAATAACGGAGGTCTTCCAGAGTGAAACTTGCTTTTAACTGACACAGTGCTGTTTCCTCCAGACCCGGGTTAGTAATGGTTACATATTGCAACCCTTCTTTCAGATTATTCTCCACGGCAGGTTGTAAAAAACGACCCTGAATGGCAATATTAATATCTCTTTGGAGTATCTGTTTTTGGAGGTTAATCTGTCGTGGATAAATCCGAGTTGGTAAAATACCTTGTCGCTTGAGAAGGGTTTTGAGTAAATTCTTGAGTTGGTTAATTTTTAACTCCACGTTGGATTGTTTCATCCCTTGGACCAGTCCGCGAAATAGGATGTATTTTTTGTGTTCATCGGACCCGCGCAAAATTGGCATGACCTTTTCATCAAATCGGACATCCGGTTGATACTCTAATTCTTGCGGGGGTTGATAATTTGGGTCTTGGGGATTATAGGGAGAGGCGAAAATAAAATAATATAAAAAGAAGCGAATTAAGACCTTTCTGACAAAACTCTGGGTCTGGGTTGGGTCTGCGATCGCCTCCCGATGTTTCTCCTTATCCGGATTGAGCAGATCCAGGTTATACTCCAAAACCCCTAATCCATCTTGATTTTGAATCTTTCCAGCCAACTTCAGTTTCAGTCCAAAAATAAACTCCCGGTTGCCACCATTTTTATCGGTATGTTCGCCTAAATTTCCAGCAATAATCGGAATAATCGGCAGTGCATCAAATACTTCGGCGCGAGCAAAAGCCTCTTTATAGTTAACCGTCACTCCGGCATAAGTGACGTCATAATCACTATCGGATTTTTCCGGATTATTGATATACTTTTCGATTAACTCTAACCGCCGGATTAAATCTTCCAGATAAATTTTTCCTCGGGTATCGGTACTCTCGAGATGCTCGTAAAGATATTTTAAATAAAAAATTTTAGCTTCTTTTTTGAGCTTTCCCAAACTTTCCATATCTATCAGTTTTTGCAGTTGATAAAAATCTGAAAAGTCATCGATAACTAATTTATTCAACCAGTCAAATAACTCTTGTTTATCATTTTCATTATCGGGAGCAAGTTGGGTTTCGATGTAGGTGGCGATCGCGGTTTTTAAGTCCGAAGCAAAGCGATCAACCTTCTGAACAGATATAGTGAGTTTATGAAACTTGAGCAGAGATTCGCTGCCTGGACGGTTATTTTCTAACCTAATTTTTTGTTTTTGCAGAGTCGGACTGGAACCGACAAAATTGAAGTTTAACCCAAAGGGTCTGGCGGTTCCTTGATACTCGGATAAATCACTGATTAAACCTGCCACCATCGCCGCGATCGCCTCTGGAGACCCCATTGTTTCTTCGAGTTGCTGTTGCAACTGGTCTTGAATGTCCTGAATTTGCTGACTAAATTGCTCCTTAATCCGTTCCGTAAATTTCACCGAGGCCGATCGCACACCGTTGGCGGAAGTTAGGGGATTTTGGAGACCCGGAGTCTTGGCAACTGCTGTCGCAATGCCATCGATATCCATTCGTAATCGACGGCGATCTCGAGATAGTGTAAATAGATTCTGACCCTGAATTTCTCGGGAAATCTGCTGTAAAATGTAGCTGTAGTCCACAGGTTGCAACCCATCGTTACCCCCTGAAAGTTGGTTAACCACGATGCTTACTCCTTCCTGATTTTGCTGATTTTTAGTAGTCTATCACAACTGGGTCAATCGACTCGCCTTTCCTCAAATCCCTGAACTCCATCCTATCCAGACAAACCCGGCATCGCCTTTCACTCTTCCGGCGTTTCCACCGTAATCTGCCAGGTTTCCAAGGTTGTTCCTACGGTTTGTTCTAACTGTGTCAAGGCATTGAGATAGGCAATTTGTGCATTCAATTCCCCATCATTCGCACTGATCACTTCCTCTTGAGCGATGATAATATCCCGAATCGAGCCTTTACCTAATTGCAGTAATATTCGTTGATTTACCAGGTTTTGTTCGGCAAATTCTCGCTCCTGCTGCGCTAAATTTACTTGTTGTCGGAGTAAATTGGCATTCCGTACCTGATCGCCAACTTGAATTAAGAGATTATCTCGTTGATCATCTCGGTCATTTTCAAATTGTAACAGATTCACTCGTTCTTCTTCTACACGACTATCAAAGCTGCGATCGCCAAAATTTCGACTCAAACCAATCCCCAGTCTAACCTCATTACTATCATCAGTTCTCGACTGCAAATTACTCCCATAAGTGGCATTTATATTCATATCCCAACGCCTTTCATCTTGTGCTAAAATTAAATTTAATTTGGCAATTTCTACCGCTAGTTCTGCATTGAGGTAAGCTGCACTATGTTGTAAAGCTAACTGTTTCAGTTCAGGTTCATTTAGTTCTTTATTTTCCACCACAATTTCTTCCCCAGGGATAAGGGGAAAATCTTCAACATCCAAAATTTTGAGCAAATCTAATCGTACCTGTTCAAAGTTATTCTGTGCGCCTAGTAGCTGCACTTGTCGGCTGGCAATATTTCTTTCATTTTGGACTAACTCGATTCGCGCCTGTCTTCCTGCTTCTACCAACACACGGTTAATCTCAAAAATCTCTTGAGCAGTTTTCAGAGAATTCTCTGCAATTTTAACCGATTCCTGGGCTTTTAGCAGTTCCCGATACCCGAAAATTGCATTGGTAATGATATCGATTAAGGTTGAATTTAAGCTCAATTTATTGATGGTTTCGGTAAATTGGGCAATTTTAATGGAGGCCATATTGACATCGCGGCCAAAACCCTGTAATAAAGGTTGACTAAAATTCAATGAAAGCCCTTGATTTACGCGATTTTCATCAATAATTTCCCCTTGATTACTACTTTGGGTAATGCCTCCCATGTTCCAACTTGCACTAAGTTCTCCGCCGGTAGGCATTCGCAGAGTGACCCTTGAACCGGCGATAATTTCGGCGGAGTTACTGCTGGCATTCCCGACACCATTTTGATTGAGACCCACCGAAATCTCTGGGGTAAAAATGGGTTGAAATTTATCTAAAGCAACGGCTAAATTAGCTCGTTGTGCGAGACGCTCTAGATAGGCATTTTTAATGTCTCGGTTATTTTGGACGGCTAAACCCACCACCTCCACCAGGGTTACGGGAATTCCCTCGGGGAGGCGATCGCCAGGAGTCTCGGGAACGGCAGGAACCGTCACCGGAACTCGCTGCAATTCCCCAGGCCGATTCTCAAATAAAGGTAGTATAGCTGGGTCTAAATCGCGATCGCCACTGGGGTTGTTCGACTCCTCCGGTAAACGGGGAAGACTCTGGGAAATCACTTCACTTTGCTCAAGGCGATCTCTTTGAGGCACTTCCATTTCTGATGCTCTCCCAGGCCGTTCTATTTCTATCTTGTTAACTGTTTCTGCTGGTGGTAAAACATCAATTTGAGGTGCATTGTTTCTCACCTCACCCGCTGATTCAGTCGTTTTTCCAGGTGCCGAAACTGTAGAGGGACTGGGAAAATTCGACGTCAAGGGAGACAACAAATCCCCAACTACAGAGGGAATATCCCCTTGGGGTGAAAAAGTGAGTTCGGGCGAAGTAACCGGGGAAAATGCCAACTCTGACACCGTAACTGCTTCCGGAGTCAGTTCCTCGGCAATCCCGCCTTCGTGAAATTTGCTTCCCGCCAACAGCGTCAAAGATGTACCAAAAATAGCCGCCACCAAACTGATTGTCGGTGTCACCCAAACAGGCCGTTGCTTGGTCTTATCAGCGCTGGTCATTTCGGAATTCTTTGTATCTTGATTGTGATGCATACCCCTTATACCCCTTGTCCTTTCCTTCTATGTATCAAATCCTAGCGCGATCGCAATGCTTGTACCGGATCTAACTTACTCGCTTGCATCGCTGGCAAAAATCCGGCACCCACCCCCACTAACAGCGCCGCACCCAGCGCCAATCCAGCAGTTTTCGTCTCAAATTCATAAGGCAACTCAAAGCGATCGGCCACCACCACCGTCAATCCATGTACCGTTGAAATCGCCAATACCCCCCCGATAAGACTCAAAATCGCCGCCTCTAAAATAAACTGGCACATAATATCCCCCTCCGTCGCACCGACTGCACGACGCAGGCCAATTTCCGGCGTCCGTTCCATCACGGCTGCGATCGTAATATTAGCAATTCCCACTCCCCCTACCAACAAGGCAATTGCTCCCACTGCCAACAATGCTCGCGAAACCATATCTAGGGTTTTTTTCTGCTCTAGAATATCACTGAAATTATTCCAAGTATGGACATTCCCATCAGGGTATCGCTGGGTTAACAGTTGTTCAACTCGTTCTTCCAAAGAATTCATCTGTTCCATTTGCTGGGGTCGGATCAAAATCATCCCGATATTGCGGCGACCTGTAAGTGCAGCATAAAGCGACATCGGCACCAAGATTTCCCCACTGGGTTCCTCATCCTGATACTGGAGCTTGGTATCGACTAGACCGATGACGATATACAATCGACCATTATAATAAATTCGTTTGCCAACAGGATTAATTTCTTCAAAGATTTGATCCCGTAAGACTTTATCAATTACCGCAACCGACCGATAGCTGGTAAAATCCGCCTCACTAAAAAATCGTCCTTGCAAGATAGAGCGACCAGCAATCTGTAAGTAGTCTTCAGAAACCGCAGTGACCCTGGCCGACCCTTCGTTTTGCTCAAATATGATGCTGGCGTCGTAATCTATCCCAGCGATTGTACCGATCTCTTGCACCCCAGTCAAGCGACTTTTTAAATATCCCACATCTTCTACCCGCAGTTTGCTGTCACCGCGAGACCACTCCATCGCCTGAACTTGCGGTGCTTCGCGCTTTTCCATTTCTGCATAAATCACCGATGTGCTAATTGTTCTCACTTGCAGAGTAGCACTCACTGCCGTTACCCCCATAAACACTCCCAAGGTTGTCAAGGTCGATCGCAAGCGATTTCCCCGCAGAGAATCACAACTAATCCTGATTAAATCGAGTACACTTAGACTCATCCGGCTGCTCCCTTCCTTAAAACTCACTTTATAAGTCACCGATGGGAAGTTAATTCCTTCGCCGTCGTCTCCCGGAACCCTCTTCCCCGTCCTTTTCTGCTTCCCCTGTGGCGATCGCCACCACCATCCCCGGTTCTAAAGATACATCTGAAGGCGGCAGCACCACTTGATCCCCCGGTGCCAGTCCAGATTTAATCTCCACCTGAGTCACCCCTTCCAAACCTAACTCAATGGATTGTTTCTGCACCTTATTTTGAGCATCCACCGTCCAAATATAAGGTTGAGGAGCATCCCGTTGAATCACTTCAATCGGTAACGCCACCACATCTTTAAGCTGCTGCACAATAATTTCCACACTCACTTGTGCACCGGGAATCAAACTCCCCGTCGGATTCTCCAGCTTAATCGTAGCAGGCACTGATGCTTGTGTTCCTGTCCGTTCCGAACTACTTTCCCCGGTAATTGCTAAGGGAGAAATCTTCTGCACAACCCCCGAATAGACCTGAGCATTAGGTCCGATTACCGTGATCCGCGCTTCCTGCTGAGGTTTGACTTGTGAGGCATCCAAGGTCGAAAGCTGAAGATTCACAAACTCTTGAGACGGGTCTCCTAATGTGAGCAAATCATCCCCACGTCCGATCCCATCTCCATCTTTGACCATAACCTGTAAAATCGTCGCATCAATCGGAGTGGCTACGATATTTTGTGCTAACTGTTCCTGGGTATTTTGAATAGAAATTTCCAGTTTCTCTAGTTGTAGCCTTTCTTGGTTGAATTGCGATCGCACTTCCCGCAATTGAGTTTCTGCCTCTCGTACCGCCTTCCCTGCCGCCTCTACCTCCGTATTCGGTTCCCGACGGAGTTTATCTAACTCAATTTCAGTCCGTTCCAACTCAAACATCGTACTCCGGATATCTGCCTCTACAGTTCTTATAATTTCCTGTTCCGTTTCCACCTCTTTTTGTGCAGTCTCTAGCTCATCCGCCAATTCTTCTTCAATGTTTTTTCGTTGGAGTTGAATTTTCTCTAAATCCAGAAGCGTTTGAGTCACCGCCACCTCCGCTTGCTGGAGTGAAAACTCAGCGCTACGAACTACACTTTCTTGGCCTTGAGCCTCTTGTTCCGCAATAAATCCTCGTTGCGCTAAGTCTTGGTCCTCTCGGAGTTTTTGTTGTGCGGTAGCGAGTTCTTCCTGTTTGTCAATCACGCTGAGGCGGTTGGTTCGGAGGTTAAGGTTCTCTTTTTCAATATCCACGTTTAACTGAGCCAATTGAGTTTGGAGTTTTTGAGATCCAGCCGCATTTAAACGAGTCAACTCTTGTTGAGCTTCCCTTAATTTTTGTTGGACTTCCCCCAATTTTTGGCGATTAGTTTCCAGATTGAGTAATTGTTCTCGACGGGTTGATTCCTTGGCCGCCAGTTGACTTTCTCGGGAAATATTCTCGTGAAGTAGCTGTTGAAGTTCCTTTTGAGCAATGGTTAGATTGTCCTGCGCCTCCAAAACTTTTCGTTCCGTATTGGCAAGAGCAAGCTGTTTTTCACGAATTTCTAAGGGTTTAATTGCAACATTGGTTTGTTCCTCAATATTGTTTCGGAGAGTAATTAATTCCCCACCGGATGGGACGCGATCGCCAACCCGCACCAAAACCTGATCCACCGTCCCATCCGTGGGAGATTTGAGAGTTTGTTGGCCGCCAAATTCGACAATGCCACTATTGTTAACCGAGATTTCAATCGTTCCCAGTTCCACCACAATTGTGCTTATCTCCACCGCGCTTGCTGATGGATTCAGGACCCGACTATAAACAACCCACGCGCCAAGGGTTGCGACGGCCAAAACACCAGCGGCGATCGGCCAAGAAACTCGCCGTTTATCCTTGTATTTTACTGTTTCCCCCACGATTAATACTTGCTGGCTCCACTGATTTTTACTGACGGATCTCCCCCTGAATTTAAGTCGTCACCAACTCATCATCCATTTCCCTAAACCATCACCTTCCCGGTTGCTATTGTCAAGGCTGAAAGGCATTTTGGCAAGAAAATTCTGTTAAAATTTATTGCAATTTTAAGTAGATTGGCAATTCTGTCACCGCTGACCCCTAAAGGAGTCACTACAAACTGTTCGTAGTAAACCCTTCAGAGGTTCACCCCGTTCGTAGTAACCCCTTCAGGGTGTTTACCCTTAGAGAGGTTTGGATAAATCAATCCCCAGCCATTTTCCAGCAATTGCTCAAGACCTGGGACAAGGAACGCTATGATTGAGAGTGACGTTAAGTTCTGTTAAGCGCATTGACTGCTACTTCCAGACCCACCAACAGCGTAACCCCGCCAACTACCTGGCACTGCCTCGACCCCATCTGGGAAGGGGGGGAAGAGTGGGTACAGCAGGGACTCCCCCACCCCCAACTCGCACCAGCATGGCAAATTTTGCTCCTCGGAGACGGTTCGCCGACGCGCCACCTGAAACTACTCACCGGGGAACCCACGGAAGTAGACGTGATTGATATGTCGGCGATCGCAATGGAACCCGACGGTGCACCGGACCCCATCCAATGGGTCCCAGGACCCCGACTGCGGCGACAAGTTTGGTTACGCACCGCCTCGGGACAAAGACTCGCCTACGCCGCCTCCTGGTGGGAAGCGAGTCACGTTGATGAATATTTGCAAAACCGCTCAATCCCAATCTGGGAGAGCCTCTCGCGCCTGCATACCGAACTCTATCGCGACGTCCAAGGCATTCACTACGGACATTCCCCCGCCTTAGAAACCGCCTTCGGACAAAAAGGACCCTTTTGGGGAAGACATTATTTATTTTGGCATCATAAAAAGCCTTTAACCTTAATTTATGAGGTTTTTTCTCCCTATTTAACCCAATATTTAGGACCCACAAAACTGGAAGATTAACGGGGATAAAACCTTGTATAGGACAAGAAACCGGGTTTCTGCCTAAATTTGTGGAAATTATGCAGAGATGTTGAAAGAAACCCGGTTTCTAACCTGGTCATAATTGGCCCAATTCTTGTAAAAGAGCTAGAATTACACCACGCTCATGGCGACTAATTCATCCGCCATATCAAAATTGGCGGTGACATTTTGGACATCATCCAAATCATCCAAAGCATCCATCATTTTAAGTAGCGATCGCGCTTGATCTGGGTCGGTTACTTCTACATTATTAGCAGCAATCCACCGCAATTCTGCATTAAAAATCTCATATCCGCGCTCTTTTAAAGTTTGGTTGAGGCTTTCTAAATTAGTTGCTTCTGTAAACACCTCATATCCTGATGTATCTTCATCGATTTCCGTCGGTTCATAAAACTCCGCACCCCCTTCTACCGATGCCTCCAAGAGTTCATCTTCCTCTATCTCACCTTGAAGGGTCACCACGCCTTTGAGTTCAAACATCCAACTCACGCATCCCGTCTCGCCTAAATTGCCACCATTCTTGCTAAAAGCGGCCCTCAAATCCGCTGCCGTCCGATTGCGGTTATCCGTCAGCGCTTCCACAATCACGGCGATACCACCGGGACCATATCCCTCATAGCGGATTGCTTCATAGTTGTTGCTGGCATCATCCCAGGTTCCGGCACCTTTGGCGATCGCCCGGTGGATGTTCTCATTGGGAATCCCTGCCGCCTTTGCCTTATCCACCGCAGTGCGTAACTGAAAGTTGCCATCCGGATCTGGAACGCCACTGCGCGCCGCAACGATAATTTCCCGCGAGATTTTGGTGAAGGTTTTCCCCTTCACCGCATCCACTCTAGCTTTCTGCCGTTTAATATTAGCCCATTTACTATGTCCAGCCATACCGTTAATTTCTGCTCTATGTACTCTACAGCTTTAGCATAAAATTATAGAGACATGGCGGGAAAAGTGGGTGCATGGGGAGGGTCCGGAGGGCGATCCCCTGGGGAGATTTTAGGGAGAGGTGGGGCTTTGCTGGGCAGGGAAAAGGCGATCGCTTCTTTGGGTTTTGCTGCGATCGGCTCTTTCAATCAGCGAGAGTATTTTGTCCTGACGATGTATGAGGGGAGAATAATTGGTGATATAGCGGTTTTTGGTCTCGTGAAATCCGGACGATCCCCCTAAATCCTCCTTCAAAAGGGGGACTTTGACCCCAAAACCGAACCTCAATAGCTTAAGAAACGCTATATTATTCCTCTACCCCATTTCGGTTCATGACTTCGCGATACCACCAGGCACTTTGTTTAGGGATGCGTTTACCGCTGTCAAATTCGACGCGGACTAATCCAAAGCGGGGGTAAAATCCATGCGCCCATTCAAAGTTATCCATCAAACTCCAGACATAATATCCCTGTAAATTGACGCCCTCGGCAATGGCATCATGAGCAGCTATAAAATGCGATCGCAAGTAATTAATGCGTCCCCAATCTTCTACAAATCCCTCATGATTGGGACTATCTTGCAAGGCACAACCGCCTTCGGTAATATAGAGTTTAGGATTGCCATAGTTATTTTTAAAATCTAACAAGACTGAGGTTAATCCCGGCGGATTGACTCCCCATCCCATGTCAGTTTGACCCCAACCCGGTGCAGAAACTTGAGTAGATTCTAATTTGAATAATCCTCCCCATTGAGCAAAGGAAACGTTTAAGGTAAAATAATAGTTAATCCCTACAAAGTCGATGGGGGTAGAGATAAGTTCCAAATCCCCTGTTTCTATTTTGGGTACATGGCAACCAATCCAGTCGAATAAGGGTTGGGGATAGTCTCCTTTGAAAAGCGGGTCAGCAAATAAGGCGGTACTGGTTTGATACATTCGCTCACAGGCGGCGATGTCTGAGGGGCGATCGCTATTGGGTTGGTAGTGATTCACACTCAGAACAATCCCAATTTCACCGTTATAGTTGCCTTCCCGAAACAGTTGCACGGCTTTTCCGTGAGCAACCAGCAGGTGATGTGAGGTTTGAAAGGCTTGGGAATAGTCGGCAATACCCGGAGCAAAGTTCCCGAAGGCATATCCCATAAAGGCGAGTACCGCTGGTTCATTGTGAGTTGTCCACAAGGGAACGCGATCGGCTAATTTCTCAAACACGACTTGTGCATAGTCAGCAAACCAATCAATACTCTCCCGATTCACCCATCCCCCCATTTCTTGGAGAGTTTGGGGTAAATCCCAATGATTCAAGGTAATATTGGGGATAATGCTGGCTTCGAGGAGATGGTCTACGAGGCGATCGTAAAACGCCAATCCTTTGGCATTGACTTGACCTCTACCTTGGGGTAAAATTCGCGTCCAAGAGAGAGAAAATCGATAGGTTTGTAAACCCAATGCCTGCATCAATGCCACATCTTCCGGCATTTTATGATAGTGGTTGCAAGCAATATCCCCCGTATCCCCATTCAGAATTGTATGCGGGCGATGGGTGAAACGATCCCAAATACTTTCGCCTTTGCCCTCTTCATTCCAAGCGCCTTCGATTTGATAGGCAGCCGTTGCCGCACCCCAGAGAAATCTATCGGGAAATTGTCTTAAACTCATTTATTTTTTTTCTCTTTTTCAATCAATTTAATATCCCACATTGTAGACAAAAGATCCGGCCTTTTTCCCTCTCATCCCTTATCGGGTAAACAAATTTGGGAACAAATATCTAAACCCCAGGAGGAACAAGAAAGCACCATACAGTCTTTTCATGAATTCACTACTGATAAAAGGTTGATTGGCAAATAATGCACCAAAATAATTACCAATGAGTAAACCCAAGGCAATTACGGCTGCATATTTAAAGTTTAAATTTCCATTTTTATAATAGACCATTGCACCTAATAATCCAATGGGTAGAATTTGAGCAGCGATGGATGTGCCGGTTGCTAATCGGTGGTCTAATGTCAGGAGAAGAACCATTGCGGGAACCATAATTGCCCCGCCGCCAATGCCAAACATTCCCCCGGCGACACCAGCAACTAATCCGATAATAAGCAGTTGAATTAACAGGGTAGACATGGCAATTAATCTAATAAGGTTTGGGGTAGATTATCTCGCTTTGGGGTCAATCGTCAATAGCAAGAATACTTGGGATGACTATTTCCCAGTTTATACTAATCCCCTGGCTAACCCTTGGCCCATCATATACAGGGATAAGACAAATAGAATGAGGCGGAAAAGGTTATTCATTAAGGCGGCGCTTAAGTGAGGGAGGAGGCGGGTTCCCAGTTGGACGCCCAGGATGCCACCGCAACCGATACATAAGCCGGGAATCCATAATACATTGCCATTCCAGGCATATTGCGCTAAACCCGAAGCGGCGATCGCTGTGACTGCGGCGAGGGTTGTCGGGACTGCGGAAGAGATCGATTCTCCCATTAATAAGACTTGCAAGGGAACCATGACAATGCCACCCCCAACCCCGAATAATCCGGCGATCGCACCCCCGAGCCCCCCAATTTTGGCAAACTCCCATCGGGAAAATGTCGGACTTTTTATTAATTTTTCGGGGGTTTCTGTGTCTAGTAAAGTGGCGATCGCATCCTTATCGATGAGAGTTTTTCGTAACCCCATTAAATAAATAGCGGCTAACAATAGTAAAGAAAAAGACACCGCTAACCAGCCCTCTGGAATATGTCGAGCTACCCAAGCTCCAAGCTGAACAGTGGGAATCCCAAAAGCAGCAATTTGTAAGGCATTTCGCCAGTTTAAGTTCCCCTCCCATCCATATCGAATAGTGCCGGAAACCGCTGTTAAAAATACCCCCACTAAACTCGTAGCCCCAGCGGTCACTACCGGCAAACCCCACAGGCTTAAGGCCGGTACGAGCAGAATACCACCTCCGAGCCCAAACAGTCCAGCGAGCAATCCGGTACAAATTCCCAAACCGAATAATATCGCTAAAGCCATTAATGACACTCCCCCGAAAAGCGTTTAGCTGTTCAATTATAAACGAAAGGCTACGTCAAATTTGAATAGGTTAACGTTTAACCCCATTGAGATTACTGGCTTCACCGGACTGATACCAAATTGGGGCTTACTACTCTCTTCAATTCTCAAAGGTCTATAAAAGCCACTTAATTTAAGGGTGAGGCTATAAAAAGAAAGGCTGCCGCGACTTTTTTCCACGGAAAATAAGTCTTTGATAACCAGGGTTAGTATAATAAACTTTCAAAAAACTGACTCTCTTAAATAGGGAGATTTTTTAAAGACTAGAGGGGGATGGGATAAGGGCCTTCCGTTGAAAAACACAAAAAAATCAGGAGCTCAAAGGTCCAGAGGAAAGGGAGGCGATCGCTCTGAATTTTGACTCCTGAACGGAAAAATATCCCTTAAACCCAACGGTTATTCGATATTAATAACCACACCCGTTAATCCATTTTTCTGGAGTAATTGCATCATTTCATCCACCTTATCTTGGGTAGCAAAAGCTCCTACCTGCATCACCATCCGGCCATTAATTTGAGTGCGAAATGCATCGGAAACGATGCGCCGCACACGCGCTTGTTGACTGGCACTGGTAGCTTCCACAATCACCCGATAGCGAAGTCCCAGGGCAGCGGCACGGCTAGGGGGGTTCGGGGGTCCATTGCCCGTACTGCTACCTTGAGCCACAACAGGGACTCCACCTCCGGCATTTCCAATCGGGGCATTACCATCGGGTACAGGCAGCAGATTGGGCAGGGTATCCCCGGGACGATTCCCGATCGCTGGTGCAGGGGTTCGGGGAGTCAGCGCCGGTGCTGATCCGGTCCCGTTTTGTGGGGGCGGTACCGGAATTGGGATGCCTTCTCCCGCTGCGGGAACCGGAAGGCTAACAGTCGCAGATAATGGCGCAGGAGTTGAGGCCGTCGGGCTGGGAAAAGAGGTCCCAGAGGCCGGGGGTCTGGGCGCAGGGGTAGCCGCTGGCAGGGGTAAAGGTCGCGGGGGTTGACTGGCAACTGGGGCGCTCACCGTGGGGGCGAGCGTCCCATTCAAGTCAAGGCGTCCACTGGTGCGATCGGTTGCAACTTGATTGCCAAAGGCCGGAATAATCTCTTTCGTGGCGCTGCCATTGAGATCCATTTGTCCATTGTTCCGGATAATGTTCCCCCCGGGATCCCCAGAGGTCCCCATATCCGGACGAGAATTACCAACAGCAACCACCCCATTTTCCCGATTGGTTTCGATCTGATTATTCCGCAACACTGGACGCGCGGATCCATGAATCACCACCCCATCTCGGTTTTGAATCACCCGATTTCCTGTCAAGATGGGCTCAGCCTTCTGTCCGATATTGATTCCAAATCCCGTGCGCTCAAACACATTATCCAGAAGCTGGGGTCGGGAAGTTCCATAAATGGTGATGCCGTTTGCCCCATTTTCCACAAAATGATTACCACTGATTCTCGGTGCACTGTTGCCCACGACGGAGATTCCATCATGACCACTGCCCGTGAAGGTGTTATCCGTTACCTCCATTGAGGCAGATTCAATCCACAAGGCATAACCGCTGCTATTGGAATTGGTCAAGGTGATGCCGGAGACGCGGGCTCCATCAGCGGCAACGAGACCTACGTTTTGGCGTGCAGAACTGCGACTGAGGTAAAGACCTCCCCCTTGGATAATGATCCCTCGCCCTCGGGTGCTGGTATCGCCTTGAAGGGTGACTTGGGGTTTGAGCATTAAGGGAAAGCTCTCCCCAGTGTCAGCACTATAAGTTCCTGGAGTTAGCAGGATCGTACTGTTGGGCTGGGCTTGCCGCAACGCTTGGGTAATAGTTTTAAAGGGTGCTGATTCGCTGCCGTTGCCGCTTGAGTCATTTCCACCGCTTGGATTAACAAACAGCTTGGTTTGTGAAGCCACCTCGGCCCCAGAATTCTGAGCGCTTTGAAAGGGGGGAACATTTTGGGCGATCGCTGTGGGGACATAGAACCAGAACAATGCAGTCGCGGCAACTCCCAACGGGGCCACGATGCGGGACTTATACGAACGCGATTGATGGGGGCTTATGAAACTCACGACTCTCCTCCGATCTTCTCCTAAACGAATAGCCAAAAGCAGTTGCAGTTCATCCGATGTAGATGCGGACAAAATGCCCGAGTGTCAACTTCCTCCCTCCTGATTATCCACTGAAATTAACAGATGCTTAATTTTTTGTGCCACAATAAATTTCACCGCTTAAAAAAAATAAAAAAAGCAGAAAGGATATTATAAGTTTGCATCATAGAGTTCCTCAATGTTCATAGTGCATGGGAAACGTTAAAACAGACTGTTCGGATCGAGCAATGAAAGGGGGTTTTGATGGCTGAAAAAAACAGCGGTTTAGCAAGGGTGTCGGATCTGGCGACCCTACAGGTACAGCCTGCTCTCTGTCGCATTTTAGATGCAAACTTAGACCGGGCGCGAGAGGGGTTGCGGATTATTGAAGAATGGTGCCGCTTTGGCCTGCAAAGCTCGCCCCTAGCCCATGAGTGCAAGTCCATGCGCCAAGAACTCGCAAGCTGGCACGCACCGGAATTGAGGGCAGCCCGGAATACTCCTGGGGACCCGGGGACAGAACTGAGCCATCCGCAAGAACAAGAACGTTCTGGGGTTGAGGCCCTGTTGCAGGCGAACTTCTGCCGGGTGGAAGAAGCCCTGCGGGTACTCGAAGAGTATGGCAAGCTTTACCACGCTGAAATGGGAGGGGTGTTTAAGCAGATGCGCTACCGCGTCTATACCCTAGAGAGTAATTTACTCGCTTACCGCCGTCGTCAGCAACTGGAGCAGTCCCCTTTATATCTGGTTACGTCCCAGAACGATAAGTTATTCGCTGTGGTGGAAGCGGCCCTAGAAGGGGGTTTAACCCTGGTTCAGTACCGAGACAAAAATACAGACGATGGTGAACGTCTCCGGAATGCAGAAAAACTGCGCCAGATTTGTCACAACTACGGGGCGCTATTTATTATGAATGACCGCGTAGACTTGGCTTTAGCAGTAGATGCAGATGGGGTTCATTTGGGACAACAGGATGTTCCCATTACCCTAGCGCGCCAGTTGCTCGGTCCTCAACGTTTAATCGGACGTTCTACCACGAACCCGGAAGAAATGCAACAGGCGATCGCGGAAGGGGCGGATTATATTGGGGTGGGTCCAGTTTATGAAACCCCCACAAAACCAGGTAAAGCCCCGGCGGGTCTAGCTTATGTCCGCTATGCAGCAGAGCACTCTTCGATCCCCTGGTTTGCGATCGGTGGCATTGATATGCACAACCTTACCGATGTGCTCGAATGTGGTGCCGAACGGGTGGCAGTCGTGCGCGGGATCATGGATGTCGAACAGCCCACTTTAGTCGCCCAGTATTTTTTGTCTCAAATGAATCGGATTCAAACCCTGAAAGCTCTTGAACAAAGGAATGTCCAGTCTAATGCCTGAGATAGCCTTACAAGTGAATGGTGAAACCCAATCTTGTGCGCCGGGAACGAATCTACCTCAGTTTCTAGAACGCCTGGGGCTAAATCCTCGATTAGTTGCGGTAGAGTACAACGGGGAAATCCTGCATCGGCAATTTTGGGATGAAACGCCGATGCAGCAAGGCGATCGCCTGGAAATTGTGACGATTGTCGGTGGTGGCTAAGGGTCCGGGGGAACTCCCCCGTCCCGGGGAAATTTTAGGCCAATTTTCCTACATCATTCCAGATCAATTACATCTTAGAAAACCTCTAGGTTCGCCTATCCTCCCCCAAATCCGTTGGAATTTCGAGTTCCGTTGGCACAGGAAAACAATACATTATACGGAATCCGGTTTGGAAAAGTGGTTTTCTTTCTGACGCCGCGCCCGCTGGCTTTGTCCGTATAGCTTGCGCCCTTGAGGGTGCGGGTTTTTATAGACCTAATAAAACCGAATTCCGTATTACCGCAGTTTTTTTGAAGTTTAATGAGCGCTCACTTTTCCCCTATCCGTTAACTAGCTTGAGAATTTTCTATTTCATCTAAAGGAATAAAAAATAGAGTGAGCATTCCAGGAATCGCTAGTAAACAGACGAGGATAAAAAATCCTGGATAGCCAAGTTTTTCCTGAATGTAACCGCTAATCAATCCCGGTATCATCATGCCGAGTGCCATAATCCCCGTAGAGATCGCAAAATGAGAAGTTTTGTACTTTCCTTTGCAAATATACATTAAATAAACCGCAAAAGCAGTATAGCCTAATCCCGAACAAAATTGATCCAGGGAAACAAGGGGATAGACTAATAGTTTGTCGGGTTGAGTATAAGCCATATAAACGTAAAATATATTCGGTAAATTCAAGGCTAACGCCATCGGCCAAATGGTTTTCTTTAATCCATATTTGGCAATAACAAGCCCGCCTAATATACCTCCCATTAGTAAGGATATTACGCCTACGGTTAGGTTAATCCAACCCACATCTTCTGTTGATAGTCCTAAGCCTCCTACTGCTAAGCTATCTTTAAAAAATAAAGTAGCCATTTTTCCAAGTAGTGCTTCTCCGAATCGATAGAGCAAGATAAATGCTAGTGTAGCCGCAATTTTATTCTGCCGAAAGTAAGAACTAATGACTTCTACAAAAGGAACAGTTTCTTTAATTTCCGTTGGAGAAAGTTGCGAATCACTTTCAGGAAAAGGTAAAATCAATCGGTGGTAAATAAAAAGTGCCCCAAATATTAAAGCGGTTAAACCTATAGCCAGACTCCAGCTTAAAGGAATATTGCCGAGGGATGTTGCCAGTCTACCCGCAAATACTATCAAAACTCCCTCAGTGAACATCCGGGCTACTCTGTAAAAAATATTGCGAATACCCACATAGAAAGCTTGTTGTTCTGGACTTAATGCCAGCATATAAAATCCGTCAGCCGCAATGTCATGGGTGGCCGAAATAAAAGCAGTGATTGTAAAGGCGCATAGAGAGATGAAAAAGAAATTCGACATTTGCACAGAGAGCGCTATTAAACTTAAGCAGCCCATCATGGCTAGATTTGTATAGAGTATCCAATTTCTTTTTGTTGAGTAAATATCGATAAAAGGCCCCCAAAACATTTTTATGACCCAAGGCAGGTAAAGAAGGCTGGTCCAAAAAGTAATTTCGGCATTACTTATCTTCAGGTCTTTATAAATCAGAAGCGAAACGGTGTTAATAATGAAGTAAGGGACGCCTTCTGCAAAATAAAGGGTCGGAACGAAAGTCCCAGGGTTACGATACGAGGTTTTTTTGAATAACATGAAAGTGATATTAGTAGAAAAGGCCAGAAATTAACCTGGGGAATTTGCCTGTGGAAAACAGGAGCGTCAAGAAAGCCGGAAAATATTAATTTACCACGTTTCATTTCTATCTTCGCACTTTCTTCATCGGGGATCGATCGCAACTTTGATGACTTTGCGATCGCGCATATTGTCCTCAGTAGCGCCGATGCCGCCTTTGCCGCTCGTTCTGGGGAACGCCTTGGGGTGGTTCCTTCGGTGCACCCTCTGGCTCTGTCGCATTTTAGATGCTAATTTAGACCGGACGAGAGAAGGCTTGCGGATTTACGGACCAAAATGACAAGTTGTTCGCCGTGGTAGAAGCGGCCCTAGAAGGGGGCTTAACCTTGGTGCAGTACCGTGACAAAAATACAGATGATGCGGAACGACTCCGGAATGTGGAACGACTCCGCCAAATTTGTCACCACTATGGGGCGTTATTTATTATGAATGACCGGGGGAACTTGGCCTTTGGGGTGCATCTGGGACAACAGGATATGCTGACTGCCTTTGCACGCGAGTTGCTTGGCCCTCAACGTTTAATCGGTCCTTCTACCACGAACCCGGAAGAAATGCAACGGGCGATCGCTGAAGGGGCGGACTATATGGGGGTGGGTCCGGTGTATGAAACTCCCACGAAACCGGGCAAAACTCCAGCGGGTTTGGCTTATGTCCGCTATGCTTCGGAGCATTCTTCAATTCCTGGGTTTGCGATCGGTGGCATCGAGATGCACAACCTCACCGATGTGCTCGATTGTGGGGCCGAACGGGTGGCGGTGGTGGGAGGAAACTTAGATGCAGCAAGGCGATCGCGTGGAAATTGTGACGATTGTTGGTGGCGGCTAAGGGTCCAATGGAAGTCCCCGCTACTGGGGAAATGGTATGCCAACCCTCCTCAATCATTCCGGTTCAATTACAGATTAGAAATCCCCTAGGTTCGGCTATCCTCCCCCAAATCCGTTGTGATTTCGAGTTCGGTTGGCCGAGGAAAACGATACATTAGAAGGGAGGCAGAAAGTTACATCTGCCTGCCGACGCGCAAATGCCAGAACGGTACTGATATAGCAGAGCCGTTCTGAGTCGGGACCCCGTTGATGAGAATCGCACTTCCTAGATGCTTTATGTATAGAAAACTGCTTTCAGCAATTAAACCCTTTTTCAAACCCCTCCTGGCGATCGCCTTGGTAGTTGTCTTGGTCCTCGGTAGTGCCGATGGAGCCTTAGCCGCTCGTTCGGGAGGGCGAATTGGGGGCGGATCATTCCGTGCACCCTCTCGCTCCTATTCAAACCCTACTCGCACTTATCAGCCCCCTGGAGGCGGTGGATATTACCCCCGGGGTGGTGGATTTGGATTTCCCTTCTTGCTGCCGTTCTTCGGCTTTGGGGGAGGTTTTGGTGGACTGTTCAGCATCTTGATTGTCGTGGCGATCGCCAACTTCCTGATGCAAGCCTTTCGCCGTGTCGGTAGTGAAGAAACTGCTGAATACACCAACAATCCCACCGTGGCGATCGGTCAAGTCCAAGTTGGACTCCTAGCCGAAGCGCGGGAACTACAACAGGAACTGGACAAACTTGCCCTCTTGGCCAATACTGGGTCTGCCGAGGGTCGTGCCCAAGTCCTGCAAGAAGTCAGCCTCGCCTTATTACGTCATCCCGAATACTGGGTTTACGGTGCCACCCAATCGGAAAAAACCCGCTTAGCCTTGGCTGAAGCCAAATTTAACCAACTTGCCCTCACGGAACGGTCTAAAGTCCAAGAAGAAACCCTTTCCAATGTTAATAACCAGTTACGCGACGGCAATGCCACCAAGGCTTTGCCAATGGATGAAAATGGCGAACTGGTGAAAACCGAAACGGAAGCACCCAGTGAATATATCGTGGTTACCCTAGTTGTCGGAACATTAGGGAATCTGCAACTCCCCACGATTAACGGGTCTGACCAAATGCGTCAAGCCTTAAGTCAAATTGGCGGCATTGGTAGCGAACAATTGTTAGCCTTCGAGGTCCTCTGGACTCCACAAGCCAAAGGAGATACTCTCACCACCGATGATATGATGGCGTACTATCCGAACTTACACTTAGTATAAGCTCACTGTTTTGAGCAGTTGAGTTTAAAGAGGGAGGTAGCACTTGCTATCTCCCTCTTTATTATGGGAGAAAATTAACCACAGATTACACAGATTTTCACGGATTTTTTTCTGTGTAATCTGTGTAATCTGTGGTTAGGTTTAGGCTGATTCTTTGATTTCTGGAAGGGTTGGCGATTCGGAAGCGGGTTGGACTGAAGTTTGATTTAACTGTCCGCCAAATTTGCGGAGTTCAAAGAGTTTGACTCCGATTTGATATTCATATTGACTTAAAAGGCGTCCATAAATGTATCCGGCTTTTCCATCTAAAAAGCCTAGTTTAAGGATATAAAACCAAATAAATCTTAGCAGGGGTTTGAAGGGGAGGCGCACCCAAACGGTTTTTAGGAAGCGTTTGCGCTGGACGGCATCGCCAAAAAAGTTGGCTCCAATGGTGCCACTATCGTCTTTTCCACTGAGGAGGTTATAGTAAACCCGCGCTTCCCAATTCGAGTAGCGATTATGCCGTTCTAACCATTGATATATGTCTCTAAAGTCTTCGTGGATCATGTCCGCTTTGAGGTAAGTTGCCGGACGTTCTAAGATGACGTGTTCGTGGACTTCGTTATCGCCAGTGTTGGGGACGTCTTCGGTTTTTAAGTTTTCGTAGCGGCCTTTTTGATGCCGAAATAGGCGCAGGTTCCAGTCGGGATATTTGCCACCGTAACGAATCCATTTACCGAGGAAGAAAACTTTGCGATTGAGATAGTAGCCATCACAGTTGGTGTTTTGGATGGCTTGGGCCATTTCTTCCCAAAGTTCTAGGGGGATACGTTCGTCACAATCGACGATGAGTACCCAGTCGTTGCGAAAGGGCAGGTTTTCTAAGGACCAATTTTTCTTTTTGGGCCAGCGACCGTTAAAGTTGAATTGAACGACTTCTGCCCCCCAGTTTTCGGCGATTTCTATGGTGCGATCGCTACTTTGGGAATCCACTAAAAACACTTCGTCTGCAAGTTCGAGACTCGCTAGACAAGCAGGGAGGTTTGCTTCTTCATTTTTAGCGGGAATTAAAACAGAAATTGGAATTTTTAATGGGTTCGAGTCCATGATAATCTCGGTTAACTTAACGCCAGCTTACAGTGTGCACAACAGGTTGGCTTTGAACCCGAACGGGTTAAGGGGGGATTCTAAAACTTAGGTACACAGTAGAGGGTAAGGGTTAACCCAAATTGCGACTGACCTCCCTGGCCCCGATTGAATCCTTCGACAAGTTGTTTGCATCTCGTTGTTCTCTCCATCCTAGGCACCTCCCCACCTCCCATTCCCTCTGTTTATTTTTAACCTGTTTCAGTCCGCTCGCTCTTTTGAGTCTCCCCCACAGGTGTAGATCTCAAGCCGGCAGATGGAAAACCCAACAGCATTCCGCGTAAGGCTGCATTTAAATACCCAATCTGACCGTAAGCGTACACTAAGTTGTCAAAACTTAAGGCCGGATCCCGAAAATATTTTAAAGATTTATAAAGTCCCCGCACCAATTTTTCTCCCCCGTTGGCAAACTGTCCAATGCCAGCACGTCCGGTGAGTTGTTCACGGTAACACTCGCTAATCCCCTGCCACCAACCGCGACTCAAAAACCAACTGTGCTTTAACCGTTCTGGGGCGACATTGTGGGCGGCGATCGCTGACGGTAGATAGGCGACTTCCCACCCTTGATTGAGTGCCAGTTCAGTCATGTGTAATTCTTCGTTGGAAAGCAAGGATTTGCCCACGCGACCGAGGTTCAAATCAAAACCACCCACCTTTTCTAGAAATGATCGCCGAATGGAGTAATTTAATCCTCTTGGGGTTAGGCCCGGTTCACGAATCAGGGTCATTTGGTCTCCGAGGTCATAGGCACCTAGGTTTTCTGCGAGACCGGGAGAAAGCCAAACTGGGGGTTGGACGCCTTCGGGCCAAATTAAGGTGACTTTACCCCCAGCGATCGCCAGGTTTTCGTTTTGCTGATACGCATTCCACAGGGTTCGCAACCACTGGGGTGAGGCGATCGCATCATCATCCAGATAGGCCAGGATTTCACTGCGGGCCTGCTCAAATCCAGTATTGCGGGCGAAGGACAGCCCCAGGGTGGGTTCATAAATGTACTTAACTCGCGGATCCGACTGCCGTTCGGCAACGACCTCTTTGGTGCGATCGCTCGATCCGTTATCCACCACTAGGATTTCAAAATTACCAAAGTCTTGCTGAAGCAAGCTCTCAATCGCATCGCCCAAATAGGTGTCTCGATTGTGGGTACAAATAATTGCAGAGATATCAGGCTGTTGCATAGATGGGTTACTCCGCTCAAGTGGTGGTGCTGTACTGAGTTGTAGGTTTCCAGGGGCTGGTAGACTCAAAGCTGATGTTTCCCTACCTAAGGAATACCTGATTCCAGTTCCTAGGGCCTTCGATTTCCTCGGATCAGTTATCCTGCTGATTTTTTCTCAAATGAGGCAGTGACAAAGGAAGCAGGGTCTTAAGATTTTATTTTGATTTTGGCTTTTAAAGCGAGGCTATAATTACGATGAAAATTCAGAATACCCGCTCAGTCTAAACGCTGTAGTTCCCTGTTTAACAGATCTCAACCCCCTTGAACCTCGGTAAAAATATCGGGAATGGACTGGCTGTCCTTGCCGCAGTATAACTTACCGCTCTAGCAAAAGAAATGATAGGCACCGAGGGAAAGGTAACGGGAGTCTGAGGTAGGGTTATTCTCCTGGGAAATCCGGACGCCGAATCTATAGAACCCAGGAAATTAGGGAGAGAAGGGGTTGTGAAACGAATCATTTTGGTCACGGGACCGGCGCGATCGGGGAAGAGTGAATGGGCGGAAATGCTGGCGGAACAAACGGGCAAACCCGTCGTTTATATTGCAACAGCCCGTCTTGCTGCTGAGGATGGGGAGTGGCAAAGGCGAATCGATCGCCACCGCAAAAGACGTTCTGCAAGCTGGAGTACCCGGGAAGTTCCGGTGGCACTGAAGGCGGCGATTCAAGAGGGAGTTATTTCGGGGAATCCTGCTTGCTTTTTGGTCGATTCGTTAGGCACTTGGGTCGCTAATCTGCTGGAAGAAGACGAGCAAACCTGGACGACAACCTGGGAAGGATTAATAGAAAGTCTGAAGGGGTTGAAGGAGGGAACCATAATTTTTGTGGCAGAAGAGACGGGATGGGGTGTGGTTCCGGCGTACCCGATGGGTCGGACATTTCGCGACCGCCTGGGGGATTTGGTCCGTCGTTTGGGGGCGATCGCCGACCCCGTTTATCTGGTTACTGGAGGTCATGCAGTTAACTTGAGTGCAGTCGGTTCCGTTCTCCCACCCCCTAAACCCCTGGTGGATTAGGGGGAAAACTCATCAATTCCACATCAAATATAGATACCCCCGATAAGAGGATTTCCTCGTCTAAATTTTGGGATAATTTTACCCAGTCCCGGTTTGGAGTCTACTCAAGGCAAGCTAAAATAGATCCATGCAAAGGTTTTCTAAGATTTTGGAGGCGATCGCCTGGGATCAAACTCAGGGTAAGGCATCGACTTGGAGGAATTGCTTCAAGGTTGCGAATCTATCCAGGGCGATCGCAATTCCTGAATCCATGCTAGCTTCTTTGAAGGCCGCCTCTTTGTCCCTTGATTGAGTTTGATAAAGATGGTTGCAAATCAGCATAATGGGGTTGATTTGTGACTCCCGCAAAAAGATTTCAGGAAAATTTATGGCAACGGAAGAACAGGTCAAAAAATATCTTGCCTACTGGTTCCAATTAGGCAAAAAGGTTGTTATTAATAATGGTACCGACAAATTGCTGCCGCAGCCCATTTACAACAACAATAGCTATAGCCCAGAATTTGAGAGGTGTTGGCAAATTCTGACCTCTGCCAAGAACGGGAGTTGTTATGTTGAGGGAACCCAGGAAACGATCGCTGAGTTGCTAACGCCGAAGTGGGAAGTTATGCTGTGTTCTCGATGTACTATGCCGGTTCCTGCAAAAACTCGGGGAACTCCCCCCGAGAGTTGTCCTTGTGTGGATTTACCGTTATGGCCGAATTTGGAGGTTCCCCAACCGCGATCGCCGGTAGACTCAATCAATCGCTTAGAAGGGATTCGCGATCGCCTTCTTAAACCGAATAAATACAAGGAAGACAACGGCAGCGCTATCTTTGTAGCCGATCAGAATTTGACTCATTCAGCGGAAGACTTTACTCAGTGCGAATGTCCGGCCATTCCGGAAACCTTAGTAGAATAACGGTCTAGACAAACACCCGGGCGATGGAGCTGATTTTAAGACCTGAGATCGCCCCCAGTCCCCACGGACTCTAACTCCGGTGAACGATGGCGTTCCACGGAGTATGTCCAGAAATCGTAAGCCATCTCGGTATTGGGAAAAATTGCCCGGGCTTCCTGGCGCAAATCTTCCAACTGAATATCATTTCCGGGAGCATACCGGGGGCTGAAGTGGGTCATAATCAACCGCTTCACCCCCGCAGCTAAAGCCACTTGCGCCGCCATTGTACTGGTCGAGTGCAGGCGATCGATCGCCAACTGTGCATCTTGATGGGAAAAAGTCGCTTCGTGAATCAATACATCCACATCTTGCGCCAGTTGTACCGCCCCCTCACAAAAAATCGTATCCGTACAATAAGCCATTTTTCGGCCGGGTTCTGTGGGTCCACATAACTCCTGACCTGAAATTTGGCGACCATCGCTCAATGTGACAGTTTCGCCGCGTTTGAGTTGGCCGTAGAGAGGACCCGAGGGAATACCCAACTGAGCTGCTTTTTCCACATTAAACCGTCCCGCGCGGTCTTTTTCCTCCACCCGATAGCCATAAGCCGTTACCCGATGCTCTAAGCGTCCGCTTATGACCCGAAACTCATCATCCTCATAGATCACTCCAGGCCGAGTCTGATGGACCTTAATCGGATAGGAGAAATGAGTTTGGGAGTAGCGACTACAGGCTTGGAGATAGTCATTTAACCCCGTAGGGCCGTAAATATCGATGCGACTGGCATTTCCAGCCAAACCGCAGCTTGCCAACAGACCCATCAATCCAAAGATATGGTCCCCGTGAAGATGGGTGATAAAAATGCGGCTGATCTGGCTAATTTTGATTTCGCTACTGAGAATTTGATGTTGGGTGCCTTCGCCACAGTCAAATAACCACACCTCTGACCGTTGAGGCAGACGTACCGCCAAACTGGATACGTTACGCGATCGCGTGGGTACACCGGAACTGGTTCCTAAAAACGTAATCTGCATCTTAAGGCGCTCTTTTAACTGTGAAAATAACTTATTTTAGGCAATTTTTATCATTCGGACTGCGGAAAACTCGGGTCAACTGGGGGGAACAGAAATCCGGCTACACCGGCTCAATCAAAACCCTTCCATTAAATCCAAATTAAGGGAGTTCTCACCGGGAAGACACGAAGAGAGCGCCGAAACTTTAAGTCGCTATCGTATCATATTGCGGCTGAGATATTGATGGAGTCATGGGTTCTGCTAGACCCCTAAAAAACTATTGTGATTAAACTCCGCCAAAAGGATGAGTGCATTAGGTCCCCCGTCCCTCTACATTGCTTGTATCATAGTGGGTTACGGCCTTTGACGGCGCTTTGCTTCGGTTCTGAAAAAGCGCTTGACCTGATTGCATCCCTATATTTTAAACTTATCCCGAGGATTCCCTGTTTGAGGAGATCGCCAACCATGAAACTAGCACCCACCAAAAGTCATCTATTATTGTCTCCACTTAAGCCCCTGTGGGAAAGCAGACGCCAATGGTGGCTGATTGCTTTGATGTGGCTGATGATGGTGGCACCGGCTCAAGCTGCCTTATTATTGCGAGTCGCCATCCAAGAAGATGTCAGCGAAGTTACCATTGGCAGTTCCACCCCTGCGATCGTGCGGGATAGTGGGGGTCGTTCCCTAGGACAACTGGACGGAATGCAGGCATCGATCGCCCGCAGCACTGGATCCGGCGTGGCCGTTGAGGGATGGCAAGGCAACCAAATCGAGATCGAACCGAGTGGAGATGGGTTTGTCTATATTGGCGATCGCTGGTATCGCGGCAATACCGTCCTGGTTCCGACTTCCGGAGGACTCACCGTTATTAACCAGGTGGACCTTGAAGAATATCTCTACAGTGTCTTAGGTGCCGAAATGAGTCCGAGTTGGCCCCAGGAAGCCCTCAAAGCTCAAGCCGTCGCTGCCCGTACTTATGCCCTCTATCAGCGTCAGAACCGCGGGAACTCCCTTTACGACCTGGGGGATGATACCTACTGGCAGGTCTACAACGGCGTCGAAAAAGAAGCAAATACCACTCACTCGGCAGTCCAAGCCACGGCTGGACAAGTCCTGGTTTACAATGGAGAACCCATTGAAGCCGTTTTCCACTCCGCCTCTGGGGGACATACGGAAAATGTGGAAGATGTCTGGACGGAACCCCGCCCCTATCTGCGTGGGGTCCCGGACTATGATGCCGGGTCCCCGGTCTACCAATGGACGGAAACCTTTTCCCGGAGTCAACTCAGCAGCCGCATCTCCGGAGTAGGGAACATCCTGGAACTGCAACCTGAACGCACCAGCCCTCACGGACGGATTCAGTCCATCCGCGTGATCGGAGATGCAGGTCAGCGCATCATTGACGGTGAAGAATTACGGCTAGCCCTCAATCTCAGAAGCGCCCGATTTACAGTGATGCCTCAATATGGTCCATCGGCTAGTAAAAGTAGCGTATCGAATATCCCTGATGGATTTACGATTCAGGGTAAGGGATTCGGTCATGGTATCGGATTAAGTCAATGGGGGGCTTATAATTTGGCTTCCCAGGGTGCGAATTACCAACAAATTGTGCTCCACTATTACCAAAATGTTAGTCTCGCCAAAATCCGCGTAGAGTAGACCATTGGTGATCAGTTGGGGGTTCACGTTGCACCCCTAACTGATAAGCTCTTCTGCAACGGTCTAATTGCAACTCTTTACTCTGTCTCCCGTTCGGCGGGAGAGGGAGATATTTTTTGCCCACCCATCTACAACAGGAGGATCGCTTTGCAGAAGTGGGAGTACCTCTTCGTTCGAGTTGACTACTTTGCCGGTGACCTCTGCGTGCATAGTGCCAACGGAGAAGAACTGCGGGACGAGCACAAAAAGCAACCGCTTTATGAATATGCCAATCATATGGGGGAAGCCGGTTGGGAACTGGTAAACCTCAACTTTACCCCCGCTTATGGGTATGGGTTCTTGACGTTCAAACGTCCTAAGCAAGAGGGGGAAGCATAAACCTCTTGCAGAATTAACAAGAGGTTCCCCTAGGCTGATTCGCGCAGGTAGAAGCTGGATCCAGTCGGGCCCCCTGGCGAGGAGGCCTGACTGGATGTGGCTATACTTTATCCTTCTAACCGCTTCCGCCATTCGGCATCGAGTTTGGCCGAATTTTGGCTTTCTTGTTCGATTAAATCGGTTTCGGTACTGTAAGCAATATCCTCACTCCCGATAATGTTTTGGGCGGCGAATTGTTGGGCATAGGCGAGTTTTTTTTGTAACTCTTCTGATGATTGATTTAAAGCAGTCGCCTGTTTTTGTCGGGCTTCGTTTCTGGCTTCAACTTTGCGGTTTCGTCCTTTAATCCACAAATAACGGATTAAGGGAACGGACAAAAATGCAATACCATAGGCGATTAACAGCCAGTAAATCGAAGCAACAAACGCGACTAATCCCCCAATCTGGGCGGCGATCGCCCCGTCTTGCAATAAGTACCCTAGAAAAATTCCCCCGCCAATATTCACCACCCCTAATCCGGCTGCTAGGGTTAATTGACTGGACGAGGCTTCGCTAAACTTCCAGGCAACTTCCCGCAGGTACGCCGGAACGGACTGCGTGTTTCGCTCTTGGACCGTGGTCTGCAATTCGGGAAAATGATAGACAATCTGTCCGTCCGGACTGACTTCAGGACGACCATTAAATCGAGTCAGGACGGGCAGCATATACTCTTCAAACTCGTTGCTATATCCTGTGCCTAAATCATCCAGGTAGGGAGCAATTTGTTCAGCAACTACAGCCCCTTGATTATTCCGAATTGTGGCAGCGATCGCCTGCCAGCGACGTTCTTCTAAATTCGCATTGGGATTACCATCCCCAAACAAAAATGAGAACACCGACTCCAAAAAATTCATCGACTCTCCTGATGTGGAAGCCGCTTTTTGTCGCCGTCGCTGCTGATACCGACCATAGTTCGGATTGAAAAACCAGAACAAATCTGGACCCCAAAACATTCGGGGTAAAAAAATCATTCCGCCGCCTCGGGACCGACTGCTCCGATTGCTACTGCTATCTTTATTTAAGGTGGTCAGAATAATAAAGATGCTGGCAAAAATAATAAAAATCGACAGGATTAAGATAATCCCAAACGAAATCCGGATCAGGTAAAACAGAATCCGCCAGACCTTTTCCCACCATTCTTGTAACTGAAGTCGGAAATGCTTATTTCGCAGAACGGCGCGAAATTGTTTGGGAAATTGATAGACAATATCTCCCGTGTCGGCAACTTGTAAATGTCCCCCTGCTTCGGAAGCTAAGGCTAATAATTCTCGTTCGGCGAGATTGACTTGCAGCCCTGCGCTGGTTGCCACGTCACCGACTGTGACGCGATAATCCAGCTTTTCCACGGCTTGCATTACGGTGGGATTTAGAGCCATATCCTGCCCTCGTTGAAGTTCCCTATCTTCCTTTAGTATAGGATTTTCCGGAGTGGGGCGGAGTGGGAGGGGCGATCGCCCTTGCCAGTGCTACTCTCAAATTAGTCCTAGATTGGGATTTCACACCAGGTCAGGAGAAAAAACAACTATGAAACTGACGATCGCACCGAGGCAGTTGGCTGCAACGCTTTTATCCGCTGCTGCTGCGGCATTATTTCCCTTGGCGTTTCCCCAAACGGTTTTAGGAGTTAATCCAGACCATGTACTCCAGTTATTGCGAAGCAATGAATGCATGGGGTGCGACTTGATCGGGGCGGACTTGCGAGGGGCCAATCTCTCCGGGGCCAATTTATTGGGGGCAGACTTGCGGGGGGCTAATCTTACGGAGTCCAATCTCAGTGGTGCTGATTTACGCGGTACGATTCTGCGATGGGCCGATTTTTCGGGGGCGGATCTGAGTGAGGCGAGGTTTGTACGCCCCCTTCCCACTACAGTCCGTGGCGCTCGCATTACGTCGGTTAACCCGCCTTTAGTGGTGTCTCAACTCACGGCAGCGGACCTGCGTGATGCCATTATGACCGGGGCAAATCTTCATAAAGCGAATTTAAACGGGGCCAATCTCGTTCGGGCAGATTTAAGAAATGCCAACCTTACCCAAGCCGATTTGTCTACCGCCAATGTTCGCGCGGCGAACCTCTCCGGGGCCAATCTACGCGGTGCCCGATTACTCACCAGCAAGCTCAATGGTACGGACCTGAGTTTTGCGGATTTGAGTTTTACGGAACTTAGCGGCGCATACCTGATGGATGCCAATCTGCAACAGGCGAGTTTGCGGGGTGCGAATTTGTCGGCGATCGAGCCAACGGGCCGCCATTGTCCGGGGGCCATCTGTAAGGTATCGCCTACTTACCTGGATGGGGCGAATTTATCCCAGGCGGATTTACGCGGGGCGAATTTAACCGGGGCCAGTTTGGAACGAGCCACCCTCCGCAGTGCGAATTTATATGGGGCAAATCTGGCGGGGGCGCGTCTGGCAGAGGCTAATTTGGAAAATGCTGATTTATTAAATACCAATCTCAACGAGGCACAACTGAGTCGGACTACGATGCCCGATGGAGGGCGTAGGTAGTATGATCGGCGATCGCACGGTTCCTCGGACTCGGGGCGATCGCTAATCAGTCTGGTTCCCTTAATCCCAAATCTCTGCCAACCGGCATTAAAATTGAGCTACGAGCAACCGGAAAAGACCAAAATTTAAAGAGGGCATCTGCAATCCTTATCAAAATAGGCTAGAATTGTAAAGAAATATAAATGCTACCCGCTTTACTTTTTTCTGCAATTTCGCATTCCTGACGCAATTTATGAGTCTTCCCATTCGCAACCTCGCAATTATCGCTCACGTCGATCACGGTAAAACCACCCTCGTTGACGCCCTCCTCAAACAATCTGGCATCTTCCGCGAAGGGGAAGAGGTTCCTGATTGCGTCATGGACTCCAATGACCTAGAACGGGAGCGCGGCATTACCATTCTCTCCAAA